>JAFZBE010000033.1 GCA_017561935.1 Bacteroidales bacterium | reverse complement strand
GCCTGCTCCCCATGATAGCAGGGCTGTTGGAAAGAATCGCAAGGCTCTTCGACTCCACTTTGGACGACCTTCTCGAGAGGGCAATTGCTGATCCGGAGACCAGAACAGACCTCGAATGCATCCTCAGATTCAATCAAGATTTCAAAGAAAGTGCCTAGGTTTTACACTTTTTAAGCAGAAAAAGCATAAGAACCTAAAAGTCATAGTTTAGCATGCCAAATTTCGAAGTCAAATCTCCGCCTCAACTGCTTCTGGGGGTGTGGGAAACTTCAGAACATAATTATATCTATAGAGAAATGAAAAAGATCGTAGTTTTGGATGGCTATGCAGCCAATCCCGGCGATATCAGCTGGGAGCCCTGGAAAACTCTGGGAGAACTTATCGTTTATGAACGCACCGCACCCGAAGAGACAATATCGCGATGCGCAGGTGCCGAAATCGCCCTGACCAACAAAGTGATCTTCGATGCAAAGGTCATCGAGGCGTTGCCTGATTTGAAGTATATCGGTGTGCTGGCCACAGGATATAATGTCGTGGATCTGGAGGCTGCCACGAAACGATGCATCATCGTGACCAACATCCCCGCGTATAGCACGCTGTCGGTAGCACAGATGGTCTTCGCGCATCTGCTCAACATCACGCATCATGTGGCACAACATGCCCAGTCGGTGGCAGCAGGAGCATGGCAGAACTCCAAGGACTTCTGTTTCTGGGAGAGTCCGCTCATCGAGCTTGACGGACTCACCTTAGGTATCGTGGGCTTGGGCAATATCGGAAAAGCTGTCGCCCGCATTGCCCAGACGTTTGGCATGAACGTGATGGCCTACAGCTCGAAGAGTGCTGAGACACTGGCCAAGATGGGTATCTGGAAAGCAGCCGATTATAATGAGATCTTCCGTGCCTCTGACGTAGTGAGCCTGCATTGCCCTCTGAATGCACAGACAAAACATCTGGTGAATGCTGAACGTCTGGCCCTGATGAAACCATCGGCCATCCTGATTAACACGGGACGTGGTCCGCTCATCGACGAACAGGCATTGGCTGATGCCTTGAACAACGGTAAGATCTACGCCGCTGGCGTCGATGTACTGACACAGGAGCCTCCTCGTGCAGGTTCCCCGCTTATCGGTGCTCGGAATTGCTACATCACACCACATGTGGCATGGGCTACCAAGGCTGCTCGTGAGCGCCTGGACAAGATCGCCTTCGAGAATGTCCGCGCATTCCTGAATGGTGCGCCTCAGAACGTGGTAAATTAGTTTTATTTATCAAGAATTTGAGAATTATAGAATTATGTTTGTGTGTCTCCACATCGGCCCAATCAATTCTCAAATTCTCAAATTCTTGATAAAAAACAGAGATTTATGACATCACGAATTGGCGAATTATAGATTTTATTTGTGTGTTTCCACATCGTCCCCAATCAATTCTCAAATTCGATAATTCGTGATAAAGAAGAAATCATGAAACAACGTGCCTCCAACAATCGAACACTAATTCTTGAGGATGCCGAACGTCCATCGCTGCGAGCGATGATCAAGACGGTGGATGACCTGCAACAAGGCCAGCTTTGGCCGTGGCTCGATGCCATCATTTGTGCCGACATGATGGAGGCTATGCGTTGGATTCCTGACGAAATGGCCGACCTCATCATCCTCGACCCGCCTTATAACCTGTCTCGCAATTTTGGCGAAACGACCTTCGTGGCACGCAAGGAGGAGATGTATGAGGAATATCTTAGTTCGTGGATGCATGATGTTTGCAATAAGCTGAAGCCTACGGGTTCTCTCTACCTCTGTGGCGATTGGCATTGCACAGCCGCGATGCAGCGCGTCTTGTCGAAAGAGTTGACTATCCTGAACCGCATCACCTGGCAACGCGAGAAGGGACGAGGAGCCAAGAGCAACTGGAAGAACTCGATGGAGGACATCTGGTTTGCGGTGAAGGATCCACAGCACTATTACTTCAACGTGGAAGCCGTGATGATGAAGCGTCGTGTGATAGCGCCTTATAAAGTGAATGGTTCGCCTAAGGATTGGGAAGAGACCAAGGAAGGTAATTTCCGCTTGACTTATCCTTCCAACTTCTGGGACGACATCAGCGTGCCCTTTTGGTCGATGCCCGAGAATACCGACCACCCGACACAGAAGCCCGAAAAGCTCATTGCCAAGCTTATCCTTGCTTCGAGCAAAGAAGGTGATGTGGTCTTCGACCCATTCATGGGGAGTGGAACAAGTTGCGTGGTGGCTCGCAAGTTGGGTCGTCATTTCTGTGGCATCGAACAGAACGAGGAATATTGCCTTTGGGCGCAGAAACGCCTCCTTTTAGCCAAGGAAGATGCTGCTATCCAAGGATATGCCGATGGCGTATTCTGGGAACGCAATACGAATCCGCGAGGATAATAGCGAAACTATAATGGAGTTTTATGCTTTATTTCAGCCTATTGGATAGCAAAACGGCATATAAATAGTCGGATTTGTTAATTTTTCGTAAAAATATTTGGAGAAATTATAAATAGTCTTTATATTTGCGCTCGATTTTACATAACCCTTATAATTATAATTACAATGAAAAAGTTTTTTGTTCTTTTTGCAGCTGCAGCCCTTGTGCTCAGCTCATGTGGTAATGAGAAGAAGGCTGAACCAGCTCCCGAACCAGCTCCTGCAGTAGCAGAGGCTCCCGTTACCATTGACCAGGCCGTTTCTGATCTTCAGGCAGCCGTTGAGAGTGGTAGTGTAGAAGCTATCGAGAAAGTACAGAAGGAGATTGATGAGCTCCAGGCCAAGTCTGGTGAGTTCACCGAGGAGCAGAAGGCCAAGTTCGATGAGTTGACCGAGAGCTTCAAGAGCGCCAAGGACGAGGTTGTTGCCAAGGCTCAGAATGCTGTTGATGCCGCCAAGGAGGCTGGACAGGATGCTGTTGATGCTGCCAAGGAAGCTGGACAGAACGCTGTCGATGCTGGTAAGGAAGCTGTTGACAAGGCCAAGGAAGCCGGCAAGGATGCTGTCGATAAGGCTGCCAACAAGGCTAAGGATCTTCTTAAATAAGATCTCACAGACACAGCCATATTTATCTGTGAAAATCCGTGCAATCTGTGTGATAAAAAACGATGTCACGCAGAGCGTGTGCCAAGGTCACACAGATCTCCACAGATAGGCACAGATGATCGCTTACGCGCCCGCATCACGACACACGAAAATAATCTGTGAAAATCCGTGCAATCTGTGTGACAAAAAACGACATCACGCAGAGC
The DNA here is from genome assembly GCA_017561935.1 of Bacteroidales bacterium. Classification (GTDB taxonomy): domain Bacteria; phylum Bacteroidota; class Bacteroidia; order Bacteroidales; family UBA3663; genus Liminaster. The sequence goes on along the minus strand of JAFZBE010000033.1, from coordinate 45,413 downwards.
GTGGTCAAAGGTCACACAGATCTCCACAGATGAGCACAGATAATCGCTTGCGCCCGCATCACGACACGCAGAAAAAAATCTGTGAAAAACCGTGCAATCTGTGTGACAAAAAACGATGTCACGCTGCGCGTGTGCCAAGGTCACACAGATCTCCACAGATGAGCACAGATTTTTGGGCGGTATGGTAATGTATAACGAGAGGCGAGTCTCTTCACGAGGCCCGCCTTCGTTGTTATAAAGATGTGTGTGTCGATAGACAGAAATCGCAATATTATTAGTTGATCATTCGCCAGTCGAAGGAATAGTCCCGCTGGAAGTTGGAAAGTTCATAGTCGGTCATGCGGACATACTCCGAAGTGGCGAAGCCGCTATTGTACATTCCCAGGCCGTTTCCATTCATGCCGAGACGTTCAACAGTCACCATGTACCAAACTCCGTCGAGCTGGAAGATCGAGAGAATATTCAGCAGGAAATATTTTTCGTCTAATACGTCGTGAAGAACATCACCATTGGAATAGTCTATAGCGATTGACCAATCGAAGTACCCAGGTTCCTCGGAACCATAGGTGTAGGAATAGATGGTCATTTCGGTGGCCGATGGGAAATAGTAGTTGCAGCAGCGGGCGGTCGTGTGGGTGCCGAAATAATCTTCGTTGATTAGCGAGCCATGCTCGTCGATTTCGTAGGTTTGGAGCCATTTCCAGCCATGGCCGATGACCTCTTTGTTTATTGCCTTTTTCATTTCGTCGGAGAGCGCCGTGGCATCTTCGCGACGCGGAATGCCGTCTTCGCCAATCACAAGACTGGCTGTGGGCGGTTCGATGATGAGGATGGGTTTCGTTGTCTCGTCGCTGAGGTCACATGAGGTGAACGACGAGATGGATAGGAGCAATGCGCCGGCAAGGCACAGCTTTGTGGAATGATTTGTAAATGCTAATCTTTTCATGTCATATATTTGTTTGGTTTTTTTATAATCCAAGTTTTATACCGATGACGAAGACCCCTTGATGTCCGTAGCCCAGTTCGCTGTAGAGATGGGGCCAGCGTTTGCTGCCGAATTCGATGCCTCCAACGGTTATTTGGTAAGCGAAAACGTTCTTCTTCTCATCAAATGCGCTATTGGAGTCGAGCCAGTTGTGTTGGTGAGCCCCTCACTTGTCTTGCCGAAGCCGACGGACAATCCTACGCTCCATTTGCGGGTTAAGTTGTAGAAATATTCGAAGCCAAGGACGGGATAGAAGTCAACTCCACAGAGAAAGTCCCTCTCGTATGCTGTTTTTTGTTCTACGTCATAGATAAAGTTGCCAAAATCTTCGTTTGCCGCGTCGCCTGTTGAGAGATAGAAAGCAATCTCATGCCGCTTGAAGTCCTGGGCATGTATGCCTGTGATGAAAACACAGGAGAAGAGAAGGATGGATAAGAAATGTTTCATAACAACTCTAATTATTCTGTACATATATCTATCCTATAAATGCACAACAATCGAAAACCTTGCATCAGGCATAGAAAAAAACCGCCGTATGTCGGGAGGCATACGGCGGTGATATAGGGGGAAAGGGACTATTCTCGCATGTAAAGAACTGCTGATTGTATATACGTATTTTCACTGTGAAGGATCTTGAACGTGTATCCAGTGCCTTCGCTGTTTCTGCACTGTTGGAGTTGTGCAGCTGACAAAGTGAACGTAGCTCTATTATCAGTTTGTTGTGTCGCTTGTTGTGTCGCACCAACAACCTGATTGTTGACATTCTGAATCTGGAAGTAAGAATTATCTCCGGCCGTCTTGGTGACAATGAGAGTTGCGCCAGAGCTCCAATTATCCATGACATCGCGCATAGTGGTACACAATGCATAATTGGTAAGGTTACCCGTTGCACCCGCGATGTCGTTTGTAGGACCAAGTCTCAGCACCACTCTATATTCATCACCCGTGATGACTTCAATGCTGACGCGCTCGGAGGTGGACTTGTACTCCTTGCCATCCACAGTTGATGCCTCAGCTCTAACGACAATAGAGCAGTAGCCTTCGGCAACGGGGGTTACGACACCCGACGAAGAAACGGTGGCTACAGATTCATCACTCGAGGTGAATGAAATCAGTCCATGAGTCGAAGAGCTTGCAGTGATAGTCTGCGGATTCATGGTCTCAAATGTCATATAAAGCGGATCGACAAAGAGCTTATGATGGGCTTCAGTTGTGACATTATGGATATCAATGGTGGCAGCAGAGATTTCTACTAATCTATCGTATCGTGAAACAATCCAGATACCGTCAGATTCAAGTGCATTCTTAAACTTAGCGGCACTGATGGTATAAGTAACGACTGTAACACCATCGGTTGCGGCAGTGTTGTGTGACAGGATTTCACGCCCAAAGGCATCGTCGATCCAAATTCTTTCACTAGGTCTAGAATTATATGTTATATGGAGTTTAGCTGTCGCTCCATCGTAGGCTTCATCTTGGATCCCGCTGAGATCTAGGAAGATACCGTTATTATAAGTGTGGTTTCCTGCGTTATCAGTGTAAATGAATGTTCCTCTTTGAGGAGTGAGTACAATCGACTCGACTACTTCACTTGGAGCATCTGGGCTGATTATAGGAGTAAGATCTCCTCGGTCGGTAATCAGGTCCTCCACTTGTGTGTCCAAGATCCAGTTGGTCTTGGTAACATCTTCCACCCAGTCGGTGAAACCTGTATAAGCATCACAGATGTATTTCTCCTCAAGAGGCCATTCGAAATACTCGGGTAAGAGCATCATCTGGGGAGCAGTACCTTTTCCTTTGCCTTTGAACGAGTTATTTTGGATAAGCTTTACAGCATCACCGTCTTGATCGCTGTGAATTTCAAAGAAACCTTCGGTGTCGAAGAGCTGTGAAAGATACGTCGGATACTGGCCATCACCCGTTCCCACGTTCTTGTCAGGAAGGTCAGCTTTCGGAATGACAATCGATTGGCCTTTCCTGTCTGTATAGATGGAAGATGCATTGATGATAGAATGTCTCTTTTTGTTGGTGCTACCCCATTCGGCGGTTGTTTCATTCAACAACGCATGTATTTCGCCCCATTCATTATTATTGATCGTCAAGGTCGATTCGTAAGCGCCACCTGCTGCTAACGCAGTCACCTTGAGTGATTGTAATGTGTCAACTTTAGATATGTAATATTGGCCTTTTTGATGGTCAAATTCATACTGCCTGTCAATTTCCTCCGTATAGTTCAACAAGAGTGCGATATCGTTGAAGTCGAAGTCGTATTCCGTCAAGTCCTCGCAAACAAGAATGGCATTCTCATTAATGGTGGTTTGATCGATAACGGCTTGTTCGTCGAAACCTTCCACTCTAAATACTAGGTCATTGAGGTCAAAGTCTCCAGTGTATAGCCAATCCTCGAAACACATATAGTCCCTGTCGTCCGGATAATCAGCATCAATATCTCTTTGGATGTTGAATGTGGCCACGTAGCAAGGCTGCTTGTCTCCAAAGTTAGAGATGGTGATACGTTGATTCAACTTGGATTCAGAGTATTGTTTAGTATTTTGCTGCATATAGAAGCCATAGTACGGGATTTCCTCGGGGACTTTTACTTGGACGGGATGACTAATCAGGTATTGTGCTCGATCTTGCCAATTTTGATAATTAAAGACATCGCTGCAATCAATATGTTGCGGATCTCCAGGAACCTGAAGAGTTCGCCCATCATTAGTAAAATAATCCAAGCGAGTCTTTCCTGTAATAATAGGTTTGGTTACAATCCAATATAGTTCTCCATCGGCACCCATAATAGTTTCAGTGGCTTCGCTTTCATCGTCAGTGTACCAGTAAATACCTATCACATCGCTGCCGCTGGTTGTCCAATGGACAGGGGTAATGGTGAATTCGTGTGCCGTAGCTACAAAGTCCTGCACAACACGGCCGAGGTTGGTGTCCTCATATCTAACAGTAGGATGACTTCCTATATCGCCACTGGCACCTTCGGGAAGAACCTTATTATACTCTTGGTTATCCGCCAGTGTGACAATAATGGCATCATCATCGGAGTTTAATTCGGTGACAATGATTTCATCTGCCTTAGGCGCACGTGTGCCGCGATTTTTGCGGCGAGCCAACTGGCCAAAGAGGTCCCAGTTCTGGTTGGGGTCGATTTTTCCGAACTGACGTTCGAACTCGTGAGTGTAGGCCTTGTCCTGAACGTCGTTGTAAGGCTCATAGTCCTGGCACGAGCTCACGAAGGCTGCTGAAGCTGACAGGAGAAAGCAGGTCAGCAAAATTGATTGGTTCAATTTAAAACTCATTTTTTATAGTATATAAAAGTTAATAATAAATTTCTAACTCTCGAAATGATAAATGGCTTCAATAAGTTCCTAATCTATATTTAGACCAATTCGGTGCAAAGATAGGCTTTTTTTGAGAGTCTTTATTTTTTTTTCTCCTAAAGGTGTCCATTTTGTCATTTTTTTGTTTTTTTTTGAACGATTTGCTATATATGAGTGTCAAAAAGTGCGCTTTGTGAGTGTGTCTTCAATCCTTTGCTGCACCTCGAAGGGTTTGAGTCCCCATCGTGGTGCAATGATGAGTTCCGATGGTGCAGAGGCAGCAAAACGTTCTAAATGGATGTCCTTTCGTAAAAGAGAGATGAATGTGGCTGCGAGGTCGACGTAATCGTCGATTGTCAAGGTCAGGAAATCTTCAGGATGCGCTCCGTACTCAACGGCCAGTGGTGTTCCCTTCAAGATCTGCAGTTGGTGTAACTTTATGGCATTGATGGGAAGTTGGTTGATGATATCTGTCTCGGCGAGGATATCTTCCCTCGTTTCTCCAGGGAGACCAATAATTATATGTATAGTCGTGTAGATGTCGGCTTGAGCACATCGACGGATTGCCGATATACTGTCTTGTGCGGAGTGGCCACGATTGATGCGTAGGAGGGTTCTATCGTAGAAGGATTCGACCCCCAGTTCGAGAGAAATGAGATAGCCTTGGTTTTGAAGTTCGCCAAGATATTGCAGTGTGTTGTCTGCGATGCAATCGGGACGTGTGCCAATTACCAAGCCGACCACATCCTCGACAGAGAGTGCCTCCTCGTATCGCTGACGCAATAGGTCCAAAGGGGCGTAGGTGCTGGAATAGGCCTGGAAGTAGGCGAGATACTTCATGTTGGGGTATTTGCCCGCAAAGAAGCGTTTCCCGGCTTCGAGCTGTTCTCGGATGTTGTCGGTGCTGCGACAATAGGAAGGATTGAACGCATCAGTACGACAAAAGGTGCATCCACCTGTCCCAAGTCGTCCATCGCGATTGGGACAGGTGAATCCACCATCAAGCATGATTTTTTGGAGCTTCATCGTATCTCCAGGATCCGTACCGGTGTGGGTTCGGCAGCTACTGATGTTTCGCCATCACCCTGATGTACGCATTGCACATAAAGATGTAGGTGGCGCTGCGCTTTCCATAATTCGGTGTCGAACGAGGGCTCCCAGGCATCGACCGAGTAGTCTGTGAGATCAGAGAGTTCCCATTGACCGGAACGAAGGTCGGCGGTATGGTAAAGCGAAACGCGGCTGTCGCGCTCCACGTCACGAACGATGTACCACGCTTCGTGACCATCGATGGCAACACGTGGACGGGCAATGGGAATCATCTTTGTGCCGCCACCCGAGAGGCTGAAAGGCGTCTGTCGCTGGCTCACCTGCTGCTGTTGCCATGCCGTGCCATCGTTCCAGACAATGCGGTACTGAGGGATGGAGTCCTCCTGATTACGCCAATAGGTGGCGATATATGGATGACCTTCAGCATCGGTACTCATCGAGGTCTGATTGATGAGTTCGCTGTTCTGCGGGATTCGGCAGGCATATTCGGCATTGTCGGCCGTGATAGGCAGCTGGTATGGCGTGCCGTCGCTGCGTTGCCACGTCTTGCCTTCGTCGGTGGAGCAGGCATAGCACAGGTCGTGGTTGGTCTCGACGAGCCACGTCTCGCGCCAAACCCAGCTGACGTGAATGGTGCCACGGGCATCGACGAAGAGCTGCCAATAGGCATTGCGGAGCTGTTCTCCATCGATGAGCACGTCCTGCAGGCGACTCCACTTGTGCGTCTTGACATCGTAGAGATTCATGACGAGGTTGCCACGGCCTGATGCGCCGCTACGGTAGGCGAACAGCACATTGCCCGAAGCCAGACGATAGAACTCGGGATAGGTTACGTCGAGTTCGTCAGGTATCAAGGCGTCCATCGAAGGACTGATCATCGGTTCCATGTCGCCCAAGGTCAATGATCCGGGCTCCACACTGCGAGCGTAGTGGAGAGGATGGCCGTGATGATCGAACGAGACGTGCAGATAGCCGTCGCCATCGGGCATGATGCTGATGACGTTGTGTGCATCCTGGACATGGCCCTGGTATTGTGTCTTTTGTATGTTGAATGACGTATCTCGGAGCTGGCGTTTGCCCAGGGTAAGCCATCCCGCCGAATCGTAGTAGGCGACGTATTGTGTCTGGCCGATAGTGGCTATCGAGCTGTTGCGGAACACGGTGGCGTTGATGGAGTTGTTGCTATAGCCAATGCCTGCTTCGATGAAGCGTGGTAGTTCAACCTTGGGTTGACATGCAACCAGCAGCAACGAGACAATGGTGAGCAGCGACAGAAGGCTTTTTCTCATTATATTACTTTTCTAAAAATCTATACATCTCACAACAAGCCAAAAGGAAGGCACCAGTGCCGAAGTTGGAGACGGACTTCTGGTCAACGGTCTGGCCTGGAATGGCACGTTCGCCGATGGGCTGGACGTAGCCGACACTGCCATCCTCCTGCAGGGCGACGGTGGTGAGATAGTTCCATGCCTTGACGATGGTGGGCATGTAGGTCTCGCGGTCGAGCAGGCCATTGTTGACGCCCCAGAGCAGTCCGTAGGTGAAGAATGCTGTGCCGCTGGTCTCTGGACCTGGAGCATGCTCAGGATCGAGGAGAGAACGAGTCCAGTAGCCCTCGGGCTGCTGGCAGTTCTTCACGGCTTCGCACATCTCGATGTAAGTCTGACGGAATTCGCCTTTATCCTTCCAAGTGTCGGGAGTGTCGGCAAGGACTTTGGCCAGTCCGGCCACTACCCATCCGCAGCCGCGTGCCCAGAAGTCCTTCACACCGTTGAGGCTGGCATGCTTGGGGTAGAGGTACTTCCCATCGCGATAGAAGAGATGCTGAGGCACGTTGGCCATGGGCTGACCTAACGTGTCGGGAATGCTCTCCTGTCCGTCGTACATAAGGTTCTTGGCGAAGGTCCAATATTCGGTAAGTTTCTCGAGATATTGTTCGTTGCCGGTGATGTTGTAGAGCTTGGTCATGACGGGCATCACCATGTAAAGGCCATCGGCCCACCACCAGTAGTCGTTGGCCGAGGTTGACATCTCGTACTCCATAACTTCGCGTGCCCGTGCAATCTTGCTGTCGTCAGGTTCGAAGTTGTAGAGGTCGCAATAGGTCTGGAAACAGATCTGCCAGTCGCCGAAGAGCACGTGACGCGGAGTCTCGCCGTAGTTGTAGATCCACTCAGCAGGATTGCTGTTGGTGGCACCCTTCCACTGAGCAGCTTCGGCCCATGTCTGGCTGTAGCCGATGAACTGTTCCTTCAGTTCGCTGGAGAGTTTGCACACCTCCATGTTTCCGGTGTGATAGGCGGCATTGTCCCAGAACGGACTATTGTTGGAGTAGGGTTTGAAGGTCCATTCGTTGTCGGGGTCGGCAGTGTAGGTTGCATCGGTGGCCACGACGAGCGGATGGCTCTCTTGCCATTGGGTGTTGACCTGCTTGATGATGCTGACGACGGCATCGGGGGCAGGTAGGTCATACTTGGGTGCCTGCTTGGTGCATGCCGCCAGTGACAGGGAGGCGGCAATGATTAGTAGGTATTTTTTCATTTGGGTTTTTGTTTTGTGTGTGGGGAAATCACTCCCAGTAGAGGATCTGCTTGTTGATGTGCCACTTGTGGTCCTTCGGGAAGTCCTCAGCCTCCCAGGCTTTCTTGGAAGTCCAAGGCTGGGCGGGATCGGTCCAGAACGGATCGTCAGCAGGCAAACCGAGGGGCAGGAATGCAAGCGAGGTCATGTAGAGCGAACCGTTATTGGTATAGATGTCAGCCACATTGGGATGCGAGCCCACGAAACCGATGGTCAGGAATCCACCCTTGTTGAAGTTGGTGGGAGTCGTAGCAGGTGTGTTCGAAAGACCGAGCTCGTAGAGGTCGGCCGCATACATGCGCTTCATGACGGCAGTGATGGCTGCACGTACCTGGCCATTCGATAGCTGTTCGGGCAGACGTTTCTGCCAAGCCATCATGGCCAAGGGCTGGAAGACGGCAAGGCGATAGGGGATGCTGCGACCGAAGACGGGATAGGTGCCTTCGGGCGAGACCAAACGCTCAAGGATGCAGCTGAACTTCTGCATACGTTCGCGAATCACGCCGAGACGATAGGTCGGACCCTGTGTCTTGTAGGTGACGGGATCCACACTGTGAATGAGGTAGCTGTTGTTGGGCTGAACGTCGCAGACCATCTCGACGCATTCGGCATACATCGGATGGATGACGTACGAGTTGTAGTAGTCGAACGCAAACGACGGGCCATCGGCATACCAGCCATCGCCGATATACCATTCCTCGGCCTTGTTCACCGCGGTCTTGATGCGGAAGGCATCGTAGAGCGGCCCTTCGAAGCCCTCCTTCTGCAGATCGACACCGGCTTTCTTGAGCGAAGCTTCAGCTTTCATGAGGAAACATTCCTCCATGCCACAGAAGAGAAACCAGTTCTGATAGGGCGGGTCGTAGCGATGGAGCTTCTGCATCTCACGCACATAGCGTAACTTGGTCTCGGTGCTCAACGGTTCCCAAAGGGCATCCCAGCCGCGATGGAAGCTTTCGACAACGTAGGCAGCATCGACCAATGTCTGTCCACCTGAACCCCAACCGAGATAATCGGGACTGGCAGGGTCAACGGCATTGGCGTAGGCTTTCAAAGCCCATTCGCGTAGCTGACGACGCTGCACTCCCTCGGGGGTTTCGTCGTCGGGCAGCGAAAGCCATGGAGCAAGGCCGGCCATCAGGCGACCGAAAGCCTCCATATAGGTCACTTTCTTGTTGCGTCCGTCCCAGGTGGGCGACACCTCAAGGTTGCCGTTCTCGTAGGTCATCACCTGTTGCAGGCGTCCTTCGGCCATCGGTTCGAGCACAGGTTGGGCCATGCGATAGAGCAGGGTGGTCCAAACCTCGCGGTCGGAAGGGGCTTTCACGACTTTCTTCTTGGCAGACAAGGGTGCCGCCATCAGTACTAAAAGCAAAAAGATGGCAGCAGACAGAACGTTGTGCTTTTTCATAGAGTAAGGGTTTATAAAAAAGGAGAGGTGCCAACGGAGGGCATAGCCTCGTATGACACCTCTCCCGATTACACACATATATTAACTAAACTACATGATGTCAGTCTTTAGCTAATTAATAACCAGGATTCTGCTGAAGATCGGCATCCTTATTCAACTGTATCTCCGACAGAGGAATGGGGAGCAGACAGTGCTTGCCGGCATCAAAGCCGGTAATGGCTTTGCTCTGGGTACCCTCGGCATATTTCGACATCATCATCTGAACACGCTCAGCCAGCTTTCCTGTGCGGCAAAGGGTATAGCGACGGTTCTCCTCGCCAACGAGCTCACGGATGCGTTCGTCGAGCAGGAAATCCAGGCTCATGTCGGCAGCTGTGACAGCTCCTGCAGTGGCATTGCCTGTTTCTTCGCGATACTTCTTGAATGCGCGGTCACGCAGAACGTTGATGTCTTGGGCTGCACCTGTCATGTTGTTCTGCATGATTCGAGCCTCGGCACGGAGCAGATAGGCATCAGCAAGACGCATGATGGGCCAGTCCTTGACAATGGCATAACCGAAATCGTCGGTCGGATCGTAACCGCCCCACTTGGTGGTGTGAGGATACATTACGTTCAGGGTGTCTTTTACCGTCCAGTAAGCGCGGTCACCTGTGTGTACGGTAATCTTCTCTGCTCCGGCTGTTCCCTCATCCACACGGAAACCGTCCTTAACATAAATGTCGGCGCTGAAGTTAGGCTTGTTGTAGAACAGGACGCGACGGATGTTGTTGTTCGAGTTGCGGATATCACCTTCCTTGTAGATGGCGTATTTCACATAATTGCTCAAGCGCAGACGACCATTGCCACGACCGCCGATGGAGTCGGCGTTAACCATGCCGTTGATCTTATGGAATGCTGCCACCCAGTTGCGGCGTTGCTGCGGGTTGTCGATGGTGCCACCCGTCACGTTGCGGTTGTACTCCATCTGGAATACCCAGATACCCTCGGTGTTGCCCTGGGAACGGCGCTGGTTGCCCCAGCGGTACATGTCACTGTAATAGTCACCGGCCTCGTCGAGGAATTTTCCATAGCGTTCCTGTATAAGTTGGTAGTTGCCGCTGTTGATGGTGGCGCTGACAGCTGCCTCGGCCTCGCTGTACTTACCCATACGGTTGAAAGCCTCGCCAGCCAGTATGCGGGCGCAGTCCTTGTTGATACGGCTCTCCGTGGCGGTTTTGCCCACTTCCGGCAGGTTGGCCATAGCATCGTTCAGGTCGGCAGCAATGACGGCATCAATCTCGGAGACAGCATTGCGGGTGAAATCGGTGCGCGGCTCGGCCTTGCTCTCGGTGATAAGGGGTACATTGCCCCAAAGAGTGACGAGCAGGTTGTAGCTGTAGGCGCGGAAGAATTCTGCCTCTGCTTTAGCTGCTGGATCCACACCCTCAGTGTTGATGATGATGTTGGCACTGTTGATGATGCTGTAGAGGTTCTCCCAGAGGAAGCTGACACCACCGTTCTCGGCGTTCAATGAGCCATATTGGAAGAAGGGTACCTCAACACCCTCGGTATCGCCAGGGGCACCCACGTCGGTACCGTCCTGCCAGATGCCGGTGAATCCCTGACGGCTGGACATGCCCCAGAGGGCAGCGTACTTATAGTGCAAGCCGATTATCTTGGCGTTCACGTCGGTAACATCCGTACCGTAACTTGAAAACATGTTTTCATCCAGATAACTGTCGCTGCAAGCGGATAGGCCGATGGCCAACACGGTGGCAACTGAAGCACTGTATATGATATTCTTGATTTTCATAACTATCGTGTATTTCTATTATTCAAATCTTCAATTACTCAATTATTCATCAGAAGGTAACGTTCAGGCCGAACACCATGCTCTTCGTCATTGGGTAGTTGTTCTCGTAACCGCCCCAACCGCGCTGGGTGATGTCAGACTCGGGATCCCATCCGATCCAGTCTGTGAAGGTGAAGAGGTTGCGTCCGCTGGCATAGATGGTCAAAGCGTTGATGTGCATGGCTTGGGTAATCCTGGCGGGTACCTGATAGCTCAGCGTGATGTCCTTGATGCGGGTGAAGCTTGCATCACGTGGGAATCCGTAGCCCCAGCGGTTGGAGGTCTTGCTCAATGAGCGGAATTCGTTCGTTGGATTGCTCTCCGACCAATAGCCTACCTCCAGGGTGCTGTTGCGGCGACCCATCTCATCGCTGGCCATGGCCAGCAGCGAATTGTTGCGCTTCAAGCCCTGAACTGTCTGGATGAAGATGCTCAGAGAGATGCCTTTGTATGTGAAGGTGTTGGTCAAACCAGCAATCCATTTGGGAGTGGTTTGTCCCTGGATGGTCTTGTCACCTTCGGGAGTGATCTTTCCGTCACCATCGATGTCGCGTAGCTTGACGTCACCGGCTTGTGCCTGGGGATCCTGCTTCTGGTGGTCGCCACGCTCAATCTCATCCTTCTGCCAGATGCCTTCCATCTCATAGTCGTAGATGACGCTGATGGGATGTCCGATGAACCAGCGATTGCCGAGATCATCCTTGCCGTCACCATAGAGGTCCTTGATCTCATTCTTGTTCCACGACCATACGAGTGAGGTGTTCCAAGTGAAGTCCTTCGTCGAGACGTTCTTCGAGTTGATGGTGACTTCAAGACCCGTGTTAGCGGTCTCACCCATATTCATATATACATTCGAATAACCGGAGATCTTCGGCAGGTTGCGCTGCAGAAGCAGGTCGGTGGTATTTGATTTGTAGAAGTCGATGTTGCCGTTGATTCGGTTGTTCAGTAGGCCGAAATCAACACCGACGTTGAACGACTTGGTGGTCTCCCAGCTCAATCCCGAGTTGCCCATGCGGCTGCTGGGATAGAGGGCGGTGGCTGAAGCTCCGTCAAGGGCAAGTGCTGCATTTGCCATCTTGGCAAGGGTCTCGTAAACACCGATGGCCTCGTTGCCGGCTTTACCGTAGGAGAGGCGGAGTTTCAAGGTACTCAGCCAATCGCTTGTGCTCTCCATGAACGCTTCATTGGCAATATTCCAACCGATAGCTACCGATGGGAAAACACCGTATTTGTTGTCATCACCGAACACCGACGAACCGTCGCGACGAACTGTAGCGGTGAACAGGTAGCGGCTGTCGTAGGAATAGTTGATACGACCCATCTGGGAACAAGTTGTATAGAGGTCGGTATAAGACTTCGCAACCTGAGTGACGCCGCCGGCGAGGTTATGCCATAGCTGCTCGTCATTGATGAATATGCTGGCGGCTGCAGTGTTGTCGTGATACTTCTTGCGCGAAGCAGCATACAGGGCAGTCAGATCGACGTGATGCTTGCCGAAGTCACGTGCCCAACTCAAGATGTTCTCTGCTGTAAAGTTCTGGGTCTCGGCATTGAAGATATAGCCATATCCGCTAAGGTTGTTTTGTTCTGCTCCATTATAGTAATTCTCGCGCTTGGGTACGTAGGAGTAACCGAAGTTGAACTTATAGTGCAGGCCCTTCAGAGGTGTCCAGATATGACCGAAATCGACGTCGGCGTAACCATTCAGGTTGATGTTCCATTGGCGGCGCTCATGATCCTGGTTCACATCGCGCATGGGGTTGAAGAAGAGGTTCTCCGAAGCCATCGGGTAAATGCAGTAGGTGCCATCTTCATTATATACCTGGCCGTAGGGCGACATGGCCTCAGCCATCAGGAAGTTCACACGGCCGCCGTCACGGTTGTGGCTTACAATGTAGGTGTTTGTTCCAATCTTCAAGTAGTCGGTAACGTCAGCGTCAATGTTCAGACGAAGAGAATAGCGCTTGTAGTTGAAGCCTTTCAACACGCCCTTTTGGCTCAGGTAGTCGCCCGATATGAAGTACTTGACCTTCTCGGCTCCGCCATTGATGGTCACGTTATGATCCTGGATGATACCCGTACGAGAAACCATATCATAAATCCAGTCGGTCTCCTGCCCTGCTGCCTGGGCAGCGGCTTCGGCCTGGTTCTTCACATAGTCGTTGTACATGGTCTCACCTGCATTCTGGGCCACATAATCCTTGTAGCGCTGCGTAATCTGTGCACCATTGCAGAAGTCCATTTTATGGGCAAAATCCTCAATGCCGACATAGCCGTTGTAGCTGATGGAGGGCTTGCCTTCCTTGCCGTGCTTGGTGGTGATCAGGATGACACCATTGGCGCCATTGGTACCATAGATGGCTGTGGCTGAGGCGTCCTTCAGGATTTCCATTGATTCAATGTCACCGGGATTGATGTCGTTCAGCGAACCGCCACTCTTCGAGATGGGCACACCATCGACAACAATGTAAGGACCCGTTCCGGCATTGATGGAGTTGCGTCCGCGCACCAGTGCAGAAGGAGCATCGCCAGGGATTGAACTGCCCTGTGAGATGGTAACACCTGCAGTAGCGCCCTGAACAGCCTGCAGCACGTTGGTAACAGGAAGTTTCGAAAGACGGGCCTTGTCAACCGATGCAACCGATCCGGTAATGTCGGATTTCTTCTGGGTACCGTAACCAACGACAACGACCTCTTCGAGCTCCTCGTTGCCTTCCAGGGTTACTTCGATAAACTTCTTGCCTGCCACAGGAATCTCTTGCGAATCCAAGCCAACAAAACTGATGACAAGGACAGCATTGGATGGCACGCTGATCTCAAAATTACCATCTAGGTCGGTGATGGTTCCGTTGTTGGTCCCTTTTTGAACAACGGTGGCACCCGCTGTCGGACCCATTGCATCTCTTACTACACCCTTGACAGTGGTGTTCTGTGCATACGCTGGCGATACGGCCATGACGAAGCAGAAGAGCAGGATGCCTAATAGCATCTTCCAGCCTTCAGTAAGTTTTCGACTAATTTGCTCCATTAGTACATTGTTTAAGGGTTAATAATATGTGGTGTGTTTGTTATGGGGCAGTTATTGTATAGATAAGACAATAGGCTACCCGCAGTTTGATGGTGCAAAGGTAGCCTATTGTTAATTTTATTAGGAAACAATTGTTGCAATTAGGTGGAAAATTGGTTCAAGAACTAATATTATGTGATAATTGAAACATTTTTCGTGTGAAACAATTCAGTTTTATGGATTTTCCTTGTTGTCATGGTTCTTGTATGGCTTTTCTTCGATGATTTCGGAAGGAAGCTTGCCATGGTATTTCTTGAAGCATGCCGAGAAGTATTTCGGATCGCTGAAACCTACGGAGTATGCCAAGTCAGAGATGCGGATGTTGGGATTTTCCTGCTGAAGTTTAAGTGCGGCCTTCATCTTGATGTCGCGGACGAAGTTGGTGTAGCTTTGACCTGTCATGGCCTTCAGTTTGCGGAAGCAGGTGGCTTTTGACACGCCCATGTCGTCGAGGAACTGCTGTTGGTCGTAGTCTGGATCGCTCAGGTGATTGTTGATGCAGGCGATGGCGCGACGGATGAAGTCCTTGTCGGCATCGGTGACATCTGGTTTGCTCGGTTTCAGGATGATTTCTCCCTTTCGGATGGCGGCACGTTCGCGCGCTCGAATGAGCAGGTGCTTATAACGTGTCTTAAACATTCTGAAACCTTTCTGTAGGAGAAGTACTGCCAGGATACCCAGGAGAGCATAGATAATCTTTGCTGTAGTTGTTTCCCACCATGAGGGAAGGATGGCAATTGCCACCTTCAGCACATCCTCATCGTTGGTGGGATTGGTGCTGCCTCCCGAATAGGTGTGGTGGGCGCTGCAGAGCAGAAAGGTGTATTTGCCTGCAGGCAGGTTGCTGTAGCTTGCATGGGGAAGGGCCCCAGAGGCATAGCGCCATCCTTCGTCATATCCTTCGAGCTGGTAGGCGAACTGTATTTCCTTCTTGTGGGTGATGCCTGTCTGGGAAAACTCCAGGGTGAACTCGCTCTGCTCATGCGTGAAGGTTAGTTCGTTGGTAAAGCGTGGATCCAGTGTGGAGATTTTGTTCTTTTCGTCTTCAGGCAACTCCTGCCACGGGATGTCCTCGACGAGCAGTTGACCGATCTTTACCCGATGTTTCTTCTCCTTGTCTTGTGCAAGTTGCTCTGCATTGAAGAAGTTGTAACCCTTGTGAGTACCGAAGTAGATGTGGCCATTGTAGTCGGTGGTCGCAGCACTGCGGATGAGGTAATTGTCGAGCAGACCGTCTTCTTCGTTGTAGTGGATGATGCGCGTAGTCTTCAGGTCGAGACTCGTGATGATCTGGAGCAGTCCCTCGTTGGTCCCTACCCAAAGGCTGTGCTGCCCTTCTCGGCTGGGCATGGTACTGCGGTCTTCGATGATGAAGTTGATGGATGCGCCAGGTAAATGCCAGTCTTCCTTCACCGAACGGAAACGCTTGCTGCCGGGATAGAGCACATAGAGGTCACCGTTCTTCGAACCTGCCCACAGTCGGTCCTGCTTGTCGAGACAAAGGCTTTGAATCTCGTTGTCGCCGATGCCTTCGTTCTCGGCATTGTAACATTCCACTTCCCATCTCCCATCGCGGAATGTCATTCGATAGACACCGGCATGGAGGGCTGCAAGCAGCAGACTGCCGTCGGAGCTCTGTGCCATACGCTGCACTTCAAGGTCCCTCATGCGATGCTTCGGATCCATCTGCAGGGTGTCGAGTCGTAGGACGGAACCATTTGGCCGACGCATCACGGCACCTCCCGTTCCACCTATCCAGAGATTGTCATTGCGGTCCTCGAAGAGGGTGAAGATGCGGTCGGATGGTGCAAAAGGTGTGGTAGCCGAGTAATAGATGGTGGCAGTAAGCCGACGGAGGTCCTCACCTTCTTTCGGAGGGACGATCTCCATGATTTCGGAATTGAACGTCGTCACCCATATATGCCCGTCATAGGTTTCGGTGATGGCATAGACCGTTGACATCGACTGATGTGTTCTGCTCAAGGCGGGTATTTCGTTCCAGTTGTACGAAGCTCCTGTCTTGAGGTCCTGCACGGCGAGACCTTGAGTGCCTATACCGAGCCAGAGACGCTGATGGCGGTCGGCGTAGATGCTTCTGATAGATGAGGTCTTGAAGTACTTGCGGGAATTTTCGAGTGTCGAGTGGCCGAAATGGGCTTGATCGGGCTCGATGGCCATCACACCTTGACCGATCATGCTGACCCAGGTGAGCTCGTCATCGCTCTTCTCGATACCTGTGATCTCCACACCCGGGAAGGGATGTCCGTCCTGTGAATCTGCAAGCTTGTAGAATGTGCCGAGGTGTTCGGTGTCGGCGATGGTCATACCACGCGAAGAACCTATCATGATCTGCTGCCTCTCGGCATCGAATGTCATGCTGTAGGTGATGTCGCCGATGAGGTCGGGCGTCGTAAATGTTTGCCACGAAAGGCGGTCCATTTCCCATGCATTGTCAAGTACTTGGATGCCGCTAGCCCATCCTGCCACCCAGATGCGCTTGTGATCGTCTTCGAGCAGCACGTGGGCTGAATTTCTTTCGTTCATCTGCGGATAGTGCACCGATGTGCCGTCCTGGGGATTGTATCTATAGAGTCCGTTACTCCATGTGCCCAGCCAGATGTATCCGCGATGGTCCTCCATCATGCATTGACCGAATGCTATCTGCTCGCCTCGCTCATCGAGTATGCGCACAGGATGGGGCACGTCGTCGGAAGGAAGATAGTAGAAGAATCCGTCGTCGGAGGCGACCCAGACAGTGCCATCCCGTGTGACCATAAGTTCAGTGATGGAATGGATGTTGTATTTTGCAGGCACGAGGTGTTCGATTCGACTAGTCTCCTTGTCGAGCCGGTCGAGACCTTGTGCGGTGGCTATCCAGATACGCTGTTGACGGTCCTCGGTCACGCGCTTCACCTCGTTATCGGTGAGCATGTCGGGATGACGACCATCGCGCCGATAGGGACGGATACGGTAATTGTCGTAGCAATAGAGACCGTTGCGGGTGGCCATCCACAGCAGGTCATCGCTGTCATAGACGAGGTCGGTAACCTCCTTGAAAGGGAGTTCATCCAGCTCTTTGACGATGCGATAGGAGGGAGCTTCGGAAGACGCACCAGTTGTTGCAGCCAACATCGGCGAGACATGGGCTGTGGTCAATATCAGTGTGGAAATAATATGTAGCGGTTTCATGAACAGCGCAAAAATATGGAAATATTATCACACTTCCAACTATTCAAGGCATTTTCCCACATATTTTGATATTATTTCCCATAATATATTTATATATGTGTAAGTTGCCTACTCGATTTGTCGATTGATGGGAATAATAATCTATTTCCTTATCGCACTATGCGATTACGGAGGAAAAAGGAGCGGGTGGCGAGGAAGAATAGGAGAGCACCTGCGAAGTGCATGATGGCTATCCACCAGAAGGCGGCAGCGTAACCCAAGTATTCGACGATGGAGCCACCGAGGAGGATGCCGATGCCGATACCAAGGTCCCACGAGGTGAGGAGGGTGGAGTTGGCGGTGCCGCGCTGGTTGTTGGTGGCGACGCCGATGATCATGTTCTGGAAGGCTGGCCAGAGGTGCCCGTTGCCGAGGCCGATGAGGATGGCGGCTCCGTAGTATCCCGCCATGTTAGGACAGGCGACGAAGAGGAGGTAGCCGATTGTGGAGGTGATGATGCCGATGGCTGCATTGTATGTGAGCCTTCCCTGGCGCAACATCTTGCCACCCTGCAGGCGCGAGAGGATGAGGCCGATGGAAAGCAGCATAAAGAACGTGCCCGTGCCGCTGGTGATGCCCATCGTCTCCTTGCCGTAGATGGCGAGGTAGTTGCTGAGCACGCCGAAGCACACGCCGAAGAAGGCCATGTCGAGACCGATGAGCCAACCACGCACGAGGAAAAAGCGGTCGAGCGAAATGGGACGTTTGCCCGTCTGGAGAGGGCGTGGAGGCGGCTTGAGGGTGGCATCGACAGCGAGGCCGATTCCTGCCACGAGGAAGGCAAGCCAGAAGAGGAGGTCGAAGTTGTGTGCGTAACGATAGATGAAGACACCGACGGTGGGGGCGATGGCGGTGGCCAGATTGTTGCTGAGACCGTAGTAACCAATGCCTTCGTTGCGGCGGCTGGAGGGCAGGACATCGATGGCCATGGTGCTATTGGCCACCGTCGAAGCTCCGAAGGGGGCACCATGGAGCGTTCGGACGATGGCAAAGAGCAGCAGCGTGCCCGCCAAAAGGTAGCCGCTGAAGCAGATGAAATAGATGAAAAGGCTGATGAGGAGCACCCGTTTGCGCGAGAAGCTATCTACGAAGAACCCGCTGAACGGTCGGACGATCAGGGCGGTGATGGTGTAACCCGAAAGCACCAGCCCGATCATGTCCTTCGATGAGCCGAACGTCTCGCTCAGATAGAGCGGCAAGAGGGGAGTGAGCAGATAGAAGGAGAACGACAGTGTGAAGTTGGTCGTCATCACCTTCCAGTAGTTGCTGTTCCAAAGGCGGTCGGTAGCGGGTTGCATGGGTGCAGATGGTGCATCAGAGGACGATGGCCGCTTCGAGAGCGAGCGTCATCATGGTGCGGAAGGAGGTCTGACGCTCTTCGGCGGTGAGTTCGGTGTTGTGTACGAAACTGTCGCTGATGGTGAGGAGGCAGGATGCCTGCTTGCCAAGGACGTTGGCGTTGTGGAAGAGGCCGAAGCTCTCCATCTCGACGCATTCCGAGCCTGAACGTGCAGCGATGTCCTGCCAGGGCTCCTGACCGTAGAAGACGTCGCTGGAATGAACGACGGCCTCCTTGCATTCGATGCCGAGTTCCTTGGCCTTCTGCATCACTACCGCGTTGATGATGGGGCTGGGTTTGATCTTCTTGCTGCGGTAGCCGTTGAGGACGCGGGCGTATGAGCTTTCGCTGTAAGCCACCTTGGCGAGGACGACGTCCATCACGTCGAGGCGTTCAACGTAGCTGCCTGCCGAACCGATGCGGATGATGTTCTCAACACCATACTGTGAGTAGAGTTCGTAGGAATAGATGCCGATGCTGGGGATGCCCATGCCGCTGGCCATGACCGAGACGGGTACGCCCTTGTAGAGGCCGGTGAAGCCGAGGACGTTGCGTACGGAGGTGACAACATGCGGATCGGTGAGGAAGGTGTCGGCAATGAACTTGGCGCGCAGAGGATCGCCCGGCATGAGGACGGTCTTGGCAAATGCGCCATCAGGAGCGGAAATGTGGGGAGTTGCCATGGTGATTTGATTTTTTATGGGAATAATATTGATGGCGCTTCCAGAATATCTAGAGAATCTAGAAAACCTAGAGGAACTAGAAAACCTAGAGAAACTAGACGATCTAGAGCGCCCGTATTAGTGTATCTATGATGCGGACATTGGCTTGGCGGAGGTTTTCCGAGGCGAGGGCGAGGTTCTTCGAGAACTCGTCGTAGGTGGCGGCGCCGCTGTCGCAGAGGTCGGTGACCGATTTGACGAAGAGGATGGGAAGGTGGAAGAGGGAGCAGACAAAGGCGATGGCAGCGCCCTCCATGTCCTTCAATTCGCCGTGGTTCTCACGGATAATCTGCTCGTCGCAGGGTTGCATGTCGAGCGAGGAGCCTGTGGTGACCTTGCCGAGCTTGAAGCCGAGCTTTTGCGCAAGGGCAGAAGTGCCTTCCCAGACGGGGTAATTTCCGAGGGCTTGCGTGCCCCAGGCATCGTCACCTGGGACGCGGCGGTCGTGGAACATCACGCCGCTGCCGAGATAGATGTCACCGATGTTGGCACCGTTGCTGCGGAAAGCGCCGCAGGTGCCGGAGTTGATGACGAGGTCGGGTTGTATCTTCTGGATGGCGGCCAGAGTGGCCACCGAGGCGGCTTCGCATCCCACGAGATCCGAGCCGTGTTGTTCGCCGTTGAGCACAACGTAGAGGTCGGAGCCATTAACCTGCGTGTGATAGCATTGGCAGGGGAGAGGTGCGAAGAACCCTGCGAGCAACTCGACGCCGTAGTGCTCGATGAAGGGGGTGGCCTCGGCCCGCATGGCGACTATATAGCAGATTTTCATCAAAACTCTGAAGTGAAGTGGAACTTGATATGCGGGAAGTCCTGTTGGGCCATGGAGAGGACATAGCCCGACTCTGCGAGGAAGACATCACGGCCCTGCTTGTCGGTGGCCATGAACTGCATCTTGCGGCGCTTGAAATCGCGGAGCTGCTCCTCGTCATCGGTTTGCATCCAGCATGCCTTGTAGAGGCGGATGGGTTCCCAGCGGCACTTGGCGTTGTACTCGTGCTCGAGGCGGTATTGGATGACTTCGAATTGGAGTTGGCCGACGGTGCCGATGACCTTGCGGCCGTTGAACTGGTTGGTGAAGACCTGTGCCACACCTTCGTCCATGAGCTGGTCGATACCCTTGGCAAGCTGCTTGGCCTTCATGGGGTCGGCGTTCTCGATATACATGAAGAGTTCGGGCGAGAACGACGGTATGCCGGTGAAGTGGAGGTCTTCGCCCGAGGTGATGGTATCGCCGATCTTGAACGTGCCGCCGTTGTCAGGCAAGCCGACGATGTCGCCCGGCCAGCATTCATCGACCACTTCCTTCTTCTGTGCCATGAAGCAGGTGGGCGCCGAGAAGCGCATCTTCTGCCCGAGGCGCACGTGCTTGTAATAGACGCCGCGCTCGAACTTGCCCGAGCAGACCTTGACGAAGGCGATGCAAGAGCGATGGTTGGGGTCCATGTTGGCATGTATCTTGAAAACGAAGCCTGCGAAGTCCTGTTCGTCGGGTTGCACGATGCGCTCCACTGTCTTGGTGGGTTTGGGCGAAGGTGCAATCTGGCAGAAGCAGTCGAGGAGTTCGCGTACACCAAAGTTATTCAAGGCGGAGCCAAAGAAGACGGGTGCAAGCTGTCCGTCGAGGTAAGCCTCCTTGTCGAAGTCGGGATAAACGCCACTGAGCAGTTCGACATCTTCACGCAACTTGTCGGCATCGCGCTGTCCTACTCGTTCGTCAAGCAAAGGGTCGTCGAGGCTTTGAATGGCAACGCTCTCCGAGATGGTTTGCTTGCTGGGGGTATAGAGGTTGAGCGACGATTCGAAGAGATTATATACGCCCTTGAAACGCTCGCCGATGTTGATGGGCCAGGTGAGGGGGCGACAGGTGATCTTGAGCTCCTTCTCGACTTCGTCGATGAGGTCGAAGGGGTCTTTTCCCTCGCGATCCATCTTGTTGATGAAGACGATGACGGGGGTGTTGCGCATACGGCAGACCTCCATGAGTTTGCGCGTCTGCGTCTCGACGCCCTTGGCGCAGTCGATGACGATGATGACGCTATCGACAGCGGTGAGGGTGCGGTAGGTGTCTTCAGCGAAGTCCTGGTGTCCTGGGGTGTCGAGGATGTTGATCTTGTATTGGTGTTCCTGTCCGTCGGTTTCGACCCCCGGGAGGGTGCTCTGCGAGGTGCAGGCGTAGTCGAAGGCCATGACGGAGGTGGCTACAGAGATGCCACGCTGCTTCTCGATTTCCATCCAGTCGGAGGTGGCTGTCTTCTTGATCTTATTACTTTTGACGGCACCAGCGACATGGATGGCACCTCCGAAGAGGAGGAGCTTCTCGGTGAGTGTCGTCTTGCCGGCGTCGGGGTGGGAAATGATGGCGAATGTTCGCCGCTTGTTTATTTCGTCTGTT
This sequence comes from Bacteroidales bacterium, assembly GCA_017561935.1. Lineage (GTDB taxonomy): Bacteria > Bacteroidota > Bacteroidia > Bacteroidales > UBA3663 > Liminaster. The sequence continues at coordinate 23,473 of JAFZBE010000033.1, read as the reverse complement.
AGTTGGGACATAATTAATCTTTCAAAAGGTCAGGGCGGAGACGTCGGGTGCGTTCGAGTGCCTGTTCGTGCTCCCATTCGCGTATCTTGCGTTCGTGGCCGCTGAGCAGTATCTCGGGCACTTTCCAGCCCTTGTAGTCGGCCGGACGCGTATAGACGGGCGGGGCGAGGAGGTCGTCCTGGAATGAATCGCTGAGTGCCGACTGCTCGTCGCCGATGGCACCCGGGAGGACGCGAATGACAGCATCGGCAATGATGGCAGCGGGCAGTTCGCCACCCGTCAGAACGTAGTCACCGATGGAGATCTCGCGGGTGATGAGATGTTCACGGATGCGGTAGTCGATACCCTTGTAGTGTCCGCAGAGGATGATGAGGTTCTCCTTCATCGACAGGTCGTTGGCAATGTGCTGGTTGAACGTTTCGCCGTCGGGGGTGACGAAGATGACCTCGTCGTAGTGTCGCTGGGAACTGAGGTCGGAGATGCATCGGTCGATGGGTTCGCATTGCATAACCATGCCGGCCGTGCCACCGAAGGCATAGTCATCGACGCGGCGATGACGGATGTCGGTGGACCAGTCGCGCAGGTTGTGTATGTGTATCTCGGCGAGACCCTTCTGCTGTGCCCGCTTGATGATGCTTTGGTCAAGCGGACCTGTGAGCAGTTCAGGCAGCACGGTGATGATGTCGATGCGCATTACTATAACTCCTTGACGAGATAGATGCAGGTGGGGAAGTGGTCGGAGTAGCCGTCGTTCCAAACACCACTTGAAGTGGTACGCAGAGGGCTACCCTTGTAGCGGCCGGAGGGTGTGACGATATAGTCGCGGATGATAACCTCGTTGAAATAGAAGGTGAGACCGCGGCTGAGGTCGAGGTGGCTCATCTTCGGTTTTTTCTTCTTGAGCGGTGTCTGGGGATCGACCATGTTGCCCGTCATGACGATCTGGTCGAAGAGGTTCCACTTGCCGTCGTAGAGCAGCGTGCCCTGTCCGATCTTGCGGAGCATGTACTTCCACGGGTTGAAGATGTCGAACTCTGACGTCACTTCCTTGGTGGCATACTTGCAACCCATGGCCTTCGCCATTGAGCGGCTGTCGGGGTCATCATTGAGGTCGCCCATGATGATTACCTTGATGCCTGGATAGCGACGCTGGAGGGCGAGGGTGAGCTCCTTCACCTGAGCAGCCGCACGTTCGCGTGCCCAGCTCTCGACGCCACGGCTTGGCCAGTGGTTCACGATGATGGCCATCTTCTCGCCGGCCATGGTGCCGATACCTACCAGGAAGCCACGTGTCTTGTGCGACACGTCGCCAAACAGCGGTCGTGTGGTGATCTCGTTGGTCACAGGATCCTGCTTGAAGGCCAGCCAGTCGTCCGATCCCGGCTCGGGATAGATGTAATAGACATAGAGCGAATCCTCGAGCTGGAAGATACGGGGATTGTAAAGCATGGCGCAGTCGATGCCGCGCGCGTCGGGGCTGTTGTAGTGCAGGATGCGGTATCCGCGGCTCCGCAATGCATCGCTGTTCACCAGATCCTCAACGACGTTGCGGTTCTCGACCTCGGCAAGGCCGATGACGGCGGCACCGTTCTTCAGTCCCTTGTCAACGGCAATATCTGCCAGGACGGTGCTCATGTTGCGCACCTTGCGGCGGTATTTATTGGTGTCCCATCCGTAAGTGGCACCGATAAGGAAGTCCTCGTCATGGATGAGCGGGTCATCGATGGTGTCGAAGAGGTTCTCCTGATTGTAGAAGGCGATGGCATACATGCCGTAGCGCTTCTCTCCCTGATCGCCGTGGTGCTTCTGTGCCAATGACGGCATCACGAAGGCCAGCGAAAGGATAATGGTGAGGATAACGGGTCGTTTCATGTTGTATAGGTTTATTGTCGATAATATCGGACTCCAGTCCATCAGGCGGTGGACACTTGGAGAAGTTAGCGTTGCAAAGATAGTGTTTTTTTTGCAAAGTTAGACAAAAAAAGGAAACTTTTTAATAAAAATCGCGATTTTTTCGAATTTATTTTGCATGATTTGTAAAAAAAAGCTATATTTGCGCACAGATTTATATATGAAATGCACAACCGAGCAAAGCTCGGAATCATGCCGGCTGACATATCGGTATGGAAAGACCGGAAAAACTTAACCACAATTTAACAATATCATGAGCAAAGTAGTAACACTGACAGCTGCGGCCTGGGCTTTGGTCGTGATGGGACTGATGGCGCAACCTTCGCCACAGAACATCACCAGCACGCCGCTCACGGAAACGCAGACGACAGAGGAAGAGGATGACGGCAGCGACTTCTCGTTCACCGAGTCTCAGCTCGATGATGATGTTGATGCCGCTCAGACAATCTCGAACGTTGCCTCGTCGAACAATGACCCCTATCTTTCTCAGGTTGGCTTCAGGTGGAGTGCCATGCGTTTCAGGGTGCGAGCCCTCGACAACATGTATTCCACCACATTCCTCAATGGTTTGGAGTTCAACGACCTCGAACAGGGACGCTATAACTATAGCCTCCTGGGCGGTCTGAACGACCTGACGCGACAGAAGGAGGGTTCGACGGGATTTGAGAACAACTCGTTCGGCGTCACCGGCATCGGTGGCGGCGACAACATCAACTTGCGTGCCTCGCATGTTGCCCGAGGGCAGAAGTTCACGCTTACGGCCTGCAACCGCAACTACAAGGCACGAGCCATCTACACCATTGGCACAGGCGTGAAAGCCAACGGATGGGCCTTCGCAGGCTCGTTTGGCTATCGTTGGGCCGACGAGGGTGTAATAGAAGGCACATTCTACAATTCCTTCTCCTATTTCCTCGGCGCTGAAAAGCGCTGGGACCGTCACGCCCTGTCGATATCGACCTTCGGTGCGCCCACCAAGCGTGCTCAGCAGGGCGCATCGACCGAGGAGGTCTATTGGTTGGCCAACAGCCACTATTACAACTCCAACTGGGGCTATCAGAACGGCAAGAAGCGCAATGCGCGTGTTGTGAAGGACTTCGAGCCCACGCTTGTCGCCACTTGGGACTGGAAGCCCGATCAGGCGAACCAACTCGTGACGACAGCGGCGTTCAAGTATTCGAACTACAGTTCATCGTCGATGGGTTGGGCAGGCGATGCTTACGACCCACGTCCCGACTACTACAAGAATCTGCCGTCGAGCATTTTCAACGTTTATGATCCCGAACAACTGGGCTCGGAGTGGCAAACGGCCAACCCGCAGGCCAAGGAACAGTGGACCACACTCTACGACTTCTGGACCTCGTCGAAGGCCAATCGTCAGATCAACTGGGACCGCATGTATCTGGTCAACCAGCAGAATTCGCTGGCGGGCGGCGATGCACTCTACTATGTCGAGCGTCGCCACAACGACCAGCTTGTCTGGGCGCTGTCGAGCACTTGGACGCATACCATTGGCCGCAGCCAGAAACTGCTGGCCGGCGCCTATCTGAACCATACCATCGGCATGCACTACAAGACGATGGACGACCTGCTGGGTGGCTCTTTCTTCACCGATGTCGATAAGTATGCCATCAACGACTACGGCCGCGATGCCATCCAGGCACAAAGCGATCTGCGTCACCCCAACCGCAAGGTGAAGGAGGGCGACAAATTTGGTTACGACTACAACACCTACGTCGATGTGGCCAAGCTATGGGCACAGTATGGCGTGCAGCGCGGCCCTTGGGATCTCGATGTGAGCGCTTATTTGCAGGGTACACAGATGCAGCGCGACGGCAAGATGCAGAACGGTCAGGGTCAGGTGAAGCAGCAGGACGGCAGCTACTATGACAACTCCTACGGCAAGAGTGGTTGGGCACGCTTCATGGGCGGCGGCGGCAAGATTCAGCTGGCTTGGACCCCCATTGCGGGACAACGCCTGTCGATAGCCGGAAGCGCCGAGAAAAAGGCTCCGCTGGTACGCAATGCCTTCTTGGCTCCCCGTGTCCAGAACAACTACATCGACAATCTGAAGCTCGAGTCGATATTGAGCGGTGAGGCGACATGGATGTTCCAGGTGGGTGAAGCTCTGGTAGGCAAGGTCAATGCCTATTATACACGTTTCATCAATGGTGTCGAGCAGACGGCGTTCTACAACGATGCCAACTTCACCTTCACTTACCTCACCATGAGCAAGATGCGCCGCCAGCACTATGGCGTCGAGATGGCAGCTTCCTATAAGATCCTCTCCAACCTTTCGATACATGCCATGGCAACCTTGAGCGGTGCGGAATACACCAACAATCCCTATGCACAGCTTAACACCGAAGGTATGAATCAGGAGGACAATGCCAAGGTGAACCTTTGGAAGAACCCCGTGACTGGCGAGAGTCAGAACCTCAGAGTCCTGGCCAAGGGCATGCATGTGGGCTCCACTCCACTTTCCGCACTGAACCTGGGCATGAAGTACAACAAGAACTACTGGTTCCTGGAGTTCAACGCTAATTATTATAATAATGTATATGTGGGCTTCTCGCCCTATCGTCGTCTTTCGAACATCGTCGAGAACTATGTCTTCGACAACCAAGGTGCATACCTCTCCACCAAGGCTTACGCCACCGAGACGTGGCCTATCACCAGCGAGGAGGAGCGCGATGCCTTCCGCAATATGTTGAAGGAGAAGGGTGGCGTTGCCTTCGACCAGCATGGTAACATCGTCGGCTCATTTGGCGCCGAGCAGGAGAAATATGATGGCGGCTGGATGTTCGATGCCTCGATCGGCAAGTCGATCCGCTTCAAGAACCGTTCGACGATGAGCATCAACCTGCAGCTCCAGAACATCGGCAACAACACCAACCTGCGTACGGGCGGTTACGAACAGAACCGCGACGACAACTACTATACCCTCAGTTCCGAACCGAAGATAGGCAAGCAGAAGACCTATCTCTTCTCGAAGAACTCCAAGTACTACTATGCCAACGCATTCAACTTCTACCTGAATGTAAGCTACCGATTCTAAAAAATGCAAACGACTATGAAAAAGTATCTTTCAATCCTTTCGGCCGGCATGACGGCAGCCTTGCTGTTCAGCGCCTGCACGGGAGACGTGGATGACCCGAACGTCTGGGCATTGACTGCAGAATCGGTCGGCGTCACAGCTCCCAGCGGCACCCTGCCCGACGTGAACACAACGATCTACGCCTTGAAGGAGCAGTATTCGAGCTACTTTGTGAACAACAATACCTGGACGCAGATCAAGAAGGACGTGGTCTTCGAAGGTGTGGTTTGCGCCAACGACGAGGGCGGTAACCTCTACCAGACCATTATGCTGCGCGACATCGACGAGGCCGCAGGCACCGATGCCTCAATCATCCTGGCCATCAAGAACTCGTGCCTCTATCCCTACTTCAAGATGGGACAGCGTGTGCGCGTCAACCTTAAGGGCCTCTATTTGGGCAACTACAGCTACATGCCTCGCATCGGTCAACCCTATTGGACCAGTGTCATCACCACGGGAAGTTCGACGGGTAACTACCGTTTGGGCCCCATCCTCTTCGAACTGCTGCAAACCAATGTCGAGCTGATTGGCCAACCTGATCCCAAAGCTCCCGAACTTACTCCCATCGACTACACCGATGAAGACGGCGAGCGCTGGCTGTGCAACACCAATCACATGAACTACCGCTATTGCCCGCAACTATGTACCGTCAGGGGCTATATCAAGGAGATGTACAAGGCTTATGCCGGCATCGCCGAGAGCGGACAGTTCCTCGACGGCAAGGAACCCCTGCCCAAGATCTTTGCACCCGAAGTGCTCGAGGATCAGGGCTACGGTGTCGATCGAACCCTGTTGTTCATCTATCAGACGGGCAAATGGATGACCATCCGCACATCGACACAAAACGACATCGCCTTCATGCGACTCCCCGCCGACACTTGCACCTACACCGGTGTGATGTCGTACTACACCGGCTGGCAGATGCAGCTGCGCGACACCTCCGATTTGAAGCATCAGTAACAAGATTATTAAAACATACGCTATATGAAAAAGTATTCAATCCTGATTGCCGCACTCCTCGGACTGACGCTCACTGCCTGCGAGGACGTTCCGGCACCCTACGAGGTCATCTTCAACGAAGACGACAATACTGGCTACGAAGGCGCAGCACTGCCCTTCACCAGTGCCAACCTGAGTGCAGGGTTCGAGATCTATACCCCCAGCGACTATCCTTCGTTAGCCAGCTGGAGTACGGGTTCAAGTTACGTGCAGATCACCGGCTACGTCGATGCCGATGGTGATGGCACGAAGGAATACAATCTTACCCAGTCGTGGCTTATCAGCCCGGCACTCTACACCGCCACTACCGAGAGCCTCGTGCTCAACTTCGACTACACCATCCGTTATGCCAACTCGATGAATGCCGCCGAACTGGCAGCCAACCACAAGGTCATGGTCAGCAAGGACTACACCGGCGACGTGGCACTTGCCAACTGGCAGGTGCTCGACTTCACGCCCAAGGCCTCGCCTTACACCGACTGGACGCTCTATGGCAGCGGCGACATCGAAATCCCCAAGGAATACCAGAACTGCGACAACGTGCATGTAGCTTTCTATTATCAGGTGACCGACCTCAAGAAGGTCAGCACGTGGGAGCTTCAGAACCTGATGATCTATGCCGGCATACCAGAGGTGCAGCCTGAACAACCTGAAGAAAGCGACGAGCCCAAGGCATTGCCATGGACCAGCGCAAGTCTCAACGACTTCAAGGCAGTCACCGTCAAGGGCATCGATTGGAGTCTGGGCAGCACTTACGCCAAGGCTTCGGGATATGCCAACAGCACCTACACCGAGACCGATGCATGGCTCGTATCGCCTCCATTCAACACCAAGACCAACAGTGGCGTGATTGTTGACGTACAACACGTCATCCGTTACACCAACAGCGAAGCCGACCTCGCCCGACATACCATGTGGGCATCGACCGATTACGACGGCGACGTTTCGAAGGCTACCTGGACGAAACTCAACTACAAACCTCAGGCCAGTCCGACCAACTCGTGGGACTTCTACCCAGCCAAGACCGTAGGTCTGCCCGAATCTTTGCTCAACAAGGAGAAGGTATATATCGCCTATCGCTACGAGTGCACCAGCTCATCTGCTTCGACCTGGGAGCTCAAGGAGTTCTCCATTAAGGAGGGTACCGCACCTGATGATGGCGGTGATCCCGATCCGGGCACACCTGCCGAGGAGATCACCATTGGTGAGTTCCTTGCCAAGGCCGACCCGAACACCACCTACCGACTGACAGGTACGGTGCAGAACATCTCCAACACGCAGTTCGGCAACTTCGACCTCGTGGATGAGACGGGCAGCGTCTATATCTACGGCCTGCTCGACAAAGACGGCAACGCCAAGAACTTCGAGAGCCTTGGCATCAAGGAGGGCGACACGCTAACCCTTGAAGGCAAATACAAGGATTACAATGGAAAGGCCGAGATTGCCAATGCCCAGTACATCAGCCACGTCAGCGGCGGTGACGATCCCGGTCCTGGCACACCTGCCGAGCAGATCACCATTGCCGATTTCCTTGCCAAGGCCGACCCGAACACCACCTATCGCCTGACGGGTAAGGTGAGCAACATCACCAACACCCAGTATGGCAACTTCGACCTCACCGACGCCACAGGTACCATCTACATCTATGGCCTGCTCGATAAGGAAGGTAATCCCAAGAACTTCGAGAGCCTCGGCATCAAGGAGGGCGATGAGATTACCATCGAGGGCAAATACACCACGTACAACGACAATCCGCAGATCAAAAATGCCCAGTACATCAGTGGCGGTTCGGGTGGCGATGATCCCGGTCCGGGCACAACGGTCGAGCAGATCACCATTGCCGACTTCCTTGCAAAGGCTGATGCCAACACCACCTATCGCCTGACGGGTACGGTGAGCAACATCACCAACACGCAGTATGGCAACTTCGACCTCACCGACGCCACAGGCACCATCTATGTCTATGGCCTGCTCGACAAGGACGGCAACCCCAAGAACTTCGAGAGCCTCGGCATCAAGGAAGGCGATGAGATCACCATCGAAGGCAAATACAACGAGTACAATGGCAATCCGCAGATCAAGAATGCCCAGTATATCAGCGGTGGTTCAGGTTCGGGCGGTGAAGACCCCGAGATTCCCCCCACTGGCGAATACATCACCCTCAGCTTTGCTGAAAACGTGTTCGGCATCGACAGTGAGAAGCAGACCGAAACCAAGACCTACACCTACGGCAACTACAGCATCACCATCACACCTGCAGGTGAGGGCAACAGCTTCTACTACAACACCTCCAGCCAGTACTTCATCCTTGGCAAGCAGGATGCCACGCTCGAGTTCAATGGCTTCGACTTCGCCGTCAGCGCCATCGAGATTACGGGACGTGACGCAGCTTCGGCATCCGTGGTACAGAACATCTTCGTGGGCGACAACGCCGTCAGCACGCAGACCACTGGTGCCAAGGGCACGAATGTCTATAACATCGCCAGCGACTATCGTGCAGCAGGTACTCACTACACCCTCAAGGTCCTTTCAAACCACAACACCCAGATCACCGAGGTGAAGGTCTATAAGGCACAGTAATTCTCTAATTCTTGACTAATATTACCGAATTATGAGTACTTATAATAAGTTTGCTAAATACCTGACGATGATGGCAGTGATGCTCGCTGCCACCACCGCCTGCGAGGATGTCGATGACGATGGCGATATCTTCAACGTGCAGCCCGACGGGGATATGATCGATCCCGATGCGCCGGGTGTCGATGAGGTATCGTCTATCCCACTCACCCGATATACTGCTCGTATGGAGACACCGGCTTTGCAACAGGGCAACATCTTCATCGAGCACAGTACCTTCGAGCGCGACGATTCTCTGGTCAACTACATGCTGGAGTACAGTACCGAGCACTATCTGCCCCGATGGGTCGCTTTCCGCTTCGATGCCAGGAACCGTGCCACCGTCGCCAATCGCAAGAGCTACGATATCAAGCCGCAGTTCCCCGCCGATCCCGACCTTGGAAGTAAAGGGCTTTCCAGCGATGCTCCGTTCAAAGGTTTCCAGCACGGCCACCTCTGCGCCAGCAACGACCGTCGTAATAGCCGTGAAGCCAACGACCAGACGTTCTACATGTCGAACGTGATGCCTCAGTCGGGCAACTTCAACGGCATTCAGTGGGTTTATTTCGAGAGCTTTGTGCAGACCTTGGGTCGCTCCGAGTCTTTCGCCGACACGCTTTACGTCGTCAAGGGCGGAACGCTCGACAACATCCGACAGAATATCACCGTTGATGGTCATACGGTACCTGTGCCCCAATACTTCTGGATGGCACTTCTTCGCGTCAAGGGTTCCAACTATGCGGCATTGGGCTTCTGGGTAGAGCATCGTGACAATTACGTCGAACTTACTGCCACCGAGATATCACCCATGATTCTTGAACATTGTGTCACCATCAATCAGCTCGAGACCCTCACAGGAATCAACTTCTTCCCCAATCTGCCCGACGACATCGAGCGGACCGTGGAGGCCAACTTTACAGCGGCAGCATGGGGCTTGTAGGTGTTTTATTTGCCTTGTTTGATGACATTTTTTAAACTTATTGCGGAAAATTCGTCCTAAAAGATGAATTTTCCGCATATTTATTTTCGACCAAAGAAAAAAATACATATCTTTGCCCCAAACGTAAACTTTAAAAACAAATACATCATGAGGAAATTTCTACTTACTTTGGCTGCTGTGGCTCTGACTGCCTTTGCTGCAAAGGCTGACCGCACGGTGACACTCGACTTTGTCGGCTGGAACTTCGACGGTGCTGCCGATTGGGGTTCTTCCTATGCCGAGCACACTGTCAACTTCGACGATGCCACCGTCTATTTCACCAAGGCTAATCGTCAGTCCGAAGGTATGGCTATCTCTGACTGCCCTGTCACCAAAGGCTATGACATCGTGGTGACCGCCAAGTCGCAGATCGTCAGCACCTCCGTGCTGTTCAAGCAGTGGAACACCAAGACCAAGACTGCCAGCATCGTTGTCGATGGCAATACAGTTGCCGAGACCGATGCCTTCGCCTTCGAGAACGTTGCCATTGGTGCTACATCCTACACCATCAGCTTCTCTGAGACCAGCAACCAGATTGGCCTGCAGACCATCACCCTCGTTCTTGGCGATGGCTCTACCCCCGTCGATGAGGTAGCTGCTCCCGTCATTACTCCTGGTACTGGCACCTACGACGAGCCACAGACCGTCACCATCACTGCTGATGAAGGCTGCGCCATCTATTACACCCTCGATGGCACCGAGCCCAACGATGGCAGCACACCCTACACCGAGCCTTTCGTGGTAAGCGAGACCACCACCATCAAGGCTGTCGCCGTAAATGCCGAGGATACGCAGAGCAAGGTGACGACCGCCGTCATCACCATCAAGTCCGTTCACTCCATCGCCAACACCATCGACAATCCCTACACCACTGCCGAGGCCATCGCACTCATCGACGATCCGAATGCCGACCTCGCCGACAGCGTTTATGTCAAGGGCGTGGTAAGCAATGTCGATAGCTACAACTCCAAGTACCATAGCCTCACCTACTGGCTCGACGACAAGACCTTCGAGATCTACTCGGGCAAGGGCATCAATGGCGAGGATATCGAGTCGGAGGACTATCTGGCAGCCAACGACACCGTCATCGTCTATGGCCTGATCAAGAAGTACAACACCATCTACGAGATGGACAAGAACAACTACATCGTCTATTACGGCAAGTACAAGGGCGAGGTTGTCAACATCAAGAACACCCCCGAGACCGCTTACACCGTGGCCAAGGCATACGAACTCATCGATGCCGGCGAAGGCTTGGACGAGAAGGTTTATGTGAAGGGCATCATCTCGAGCATCGAAGAGGTAAGCCCCAGCTACGGCAATGCTACCTATTGCATCTCCGACGATGGCACCACCACCCAGGAGCTGAAGGTTTATCGTGGTCGCTCGGTAGGTAATGAGAAGTTCACCGCTGAAGACGAGATCAAGGTGGGCGACGAAGTGATCGTCTATGGCAAGCTCGTGCTCTTCGGAGGTTCGACCTACGAGCTGGCATCGGGCAACTACATCTATTCGCTCAACGGCAATACTCAGGGTATCAAGCGCATCAGCGAAGACAAGGAGACCATCGACCTCAGCACTGCAGTCATCTACAATGTGCTGGGCAAGCGTGTCACCGACATGAGCAAGAAGGGTATTTACATCGTTAACGGTAAGAAGTACGTTGTCAAGTAAAATACGTCATATCGCAGCAGTTTGGGCAGTGCTCTTTGGCCTTGCCCAGACAGGCTTTGCCGAGCAGAGCCAGGTGCCCGACGGCTATTACGCTTCGGCCAACCAGCTCAGCGGGAAGAGCCTCAAGGTCGCTTTGGGTAAAGTGGCCGAGCAGCATGAGGTGTTCGGCTACGGTACACTCTGGTACTACTACGAGCTCACCGATGTTGTGCCCGGCACCGAAAACCAGGTGTTCGACTACTATTCGCCCCGCGTCTATTACTTCACAGGTTTCGGCACGGCTCCCTCTGGCGCCAACAAGGAACACTGCTGTCCCCAGTCGTGGTGGGGTGGAGGAGCGTCATCCAACTGCTACAGCGACCTCTTCAATGTCTATCCCTCCGACATCGACGCCAATTCGGCCAAGAGCAATTATCCCCTCGGTCTGGTAGGCAACACGGTCAAGTACAGCAACGACTGTATGAAGGTGGGCCAGTCGAAACGTTCGGAATACGACGGCATGGTCTTCGAGCCTTGCGACGACTACAAGGGCGACTTCGCCCGCATGTACTTCTACGTCGCCACCTGCTATGCCCTTGCACCGTGGGGTTGCAATGCCAACGTGGCCCACACCGTGGCCTTTACGCAGGAGGACTATCCCACCATCAAGTCGTGGTTGCTCGACCTGCTGCTCCAATGGAATGCCGCCGACCCTGTGTCCGATTGGGAGATCATCCGCAACGAACGCGTCTATGGTGAGCAGAAGAACCGCAACCCTTTCATCGATTATCCGCAGTTGGCCGACTACATTTGGGGCGACAGTGTCGAATATCGTTTCGACTTCGCCAATGCCATCGTCAACGGTTCGGCATCGGGCGGCACCAGTGGCGGACATCATGAGGGCGGTGGCGATCCCTCCAACCCCGGCGACGATCCGGGTGGTGGCCAGACCGACATCGGTACCGTGCTCCTCGACGAGGACTTCTCGTCCATCGAGGATGGTAATGATACGAGTAGCGGCGGTTCGGGTGTGCCCTGGACGGGCAACGACAACTTCCCCAGCGTCTCATCAGCCTTCCAAGCAGGTGGTGCCATCCGTTTGGGCACCAGCAAGAAGTCAGGGCAGATCACCAGTCGCCATTTGGACAATGCCCAGGGCGTGACCCTCAGCGTTGAGGTGCGTGTCAAGGGATGGTCGAATGTCGAGGGCACATTGCTTGTCGCCATCACAGGGCAGCAAGGGCAGGAGGTGGTCTATGAAGCCACGATGAACGATGCTTACGAGACGCATGTCGTCAACCTCACCGACTGTCCGGCCGATGCCACCATCACCATCACCACCAGCGACAAGCGCTGCTTCCTCACTTCCGTGCGTGTAGGTATTGCAGGTGACGAGTCACGTAAGCCGCTCCGTTTCGAAGGACGAAAGAAGAGCCGCCGCACCTATAACCTCAGAGGTCAGCTCGTGTCCGATTCCTTTCACGGCATTGCCATCGAGGATGGCAGCCTCTTCTATCGAGAATAGAATATACATGTTTTTTCCACCTAATACTAACCAGTCCGCGATGTAAGTCAAGGACACAAAACCACAAAAAACAAATGAAGAAATTCACATTGATCATTCTCGCCGCTCTCATGCTCGTCATGAATTCTTGCGGCACGTACACCGGCAATGGCACATTGGTTGGCACTGGCGCTGGTGCAGCTCTTGGTGCAGGTGTTGGTGCACTTATCGGCAAGGGTAAGGGTGCTGCCATCGGTTCAGCTATCGGTGCTGCCGTAGGTGCAGGCACAGGTGCCCTCATTGGCAAGCACATGGACAAGAAGAAGGCTGCTCTTGAGGCTCAGCTCGCACAGGCTGCCGACGTTGAGACCATCACCGACGCCAACGGTCTCACAGCTATCAAGTGTACCTTCAACGCCGACATGACGTTTGCTACTGGCAAGGCTGTCCTCAGCTCTACCGCCAAGAATGCTCTCGCCAAGTTCGCTGCTCAGATGACCACTGATGATATGATCAACACCGACATCCTCATCAAGGGCCACACCGACAATACCGGTTCAGCTGCTGTCAACGAGAAGCTCTCGCTCCAGCGTGCCGAAGCCGTATCGAAGGTTCTCAAGGCCAATGGCATCTCTTCTGTTCGCCTCTCTGAGGAGGGCTGCTCCTACAACGAGCCAGTTGCCGACAACAGCACTGCTGCAGGTCGCAAGCAGAATCGCCGTGTCGAGGTTTACGTCCTCGCTACCCAGGCCATGATTGACCAGTACGCCAACGACAGCAGCCTCTAATTAGAGGTTCGAGAAGTTCGAAAGGTTCGAAGGTTTGAACAGTTCGAACAGATCGAAAGGCTAATAAAATCAGCCACCACGGATTTTCACGTGGTGGCTGTTCTTTTTTTAGCATCTATCCCCTCTATTTCACATCAAACAGCGAGCCGCCGATGAATTCACGGAGCAGTGAGGTGTGGGGGATCTTCTCGTGGTCGAGTGGGGTAATCCACGACAGGAACTCTATGAGGAGTTTCACCGTCGAGTACTCCTTCGAGTCGAGTGGCACAGCATGCAGTATCTCCAGCGCCTTGGGTTTGAGCGCGGCAAGTTCGTAGAGCATCGATGTGTCGAACACTGCGTCGGCCTCTTTCATGAACGGCTCTATCCATTTCTTCTCACCGGCACGCACCGATTCCCAACCTTCGATGGTCTGCTGTGCGCTTCGTCCGCGTGTCTGGAAGTCGCGACTGATGCGGCGCAGCAGACGGTTCACCGACGTGGGTATCCAGTGCTGTCCGTCCATCGATACGGGTGTCAATGGGGCGGCATAGACCTTGTACTTTCGGCTTTCATCAACCATGCTGGTCAGCATGGGGTTGAGTGCGTGGATACCTTCGATGACGAGTATCATGTCGCTGGTCAGCGTCAGCATCTCGCCTCGGTATTCGCGTTCACCCTTGGTGAAGTTGTAGAACGGCAGTTCCACGGTCTTGCCGGCAATGAGTGCGTTGAGGTCGTCATTGAACTGCTTGAGGTCCATCGAATAGATGCTTTCATAGTCCTTGTTGCCGTTTTCGTCAAGTGGTGTATCGTCGCGGTTCACAAACCAGTTGTCGGTCGAGAGAGCCACGGGATGCTTGCGGTCGGCGAGGAGTTGGATACAGAGTCGTTTGCTCGTCGAGGTCTTCCCGCTCGACGATGGGCCTGCGATGAGGACGATGCGCACTTTCGAGCGTCGAGCTATCTCGTCGGCTATCTTGGCAATCTGTCGTTCCTGTAGGGCCTCGTTCACGAGGATGAGTTCGGCTGCGTGTCCGCGTTCGATGATTTCATTGATGTAGGGAATGGTCTGCAGATCCTTTTGGGTGATGGTGCAGTAGTCGTGCAGCGTATATGCTTTGTTCATGGGGTGAGGTTGTTTGAAAAGTTTGAAAGGTTTGAAAAGTTTGAAAGGTTGCTCACTTCGTTGCGCGCGAGCAGAGCTCGGAGCGAAAGGTTCGAAAATTCAGTGCCAAAGATAAGTAAAAATTCGTCATTTTCGCCACTTTTTGCCCGAAATTGTACATTTTTTACTGTTTTTTGTATCTAACATGTCCAGTTCTTGATTTTTTTCCTTATTTTTGTGCACTTAAATATTGGAGTTAACAGGATTTAGCGGTAGTTAGCGCTAACTCCCATTAACTCCCGCTAACTCCCATTGTTAATAGCCCCATGACCTCCCTTCTCCTCATACTCTCCCTGCTCGGTGGCATCGCCCTATGTCTCTATGGCATGAAGGTGATGAGCCAGGGCATCCTCAAGTTGGCAGGCTCGCGGATGCGTGCCAGCCTGCGTCACATCAGCCATAACCGCCTCTCCAGCTTCTGGACGGGCGCTTGGATTACGGGCATCATCCAGTCATCATCAGCCATGACCATCATGACAGTGGGACTGGTGAATGCAGGTTTGCTCTCCGTCAGTCAGAGCATTGCCCTCATGATGGGTGCCAATGTGGGCACCACGCTCTCGGCCTGGATCATCGCCACTCTCGGCTTCTTCTGGAATGCCCGCTATCTCGCCCTTCCTCTCGTCGTTGTGGCGTTGCCCCTCATGTACACCCATCTGGTCAAGGCACGGCCTTGGGGCGAGATGCTCATGGGCGTGGCGCTCTATATCCTCGGCTTCACCACGTTCATCGCCATGATGCCTGCCCCCGACGCTGAGCCAGCAGCAGCACAACTGTTCGCCACCCTATCCAGTTGGGGTTATTGGAGCATATTCATCTTTGTGCTCATCGGCATCCTCATCACCGTCATCCTGCGTTCGTCGGCAGCCGTCATTCTGCTTGCCATGGCACTGGTGGCCAAGGAGTGGCTTATCTTCCCGATGGCTGCAGCCCTCGTCATTGGCGTCAATGTGGGCACCACCCTGACCGCCCTCTTTGCCACACGTCGCACCAATGTCTCTGCACGTCGTTCGGCCTACAGCCATGTCCTGTTCAACCTCTTCGGCATGTGCTGGGCGCTCATCCTCATCTATCCCATCAGCGAAGTGACATGGCAGTTTGTCTCGTTCGGCACAGGCTTCCCTTCGCCTACAGCGCTGGCTTTCGGCATCGCCATCTTCCACACCTCCTTCAATTTTGTCACAGCACTGATGCTCATCGGGTTCATTCCGCAGATCAAGGCCCTGGTGGCTCGTCTCCTGCCTTTCGCCGAGGAGGATGAAGAGGAACTCAACCTGCAGTTCATCCAAAGTGGTCTTCTAAGCACCGCCGAGCTCTCCATCGAAGAGGCACGCAAGGAGGCTGTACTCTTTGCCGTACGTTGCCAACGGATGATGCAGCTGACCGATGACTTCATGCGTATGGCTGCCGACAATCCCCAATACAGTCACACCTTTTCGCGCATCGAGAAGTACGAGAAGATCACCGATAGCCTGGAACTCGAGATCGTACGTTATTTGAACAGCCTCGACACCTCGTCCATCTCCGGCCAGACGGCTGCCCGTGTGCGAGCCTTGCTCCGCATCGTCGATGAACTCGAATCCATCGGCGACGCCTGTTATAAGCTGGCGTGTCTTGTCGATCGCAAGAACGAGCACAAGGTGGTCTTCATCCCCATGCAGCAGCAGAACATCGGCAAGATGCTCCTGCTCGTCAAGCAGGCTCTCGAACAAATGACCTCCCTGCTCAAGAAACCCGAGATGACCGAGGCCGACATGCAGCGTGCCTACAACCAGGAGGATGCCATCAACGCACTTCGCGGACAACTGCGCGAGCTGAATATCGCGAGCGTCCAGAACAACGACTACAGCTATCAGTCAGGCATGCTCTACATGGACATCATCAATGCCTTCGAAAAGGTCGGCGACTACGTCATCAATGTGCTCGAAGCCCATGCCGAGCCAAGCGATTTTGAGCAACACGCATAACATTTCCCGTAAACTATATACAATTATGTAAGATTTTTCCGAAAAAATTTGGAAATGTCGGAATAATCCCGTATCTTTGCGCCCGCATTTGCTAAAAAACTTGCCCCATGGTGTAATGGTAGCACACCAGATTTTGGTTCTGTTTGACTGAGTTCGAGTCTCGGTGGGGCAACGTAAGAGCGGAGTTAACATTTTGAACGATAAATGTTAATTCCGCTCTTTTTGTTATAAATTTTCATAAGCAATTGCAGATTTTTTGAGAATTATTTGGTGTTTTCGTCAAAAATCCCTACCTTTGCCGTAATTATTTCCTATACTTATTATCATAATTATTTATTACCAAAAATGCGTATGAGAAAAATTACCTTTCTAACCATGCTGGTTTCACTGCTCGGTGTGACCGCATTCGCACAACAGGCCACGACACAAGGCCCAAGTACAACAATCAAGGGCATTGTCCGCCAATCCCAACCCGTCATCCGCAAAGCTCCAGCCATGACTGCCGCCAATGAACTGGTGACACCTCCCGCCACCGCCACAGTCGAGACCTGGTACACCGTGGACGGCACTCTTTATGTGAATACCGCGAGTGGCGCCGTGCCTTTCCAGCCCGAAATCCAGGTGGCTATCGATGGCACCGACATCTACCTCCAGGGCATGGCCTATTGGTTCTCCGACGGCTGGATCAAGGGAACGATCAGCGAGGCAACAGCCACCTTCCCTTGTGGACAGTTTGTCGGCGAGGATGAATATGGCCCCGAATACATCTGCGCTACCAACGATATTGAGACGCTTGCCGACAATATCGTCTTCGATTACGACGCCACAGCCGGTACCCTTGTCTCCCAGACCGTTTACATCCTCGAGAATAGCAATGCTACGTCCGTCAGCCCTTATTGCTACTGGTATAAGCCAACGTTCAGCAAGACCGCTCCTGGTTCAGGACCCATTGAGGCACCCGAGGGCTTGGAGACCGACGAATGGGCCATCAACGCCATGAACAACTTCGGCGAACCCGTTTCGGGCTATGTGAACATCGGCTTCGACGGCAACGACTGCTACATGCAGGGCTTCTGCCACTATCTGCCTGAATCATGGATCAAGGGTACCCTCGAAGGCAACACCATCACCTTCCCCGGCGATCAGTACTTCGGCCCCTACGATGCCGATGCCTATACTCACTACGAGTTCTACCTTCGTCCCGAGGATGTGGTATTCACCTACGATGCCGAAGCTGGTAAGATGACTGCCGAGGGCGAGATCTATGTCCGCGAGGCCGTCAGGAACTACAAGGGCGATGTCTATAACGATCCCGTCCTCACCAAGGTTGTCGAGAAGGCAGCCACTCCCGCTACGCCCACTATCAGCCAGATCTACGATGCCACTACAGGACCTCTGGTCATGTTCACCATCCCAACCGTCGATACCGAGGGCAACGCAGTGGCTTCGTCCAAGCTCTTCTTCCAGTTCTTCAAGGACGTCGAGACGGAGATCACCGATGTCACCTTCGACCCCGCCGACTACTCCGGCCTCACCGAAGCCATGACCATCTTCCCCTACGGCTTCACCAGCGGCGAAGAGATCGCCTACAACTACATGTACCTCAAGCAGGCCGACTACAACACCTGGAACAAGATTGGTCTGCAGACCATCTACACCGGAGGCGGCGAGGAGAACAAGTCCGAAGTCTTCTGGCTCGACATCAAGCCATACGAGAAGGCCACCTTCGACTTCAATGCCATGACCGACGAACCTTGCTCATCGAGTGACGACAACTCTGGCGACATCACCGAGGACCGTGTATTCACCTCCAACGGTGTAACGCTCACCGTATCGCCCAAGACCGAGGAAGCCACTACGCCCAACCGTTTCTGGAGCACCAAGAACGGCCCGCAGCTGCGCGTCTATAGCGGCACCCTCACCTTCGAAGCTCCCGTGGGCAAGGTGATCACCAAGATGATCTTCAACAACGGCAAGTGGAACAATGGCAACAGCGCCGACTCGGGTGCCTTCGAAGGCAACGTGTGGACAGGTGAAGCCCAGAAGGTGGTAGTCACCATCGCCGGCAACACCCAGATCAACAGCATCGAGGTTTATCCAGCCGACTATGTGCCCACAGCTGTCGAGGTTCCCGAAGGCTTGGCCACCGACACCTACATCTTCCGGGCTCACTCCGAGAAGCAGTATTACGATCCCGCCGAGCTCACCCTTTGGGTAAAGGCTGGCTTTGATGGCGACGATGTCTATATCCAGGGTCTGGCCGCTGACTACAACTCCAGCGTAGCCGAACTTTGGGTGAAGGCCACCAAGAACGAGGCCGGACAGTATGTCATCCCCGCCAACCAGTTCATGGGCTCTGTAGCCTTCTGGATGTCCACCATCGACTGCTACTTCACTGCTGTCGATGCCGAGGGCAACATGGTCGATGCCGTGCTTGACTACGATGACGAGAAGGGTGAGTTCACCACCGACCAGACGCTCGTGCTCAACGCTATGCTCACCGAGCTCTATCCCTACGAGACCTTCACTGGTGTCACCATCACCAAGTTCAACGAGGTAGCCGCCACACCTGCCGACCCGACGATGAATTCGCTCACCTTCGACGAATGGTCACACTACATCACCTTCACCATCCCACAGGAAGGCACCGAGGGCGAGACACTCAACCCGCAGAAACTTTTCTACACCATCTGGATTGACAAGGGATACGAGACCGTGCCCTACGTCTTCTCACCCGACATGTACTGGGGCTTCGACGGTGATACCTCCGAACTGCCATGGAGCCAGTATTACAGCTCATGGGACGGCACCCACAGCATCTACTTCTACGACGACGCCGAAGTCTTCGACGCATGGGCAAGGGTAGGTGTCCAGACCATCTACTACGGTTGCGACGAGGCCCGTAAGTCGAACATCGCATGGATCGAGACTCCATTCTACACAGGCATCAGCAACGTCAAAACCAATGCAGGCGAGACTGTGATCTACAACGTCGCCGGTCAGCGCATCTACGCTCCTGCCAAGGGTCTGAACATCATCAATGGCAAGAAGGTTATGATCAAATAACCCATAACCCCATCGAACTCTTCGAACCTTTCGAACCCCTAAAAGCCCAGGTTCGTCCCGCGAACCTGGGCTTTTTTTATGATACCCTCTATCTTCCGCTATGTATTTCGTCGAAAACGAAAAAATATTTGAATATAATTTGGAACATATTCAGAAATCCTTTATCTTTGCAGCATCCATTAAACATTAAACCCTTTAATCAACTCTCGTTATGAAACAATTAGTTTTATTATCTCTCTCCCTCCTCGCCGCCAGTCCTCTGGCTGCGAATAATGCCGACGACACAGAAACAACGGCATCTGATTGCTCCGCTGCATACCAGCAGTTCTCGTTCGACCTTTACACCAACATCGAAAACTATTGCACGGAAACACTAGGCCCCATGAATGTCGTGGTGTCTCCACTCTCGGCATGGATCGCTTTGGGTATGCTCCAACAGGGAGCGAATAATAGTACTTTGCATGGAATAAATAAGGTCCTTTGTCTTCCGGAAGATTTCCGTGGTCTTGCCCTTTATAACAGTCAGCTGATCGACGACCTTCTGAAGCCCTGTTATTGGGATGATTGGGAGAACGAAAAAGCCAAGCCCGTATTGGAACTTGCCAATAGTTTCTGGGCCGATGACGCAATAACTTGCCTCGACCTGTACAAAGACACATTAAGCCTCTGCTATAGTGCCGACTACAGCCAGCTCGACCTTGCTCTTCCCGCAAGCATGGATGCAGTCGATGCTTGGGTAAATGAAAAGACACATGGGACGATCCCCTCGCTGAAAATCATGCCAAGTGATGAATTGATGATGTTGCTGGTCAATGCCCTCTATTTCAAGGCAGGTTGGGAAACTCCCGCCGATAGCACACAAACCACAGATATGCCCTTCCACACCTACTCGGGAGAAGTGAAGAATGTGCCCATGATGTATTTTGAAGGTCACATGAACTGTACGGAGATCGATGGCTTCCTTGTTCTCCGTCTATGGTTTGGCGTGGATCACACGTTTTCGATGACCTTTTTCGTCCCCCAGGATGATGCCACATTCGACAGCTCTATTTACACCCAGGCAAAACAGACTTTGGACCAATATTACAAGCACATTATTCTCAGATTGCCACGCTTCACGACCGATGCAGAAATCGTCATGAATAAAACTCTGCAGGAGATGGGCATGTCGGAGGCGTTCATGAGTGGCGCAGACTTTAGCGGCATGTCAAATGACGCGCTGTCCGTGTCCTTGGTCAAGCAGCTCACCCATATCGCGGTTGACGAAAAAGGTGTGGTGGCTTCGGCAGCTACCGTCATAGCAATGGAGAATTCCTTAGAACCTGTACCAGAGCCAGAGTATGTGACCATAGATCGTCCTTTCTATTTCAGCATCGAAGATAACCAGACTGACAAATTATTGTTCCTGGGGCATATCGTCGATATCGAAGAGGACTCACAGAACCCAGACAACTTGAATACGATAGAGAGCACCTGTCCTAATGTTATATACGACATGATGGGACATCGCCAGTCTTCCCTCGTTCCAGGAATTAATATTGTTCACCAGAGCGGTAAATCTCGTCTGGTGTTTGTGAAATAAGCACTCTGACGGCCGACAGTTGTTTAAAAATAAATAATAAAAAACTATATCATGAAACGCATAATACGTGCTTTAATAATTACCGGCATTTCATTTTTCATCTTTAGTCTTTTGGCAGAAGGTAACGAAATAAACCTACCGATGGCAATCATTCTTGGTGTTGTATCATTGTTCTTTGGTAGAAAAAAAGAAGAAAAAGTGCCTGAAAAGAAAGCGGTAGTAGAACAACCTAAAAAAGAGAGC
Organism: Bacteroidales bacterium; assembly: GCA_017561935.1. Taxonomy (GTDB): domain Bacteria; phylum Bacteroidota; class Bacteroidia; order Bacteroidales; family UBA3663; genus Liminaster. The sequence goes on along the minus strand of JAFZBE010000033.1, from coordinate 1,924 downwards.
AAAGGGATGACACGTTTTCAGCGCTATTTGCTCGTTAGTGGCATAATCTGTGTTGTTTTACTTATTCTTTCAGAAGGTGATCTATTTATGAGCGCGTTTTGCGGTCTATTGTTTGGCTTGTTTTCATTGATCTTTGATACCAAGGAAGAAAGCAGAGAAAAGAAGGCAATGGAAGAAGCACGAAAAAGAGAAGAAGAGGCTGAAGAACGCGCACGCAAGGCGCCTGGATGTCATTCTATGGATAATGTTGATATTCTTACATTTGACAGCACCAACAATCTATTTACTGCTGGAAACAATTTTATAGAGATGAGGATACGAAACAGAAATCCTTATGATGTCATCGTTACAATAAAATTTAAGTACTCCGAATATTGGGATAGATCTACCAAGTCGTATGAAGTGGGAGGAAACAAGATAAGGACAATAAATACACATGGAGATGCTTGGAGCCGAGCCAAAGATGTGAGCATTGTGGCTGTTCATTAGAAACTCGAGTGAAATACCCCTTTATTTGACGAAACAATGCAGAAACGCGTCCGACTTTGTGACGCGTTTCCGCATTTCGTTAGGGCTTGCCCGACTTTGAGCGGAGGTCTCACAAACTGTCTATCTAACCGAGCAAGCATTCTGTCGCGCGTCATAATGCTCTATCCAATCGAGCAAGCATTCTGCCGCGCGTCACGATGCTCTATCCAATCGAGCAAGCACTCTGTCGCGCGTCATAATGCTCTATCCAATCGAGCAAGCACTCTGTCGCGCGTTATAATGCTCTATACAAACGAGCTAGCACTCTGTCGCGCGTTATGATGCTCTATCCAATCGAGCAAGCACTCTGTCGCGCGTCACGATGCTCTATCCAATCAAGCAAGCATTCTGTCGCGCATCATGATGCTATCGCAAAAAGAGGAAGCATTCTGTCGCGCGTCAGAGTGCTATCGCAAAAAGAGGAAGCATTCTGTCGCGCGTCAGAGTGCTTCCTCCAATTTTTGCGAGCGGTTAAGAACGGTTAAGAGCTCGCGTTGCTCGCGGTTAAGAAAGGTTAACCCCTCTTAACCCCTTCTTAACATCTTAACCCCTCTTAACCCCATGCATCGCAAGCCATTCGATTGCAGAACAGCCGCAATGTCGCTCAAAGATGTGCGACATCACGCGTTCCGACCTCCATCCGCAACGCCTGGCCACTTCCGTCAGCAGTTTTCTTGCATCGTGGTTCTTGGAGTCGTTCGGCTTCAGTTCAGCCATCCTTTTACGGATCCAGTCCTGAGCTTGCATCACTCGCCATTGGGTGATCACGTCGATGAGTTTTGTTCCCGTCAGCATGTGCCATGCAGCACGCAGGTCTTTCGGGTTCACGTCCATCAGCAATGCTACATCTTCCGGATAGATGAGCTTGTATCGACGCAGGATGTTCAGGACCTCATCGACTATCACCTCACCAGTTGGTTCTCGTGCGTGGTACATCTCCTCCACGCTCTCTACAATATGTTTCATAATCTTATAATGTCACACAGATTTCACTGATTGTCACAGATTTATTATAGTCTGCGAGCTTTCCCGTTACATATATGATCTGTTTCGAGTTTCGCATTTTCATACGGGTCGGCCTACGGCCTCAAAATTATAGAAAAATTGAATCAAAAAATTATAAGAATAACGCAGATGAATATAACATAGGCACTAAGCAACGTGCAGATTTTTTATAATTTTAGATATTGATTTTCTTATAATTTTGAGCGAAGCGACCATTAAATCAAATAGTTAAGTACTTGCGAAACTTAAGTGATCTGTGAAAATCATTTAGATTTGCACCAGTCAAAAATAATCCTTATCTTTGCATGTATATACAATAAAAGGATTAACCACCGAGTTGCAAGTGAACTATTGTGTAATCTAAGATATCCAGTCTTAAACACAGAAATAG
>JAFZBE010000032.1 GCA_017561935.1 Bacteroidales bacterium | reverse complement strand
TAGCCCGTAGTATATTTGTATATTTCTTCGCTGATGGCCTTGATGTCCATGCCGGTATGGTAGTCGGCTTCGTAGTCGGTGAGCATCTGTGCAATCTCTTCGGGATGGAATGTCATATCGACGTTGAAGTCGGCAGCGATATTCCACGGCGAGTTATATTTCTTTTCTGCATCGGGTCGGATTTTCAGTTTAAGATTCTTCACGTCATATACTCCAGCAAGCACAACGCTGAAGAAGGTGCTCTGCAAACCTTTTCGGTTGCGTTCCAAATATTTGTTGCGCAACATGCCGAGGAAGTCGAGGAAGAGCTGATTGTCAAGGCTCTTATCGACTTCATCGATGGTGAGAACAACAGGTATCTGAACCTCCTTGCAATAACGGGTGATGACGATGGATAGTTCCTCGATCGTTGTTGCTGTACAGTTATCCCATATCTCGGCTTTTGTATCATCGCGGCCGAGAGAAAGAAGATTCTCATTCATCTGTCGGGCAAACATAGCAGAGAAAGATTCATGCGAAGCGTAGGCTGCACTGTCTATTCCCTCAAAACTCAAGGGCACCACAAGATATCGATCTGATAGTCGTCGCCAGATCATATCTAATGTGGTTGTCTTTCCATATTGTCGTGCACGATTGATGGTGAAGTATTTACCCTTCTCAATAAGGTTCTCAATAGAGGTGAACCGTTTAGCTGTATCCACCATATAGTGCCACTCAGGGTTGCAGCTGCCTGTGATGTTGAATTCTTTTTTCATAGCTCGATATTCTTAGGATAAGCGAGAGCCATTTCGGCTGTTTCACGCCGCAAAGATACGATTTATTTTTCAAAAAGCAAAAGAAATTCGCCGGAATCGTATTATTTTGGCGATTCCAGTGATTTCCTGCTGCATCTTTCCGGTTTCTCTACCTCTTTTCGTTAAACACACAAGAAGCATCTCGAAACGTCTCCAAATGCGGATAGTAGCTCCTTAACTATGTCAAAAATGATAGTTAAGGAGCCATTATAAGCGATAGCACCTCCTTAAGTCCATCCGCCACACGTTTATCACCACATACGGAGTGGCTTACAATCTTCACAGCGGAATTGTGCAGTCTGAAGTGACGATGGATAAATTGTTTGTGTAGATTTCAAGGAGTTGTCTATCTTTACACGCTATATTGTAACTTTTTCTCATAAAATGCAAAAGAAAAACACTGAAATCGCGTATTTATTTACGATTCCAGTGTTTTACTACAACTTCTTACGTTTTTCCTGTCACTTTTTGTTATCGTATGCTATTTCATTTGATGATCCTCTTCGTGCCTCACCGTAAGTTATTTCTGTGCATTGCCGACAATCAACAACAATCTTTCATTCAAGAATAGCTATTCCTTTATTGGAAGCATTTGTATCATTATTACGGAAGTTGAAGGCAGACACTATAAAACACTCTCAGGAGATTTTCATCTCCTGAGAGCTAAATCGCCCATACAGCGTTAGTATTGCTTTATAGGACTCGAAGGCAGTACTGTTCGAGTGATACCAGCGGTACAGTTTGAGTGAAAATTTAGAGCTTATGATAATAAATGCTCTCAATCTTTTAAATAATACCGTATCCTTTTGCTCGTTTTACTTGATAAAAATCTTAGCGGTTTTTGCAGACTTGTTTGGAGATAAAAGAAAGCCTTTCGATGGGGTAGTTGCCCTTCGACCAAATATGTCATAATAATTTTCAGCATCTCCATCAACATACACATTGCCGATGCCAGATGATTCTTTAATCGTTATTGTCTTCTGAATTGTTTCTGCGGCATGATAATTGTTATTTCCTGTTTGCATTGCATATACGACAACAATACCTGGAACGAGACACTTGAGATTAGGAATATTATCAATATATTCTATGGAAGCATTGGCATTGCTAAGAGAATAGGAAACATTCAATCCACTGGTTGAATAGGCCTCTAGCGCGATGACCTGATCAACTTCCAATTCTGAGAACTCTTGATCCCAAACGATTGTTTGATTTGCCTTGACAATTGTCAATTTGCCATTGAAATAGATGAAGTCATAGTTTGTAGCTACACCTCCTTCGACCGAGATAACATATTCTCCTACATCTTTCCCGTGCTCGTAATCTGTAGTTGCAATTGGCATTGAAGAAAGAACTAGATCACTCTCTCCATTAACAAAACCTGTTATTACGTAAGTCAATTCGGGAATCTCCTCTCCATAAGTCATCGTTTTGTCATCAGCGGTTACGACTAATGATGTTTTGTTAATTGTCAAGAATGCATTGGCGTTGCCTGTATATTGATCCTTGCTAATCGAATAATAGAAGTGATACTTTCCGGCATCTTTTACCTGATCTGCAGAAACAGTCGTCTCATTGTTTCCTTCTATTTTTTTAATTTCAACAGATACGTCATCTGCATTAACCTCGGAAGAAGAAAGGGAGAAGGTCAATTGATGAGTATTACCATCGTAGTAAACAATAGCATCGGATACATTGATAGTGATATTAGTTATGGATTTCTCAATTGTTATAGTTTTTTCTATAGGATTTGCATCATAATAGTTAGTACTGCCAACCTGTTTGGCGGTTATGGTAGCTGTGCCATAGCTCTTACAATTGAGCATCATTTTCCCGCCTGATGAATAAATTTGAGCGATTTGTGAATCAGATGTCTCATAGGTAACAGGTTCGCCAGACGATGTAGAAGCCGTTAGTTCAATTTGATCACCCTCTGTCAGCGTGCCAAAAGTCTGGTCCCAACTAATAGTTTGAGACGCTTTTGTGATTGTCAAAGTTCCCTTGTTGTAAATAAAGTCATAATTCGTCGCCTCAGCGCCGGAAACAATGATATCATAAGTGCCTACATTACTGTACTTTGTCGCAGCACACGAGACAGACGGCTTTTGGGATATTACATTCTCCTTTTCATTGTTAACAAATCCAGTAATGGAATAGGTGAATTGTGGATTGTCCTCACCATATACTTTTGTTTTATTATCCGCAGTAACAGACAAAGTTGCCTTACTAATTGTCAAAACTACTGTTTTGCTTCCCGTGAAACCGAATTTGTCAATGCTGAAATTAAATCTATATTGACCTACATCTTTTACATCCGAAGCAGACACAATGGTGCCATTATCTCCATTCACTCGAACAATCTCTGTCTTGATATCCCCATCAAAGATGCCAGAAGCAGAACATGAGTACTCAATCGAATGAGTTTTACCATCGTATGACACATTTCTATCGGAAGCTTGAATTGTAACTGTTTCGATAGTCGTATTTTCAGAGGCCACATAAATCTCTTTTCCATTATCTATATAGAAAAAGTCCACACCAAAGATGCCGCTTTCTCCGCCAAAATTCACGTCTTCCCATGAAACAGTTGATGTTTGAAGTTTTAGTTCAACCTGAATCTTGTCATTTGGAGCCACTGATTGGCCCTCGAGATTGGCAGTTAAGAGAGCAGTGTTGCTGTTTTTGTACCGAAGCACAACCCTAGAAGGTTTAATGGTCTCTGTCGTATAGTTATACAAACTTGCCGTCAACGTTTGTTCCCACATGTTCCCTACGGCCTTTATCAATAGAGGAACAACTGATGATTTCACAAGGTGAGATGATGCTACAGCCCCCTCAAATTCCGCTTGTATCGTCAAGTCAGATCCAGCAGTAATCACCAAAGGATTGTCATTCGAATAAAGGGTGCCGTTTTTCGTCCAACTCGAGAACCTGTATCTGTTGTTGGGAATGGCTGTAATTGTGACCCGATCACCAGCAAATACTTCGTGTGTAGATGCATTATAACTGCTGGATTCGATTGTTACCGTTCCATAATTCTCATTCTGGCTGGTAGCAATTATTGTATAGGTGAAGGGTGTTATATCCAGTCTTGAAATCGTCTGATCGAGCGAATGACTTGTTTGGGATGGCTCCACCATCAGAATATTTTGGAATGTGATGGGATATGAGCCCTCATTAAGAGATTGGTTTACGTCCAACACAATCGTCGCCACCTCACCATCCGTTCCCGTGAAGGTCTTGTTCGTGTTTGAACCACAAAGCAATCGGATAGATCCGTCGCTTTGCGTGTTCCAACCAATTGAATGACGTGATGTAGATGTCCTTGCTGTTGAAAGAAGGATTTGCTCATCACCAGCATCATCTTTAGCGATGGTCACGCCATTCGGAAGAATAAGGTCAGCTTGCCATGTCGCAATGGAATTAATGTTTTTCAAATTGACCGATAATGTTACTTGTCCACCTTTCTTGGCAGAAGCAGGTGATGTGTAAATTGCATAATCAAGAGCAGAGATGTCTGTTTCATTCACTTGAGCAGATACCTCGATTGCATAACTGAAGATAACAGCTATGCTTAGAACGATGTTGGTGATTATTCTTTTCATGTTTTATTCATTTAACTATGATAAGCTCGCCATTGATCATCTGGCTACCCTTTTTAGTGATAGTGTTGCTCTCTATTTCAGTCTTTTGACCAAAGATATTGTATATCTTTTCAATTGTCTTTTCATCATTTACAGAATCTATGCAATTGGTATTTTCAACAGAGATATAGATGTTCTCTGCATCTGGATTTACATAGTTGGTGTTGGCCTTAACGAGATAAATATCTTCTAGAACAATTTGGTGAACACCAAGCGATAGATCTTTATCTGCCTCGATTGTAATCTTGAGAATACCAACCTCTGTAGGAAGGAAGTCATTCCTATTTGACGTCAGTAAGAAGCGGTAGCTTCCATCCTCTAGCAAATTGTAAGAGAGAGAATGGGTGACTGCAAAACTGCCGCAATCCACGATTCTTAAGCCAGATGGCAGAACCATGTCGAACTGTGCACTACAATACAGGTCACTTGCATCGAGTTGAACATTTATCGTCATGGTTTTTCCTTGAATAATACTGAATGGGTCAACAACCAAACGAGCAAATTCTGTAGGCATTGCTGCCGTAAGCAGTTGGTTCAAAGTAGTTATACCAAGGATGACATTCACCTCTGACACATAATCTACATTATTGATGAGGTTATCATGGTTGAGATCTGCAGCCTCGCGGATATTGCCTTCAATCGGTGTTTCAAGGATGAAGGTTACTATTCCCACAAGGTCAATGGAATTAATATCGCCGTCGTTGTTGACATCGCCCAAAGTATAGCTATCGACATTTAGCTTTGATGTTATTCTAGATATCCAGTGGCTTTCTGAAGTTGTTTCAACCAATGAAATGTTAGAAAATATGATCGGATAGTCTTGTGGAGCCACGTTGTCTGCGACATTCAAGGTCATGGTAGCCACTTCGCCTTCTGTTCCACTAAACGTCTTGTTTGTGTTTGACGTACACAACAGACGAATAGAACCATCATCTAATATGGAGGATGAGACGCTATGTTTAGAGGAAGTGGTACGGGCCCCAGAAATCCAAATCGCGGGATCGCCATAACTGTCTTGTGCAATGGAGAAACCTTCTGGAAGAATGAGGTCTGCTTGCCAAGAAGTAATGGCATTCGTATTCTTCATATTAATTTGAACATCAACTTGTTTGCCAGGATATGCTGAAGTTTCGGTCGAATATAGGACATTATTTAACTGATTGATATCCGTATATCCGGATGACATTACTGTTATGCGACATGAGGCAGACAAGTTTGAACCATCTGTCGTCTTTACGGTAATAGTTGCGGTGCCTTCTGCTTTGGTTGTAATAATGCCATCTCCACTCACAGTTGCTACCGATTTGTTGCTCGAACTCCAGTTCAACGTCTTATTCGTTGCATCAGTTGGGGTGATTTCGGCCATTAAAGCCATGGTCTCTCCCTTTATTAGTGTAACCGTTTTCTGACTGAGCGAAATGTCTGTAATTGGAATCTGGTTTTTGAGAACATTCAAAACAGAATAAGAATCAGCAGAGATATGCTTCGTTCCGTCTCTTTCAGACATCTTTCCATTCTTCAACTGTAGTTCATGTTCTCCTACACTGGCGTTATCTGGTACAATTACTGTGAAAGACATTAATTCGCCATCATTGCCACTGAATAGGCTATTCGACGAGGAATAACAGAAGAAACGATAAGAACCATCTTCTTGTTGTGCACAAGCAAGACTATGAGAATTGGTAGCACGACTACTAAGTTCGCATAAATAACTTCCGTTATTATTCATTGCCAAACTGAACCCTTCAGGTAATACGAGATCATACTGGAAGTCTGTAATATTGGATTCATTTTGCATCCATACAGCTACATCAGTTTGTGTGCCTTGTTTTGCTGTCGCATCTTTAAGGATTAAGTTGTTCATGCCGACATTTTCACCCTGATAAACGATGATTGGAGTTTCATTTTGAACGCCAAGACCTTTTACCACGACATTAGTTGAACGACTAGACACATCATTGGGGAGCTCGGTGGCTTCAAACGTCAGGAAAAATGCATTATTCACGGAAAGACCAGTGCTATCATAATAGCAAGTGAGCCATTCTTCTGCACTTTCATCGGCAAACTCAATCTCATAATTCTCGAGATCTGTTCCAGCAATGTTAACACATACCCAGCCTTCTAAAGCATTCTCAGCTGTCTTGCCATCGTTTGAAATCTTAACAATATTGACATCTTCATATACATTGCCCTGATTGTCCTGAAGGGATGTTGGCACATATACCATATCCTGGTAAGCAAAGAAGTTAATGTTAGTAGCAAGAGGAGAATTGTAAGAGAAACTTCCTACGCTTCCATTAACATTAATGAGTGGTGTCGCCTCATAATACTGAGTCTCACCATTTTCATCGACATAAGAATAATCAATATAATCTTCGGGCTGAATCTCAAGAGCTCCGATATTGAAATCAGCACCTTCTTCCCAGGTAAAATAGACATCTGCAGGGAAGTCAAGCACGAAAGGTGCCTGAGTCTCAAAACCATCCTCCTCAATAATATTTTTGAATTGGATATTTCCCCTGGTAATCTCAACACCATTGCGTGTACCCTTATTAGTCCAGGCGATATCCTCATCGGTAGCGACAAGAGTATATACAGGCTCAGCATCCTCAGAGGGATCATCTGCGTTATAAATCGTCATATAAATGGTGCCTACTGTTCCAGAAATAGAAGAGAAATACACTTCGGCTGCTTCACAATACAGTGGAGTTGCAGGCTTTGGCAAATGCTGATAAACGCCAATGCAATCGTAAGTGCCATCAGAGAATGTTACAGAACCCGTACCGAGCAGATTATCGTTATCATAAGCACCCCAAAGATAGGCACCTACATGATCATCCTGGAAACCAATTGGCCAAAATTCGCCCCAATTGTAAATGGCAGAACCGTAATCGGCGAAATAACGGCTTTCTTCTCCGAGTGTGAACGAACCTGCATTACTTGTAATGGTAGGAAGCGAAATCATTCCAGAACCAGGATTCATAAAGTTGGTAAATACACCGTCCTCAACATACTCTGTAATATCCTGACCGCCAAGCGTCCATTTATCTGCTTTTGGATTGGACTGATCAATAAAGGAATATTCGACAAAAGGTGCAACAGTAAGTATGCAAGCGCCATAGCCAAATCCATCGGTACCCCAACCGATATAGCTTGCACCGGCAGGTTTGCTATAATATACACCATTCTCAAGGTTTGCTTTTGCACGGCGGGAACCTGGGATGGCGATTGTCATTTGTTCGTTTCTAAACGGTACATAAGCATCTCTTTTGACTAATTCTGACTTGCTAGAAAGAGAAGGCATCAACGCTTGGTCACTGGCACGATGCAGTTCGCCAAGACGGATAGCCTGAGGAAGAGCCCTCTCACCCTTTGCAGGCTGGTTGGGGAGACTGAAGTGACGACTAACAGTACCCTCAAACTTGGAGCCTGCCAGTGCTGTTGCGCTAAGAAGTGCTGCAGCAAAAAGTAGATACATTGCTTTCATATACGAATTATAATAATCTATTGTCTTCCGCAGCCCTTACTTTGAGATGCGGAAGAAAATGATAAGTTACTTAATATATATTTTCTGTATAGTCCCTTCAGAAGTGCGTAAAATAACTATTCCTTTTGGAACAAATTTGCACTTTAGTCCAGAAATAGAATAGATACTCTCTGATGCTTTTGCTTCATCAAGTTGCATGATAGAAGTCGGAACTTCTGAGAATAGAGGAAGTGTAATATTTGAGAACAATAATCTTTCTCCTGTTGATGTGGAAGCAATAATATTTTCGAAAGATACAACTTCATTCTCGTTAAGTGATTCTGTTTTAATCCTAAAGATGATTATCGGATCACCTCCCGATGAGACAACTTCGTTGCTCAAAGAGAAGCAGATCGTTCGAATGGATCCATCCTCCATCTCTGAAGTTGCAAGAGTAAGAGCACTCATTGAATCAGATTTGCCCATACCAATCAACTGGACAGAAGAAGGCAGATGTAAATCGAATTGGAAACCTGTGATCGAATTGTTGCCATTCAGGCATAATGCAAACTCTTCATTATTGATTTTTTGTATGTAGAAAGCTGATTGTTCTTCTCCTTCTGCATCTCGTAGAGGTGCGTTTTTAACTGTTGCAGAACCGTAGAGAATGACATTTACTATTCTTGTCACATCGACAATATCAATAACCGCGTCGTTATTCATATCTGCAGCAGCGAAATTGAAAGGATTCGGATTATGACCAAGAATATATTCAACTGTTAACGCGACATCGCTGACATCGATATCCGCATCAGAATTCACATCGCCATATACAACTTCGTCAACGGTGATTGTACATGTGGCTTTCACGCCACTGCCATCATTAGCTTTACAGGTAATCACTGTTGTGCCCTTTGCTTTGGCTGTAACTGTACCATTGGCATCTACTGATGCTATTCTGCTATTTGAAGAAGACCAGGAAAGATTCTGATTCGTTGCGATAGATGGTGAAATAGTTGCCGTCAGAGTCAGAATTTCACCAGGCTTCATAGTTACTTCCGTTCTATCCAAAGTAATATTTGAAACCAATACTTCGCCAGCGAAAGGATCTTTCTCGAACTCGACATTATCAATGAGAACTGAATAGGATGAAACCTCCACATTCAGATATTGAAGTTCGGTAGAATACCATTTTGTCGCAATAGACCATATACCAGAATTAGCTTGCCGAGCAATGGTAACTAATCTGTAAGTGCCATTGGGGATGGTATTGGGGAATTGGTCGCTAAATACTCTTGCATAAGTGTAGTAGTGACCTTTCTGAAGACCTTCGTCGCTATTCGACCAAATATCACCCAAATGGCATAGGATATTGTCATCGTCATCAATTAATGCAAGTTGTACATCACCAATGAAGTTTACGGCAGAGTTGTTCAAGAAATTATACGAATAGATAGTAAACACTCTCGAAGAGGTCGTTGTGTTTGCTTTCATCAAATAAACTGCAACATCGGCAGTCGCTGCTTCAGCAGTTGTATTAATGGTCAAAGTCTGTCCTGCGTAATTTTTTATTGAACTATGGTCAATATCGTTTGCAAAAGTAATAGTCACTTCACCAGGAGCCATAGTTCGTAAAAGACCACTGATAACAACATCTGAGGTAGTATTCGGGGCAATAGAACAATAATCTGAAGTAAGATCCGTATCACATGTCTCTTGGTGCAGATGTGCCGTAATAGTTCCCATATATTTGCTATTACCAGTATTCTTTACCTTTAAAGTTATGCAATATTCCTCGGTAGGTTTAATTTGTAATGAGCTACATTGGGCAGATGCAATTAGCTGAGGCGATTCATCGTAAATGATAAGTTCATAATTTGACGGGAAATTAACCGTGCTGAACTTATTCTTTCCTGAATAGTATGCTCTCCACTCTAACTTGTAAGTGTCAGCAGAAAGGCTTGATGGAATAGATATCGTCTGAGAATAAAATGATGTGTAATAATCCGAAGGCAAATCATTATTTACTTGGATTGTCTTTAGTTCGGTTTCATATCCGGAACTAGAGATGGCAACGAGATTGAGATTGCCATTGAAAGTTCGACATGCACAATTCGTGACTAAAAGGCTAAAAGTCATATTATTTGCTTCACCATAACGGAAGATTGTTTCGGAGGGGGTGAATGAACCATCAAGTACGGGTGTCCCATAAATACCATCTTCTGCCATGATTCCAATAACCATGGTTTGACCATAGGAATAATCACCATTTCCTCCGCCTGTCCCAGGAGAAGATGGTGTCAAAGAAGAGAGTAGATAGTAACCATCACAGAAGCCACGCCAACCCCAGTTGACATGGTAGTAGGGCACTTCAACACCATCCGTTTGCCGATAACCATCTAATACAAATGAATGTCCTGATAATCCAGATCGACCACTATAGTTAACAGGACGATTAGCATTTATTTCCTTAAGTAGTAATGTGTGCCATGACTCATCAGTATAATTGTCTTTTGTTACGTAGGCCATGTCTTGATCATAGCCAAAATACTTAAAAAGAGAATTACGAATATCACCTTGGTAAGCACCACTTGCGTTGGAAGTATAATCCATCTCAACCGAAGCTCCACAATGGAACATTAGCTGTGCAACCTCATTTTCTTGTGTAGTTGTAAACCCATTTGAATAGGAATCAAGCATCTGAGACCAATGATAGGTAGCTCCTAAAGTTGTTGAAACATTCAGTCCATTGGTACTTGTTGTATAACTAATAGAACCTGATCCTGAAGAAGGATATTGGTGATATTTCATAACTTGAGCCATAGCTGTTGCTACACAACCAGTCACACTACGATTCCCATCATTATCTATAGGGCACATATTGTTGAATGGAGAAGTCTGATCCCATTGTATAGACCCTAACAGGGGTGAAACTCCACCTTCACGAATCGGTAAAGAGGTCATACGAGGTTCTGTTGGATCTGTTTCTTCTCCAAAAATGTCATCGACAGGTGGTCCTGCCACAGCGGGAAGAGACATCATCTCTTCTGCATATTGTTGGAACCAGCCATACACATTGTCAGGGAGTGAGTCTTTCTTGAAAATATCGGTATTAGAAAATCCAAGGATCTTTCGCATACGAACGTCACCGGATACAATAATGAAACCTTTTCCCGATGGAGGAGTTATAACATAAAAAGCCTCAAGACCTAACGACTTCATAGTAGGCTCATTAAGGATATCAGAGCTTTTCTCAATTACAACACTTTGTGATGTCGAAAGAGCCGATAATGTAGTCGTCTCTCTACCGAAAGATTGTGCGATGCTTTGAACAGAACCTGGTGAACGTTGCTGTGCCCATAGCTGTGAGACAGGTAAAAGAAACAGGACTGAGAGAATAGAAACGCACCATTTGTTGTTTCTTATCTCATTTTTTGATACTAATCGGGTGTTGTTCATAGATATCTTAGAAAAACTGTATTTCCAGCCAAAACTCCGAATCCGGCATTAGATTATACAAAAAGACGGGAGCTTTCTACTTGTTGCTTACCCGTCTCCGAGGCTTCTCGCATTGCCCAATCGATAGATAAGCAACGTTGAAAAGCCCACGTCCGGATGATATGTATATACCATCTCCCAGCCCATCGCGGACGTGAAGAAGGTGATGTACATTTCACCGCCATGGACGCTCAACCGTTGCATTATCTTCATCGATTTGAAATTTTGCGAGAATTTCGGAGGCGAAGATAACGACGTCGTAGCGTCTTTTGTTTACAATAAGATCATTCAGCAGAAGACACAGAGATGCCTCGGAATGATGGGGCAAATATAAATGGTTTTGGTCGAATCTCCAAATTTTTAGGTAAGTTTTTTAAATCAACCATCAATTTTTTTTATTTCATCGTCCTTTTCGTTCATAAATAGGCAAAAACACGAATGACAATTGAATGTTTAGCAATATTGCACATACAAAAACCAGTGCCAAGTTTTGAAGGCTTGGCACTGGCTTTTTCGTTGGGTTAGGCTCACTTAGCCGTGAAGATAGCTATGAGGATAATGGCGACGATGAAGATAACGTAGAGGGCGATACCGATGATGGTCAGTATGCCGCAGAACTTCATGATGGCATGGAAGTTATCGGCCGAAGCTTCAAGGTCTGACGTAGTGCCTGCGCGAAGTGCCTTGCGGGTGTGCTCGACGAGATGGAATCCCTTTACGATGGGATAAACATAGAGGGCTGCAATGAACAGGTAGAGCATGCCCATCCCTAACGTGACTGCTGGCGATAACTCGTTATCGATTGTCGGGAATGCACTACTGAAAATGATCATCGCAATGGCAAGGAGCAGAAGCAGTCCGAGGCCTATGCAACAGATGATGAGTAGGAACTGCAGCCACTTCATCGACGAGAGCAGAGATGCCTTCATCTGGGAGGTGACACGTAGACGTGACTCGGGAGTTACCCCTTCTTCACCAGGAGTGGAGTAGGGCGAACTGAGGTTGTTTTCTTCCATGAAATAATTGTTATTTGTTAACGGTTATTTGTAGTTTGTTATTTAGTAAGCGTGGTCGGTCTTGATCTCCTCTTTGTCGAGTTTCTTCTTGTCGATGGCACGCCAGCAATAGACGATGTAAGCGAGAACGAAAGGAACGAGGAACGAGACGTAGAACATGGTGCGCAGGGTGAACTCGCTGCTGCTTGAGTTGCGGATAGTGAGTGACGACTGCAAATCGGCAGTTGATGGATAATAGGCTGTGCCGTTCCAACCAGCGCAGAGCAGGAGTGCCAGTACCACAAGGACAGTGCCAATGCCGGCAGGCCAGATGCCACAGATGTATTGCTTCGTGAAAATTGTCTTGCCAATGCCGAAAAGTACCAGAACGACACCTACAAGCAGCAGGATGGCGAGATACCACATGTCGAGGAAGTTGTTGAGATATTTCAGCGGTTCGATGGAAATGATGCCTGCATCGTTGTAGGCAAAACCGTCCTTCAACAACAGATGGATGAGATAAATGACGAAGAGAACAACGAAGGCAGCGGCATTAAGCTTGAGAGCCAAGACGCCACGGCTGCGGATATCCTCATCGTTGACATTATTCATCACATAGAGGATACCCAAAGTGCGTGCCAGAAATACGACAGCAACGCCGAGGACGAGCACCCAGGGATTGAGTAGCGCATCAAGACCATGTGAGGCATTGGCCCAGTGACTGATGACAGGTGTCATGGCACCAGCGTTCACCAAATTGCTCTTCTCGACCACGAAGTTAGAGCCTTCGAAGAAGGTGGCCACGGCTCCGCCCAACAGCAGTGGGCCGACGATGCCGTTGAGCAGGAGGAAGTTCTGGAATGTACGAGGTCCCAGGAAGTTTCCTAACTTGTTCTGGAACTCGTAGCTGACTGCCTGTAGCACGAAGGTGAAAAGGATAACCATCCATAGCCAGTAGGCACCGCCGAATGAGGTGGAGTAGAAGAGGGGGAAAGAGGCAAAGAACGCGCCGCCGAAGGTAACGAGGGTGGTGAAGGTGAACTCCCACTTGCGCCCTGTGGAATTGAATACCAGTCGTCGGCCTTCTTCAGTATTACCTAAGCTGCGGGCCAATGAGTTGGCTCCCTGTACGAAGAGCAGGAAGACGAGTAGTGCACCAAGTAGAGAAACGATGAACCACCAGTATTGTTGCAAAAATTCGTAAGTCATATTATTGGGGGTTTGAGGGGTTTGAGGGGGTTTGAGGGGTTAAGATGTGTAGTCGGGTCCTTTCTTGATCTGTTTGAGCAGGATGTTGATCTCGACGGCGAGCATCGTGGTGAACAGGATGAGGAACAGGAAGAATGTGATGATCACCGACGATGAATGCAGGTCGCTGACGGCTACCCATGTGGGGAGCATATCCTGGATGGTCCATGGCTGACGTCCGAACTCGGCTACGAGCCAGCCACTCTCGGAGGCAATGTAGGCCAGCGGGATGAGGATGATAGCAACCCAGTAGTGCCAGTTCGACATGGCGGTGATGTCGCGATTCTGCCACAACTTGGCGGGGAATTTATAGACTCCAGCCAGTACGATGGCGAAGAAAAGAATCAGGAGGCAGCCGAGGCCCACCATGATGCGGAATGCCCAGAAGTTGATCGGAACGAACGGCACAACTTGCGTCTTGTCCTTGATGTAGCCATAGCCGAAGTACTGCATGTTCCCGTTGATGGTGGCAAGTTGTGCGCTGAGGGAATCCACGGGCACACCTTCCTGCCTTGCCTTGCGGTAGTCGGCCAAAGCAGCAATGGCTTTCTTGCCGCGTTCGATCTTCTCATCGATGGAGGGTTCGCGTGTGCCATCGGGCTTGGTATAACCATTTAGGATGTCGTTGATGCCGGGCACGTATCCGTGGATATCGTTGGTAGCCATAAACGACAGCGCGTAGGGCATCTCCAGCTTAAGCGGAGCCGATTCTTCGTTCAGATAGTCAGGCTGGCTGAAGGGATTAACCCAGGCAATGGCTGTCAGCCCCTGGTCGGTGCCACCATTGTAGAGTGCCTCCATAGCAGCCAGCTTCATGGGCTGCACTTCGCCCACGTCCTGTGCCGATTTGTGACCAGTGACCGCTGCCAAAAGGGAGGCTACAAGGCCTACGATAGCGCCAATCTTGAGGCTCTCAAGAGCCAGTTTCGTCTCACGTTTCTTCATCAGATACCAGCAGCAAACGCCGACACAGAAGACTCCGCCGATGATCCACGCCGAGGTAACGGTGTGACAGAACTTGGAGACTGCAAATGGCGAGAGTGCCACATCGGCAAACGATACCATCTCATGGCGCATAGTGTCGGGATTGAACTCACAGCCTACAGGGTATTGCATCCAGGCATTGGCCACCAGGATCCACCACGCCGAGATAGTGGCTCCGAGGCCTGTGAGCCATGTGGAGGCCAAATGGAAGCCGCGTGATACCTTGTTCCATCCGAAGTACATGACAGCCACGAAGGTTGACTCCATGAAGAAGGCCACAATACCCTCGACAGCCAAAGGTGCGCCGAAGATGTCGCCTACGAACCATGAGTAGTTGCTCCAGTTGGTGCCAAACTCGAATTCGAGGATGATGCCTGTGGCGATGCCCATGGCGAAGTTGATACCGAAGAGCTTCTGCCAGAACTTGGCGGTGTCTTTCCAGAAACTCTTTTTCGTGCGATAATAGCAGGTCTCCATGATACCCATGATGACGGCCAAGCCGAGCGTCAGGGGCACAAAGAGCCAGTGGTAGATTGCCGTGAGAGCGAACTGTGCCCTCGACCATTCAATGGTACCGGCGTCGATTAGCAGTAGATTTGTCATAATAGTTTATTGAGGTTTGAAGGATTCGAATAGTTCGAAAGGTTCGAAGGGGACCCTCTCGGTCCCCCTACATAGGGGGAGGACTGTATGTTGGGACTGGAATCTTCCCCCTAAGCAGGGGGATTAGAGGGGGTCCGGCTTATGGCGAAGCACGGTCGATCAGCTCGCCGGCGACATACGAGGACTCGCTGCCCTTGGCGTGTTCCTTCAGGAAATTGGGGAAGAAGAATACTTTGAGGATAACGAAGATGATGAACAGCTTGATGATGATGATGGCCCATAGCGTACGACCAAGCTTCATGTTCTTGAAGCCTTCGTAATAAAGATTGAAAAAGCGATATATGAAGCTGTCTTTTTGCATGGGCGCTTTTGTAAGTGTAGTATTAGAATGCGGCAAAGATAAATCCTATTTCTTAATTCTCCAAGTATTTTGGCAAAAAAAATCGTGTATAGTTCATTTTTTTGGTAATATATGGTAGTTTAATGTTGGTGCGAAGCGGGAAATTCTGATTGGAGTAACCCAAAAGATGCAAAAACGGCTATTGGGCTAACCGATATTTTCGAATATTCGGTTAGCCCAATAGCCAAAGATTATGGAAGAGTTAGTATGCTTGGTCATGGACCCCCTTGACGGCGCGTCCACTGGGGTCGTTCTTGCCGGCGAATGCTGCATCCCACTCAAGGGCGATGGCTGTGGAACAAGCTACACTGGCTTCGCTGGGGACACTACGTGCAGCCGAGTCGCTGGGGAAATGTTCGGCGAAGATGGTTCGGTAATAATACTCCTCCTTATTTCGAGGTGGATTGATGGGGAAGCGTTCGGCGGCATGCGCCATCTGTTCGTCGGTGACAGCTGCCGACGTGATGGCTTTGAGCGTGTCGATCCATGCGTATCCGACACCATCGCTGAATTGCTCCTTCTGTCGCCATGCGACCTCGTCGGGCAGGAGTTCGGCAAAGGTCTCGCGTAAGATCTTTTTTTCAATGGTTTTGCCCGGACACATCTTCGCCTCGGGGTTGGTTCGCATAGCCACGTCGAGGAATTCCTTGTCGAGCATGGGCACACGTCCCTCGACACCCCATGCCGACAGGCTCTTGTTGGCGCGCAGACAATCGTAGAGGTGCAGCTTCGAGAGCTTGCGGACGGTCTCTTCGTGGAAAGCCTGCGCCGAGGGGGCTTTGTGGAAGTAGAGGTAGCCACCAAAGATTTCGTCGGCACCTTCGCCTGAAAGCACCATCTTGATGCCCATCGACTTGATGACACGTGCAAGCAGATACATCGGAGTGGAAGCGCGGACGGTGGTGACATCGTAGGTTTCGATGAAGTAGATGACATCGCGTATGGCATCCAGACCCTCCTGGATGGTGTAGTTGATTTCGTGATGGACGGTGCCGATATGGTCGGCCACCAACTTGGCTTTCGCTAGATCGGGCGCTCCTTTCAGTCCAACGGCAAAACTGTGCAGGCGGGGCCAATAGGCTTTGGTCCTGCTGTCGTCCTCAATACGCATGGCACTGTACTTTTCGGCTATGGCTGATATGATTGATGAATCGAGGCCTCCGCTGAGCAAGACACCGTAGGGGACATCGGACATCAGCTGACGCTTCACGGCAGCCTCCAACGCATCATGGATGGCGTCGGAACTTACCCCATTGTCTTTCACTGCATCAAATTGCATCCAGTCGCGACGGTAATATCGTTTCATGCCCGGCTTTCGGCTCCAATAGTAATGCCCCGGCAGGAAGGGTTCGTATTGTTCGCATTGGCCTTCGAGGGCCTTCAGTTCAGAGGCGACATATAGGGTGCCGTCGGCATCATGGCCGATGTAGAGAGGGATGACACCAATGGGATCGCGCGCAATTAGAAACTCGTCGCGCTCTTCGTCGTAGAGCACGAATGCGAAGATGCCGCTCAGTTGTTCCAGCATCTGAACTATCTGCTCGTCGTTGGGGGAGGGGTTAAGGAGGAGGCTTCGATAGAGGGCAAGGATTACTTCGCAATCGCTACCCGTCTGGAATTCATATAGTCCAGCGTATTGTCGGCGGATCTCCTGATGATTGTAAATCTCGCCATTGACGGCCAACACCTGCTTGTGATCGGGAGAGTAGAGGGGCTGCCCGCCACTCTCGGGATCAACGATGCTCAATCGTTCATGGGCAAGAATGGCTGTGCCACCACAGTAGATTCCGCTCCAGTCGGGACCGCGATGGCGTAATTTTTGACTCATTTTCAATGCTTTCTGGCGCAGAGACTGTGTCTGCTCCCTAACGTTCAAAATTGCTACTATACCACACATGGGAGGAGGGGGTTATAAGGGGTTAAGAAGGGTTCGAAGGGTTAAGAGGGGTTAAGAAGGGTTCGAAGGGTTAAGAGGGGTTAAGAGGGGTTCGAAGGGTTTGAGGGTTCAAAGATATGATAAATAGAGGTAATTGGTTTCGGCTGGATATTCGGCGGCAAGGGTGTCAATCTGGTTGACGATGGGAACGATGCCGAATTCCTTGCGCCACGATCGGATCATCAGACCGGCCTTTTCGGTACTGGTGAAGGCTTCGAGCCCAAAGGCGCGGGCTATCTGGAAGTCGGAGAATCCATAGACCTTGGCTGCATGAAGCAGAGTGACGAACTCGGGGTCTTCGAGGTATTCCATCAGCTCCGTCTTGTCCATCTGCAGGGCCATCTCGACCATTTCTGCCATCGACCGTAACTGCTGGTCAATCAAGACCAGATGCTTCAGTTTTTCGAGAAACCACCGGTCGATCTTTGTCAGCTCGTGGATCTGTTCGACACTGTAGCCGATCTTCATTGCCTTAGCCACGACGAAGATGCGCATATCAGTGGGGTCATGAAGGGCAAATCGTATATCCTGGATTTTGATCTCGTGATTTTCGACGAAGCCATGCATGCCTTGGCCTATCATGCGTAAGCCCTTTTGCAGCGATTCCTCGAACGTGCGTCCGATGGCCATCACTTCGCCCACACTCTTCATCGACGAGCCAAGCTGTCGCTTTACTCCGTGGAACTTTGTTAGGTCCCAACGCGGTATCTTGCACACCACATAGTCGAGGGCCGGTTCGAAGAAGGCACTGGTGGTTCGTGTTACGGCGTTCTTCAGTTCGAAGAGCCCGTAGCCCAAGCCGAGTTTAGCTGCCACGAAAGCCAGCGGATAACCTGTCGCCTTGCTTGCCAAGGCCGATGAACGGCTCAGACGGGCATTCACCTCGATGACGCGATAGTCCTCCGACTGCGGATCGAGGGCATATTGCACATTGCATTCGCCTACGATGCCAATGTGACGGATGATCTTGATGGCCAGTGCGCGGAGCTTGTGATATTCGCTGTTCGACAATGTCTGGCTTGGAGCCACCACGATGCTCTCACCCGTATGTATGCCGAGGGGATCAAGATTCTCCATGTTACATACGGTGATGCAGTTGTCGTAGCGATCGCGAACCACCTCGTATTCGATCTCCTTCCAGCCCTTCAGCGACTTCTCCACCAGAACCTGTGGAGAGAAAGAGAACGCCTCCTCAGCTTGTGCCAATAGTTCGTCGTCACTTTCACAGAAGCCCGAACCCAGACCGCCGAGGGCGTATGCGGCACGCAGGATGACGGGGAATCCCAGCTCATGAGCCGCTCTCTGTACCTCTTCGATGGTACTGCAAGCCTCACTCTTGATGGTTTTCACTCCAATCTCATCCAGACGGTGAACGAAGAGGTCGCGGTCCTCGGTGTCGATGATAGCTTCGACCGGCGTACCTAATACCTTCACCCCATAACGTTCGAGCACGCCACGGTGATAGAGTTCCACGCCGCAGTTGAGGGCTGTCTGACCACCGAACGAGAGCATGATGCCATCCGGTCGCTCCTTCTCGATGATACGCTCAACGAAGTCGGCCTGCACAGGCTGGAAATATATTGTGTCGGCCACATCCTGTGATGTCTGTACCGTTGCGATGTTGGGATTGATGAGCACCGTGTGTATGCCTTCTTCCTTCAGGGCTTTCAATGCTTGGGCACCACTGTAGTCAAACTCCCCCGCCTGGCCAATCTTCAAGGCTCCGCTGCCCAGGATGAGAACCTTTTTGAGGTTTGAGGGGTTTGAGGGGTTTAAGGGGTTTGAGGGGGTTGAAGAAGGAGTAGCTTCAAGCATTGCCACAAATTCATCAAACAGAAACTCGGTATCGACTGGCCCAGAGCAGGCCTCCGGATGGAACTGTGCCGACATCCAAGGATTAGTCTTGTGACGGATACCCTCGTTTGAGCCGTCGTTCATGTTGACGAACAGAGGTTCCCAGTCGGCAGGCAATGTTGTGTCATCTACAGCATAGCCGTGGTTCTGGGAGGTTATGAAACACTGCGTGGTGCCTACTTTCTGCACAGGCTGGTTGTGGCTGCGATGACCGTATTTCAGTTTGTAGGTTTTGGCTCCTGCTGCTCGAGCCAGCAACTGGTTCCCAAGACAGATGCCCATGCATGGTTTTACGTCTTTGTTGCCGAGGAACGTGCGGATATGCTCCACCGTCTTGCCGCATTGCTCAGGATCGCCAGGACCATTGGCCAAGAAGAGGCCATCGAAATCCAACTGATTGAAATCGTAGTCCCACGGCACACGCACCACCTCGATGCCACGTTTGAGTAGGCATCGGATGATATTGGCCTTCACACCGCAATCGACAAGAACGACACGCCTTTTGGGGGAAGGGTTTGAGGGGGTCAAAAGGTTTGAAGGGTTCGAAGGGGTTGAGGGGGTTGAGGGGTCTGGCCGATAGGTGATAACTTCCTTGCAGCTTACTTTCTCCACCCAGTTTACACTTCCATAGTCCTTATGTTCGATGTTCTGTGCTTCGTTGGCAACGTCTAGCATCACCACACGCCCCATCATCACACCACGCTCTCTGAGCAGTTTCGTCAGTCTTCGTGTGTCGATACCTGTCAGGGCAGGGATGTGCTCGCGCTTCAACCAGGCAGCCAACGACTCCTTCGCATTCCAGTGCGAATAGGTCTCGGAATAATCGGCCACAATCAGGGCCTTGGCATGAATCCGTTCGCTCTCCATGAATAGTGGCAGCCCATCGGCTCCTATGCCTGTATCGGGCACGCCGTAGTTGCCGATCAGCGGATAAGTGGTTACTAATATCTGTCCTGCGTAGCTGGGGTCGGTCAGACTTTCCGGATAGCCTGTCATCGCTGTGTTGAATACCACTTCTCCCGTCGTATCGGCATCGTAGCCGAACGACCAGCCGAAGAATTGGCTACCATCGTCAAGTATTAGTTTGGCTTGTTTCATCGATTATAATTGCAGTTTCAACTTTTTCTCCACATAGTTCACAAACGCCTGGTTCACCATCCGAATGCCGCCAGGTGTTGGATAATGACCCGTGAAATACCAATCGCCCAGATGTTTGGGACAAGCCTTGTGCAGTCCTTCGATACTCTGAAACACCAGTTCAATGGGTGCCTGCATGCCCTTGGGTCGTAGCATCTCTACAATCATGGGGTTGATTTCGTCCACGGTGAATGGTGCGTAGATGCCGCGAACATGATTGGCCGACAATGGTTCGGTCTTGCATTTTCGGTAGGTTTCGGCAATAACCTGTTCCATACCCCGTTCCTTGATGAGGGCGATGGCGGCACGAAAGGCGCAGAGCTCTTCGAGGCTCGGCATGTCGATGCCGTAGTAGTCGGGATAACGGATTTGTGGAGAGCTCGACACCATCACAATCTTTTTGGGGTGCAGACGGTCGAGAATCTTGAAGATGCTCTCTTTGAGTGTCGTGCCGCGTACGATGGAATCGTCGATGATGACGAGGTTATCCTCGTAGGGTTGGAGTGAGCCGTAGGTGATGTCATAGACATGGGCGGCAAGGTCGTTGCGCTCGGCACCATCGCTGATGAAGGTGCGTAACTTGATGTCCTTCCATACAACCTTCTCAGTTCGCACGTTGTGGTCGAGTTTTCTGATACCGTCGGTCATGCCGTAGAAGGCCACCTCTGCTGTATTGGGGATATATGAGAAGACGGTATGCTCCACATCATGGTCGATGGCTTGCAGGATGGCTGGAGTGAGCTGTTCTCCCAGGCGTTTGCGTTCGTTGTAAATGTCGCGGTCGGAGCCACGGCTGAAGTAGATGCGTTCGAAGCTGCAAGCTTTGGTATCTTGTGCGGGGAGAATCTGTTCTAGGCAGCATTCTCCACCTTGACGCACGATGAGCGATTGTCCGGGTTTCAGTTCACGGATATCTTCGGCTGCAAGGTCGAAACACGTCTGAATGACCGGGCGCTCGCTGGCCAGAACGACAATCTCGTCGTTTTGATACCAGAATGCGGGGCGGATGCCCCATGGGTCGCGTACGGCAAACATCTCGCCACTGCCTGTCAAGCCACACATTACATAACCTCCGTCGAAGTGGGGCATAGAGGTCTTCAGTACGTTAGATATCTGAAGGTTTTGCTCGATGTAACGGGTGATGTCGGTGTCTTCCAATCCCTTTTCCGTGGCTTCGACATACAGCCGTTCCACTTCGCGATCCAACCGGTGACCCATCAGTTCCAACGAGATATATGCATCTCCGTAGAATCGGGGTGATTGCCCTTGCCGCGTCAGCGACTGGAAGACTTCATCCATGTTGGTCATGTTGAAGTTGCCGCATAGACACAGGTTCTTGGCACGCCAGTTGTTACGGCGCAGGAATGGATGTACATACTGCAGTCCGCTTTTCCC
Organism: Bacteroidales bacterium; assembly: GCA_017561935.1. GTDB lineage: Bacteria > Bacteroidota > Bacteroidia > Bacteroidales > UBA3663 > Liminaster. The sequence continues at coordinate 13,655 of JAFZBE010000032.1, read as the reverse complement.
CGTAGTGGAGTAGCGCAGATGCCCCATGTAGAGCTGTCCTGCAAAAGAGCCGTCGATATGTCGGAAGATTTCGGTGATGGCATCCTTGCCCAATGCGCGTTCGCGGAACATGTATTCCTCACCGATGGGGGCATCGAGGTTGACGCAGGCAACACCAGCACCCTCTTGGCCGCGATTATGCTGTTTCTCCATCATCAGGTACAGCTTGTCGAGACCATATCGCCAGGTGCCGTATTTATGTTCGTAGTAGGAGAGAGGCTTCAAAAGGCGTATCAATGCCACTCCACACTCATGCTTGAGCTGTTCCATCGATGCAGGCTTTGACAAACGACATAAACAAGGGATGCGGATGCAATACCGTCGAGGAATATTCGGGGTGGAACTGCGTGCCGATATACCATCGGAGCGATGGCATCTCGACAATCTCGACCAGATGCGAATCGGGGTTGAAGCCCACGCACTTCATCCCGTTGCTTTCGTACTCGGCCTGATAGCGGTCGTTGAACTCGTAACGGTGGCGATGACGTTCCTTCACGAGCGTTGTCCCACCGTATGCCTCCCATACACGGCTGCCTTTCGCCAGTTCGCAGTCGTAGGCTCCCAGTCGCATCGTGCCACCCATCTGTGTGATGTTCTTCTGTTCTTCCATCATGTCGATGACGTTGTGTGGCGTCGTGGCATCCATCTCGCTGCTATTGGCATCAGCGTAGCCGAGCACGTTGCGTGCAAATTCTATCACCATCATCTGCATGCCGAGGCAGATGCCGAAGGTGGGGATGTCGTGCGTGCGTCCGTATTCAGCGGCGATGATCTTGCCTTCGATGCCACGTTGGCCGAAACCGGGACAGATGACGATGCCAGCCATGCCGTCGAGGCGTTCGGCCACGTTCTCGCGGGTGATCTCCTCGCTGTTGATGAAGTGCAGTTTGACCTTCACATCGTTGTAGATGCCTGCCAGATTCAGGCTTTCGCGTATGCTTTTGTAGGCATCCTGCAGATTGTATTTCCCGACCAGACCGATATGCTCCTCGCGTGTGGCGTGACGCTGCTTGTCGAGGAAATCGTGCCAGCGCTGCATGGCGGGTGTCTCACCCACGGGAATGCCGATCTTGCGAAGGATGGCGGCATCGAGGCCTTGTCGTTGCATGCTCACAGGCACCTCGTAGATGCTTGGCATATCCTCGCTTTGCACCACGCACTCTAGATCGACGTTGCAGAACGAGGCCACCTTCATGCGCAGGGCGTCGTCGAGGTGTCGCTCCGTACGCAGCACGAGGATGTCGGGCTGGATGCCCATCGACTGCAGTTCCTTCACGGAGTGCTGTGTGGGCTTGGTCTTCAGTTCCTCGGCGGCTTTCAGATAAGGCACGTAGGTGAGGTGCACGCAGACGGCGTTCCTGCCCAGTTGCCAACGCAGTTGACGGATGGCCTCCATGAACGGCGCACTCTCGATATCACCTATCGTGCCACCCACCTCGGTGATGACAAAGTCGAGCTGTTCGTCCTTCTCGTCTTCACGCAGCATGCATCGTTTGATTTCGTCCGTGATGTGGGGCACCACCTGAATCGTCTTGCCCAGATAGTCACCGTGGCGCTCGCGGTCGATGACTGTCTTGTAGATGCGTCCTGTGGTAATTGAGTTGTGGCGTGTGGTATGAATGCCAGTGAACCGTTCGTAATGTCCCAGGTCGAGGTCGGTCTCCATGCCGTCGAAAGTGACGTAACACTCGCCGTGCTCGTAGGGGTTCAGCGTCCCTGGATCGATGTTGATGTAGGGATCAAACTTCTGGATGGTAACTTTGTAGCCACGGGCTTGCAGCAGTTTGCCTATGCTGGCCGAAATGATGCCTTTCCCCAACGAGGAAACCACACCGCCCGTGACGAAAATGAATTTTGTTTCCATGATTTATTTTTGTTAGTTATAGCAAGCTTCGCCATGCTCGTAGATATCGAGACCTTCTTCCTCCACACGCTTGCCGACGCGCAGACCATGTGCCTGCTTGATTCCATAGAACAAGGCAAAGCCACAGGCGGCAGCCCAGAGGTCAATCACAAGAATGCCAAAGCACTCTGCTCCGAAGAATCCCCAACCAAAGCCATAGAACGCACCATTGGTCGTGGAGAGCAAGCCTGTCATAAGGGTACCGAGGATGCCACACACGCCATGTACCGACGATGCGCCTACAGGGTCATCGATGTGTAACTTGTGATCAATGAACTCGATGGCAAAAACAAGTACGATACCACAGACAAGTCCGATGATGACAGCACCTACCGGCGAAACGAGGTCACAACCTGCCGTGATACCCACCAGTCCTGCCAGCACGCCGTTCAACGTCAGTGAGAGCGATGGTTTGCCATATTTCAGCCAGGTGGTAAACATGGTAGCCACACCACCAGCAGCAGCTGCAAGGTTAGTGGTCAGGAACACGTGTGAGATGGCGATACGGTTCACCTCTCCTGAGGCAGCCAACTGCGAGCCCGGGTTGAAGCCGAACCAGCCGAGCCAAAGGATGAACACACCCAGCGAAGCCAGCGTAAGGTTATGTCCTGGGATGGCACGGCTCTTGCCGTCGGAAGAATATTTGCCGATACGAGGACCGAGCGCCATCGCACCAATCAAAGCCAGTACGCCGCCCACGCTGTGAACGATGGCCGAACCTGCAAAGTCGTGGAACACATCGCCGAACGTACTCATCATAAACGAGTCGGCAGCATCGTTGCAAAGCCAACCGCCTCCCCATGTCCAATGTCCCTCGATGGGATAGATGAACAATGAGATGACCGCACTATAAACCAGATACATCGAGAACTTGGTGCGCTCGGCCATGGCTCCGCTTACGATGGTGGCCGAAGTGGCACAGAAGACGGTCTCGAAGATCAGGAATCCTTCCACAGGCAGATCGCCCTTGTAGAAGCCGAGGTCTCCCCAGTTCGGTGCACCGATGAAACCGGCACCCTCGCTTCCAAACATGAAGCCGAAGCCGACGAAGAAAAACAGCAGCGAGCCGAACATGAAATCGACAAAGTTCTTCATCAGGATATTGGCCGTGTTCTTGCTGCGGGTAAATCCAGCCTCGCACAATGCAAAGCCCGGCTGCATCCAGAAAACCAACATGGCTGCCAATAGCATCCATACAGTATCGAGTGATAATCCAATTTCGTTCATAACAATAATACCTTAAATAGTAAAACCAAAACTAAAATAATAAGACTAGAAGCAAGGAATAACAAAAAAGTATTTGCACTATGATAAAAGCCATGTAACCTTATTTCTTGTCTCTGATCACGTTGTCACCATGCTCACCCGTACGTATTGAATAGGTGTCAATCACGTCGCTCACGAAAATGCGTCCGTCACCAATCTCGCCGGTATGTGCCACACGCAGGATTACCTTGACGGTAGGTTCCATAAAGAAATCGCGACAGACAATGGTGATCGCTACACGTTCGATCACGTCGGTTGAATACTGAACGCCACGATAGATACGTTCCTGACGACTCTGTCCGATGCCATGTACATCATGATACTCAAACCAGTCAATGTCAGACGAGAGCAGGGCTTCCTTGACTTCTTCGAACTTAGTCTTGCGGATAATTGCTTCAATTTTTTTCATACACGAATGAATTTAGTTTGTTGAGCGTCCATTTTGTCATTGCAATGATTTTTTCGATGGCAAAGGTAATGTGTTTTGTAGAAATTGAAAAATTTTTGCAATACTTTTTTGTAGTTTGACTGCAATTATCCATCAATTCGATAGTTTTTACGTTATTTTGCTATCTGCATTTGATATTTCTGTAAAAATGAAACTAAAATTCGTACATTTTTGGTAAATTGACAAAATTATTTTGGTTTTAATGACAATATTCTTTTCCTTTGCACCGTAAAAACTAAGAAATGTAAGGTAAAATAGCTTTTATGAGAAAGAAGATACGTTTTACGAAGATGCATGGAGCCGGCAACGACTACATCTATATATATACGAAAATAAATGATATAGATGACCCATCGGCAGCCGCGCTTGCCTGGAGCGATCGGCATAAAGGTATCGGAAGTGATGGCATCGTCCTCATCGGGCCCGCACCACATGCCGAAGAAGCCGATTTCTCGATGCGCATCTTCAATGCCGACGGTTCAGAGGCCATGATGTGCGGCAACGCCAGCCGATGCGTGGGCAAGTATCTTTATGAGCGGCGATTCACCACCCTTACCCGTATTCGACTGCATACGCTTTCGGGCGTTAAGGTTCTCAATCTGCATCTTACCCCACAGGACACTGTCGGCAGTGTTACCGTCGATATGGGTGAACCCGTTCTCGTCAACAACAAGCAATTCCTGCCCGATAAAGCACCCCTTCCCCAGGGCATCTTTGTTTCGATGGGCAATCCGCATTATGTCATCTTTGTAGATGATGTGGAGACAATGGATGTTGCTGCTGAAGGGTCGCGATTGGAACACCACGCTGCGTTTCCCCAACGTGCCAACATCGAATTTGCCGAAATGCGTCCTGACGGCATTCGGGTGCGCGTTTGGGAACGCGGTAGTGGCATCACCATGGCCTGTGGCACCGGTGCCTGTGCTACTACCGTGGCAGCTGCCTTGGCTGGACGTGCCGGTCGCTCAAGCCATATCATCATGGATGGGGGCGAACTCGACATCGAGTGGCGTGAGTCCGATGGCCATGTCTATATGACAGGTGGCGCCGAGTTTGTCTTCGACGGAGAGATCGAGGAGTGAAGGTTATGGGTTATGGGTTAGAGGTTAAAAGAAACAATATGATCAACGAAAACTACATAAAGTTGCCAAGCGCTTACCTCTTTGCGGAAATTGCCCAAAGGGTGAAAGCGTTCAAGTCAGAGCATCCCGATGCGGAAATCATCAGTCTCGGTATCGGTGACGTCACCCAGCCCTTGGCTCCCGTTGTGGTACAAGCCATCCACAAGGCTGCCGACGAAATGGCGCAAGCGGCCTCGTTCCGTGGTTATGGTCCCGAACGTGGCTACGATTTCCTTCGTCAGGCCATCGTGGAGAACGATTTCCACGCACGTGGTATCGACATCTCGTCCGATGAAGTCTTTGTCAGCGACGGAGCCAAGAGTGACACGGGCAACTTTCAGGAACTGTTAGGCCTTGATGTACGCATCGCCGTCACCGATCCCGTCTATCCCGTCTATGTGGATTCCAACGTCATGGGCGGTCGAGGCGGCTCGTTGGGAACCGACGGACGGTGGACGAATATCGTCTATCTGCCTTGCACGGCCGAAAATGGCTTCGTTCCCGAACTGCCTGGCGAGCATGTGGATGTCATCTATCTGTGCTATCCCAACAACCCCACCGGCACGACGCTTACCCGCAAGCAGTTGAAACACTGGGTGGATTACGCCATCGAGCAGGATGCGCTCATCCTCTTCGATGCAGCCTACGAGGCATATATCAGCAGTGACGATGTGCCCCACAGCATCTACGAGATCGAAGGCGCACGCCAATGTGCCGTGGAGTTCCGCTCCTATTCGAAGACAGCAGGCTTCACAGGCATCCGCTGCGGCTACACGGTGGTTCCCACGACGCTGACGCTACGGACGGTTTCTGGCAAGCGCATTGCGCTCAATCCATTGTGGAACCGTCGTCAATGCACCAAGTTCAACGGCACAAGCTACATCAGCCAGCGTGCCGCCGAGGCCATCTACACGCCCGAAGGCAAGGCACAGGTGCAGGCTACCATCGACTACTACATGCAGAATGCCCGACTGATACGCCAGACACTCACTGCCCTTGGCCTCACGGTCTATGGCGGCACAGATGCCCCCTATCTGTGGGTACGCACGCCTCAAGGCATGTCTTCATGGGCATTCTTCGACGAATTGCTCCACAAGGCCCACGTGGTCTGTACCCCGGGTGCAGGGTTCGGCCCATCGGGCGAAGGCTACATCCGACTGACGGCTTTCGGTCAGCATGAGGCTACGGTCGAGGCTTTGGAACGAATGAAGGAAAAACTATAAAAGGGAGACCCTCTCGTTCCCCCTGAATAGGGGGAGGACGGCTTGTCAGGGCTGGGTTCTTCCCCCTAAGCAGGGGGATTAGAGGGGGTCTGGGGTTAGAGGTTATGGATTATGGGTTAGAGGTTATGGATTATGGGTTAAGTGTTATGGGTACAAAAGAAACTGATATGAAGAATCAAGGTTTATACAACAAATCCTACGAGCACGACTCTTGTGGCGTGGGCATGGTGGTGAACATTCATGGCGGCAAGAGCCACGAGCTGGTCGATAACGCGCTAAGGGTGCTTGAGAACATGGAGCACCGTGGAGCCGAGACACGCGACAAGACGGGCGACGGCGCCGGCATCATGGTGCAGATCCCCCATGAGTTCATCTTGTTGCAGGGCATCCCGGTACCCGAAAAGGGTCGCTACGGCACGGGAATGGTGTTTTTGCCCAAGGATAAACAGGCCCAGGAGAGGATCCTGAGCGTGATGATCGAGGAGACCGAACGCGAAGGACTATCACTGATGCACGTTCGCACGGTGCCCACATGCCCCGAAGCATTGGGTGCAGCGGCACGCGAGGTGGAGCCCGACATCAGGCAGATATTTGTGACAGGTGTGAGCGAGCAGCAGGCTCCCACGCTCGATTGCATATTGTACAAGATAAGGAAAAGGATCGAGAACCGCATAGCCGACAAGGACTTCTACATCTGTTCCTTGTCGAGCAAGAACATCATCTACAAGGGAATGCTCACGAGCGGCCAGCTGCGTCGCTATTACCCCGACCTGTCAAACCCCTATTTCACGAGCGGACTGGCATTGGTACACTCTCGTTTCAGCACCAACACCTTCCCCACCTGGTCGTTGGCACAGCCCTTCCGTCTGTTGGCTCACAATGGCGAGATCAACACCATTCGCGGCAATCGCGGCTGGATGAAAGCACGCGAGAGTGTGCTCAACAGCAAGGCTTTGGGCGACATCAGCGACCTGCGTCCCATCGTACAGGAAGGCATGAGCGACTCGGCCAGTCTCGACAACGTGTTCGAATTCCTGACGATGAGCGGTCTGTCCCTGGCACAGGCCATGGCCATCCTCGTGCCTGAGAGCTTCAACGACAAGAACCCCATTTCGAGCGATCTGAAGGCGTTCTACGAATACCACTCGATACTGATGGAGCCGTGGGACGGTCCTGCCGCATTGCTCTTCAGCGATGGTCGTTATGCAGGCGGTATGCTCGATCGCAACGGTCTGCGTCCCAGTCGCTACACCATCACCAAGGGTGGTATGATGGTCGTGGCCAGCGAAGTGGGTGTGATGGACTTCGAGCCTGGCGATGTGGTGAGCAAAGGGCGTCTGCAGCCCGGAAAGATCCTGCTCATCGACACGCAGGAAGGCCGTATCTACTACGATGGCGAAATCAAGGAACAACTGGCCAAGGCGCATCCCTATCGCGACTGGCTGAACGAGAACCGCGTGCAGCTGGAGAAGCTGAAGAGCGGGCGACACGTCGAAAACGGCGTGAGTGACCTTGGACGAAAGCTCGTCACCTTCGGCTTCGGACAGGAGGACATCGACCGCACCATCATCCCCATGGCCACTGCCGGACAGGAACCCGTGGCTGCCATGGGCAACGATACGCCGCTGGCCGTCATCAGCGATCGTCCGCAGGTGCTCTTCAACTACTTCCGCCAGCAGTTTGCCCAGGTGACCAACCCTGCCATCGACCCCATCCGCGAGGAACTGGTGATGAGCCTCACCGAATACATCGGTGCCGTGGGCACCAACATCCTCACCCCCGATGCCAGCAACTGCAAGATGGTGCGTCTGCCCCAGCCTGTGCTCACCAACACGCAGCTCGACATCCTTTGCAACATCCGATATAAGGGATTCAGGTCCATCAAGCTCCCGATGACCTGCCCCCTCCCCATCTCGCCTTTGAGCAAGGAGCCCGACTACGAGAAGGCTGGAGAGAACCTGCGCACGGCCCTCGACCGTCTCTGCAAGGATGCGGAAAAGGCGGTCGATGAAGGCTTCAACTACATCATCCTCACCGACAAGATCGAACCTTCGTCCCAGTACGAGACACGTCAGTTCTTCATCCCGTCGCTGCTGGCCGTCTCTGCCGTGCATCACCATCTGATCGGTGTGGGTAAGCGTGTGCAGACTGCATTGATCGTCGAGAGCGGCGAGATACGCGAAGTGATGCACGCAGCCCTGCTGCTAGGCTATGGTGCAAGTGCCATCTGTCCGTACATCACCTTCGCCGTGCTTGACGACCTGGTGAAGCGCTACAAGATACAGGAAGAGTACGCCACTGCCGAGAAGAACTACATCAAGGCCGTCGATAAGGGTCTGAAGAAGATCATGTCGAAGATGGGCATTTCGACCATCCGCAGCTACCGTGGGGCAAAGATCTTCGAGAGCATCGGTTTGAGCGAAGAGCTCCTGAAGCGCTATTTCGGTACGGAGGTGAGCACCATCGGCGGCATAGGACTGAAGGAGATTGCCCGCGATGCCATCCGTCTGAGCCTGTCGGGTGACGAGGATTTGCAGAACAACGGACAGTTCTCCTACAGGAAGGACGGCATCCTCCACGCCTGGAACCCCGAAACCATCGCCCGCCTGCAGATTGCCACCCGCCTCGGTTCGTACGCGAAATTCAAGGAGTGGGCCCAGCTGGTGAACGAAAAGGAGAAACCCATCTTCCTTCGCGACTTCCTCGGTTGGAAGAAGAGCCCGTCGCCCGTTCCCCTCGACGAGGTGGAACCCGTGGAGAGCATCGTGCGCCACTTCGTCACCGGCGCCATGTCGTTCGGTGCCCTCAGCATCGAGGCACACGAGGCGCTTGCCCTGGCCATGAACCGACTCGGAACGCGAAGCAATACCGGCGAGGGCGGCGAGGACAACGCCCGCTACCATACTTCGGTCGATGGAGTGAGCCTCAGCAGCAAGACCAAGCAGATTGCCAGCGGTCGTTTCGGTGTCACTGCCGAATACCTGGTCAATGCCGAAGAGATACAGATCAAGGTTGCCCAGGGTGCCAAGCCCGGTGAGGGCGGACAACTGCCAGGCTTCAAGGTGAACAAGATCATTGCCAAGACGCGCAATGCCATCCCGGGCATCTCGCTCATTTCGCCCCCACCCCATCACGACATCTACAGCATCGAGGACCTGGCCCAACTCATCTTCGACCTGAAGAACATCAACCCCGAGGCTGCCGTGAGCGTGAAGCTGGTGGCCGAAAGTGGCGTGGGGACCATCGCTGCCGGCGTAGCCAAGGCCAAGGCCGACCTCATCGTCATCAGTGGTGCCGAAGGTGGTACAGGAGCCTCACCCGCCAGTTCGATGCGCTTTGCAGGCATTTCGCCCGAAATAGGCCTTGCCGAAACACAGCAGACGCTCGTCCGCAACGGTCTCCGCAACCAGGTGCGACTGCAGACCGACGGCCAGCTGAAGACTGCCAAGGACGTCGTCATCATGGCGATGCTCGGTGCCGACGAGTTCGCATTCGGCACGTTGCCGCTCATCGTTCTCGGTTGCGTGATGATGCGCAAATGCAACACCAACACCTGTCCCGTCGGTGTGGCTACGCAGGACGAACGCCTCCGTGCACGCTTCATGGGCCGTGCCGACTATGTGGTCAACTTCTTCACGTTCCTCGCCCGGCAGGTCAGGGAGTATCTTGCCGAGATGGGCGTTCGACGCCTGAAGGACATCATCGGCCGTACCGACCTCATCGTCGTCGATACAGACCATGCCACTGACAAGCAGAAGACCATCGACTTCGCACGTCTGCTGCACCAACCCGATACCGACCGTCCCCTCTACTGGGATCGCGGCTCGTTCACGAAGGTTGCCGGTGTGAAGGACGAGGAGATCATCGCCGCAGCGCAGAAGGCCATCGACAACCAGGAGGAAGTGACGCTCGACTATGCCATCCGCAACACCGACCGAGCCACCACCACGATGCTCTCGGGCATCATCGCCAGGCGTTACGGTGAGCAGGGACTGCCCGACGGCACCATCAACATCAAGTTCAAGGGCTCGGCAGGCCAGTCGTTCGGTGCGTTTGCCGTCCGTGGTCTTAACCTCAAGCTCGAAGGCGAGGCCAACGACTACTTCGGTAAAGGTCTCAGCGGCGGTCGCATCAGCATCCTGCCGCCCTCCCGTTCGAGCGACACCTTCCACGCCGAAGAGAATATCATCGCGGGCAACACCGGACTCTATGGTGCCACCAGCGGCGAACTGTACGTCAATGGTCGTGTGGGCGAACGTTTCGGCGTACGCAACTCCGGAGCCATCGCCGTCATCGAGGGTGCAGGCGACCATTGCTGCGAATACATGACCGGTGGACGCGTCGTGGTGCTCGGCGAGACGGGACGCAACTTCGCCGCAGGTATGTCGGGTGGTGTGGCCTACGTCTATGACCCCAAGCATACGTTCGACTACTTCTGCAACATGGACATGGTCGAGCTCTCGCTCATCGAGGACAGCGTTTCGCGCAAGGAACTGCTCGAGCTCATCCGTCAGCATTACCTCCACACCGGCTCCGCCCTCGCTGGCCGTATGCTCGACAACTGGCCGCGCTACGTCGAGGATTTCATCCAAGTGGTGCCCATCGAATACAAGCGCGTCCTCCAGGAAGAGCAGATGGCAAAGCTCCAGCAGAAGATTGCCGATATCAGCCGCGATTATTAATTTTCCTTCAAACCTTTCGAACCCCTCGAACCTTTCGAACCTTTCAAACCCTTCCTCATATGGGAAACCCCAAAGCATTTCTTACCGTTCCGCGCAAAGAGGCCGGATATCGCCCTATACATGATCGCATCCACGATTATGGCGAAGTCGAACAGACGTTGAACACCCGTGACCGTCAGGAACAGGCCTCACGTTGCATGGACTGTGGCGTACCCTTCTGCCATTGGGCCTGTCCGCTCGGCAACAAGGACCCCGAATGGAACGATGCCCTCTACCGTGGCGAATGGGAGACGGCCTACAAGCTGCTCACCAGGACCAACCCCTTCCCCGAGTTCACAGGCCGCATCTGCCCCGCCCTCTGCGAAAAGGCGTGCGTGCTCTACCTGACCACGGGCGAAGCCGTGACCAACCGCGAGAACGAGGGTGCCATTGCCGAACGTGCCTTCACCGAAGGCTATGTCACCATCGAGCACCCCATCCGCAACGGCAAGCGCGTTGCCGTGGTCGGCAGCGGCCCCTCAGGTCTTGCAGCCGCCTATGCCCTCAACCGCAAAGGCTGCGAAGTGACCGTCATCGAGAAGAACGAAGCCGCAGGAGGCCTGCTGCGCTATGGCATCCCCAACTTCAAGCTGAACAAGAAGATCATCGACCGCCGCATCGACGTGATGCAGCAGGAGGGTATCGTGTTCCGCTACGGCGAGGAAGTCAAGTCGGTCGATGCGTTGGCCGAACAATACGATGCCGTCGTGCTCGCCACCGGCACACCCACGGCCCGCGACCTCAAGGTGCCGGGCAGGGAACTCAAGGGCGTTCACCTTGCCCTCGAACTGCTCTCCCAACAGAACCGCGTGCTCGCCGGCATGGATTTCGCCCCCGACCAGCGCATCACGGCCAAGGGCAAGCACGTCCTCGTCATCGGCGGCGGCGACACCGGCTCCGACTGCATCGGCACCGCCCATCGCCAGGGAGCCCTCTCCGTTACGCAGATCGAGATCATGCCCAAGCCACCCGTCGGACACAATCCCTCCACGCCCTGGCCCTTCTGGCCCGTCATCTTCAAGACCACCTCGTCGCACGAGGAAGGTTGCGAACGCCGCTGGAACATCAACACGCTGGAGTTCCTGGGGGAAAACGGACAGCTAACAGGCGTCCGCGTCCAGCCCATCGACTGGAAACCCAATCCCGAGGGCGGCCGTCCCATCATGGTCGAAGCAGGTGAGCCCGAGGTCATCAAGGCCGAGCTCGTGCTCCTCGCCATGGGCTTCCTCAAGCCCGTCCACCCCACCTATCCCGCGAACGTATTCGTGTGCGGCGATGCCGCCAACGGCGCCTCCCTGGTCGTCAGGGCCATCGCCTCCGGCCTGCAAACCGCCGAAAAGGTGATGCAAAAAAAATCCGATTACTCCAAACAATAAAAAATTTATCATTATGGCAAACGAACTAAGATTCCAAGTTGTCGGCGAAGCTTTCAAGAAGAAACCGCTCGACGTGGCAGCACCTGCCGAGAGACCTGCAGAGTACTTTGGCAAGAAAGTGTTCAACCGCGAAAAGATGTACAAGTATCTGCCCAAGGACATCTATCAGAAGATGATTGACGTGATGGACAATGGCGCACAGCTCGAACGCAACGTAGCCAATGCCGTGGCCGAAGGCATGATGCAATGGGCCAAGGAGAACGGCGTGACGCACTATACCCACTGGTTCCAGCCCCTCACCGAAGGCACTGCCGAGAAGCACGACGCCTTCATCGAGCACGATGGCAAGGGCGGCATGATCGAAGAGTTCAGCGGCAAACTGCTCGTGCAGCAGGAACCCGATGCCAGCAGCTTCCCCAGCGGCGGCATACGCAGCACCTTCGAGGCACGCGGCTACTCCGCATGGGATCCTACCTCTCCCGTCTTCATCATCGACGACACCCTCATCATCCCCACCGTCTTCATCAGCTACAGCGGTGAGTCGCTCGACTACAAGGCTCCTCTCCTGCGTGCCCTCAAGGCCGTCAACCAGGCAGCCACCGAGGTATGTCACTACTTCGATCCCGCCGTCAAGAAAGTCACCTCCAACCTGGGTTGGGAGCAGGAATACTTCCTCGTCGATGAAGGCCTCTACGCCGCACGTCCCGACCTCCTGCTCACAGGCCGCACCCTCATGGGACACGACTCGGCCAAGAACCAGCAGATGGACGACCACTACTTCGGCAGCATCCCCGAACGTGTCGCAGCCTTCATGCGCGACCTGGAGATCCATGCCCTCGAACTCGGCATCCCCTGCAAGACACGTCACAACGAGGTCGCACCCAACCAGTTTGAGGTGGCTCCCATCTTCGAGGACACCAACCTCGCTGTCGATCACAACATGCTCCTCATGTCGCTCATGAAACGCGTAGCCCGCAAGCATGGCTTCCGTGCCCTCCTCCACGAAAAGCCCTTCGCCGGCATCAACGGCAGCGGCAAGCACAACAACTGGAGCCTCTCAACCGACACCGGCGTGCTGCTCCATGCCCCGGGCAAGACACCCGAGCAGAACCTGCGCTTCGCCACATTCATCGTCGAGACGCTGATGGGTGTCTATAAGCACAACGGCTTGCTCAAGGCCAGCATCATGAGCGCCACCAACGCCCATCGTCTGGGAGCCAACGAGGCACCTCCTGCCATCATCTCGTCGTTCCTCGGCAAGCAGCTCACCGAACTCCTCGACCACATCGAGAAGGCCGACAAGGACGACATCTTCACCATCGACGGCAAGCAGGGCATGAAGATGGACATCCCCGAGATTCCCGAACTCCTCATCGACAACACCGACCGCAACCGCACCTCGCCCTTCGCCTTCACCGGTAACCGCTTCGAGTTCCGTGCCGTAGGTTCCGAGGCTAACTGCGCCAGCGCGATGATTACCCTCAACGCCGCCGTTGCCGAGGCCCTCACCTCGTTTAAGCAGCGTGTCGATGCCCGCATCCCCGAGTTTGCCAAGAAG
>JAFZBE010000031.1 GCA_017561935.1 Bacteroidales bacterium | reverse complement strand
CTCGGCGACAAGATTTGAGCTCCAGGGAAGCTCACTGAGAAGAAAAAGTTAATATTTTTGCGCTGCCATTGCGTGAGAATGGCCGAACAAGTGAACGGGTATCGCCGTTTTGGTTGGGTGGATATGCTCCGTTTTTACCAACTTTTACGCCGTTTTTTATTCGTTATGGAGATTCAACTGCATAATATATTCTTGGATAGAAAGTTTTATCGGTTGGTTAACTACTATCCTTCCTCCAAAATTGCAAACAGAGACAATGAAAAATAGCAAAAAGAGACGTGATATTTATGCAATTAAAAGAGATTTTGGACTTAGCGTATTTTACGCCAAAAATGAACTAAGCGGTTTGCTAATATTCAAATCTTTTTTATTTGCTGCTCCTATTGCAAAATACATAGAGTATCAAGGTATTAATCGAAAATTGTCTTTGCTTATCCCATTGGGTTTATTTTTCATAATTATTTGTTATATTGGTGATGCAATGCTTAAAGAAACAGTGTATCGTAAATATATAAATAAATACGAAAAGAAAAGTAATGCATGGAAGAGGGTTTGGGGCATTATTACAATAATTGACATTGTTTTTTCCTTAATGTGTGTATCCACATTTGCTGAAAAAATAACAGATATTCTATTTTAGGGGTCTTAATTACATCATCGCATTTCCCAACATCGAAGTATCAATCACCTCAGTCCTTTCTCGCTCTATCCTCAATAACCGAAGGCGCGGCATCGTGTGTGCTGCGTTCTTTACATAATCTTATTCTTTTTAAACTATCTTTATTTTTTTATTTCTTCTTTAAAAATTAGGAACGAGTGTGCGTACACACGCCTATATGACGCGCCTGCAGGCGCACCTGATGACGTGCATGATGACGCGCCTGACGCAGATGACGCTCCTCACGCGTGCTAGAAAGCATAAAGCACTCTGTCGGCCGTTGTAATGCTTGCCGCGATCGGAGAAAGCACTCTGTCGGCCGTCATGATGCTTGCCGTGCTGGGAGAAAGCATTTTAGCGCACTTAAATGTTAAATCTCCGTAAACTTTCTCAAAAACCACGTCCGAAAGGAACAAGTTACCCGAAAAAACACTATCTTTGTGCACACTTTTCGTAAGTACCTCCTAATAGAACCACACAAAGATGAAGACACAAATCCTTTTTCTGGCAGCCTTCACTGCTCTGCCCCTTTTTGCCAACGACAATGTCATGGTCAGCAGTCCTGATGGCAAACTCGTAGTTAATCTTGACACCAAGCACGGACATCCCTGCTACAGCGTGACTTACGATGGGTTGAAAGCCATCAACAATTCCCTTCTCGGACTTACGACCAACGAACAGGACCTCACCAAAGACCTGAGCATCAAGAATGCCGAAACTTCAAAGATTGACGAACACTACAGGATGGATCGTTCCAAGAAGAGCGATATCCATTACGTGGCCAATCGGCTGCTTGCCACCCTGGCTACTTCGAAAGGACAGGAGCTGCAAGTGGAATTTCGTGTGAGCGACAATGATATCGCTTTCCGCTACCTCCTCCCCAAGCAGGGAGAAACGGGATCTGTACGCGTCACCAGCGAAGCCACCAGTTTCTGTTTCCCCAATGGCACAACGACCTTCCTTACTCCGCAGAGCGATGCAATGGTAGGTTGGAAACGTACCAAGCCCAGCTATGAGGAGCTCTATTGCTGGGATGCCCCGATGTCGCAAGTTTCAGAGTTCGGTCACGGATACACATTTCCCTGCCTCTTCCACGAGAGCGGTGTTTTTGATAACCCTGCCGACGAACTATGGATTATGATCAGCGAGACCGGCGTTGACAGCCATTATTGTGCATCACACCTCAGCGACGTCCATTCAAACCCATTGAACGATGGCGGCCTCCAGGCCTCTCAACTCAATACGTATAGCATCGCCTACCCGATGCCGGAAGAGAGCAATGGTATCGGTACGGCGGATGCTGCGATTGCCCTCCCTGGTGTTACTCCATGGCGTACCATTACCTTGGGTCGCACCCTCAAGCCCATTGCAGAAACAACAGCACCCTGGGACAACGTCAGCCCTATTTATGAATCCGAGCATATCTATAAGTTCGGCCGTGGAACGTGGAGCTGGATCCTTTGGCAGGACGATTCAATTAACTTTGATGATCTCTGCAAATACGTTGATCTGGCCCAGGCCATGGGTTATGAATACGTTCTCGTCGATAACTGGTGGGACACCAACATCGGCAAGGAAGCCGACGGGACAGCCAAGAATCCCGACAAGAGTATAGAGAAGCTTATCGAATATGCCCACTCAAAGAATGTAGATGTCTTCCTCTGGTACAGTTCCAGCGGCTACTGGAATGATATCGTACAAGGACCAATCAACAAAATGGCCAATAGCATCGTTCGCAAGAAAGAAATGAAATGGCTCCACAGCGTGGGCGTCAAGGGCATCAAGGTCGATTTCTTCGGCGGCGACAAACAAGAGACCATGCGCCTCTATGAGGAAATCCTGAGCGATGCCGACGATAATGGCCTCATGGTCATCTTCCACGGATGTACGTTGCCACGCGGTTGGGAGCGCATGTATCCTAACTATGTGGGTTCGGAAGCTGTTCTTGCCTCCGAGAACCTGATTTTCGGCCAAGCTCACTGCGACCTCGAAGCATCGCATGCCACCCTCCATCCCGTCCTTCGCAATGCCGTAGGATGTATGGAGTTCGGTGGATCGTTCCAAAACAAGTACATGAATCGTGACAACAAGCCCCGCGAGAATCGTCACGTCAACACACGACTCACCACCTCGACGTTCAGTCTTGCCACGGCCATCCTTTATCAGAACCCGATTCAGAACTTTGCCCTTGCTCCAAACAATCTGGAGGATGCTCCACAAATCAGCATGGACTTCATGCGTGAGGTGCCAACCACTTGGGATGAAGTACGCTTTATCGACGGTTATCCTGGCAAGTATCTTGTCATGGCACGCCGCCATGATGACACATGGTATCTCGCTGCCATCAATGCCGACACCCAACCCCTCAAGCTCAACCTTGACCTCCGTTGGCTCAATGCCTCTGGACTCACCCTCTACAGCGGCGGAGATAATCCATCAACGAAACCATTGAAGCTCAAAAGGGGCGCGGCACAGCTCACCCTTCCCAGCAATGACGGGTTTGTCATCATAGCTAAATGATAAGGAATCTTATGAAAATAGCCCCGGAGGAAAAACCTTCGGGGCTATTATAATATATGGACAACCATGTCGCCACTCTCAGTGGCATCAGATCTTGTCGTTTTGAATCATCGAAACCAAATCAGGACGAATCTCAGCGTAATCCTTCGACTGCAGATACTTTCTGATAAGCTCAACGTGATGAAGGTTATGCAAGTCGGTACCGAGGAAACTGATCATCCCCTCATCCAAAAGGCGGTATGCCATCTTCTGGGTTGACTCGCCATAGTAACCCGAAAAACTAAGTAAATTGCACTGGAGCTCCACACCAAGGTCGAGCAGATGCTCGTACGACTTCAGTCCACGGCTAGAATAGTAATGATAGCGCTCAGGATGAGCCATGATCAGATACCAACCTTTGTCCTGCAGCTTATAGATCACATCATCGAGGTTGAGCAACGGCTGTTGGAAACTATTCTCGATAAGAATATAGCGATCCTTGAGCGGACGAAGCAAGCACGACTCCTCACCCCAATTGCCGGAATTCATCATGTTAATGAAGCTCTCGTCGAGACGATACTCGAAGCTGAAGTCCTCACATACGACAGGAATCTGCATATCATAAGCCTCAGCCCTCAGTTCGTGAAACAACGGCAAGATTTTTGAAGGGGTATTCATATAGCTTGGCTCTGTATGATGCGGCGTGAAGATGACACGTTCAACGCCGAATTCATGCAGGGCTTCCAAATATTCCAACGAAAATTTCATTTCAGGGGAACCATCGTCCACTCCTGGAATGATGTGGCAATGCAGCTCACGCTTGTAAGGCAGCGGCAACATTTCCCTTTTGCGATGAAACAAGAAATTCAAAAACATGCTATTATCTTAATATGGGCTGCAAAGGTAAACTTTTTTCAATTTCAAAACAAATTTTGCAAAGGAAAAAGTACATTTTCGCTGAAAAAATACCTACAATTAGGGAATTATTGCTATTTTTATATGATTTTTTGGCCAACTTACACAACATTTTTGTATATTTGCACCGGTATTCGTCGCGCATATATACGATAGAAACCAAGCACTGCAAAAAACTCAAATATTCTAATACAATTAAACCCCTACAAGGATGAAATCTAACTTCATGAAGGTCGGCAGAATAATTGCTGTGACCGCTCCAATCCTTTTGGCCGCATGTTCTGCTCCCCAGCAGACAAAGGAGGTCAACCTTACAGTTTCCGGACTCGATCCAGAACAGTTCGTCGATACTATCAACGGCAAGCCTACTGCACTCTACACCCTCACCAATGAGAATGGTATGGAGGTATGCATCACCAATCTTGGTGCCCGCATCGTCAGCATCATGGCCCCTGATAAGGACGGCAACCTGCAGGATGTAGTGCTTGGCTTCGACAATGTGAAGTCATATGCCAACCTCAACGGCAGGACACCATCCGACTTCGGTGCTGCCATCGGACGTTTTGCCAACCGCATCAACAAGGGCAAGTTCACCCTCGATGGCGTAGAGTATGACCTCGTCAAAAACGATCACGGCAACACGCTGCACGGCGGTCCTACCGGCTGGCAGTATCAAGTATATGACGTTGTGGAGGCCGACAGCTCCAGCATCACCCTCCAGATCGTCAGCCCTGATGGAGACAATGGCTTCCCAGGAGAGGTGACAGCCAAGGTGACCTATATTCTCAATGATGAGAATAACCTCGTTATCCTTTATAACGCTGTTACCGACAAGCCAACGGTCATCAACATGACCAACCATTCGTATTTCAACCTTAGCGGCGATCCTAACAACACCGTTCTCGAGGATTCGCTCCTCATCTTCGCCGACAAGATGACTCCTATTGATGACAAGCTCATCCCGACCGGAGAATTCCGCGAGCTTAAGCCAGGCGATCCATTCTTCTTTATGCCCGAACGCGGAAAACCCGGCATGAAGCTTATCGGTGAGAATATCAATGCCGATGACGAGCAGATCAAGTACGGCAATGGATACGACCACAACTGGGTACTGATGAAGCCACGTGCCGAAATGCGTGACCTTCCTCTTTGCTGCATCATGATGAGCCCCAAGAGCGGCATCGTGCTCGTAGAACGCACTTCTGAACCTGGTGTCCAGGTTTATTCGGGCAACTTCCTCAACGGATTTGTAACCGGCAAGAAGGGCATCAAGTACCAGCAGCGTACCGGCATCTGCCTTGAGACTCAACACTATCCCGACTCCCCTAACAAGGCTGACGTCAAGGATTGGACCGACTGCGTACTTCGTCCTGGCGAGGAATACAACTCAATAACCGTCTTCGAATTCCACACTACCGACGAGATGCTAAATGGTCCTCGCAAGCATGGCATGCGCCCCGGTGGCCCACGTCCCGACGGACCTCGCCCCGGTGGTCCTCGTCCTGGTGGCCCGCGTCCCGACGGACCACGTCCTGAGGGCGCTCCCGTTCCTCCCCCAGCAAAATAACTCCATTTACGCTATTCAACTATTTACTAAACCAATAACACAAAAGACACAATGGCACAAAAACAAGAACGCAACTGGGTAGCGATCATCACGATGTTCTTCATCTTCGGCATGATCAGCTTCGTTACCAACATGGCTGCTCCATTTGGGAATATCTGGGGCTACACATACGAGTGGGCCGGCATGGCCGGTAACCTGATGAACTTCCTTGCATACCTCTTCATGGGTATTCCAGCTGGCAACATGCTCATCAAGTTCGGCTACAAGAAGACAGCCCTCATCGCACTTGCAGTAGGTTTCATCGGTCTGGGCATCCAACTCCTCTCCAGCAAAGTCGGTGCTGACGTGGCTGTCTGCGAAATCGGCGGACAGGTATGCTCACTCAACCTCTTCATCTATCTCCTTGGAGCATTGGTCTGCGGCTTCTGTGTCTGCATGCTCAACACCGTGGTGAACCCCATGCTTAACCTCCTCGGAGGCGGCGGCAATAGCGGCAACCAGCTCATCCAGGCAGGTGGCACCATCAACTCTTTGACAGGCACCCTTACCCCGATGCTCGTCGGTGTACTTATCGGCACACTTACCAAGGAGACCACGATGGCCGAAGTTTCTCCACTCGTCATCGCCGGCATGGTAATCTTTGCACTTTCGTTCATCATCATTTCGTTTGTCAGGATTGATGAGCCACAGGGCGACCTTTCGAATGTGACTTACGAGCGTTCGCCTCTCGCCTTCCGTCATTGCCTGCTTGGCATCATCGCCATCTTCTTCTATGTAGGCATCGAGATTGGTATTCCAAACGAGATGAACATGTGGATCAGCCGTCTTCCATTCGAGGGCGCTGCCAAGGTAGCCGGCTCACTTGCTTCAGCTTACTGGTTCCTTATGCTCTGCGGACGTTTCCTTTCCACTATCATCTCCGGCAAGATTTCGACCCGCACACAGATGATCACCGTTTCGTCGGTAGCCATCCTGCTTCTCCTCTGCGCTATCTTCACAGGACATATCAACATCAGCCTCTTCGGTGGCGAAGTGCCTCTCTCTTGTCTCTTCATCTTCCTTTGCGGTCTCTGCACCTCTATCATGTGGGGCGGTATCTTCAACCTTTCGACTGAAGGACTGGGCAAATACACGGCCAAAGCATCTGGCCTCTTCATGGCCATGGTTGTAGGTGGTGGCATCATGCCATTCATCCAGGACAACGTCGTTCGTCCGGCCACAGGCTTCCTCGGATCTTACTGGCTCATCATTGCAATGATCGCTTACATCTTGTTCTACAGCCTCTGGGGCTGCAAGAATGTCAATAAGGACATCAAGGTTGACTAACTTACTATTATCAATTAAAAAACTTAATTCAAATCACTCTGTTTTATGGCTCTTCTTGATTGGTTGGTCATCGGCATATTCTGTGCTATCCTGATCGGCATCGTATTATGGGTTGTCTCGCAGAAGAACGACAACTCCGCAGACTATTTCTTAGGTGGCAAAGACGCTACGTGGATTGCCATCGGTGCTTCTATCTTCGCTTCGAACATTGGTTCGGAACACCTTATCGGATTGGCCGGTGCCGGCGCTTCGTCGGGTATGGCCATGGCTCACTGGGAGATCCAAGGCTGGATGATCCTTATCCTTGGCTGGGTATTTGTTCCGTTCTACTCCCGCTCGATGGTTTACACCATGCCTGAGTTCCTGGAGCGCCGCTATAATACTGAAAGCCGAACAATTCTCAGCGTCATCTCGCTGATCAGCTACGTATTAACGAAGGTAGCTGTGACGGTATATGCCGGCGGCCTCGTGTTCCAACAGGTATTTGGCATCAAAGAACTCTGGGGTATTGACTTCTTCTGGATCGCCGCCATCGGATTGGTGGTCATCACCGCTATCTACACGATTTTCGGTGGCATGAAGTCCGTTCTTTATACTTCCGTTCTGCAAACACCAATCCTTTTACTGGGTTCGCTTATCATCCTCGTATTGGGCATGAAGGCCTTAGGCAGCTGGGACCAGATGCTGCAGCTCTGCGATGTGAAACCAAGCTATGATGGTGCTACCGGCACTATGATTCACCTGATGCGCTCGAATAGCGACCCACAGTATCCGTGGCTCGGTGCACTGATCGGCTCTGCCGTCATCGGCTTCTGATACTGGTGTACCGACCAATACATTGTACAGCGTGTGCTCTCGGGCAAAGACGAGAAGGAAGCTCGCCGTGGCACAATCTTCGGAGCCTATCTTAAGCTGCTTCCAGTGTTCCTGTTCCTTATCCCAGGCATGATTGCCTTCGCCCTGCATCAGAAGTATGCTGGCGATGGTGGTTTCCTGCCCCTGCTGGCCGACGGTACGCCGAACGCAGATGCAGCCTTCCCCACCCTCGTGGCTAAGATTCTACCCGCCGGTGTGAAGGGTCTCGTAGTCTGCGGTATCCTCGCAGCCTTGATGTCGTCACTCGCCTCTCTGTTCAACTCTTCGGCCATGCTGTTCACAATTGACTTCTGGAAGCGACTGAAGCCTCAGACCTCCGAGAAGAGCCTCGTCCGCATCGGTCAGATTGCAACCGTCGTCATCGTGGTGCTCGGCATCCTCTGGATCCCCATCATGCGCAGCGTTGGCAACGTGCTCTATAATTACCTCCAGGATGTACAGAGTGTGTTAGCTCCTGGTATTGCCGCCGCCTTCCTTCTCGGTATCTGCTGGAAGCGTGCCTCGGCCAAGGGCGGTATGTGGGGCCTGCTCTCAGGCATCATCATCGGCCTAACCCGTCTCGGTGCGAAGGTCTATTACAGCAACGTCTCTGATGCCGCTGACAACTGGTTCAAGGCCGTATTCTACGATTTCAACTGGCTGTTCTTCTGCGGTTGTATGCTGGTTGTCTGCTGTCTGATTGTAATCATTGTCAGCCTTTGCACCAAGGCTCCGGAACCCGCAAAAATACGAGGTCTGGTATTTGGCACTGCTACCGAGGAACAGAAGGCCGCCTCACGGGCATCATGGAATCATTGGGATGTCATCCATACCATTATTATCCTTAGTATCACCGTGGCATTCTATATCTATTTCTGGTAATTAACAATTACTGCGGGAAACGCGGAAGACAAAAAGATCACTTGCCTCCGGGTTTCCCGCTGTTTTATTTAATAATATGTTAGAAGAATTAAAGAAGCAGGTTTTCGACGCCAACATGGAGCTTGTCAAGCAGGGACTGGTAATCTATACCTGGGGCAATGTCTCTGGCATCGACCGTGAAAAGGGCCTTGTGGTCATCAAGCCATCGGGCGTTGACTACGATGTGATGAAAGTCGAAGACATGGTTGTCGTTGACCTTAAGACCGGCAAGGTCGTCGAAGGCAACCTCAATCCATCGAGCGACACGCCAACACACCTCGTGCTCTATCGCGCATTCCCCAACATCAAGGGTGTTGTACACACACATTCCACCTACGCCACCGCATTTGCTCAGGCAGGTTGCGACATTCCGAACATCGGCACAACACATGCCGACTATTTCTACAAGGATATTCCATGTACCGACGACATGGTTGCCCATCAGATGCAGGAATACGAGAAGGAGACAGGCGTAGTCATCGTCAACAAATTCCAGCAGCTCGGCATCAATCCCGACCACACGCCCGCTGTGCTTGTCAAGAATCACGGCCCGTTCTCATGGGGCACCTCACCTGCCAATGCTGTATATAACGCGAAGGTGATGGAGCAGTGCGCCAAGATGGCGTTCATCAGCTTCAGCGTCAACCCTAACACTACCATGAACCCGCTCCTCATCGAGAAGCATTACATGCGCAAGCATGGCCCCAATGCCTATTACGGACAAAAAGGGCAGAAGCACTGAATAATTAACAATTAACTATTACTATGAAAGTGTTTGAAAATCTCGAACTCTGGTGGATCACCGGAGCACAATTACTATACGGTGGCGAAACCGTAAAGATTGTAGATGGACACTCGAAGGAAATGGTCGCCGGCCTCAATGAGACAGGCATCATCCCTATCAAGGTTGTTTATAAGGGTACAGCCAACTCCGACAAGGAGGTAGCTGCCATCATGAAGGCTGCCAACAACGATGAGAAGTGCGTAGGCCTCATCACCTGGATGCACACCTTCTCACCTGCCAAGATGTGGATCCACGGCTTGCAGCAACTCAACAAGCCAATGCTCCACCTTCACACCCAGTACAATCAGGAGATTCCTTGGGACACCATGGACATGGACTTCATGAACCTCAACCAGTCGGCTCATGGTGACCGTGAGTTCGGTCATATCTGCGCACGTCTCCGCAAGCCACGCAAGGTCGTTGCCGGCTACTGGAAGGATCCAAAGGTACAGGAGCACATCGCCATCTGGGCCCGTGTAGCAGCAGCCGTGGCCGATGCTAAGGACATGCTCATCCTGCGTTTCGGCGATCAGATGAACAACGTGGCTGTTACCGATGGCGACAAGGTAGCTGCCGAGCAGGTTCTGGGCTATCATGTCGATTACTGCACAGTCAGCGAACTGATGGACTACTGGAAGTCCGTTAAGAATGCCGACGTGGATGCACTCGTTGAGGAATACTACAAGAAATATACCGTCGTTCCATGCGAAGCAGGCGAAGAGATTGGCAAGAAGAAGATCTGGAACGCCGCCAAGGCAGAGCTCGCCCTTCGTGCCATCCTCAAGGCAAAGGGCGCTAAGGGCTTCACCACCAACTTCGACGACCTCGGCAGCTGGGACGACCCCGACAGCGAAGGCTTCATCGGTTTCGACCAGATCCCCGGCCTCGCTTCACAACGTCTGATGGAGGAAGGTTATGGCTTCGGCGCCGAAGGCGACTGGAAGTCGGCTGCCCTCTATCGTACCGTTTGGTATATGACCCAAGGCATGCCCAAGGGATGCTCGTTCCTCGAGGACTACACCCTCAACTTCGATGGCGAGAAGAGCGCCATCCTCCAAAGCCACATGCTCGAGGTATGTCCGAAGATTGCCGTCAAGGACGAGCCTATTCGCCTTGAGGTGCACTTCCTCGGTATCGGTGTGCGCAAACAGCAGACCGCCCGCCTCGTCTTCAACTCACAGACAGGCTACGGTGTAACAGCTACCGTTATCGATATGGGCAATCGCTTCCGTCTCATCGTCAACGACGTGGATTGCATCAAACCCAAACCACTTCCGAAGCTTCCTGTTGCCAATGCCCTTTGGATTCCACAGCCGAACTTCGAAGTTGGCGCCGGCGGTTGGATTCTCTGTGGTGGCACCCACCACTCCATCATGTCCTACGACATCACGCCCGAGTATTGGGAGGATTATGCCGAGATGCTCGACATCGAGTACGTTCATATCGACAAGAACACCACGCTCGAGTCCCTCAAGAAGGATCTCCGCATGAATGAGGTATATTACCTGCTCAACAAAGCATTGAAATAACCCACTCAGTTGTTATTTGTGAATTGTTAATTATTTATTCTTTAATGTTAATTGAACAATGACAGCAAGACAAACTATTGAATCAGGCAAGGCGGTTCTTGGCATCGAATTTGGTTCAACCCGCATCAAAGCCGTTCTTATTGATCAGGATAACAAGCCTATCGCCCAGGGCAGTCACGAGTGGGAAAACCAGCTCGTCGATGGCCTTTGGACCTATAGCACCGAAGCAATCTGGTATGGTGTAGAAGATTGCTACGCCGACCTGCGCCGCAACGTCAAGGCAGAGTATGACTGCGAAATCGAACAGCTTGCCTCCATCGGCATCAGCGCCATGATGCACGGCTACATGGCCTTTGGCCCCAATGGCAAGGCCACACGTTGGGCTCCTGTTTCGGAAGACGAGAAGATCCTCGCCCCCTTCCGCACCTGGCGCAACACCAATACGGGCAAGGCCGCTGCCGAACTTAGCAAGCTCTTCAACTACAATATACCGCTTCGTTGGAGTATCTCGCATCTCTATCAGGCAATCCTCAATGGTGAGGAACATGTCAAGGACATCACTTACCTCACTACGCTCGCAGGCTATATCCACTGGCGTCTCACGGGTAAGAAGGTACTCGGTATCGGTGATGCTTCGGGCATGATTCCTGTTGACCCCGAGACAAAGACCTACAATGCCGAGATGGTACGCAAGTTCAACAAACTCGTTGCCCCCTACGGTTTCCCCTGGAAGCTTGAGGATATTCTGCCCGAATGCCTCGTTGCCGGACAGGATGCAGGTGTACTCACCGAACATGGTGCCCAGCGCCTCGACGTGTCGGGCCACCTCAAGGGCGGCTGCCCGCTCTGTCCTCCCGAAGGCGATGCTGGCACCGGCATGACGGCCACCAACAGCGTCAAGGTTCGCACAGGTAACGTTTCGGCTGGCACCTCGTCGTTCTCGATGATTGTGCTCGAAAAGGATGTACAAAAGCCCAACGAGATGATCGATATCGTCACCACTCCCGACGGCAACCTTGTGGCAATGGTTCACTGCAACAACTGTACGTCTGACATTAACGCCTGGGTGAAGCTCTTCAAGGAGTATCAGGAACTACTCGGCGTGAAGGTCGATATGAACGAAATTTATGGCAAACTCTATAACCATGCGCTCACGGGCGATGTGGACTGTGGCGGTGTCCTCTCCTACAACTTCATCTCAGGCGAACCTGTTGCTGGCCTCACCGAGGGTGGTCGCCCACTCGTAATGCGTTCACCCAACGACCGCTTCAACCTTGCCAACTTCATGCGCGCCAACCTTTATGCCACCATCGCCGTGCTTAAGCTTGGCAATGACGTACTCTTCAACGAGGAGAATGTCAAGGTCGATCGCATCACAGGTCACGGAGGCCTCTTCAAGACTCCAGGCGTAGGTCAGAAGGTGCTCGCTGCAGCCCTCAACTCTCCTATCTCCGTCATGGAGACTGCTGGTGAAGGCGGAGCATGGGGTATCGCACTCCTCGCTTCCTTCCTTGTCAACAATCCCGACAAACTCAATCTTGCAGCTTACCTCGAGAAGGTTGTCTTTGCTGGTAATAAGGGCATCGAGATTGCTCCTGACCCCGCTGATGTCGAAGGCTTCAACCGTTACATCGAGACCTACAAGGCTTGCATCCCCGTGGATCAGGCGGCTGTGGATTATAAGAAGTAAGAGCTGTAATGATTATCTCTGCCCAAATCAAATCTTTAAACAAGAGTCTGACTATGAACACAAGAAGATTATTGGCCATCATCGCAATGGCCGTCATTTGCATTACAGGCGCCAACGCCCAGGCATGGCTTGGCAAGATCAAGGACAAGGCTGTCGATGCCGGCAAGCGCGCTGTAGAACAAAAAATGGAGAAAAAAGCGGAGAAGGCTGACAACGACGAGGAAGAATCTGCCAGCCCAAAGAAGACCGCCAAGGGTGAGGCCGTGAAGAGCGACTTCGTGGCAGGCACCGTCGTCATCTTCGAAGACAACCTGAAGGGTGAACAAATGGGTGAATTCCCTTCGAAATGGGATTTGCTCGAAAACAATGTTGAAGTAGCCAGAATGAACGGGACTATGGCCATCAAGTTCGAGCATGGCTCTGGCACACAGATCACTCCTCTGGTTCAAGGCGACAACAGGAAATACCTTCCTGAAGTGTATTCGCTAGAGTTTGATTATTTCGTTCCTGACGGCGACGAGCATCGCTGCGGCTATACGGTGCATCTGAAGACGGCCGATGATGACGGCGAATACGAAACGGCCATCGGATTTGGCGATAATGATATCCGCTGGTATATCGCCAGACCTTCAGGAGGTGACAAGGTCGAAGGAGATAAATCGTTGGAAGATAATCATGAGCGAAACGATTGGAATCATTTTGCATTATCGTTCAATAAGCGTGCGCTGAAAGTCTATATCAATGGCCAGCGAGTCATCAACGCTCCCAATGTAAAGGCTGCGGATTGGTTCACCGTTGAAACAGACTTCTGGGAGGACCACATCGACTACATCACCAATATACGTCTGGCCAAGGGTGGCGGCGACCTCTATGCACGCAACGCATCGGACATGACCGCAGTTGAGAAGGCTATTGCCGAGACAGGCAAGTTCGTGACCAATAACATTCTCTTCGAAACAGGCAAGGCAACGCTTAAGGCCGAGTCGATGGCCGAGATACAGAAAGTGGCCGACTATATGCTGAAGAACCCAAGTGTTCGCTTCGAGGTACAGGGTCACACCGACAACCAAGGCACTGACAAAGTAAATGATCCGCTCTCGCAGCAGCGAGCCGAAGCCGTGGTTAAGGCACTCGAAGGACTGGGTGTTGATGGCTTCAACCTTCGCGCAGTAGGCAAGGGCTCACACGAACCCGTGGCCGATAACAAGACCGAAGAAGGTCGCGCCAAGAACCGCCGCGTAGAGTTTATTAAGAAATAAACCTATTCAATTAACAATTAACAAATAACAATTAACAATTGATACTATGAAAAGAGTACTGACAGCACTCATGTGCATCGCAAGCATCGCCATTTTCGTAGCTTGCGGCGAGAAGAAAGCCCCAGTTGTAACCGGCGACGCAAAGACTGACCAGAAACTGGAACAGGCCGAGAAGAAACTCTCGGAGATGACCGGTACCGAAAAGTGCGAAGCAACCTGGAAAAAACGCTATGACGGCAAGCTGACATTGGATGACGTGAAGCCCGATTTCGACTTCGTGGAGAAACTCGAAGGCCTGGACAAATTTATGGGCAATGGTGTCAACAACGCCAAGGCCGTCTATTGCAAGAAGGACGGTTCACAAATTACTCCCGAAGAATGGAACGCCTACATTACCAAGATCTACAACGTGACGAAGAAGCTGGCACAGGACGGCAAGGTAGTTCGTGGCTTCGGCAGCAACCTTGATGTAAAGACACGCGAACAAGCCCTCGAAGAACTGCCTTTGGAAAAATTGCTTGAAGGTGGCAACAATGTAGAATGGGGCTTCCTTCGCAACGACCGCTTCGAAGCATGCTACCTCTCGAAGGTAAACCTTAAAGAAAACAGCTACGTGAGCACCACCTTCGCCGAAGGCCTCCAAAAGAATATGGAAGAAGCTCTCAAGGATGCTGAGAAGATGCTGAAATAATCCTCCCCTATTTATACCCCACAAAAAGTGCCAACGTTATCGTCAGACGACAGATAAACGTTGGCACTTTTTCTTACTCGTTTCATGTCAAAAGAATCATGTTTTCAAAAACTGAGGACAAATTATTTCAAAAACATAGTTTAAAAATCAAAAACACCCCAATATTTTTGTAAATCAACAAAATAAATTAAAAGAATTATGTTATTTGTTTGGATAGAGTTTATGATAGTATTCTTTAGCGGCATTATAGACCTCCTGCATCTTGTCTTCCTTGATTCGCTTCAGTTGAATAGATTTGTAAATGCCAGCATATTCGACTGATAAAATTAATATGTCACCCTTTACATCGAAACGGACGATATCCGTATCAAACTCTTCAGGATCATCCCATTGGAAGTTGTAGGTCTGTGTGATATAGTCGCCATCCACCGTCCATTTTCCTGTATCCGAATGTTCATAGCTTAAGCGATTGGGATTCTCCGGGTCGTATATAACATCCACTTCTATAAAGGAGCCGTCGCTCTTATACCACAAATAGGAAGTCATCAGATCAGGGTTGTCTTCCTCAAATAGAAACGGCTCAGTTACCCATGCTCCCACGATGGCAGGACTCTTGTCCTCATCCTCGTCCTTGCACGAAATAAGCATCAAGCTTGAGGTCATCACAAAAAGAGTGAAAAATACTTTTACAATTGTCTTCATAATGATTGAAAAATTAAATGAGATGAATAAAATTTTGCTGTTATAATCCGATTTTTATTACGATTTTCGAAATGGACACTGCGATAAACAGCAAGACCACTAACCCTTTGCCGAAAGACTTACAAGTGTCAAAACAGCACTCTTAGAAAAGAGCTTTCCGTGTTAGATAGCGGTGCAAATATACGAATATATTTCAAAAAACAAACAAAAAAATAAGAAAAAAATGCTTTGACGGGCACTTTTTTCTTATTTATGGGATATTTTTGGAAAGAAATAGCTTATTTTCTGAATGAAGAATCGCAATCTCAGTTAGAATAATCTTCCAATTCTCGCAATAGATCAGTAAGGATATACTGATCGCTCATCAGCTGCAATCCGCTGTCGGGATTAGAGAGAAGAGTGAAGGTGCGTGAATTGTATAGTAAATCTAAAGCTCGTTCAGGACTGACGGCAAGACTATCGGCAAGAAGAGCAGCAATACGTGCTTCCTTTCGCCATAATACTTGATCTCTCATTGATTATCCCCTTTCTTCACTGGCTCAGTGACAATAAAATGCAAATAGTTATCCACAATGGTCTGGCTACTAATACACATCTGGTGTGTAGGCTTGGCAAAGCGAAGTTGCCCTAAAGCTTGCTCTACAGTAATACGTCCAGCATAGTAGTCCTCGACAGTATCGATAACTTGGTCATTGGCTACACCACCTTCTATGATGTCATAGTCTCGCCAAGGATCTTCTCCGCGACGACTGGCAGTAATGAAATCTAGCCACTCGCGGTCATATTTCTCAAATCGCAGATAGCGCACGTCATCAGGCAACTGTTTCTCATCGAACTCATAAATGGAAAGTAGTGGAGTATCGGATGCATGAATGACGCAAACACGGCGTGCCCATCGCTCAGCCTGCTCACGAAATCGGGTGACGTAAAATCCTGGACCAAAGTCCAGTTCCTTACGACCAACTCTTGTAAGAGGATTTGGAACACTTATGTTTGAACCATGATATAGTTTCATCGTAAATCTCCTTCCTTTACTTCTTTTGCTTCCCAATTACGAAGCGCTTCCTGCACATTCCATACCACACCGTTCACACTCTCGGTATGCAACGTGTCATAGCAATCAAACAATAGCCGCTTCACCAACCCGTGTCGCTTCAGGCGGTTGTGAAGTTCTGTTGCTGTGATACCCATGCGCTGAGCCGTAGCTCCTATAGCAAGTGTGGCAAACTGAATCTGTGGAGAAGTTGTAATATTCATGATAGAAATCTACTGTCTATGATATGCAAATATTCACTTTTGTTATGCAAATATACGCAGTTATTTCCAAAGTGGGAAAAAAAATATGAAAAAAATGCTTTGACGGGCACTTTTTTCTTATTTATGGGTCATTTTTGGAATAAAACAGGTTTTTTCTTCATGATTAATTCTATGAGTTCGACCCGTTCAGCAGCCACTTCCAACAAGGAACGACATCAATGCGAACATTCTCATTTTCAATTTGCCGTTCTGTGTTCCATGTCTCTATCTCCTATTGCTTTTCGCCTTAATGGTTTTGACAATCTGCTTATTCATACATTATTTTAAAGTATACTTTGTTAAAATGCGAAAATATTATAAAGTATACTTTAACTTCTTGCAATGATTTTTCAAACAATTAGCGGGTGCAGATGGCAAAATCAATCTCTTTTGCCTGGGTTTTGCCACTTTTCGAAAAAAAAGCACACGATTTTCATAGAAAATTACTATTTTTGCAGCAAAAGAAAATGAAACTCCCGATAGATATGTGCACAATAACATTAGAGTACGACCAAAACAGTGCCCTTGCACGGCTTAAACTTGCCCAATTGCTGGCTACAGGGCTATTTCAAAAGAGAGAAGAGGAATCAGCAAAGCCGACAATTGAAGAAATTGAGGAACATCGCAAACTCAGAGAGGCCATGCTTGAACATTCACGCAAGAGTATGGCACCAATAATTGCTCGTTATCTATGAAGTATCATCAGAAAGATATTGTCGAGGTCAACTTCCTCTTTCCTGATGGAACATTCAAACCTCATCCCGCCATTATCGTATCTAACGACCAGTTGCAGGTAGATGAGGATGGCATGTTCTACCTTGTACTTATCACGTCTAACGACTGGCTTAATCCTCAGTATTCTTATCCACTATCCGACGAGATGGTTGTAGGCTTTTCATTCTCGAAACCTAGTCTAGTTAAGTGTCAAATTATCACGGGGAACATAGAGCGAGATGTTGTACGTCGCCTTGGAACTATCAAGGCACGTTATTTCAACGAAATTGTAGATAAGATTGTCGATTCGATATTCTAATTCTAAATCATACCCTTGATTCACCCTATCCTATATCCTTTGTCCCATAGATGCCAAAACTTGGTTCTATGGGACAAAAATTATATAGGCATATAATGTTCTGCATAAAGGCCGACAAGGGCATCTGGGGAATCGTTGGCACTTGAGGAGAGGAAGGATAAATCCACGTCTTCGATGACCGAAGTCCAATCGTCGGGACCGCTACCTTCGTAACGATAGAAGAAGGAGCAGGTGGGCTCGTTGAATTCCACGCGGAGATACACACGGGTGACGTAGTCGGGAAGTTCGGTTTCGGCAAGAACGTCAAAACCTTCGTCATTGATGCGACGCAGGGCAAGGCCAGTGGGTATTCGA
Organism: Bacteroidales bacterium; assembly: GCA_017561935.1. Classification (GTDB taxonomy): domain Bacteria; phylum Bacteroidota; class Bacteroidia; order Bacteroidales; family UBA3663; genus Liminaster. Next base: position 30,026 of record JAFZBE010000031.1, on the reverse strand, counting down.
CAGAAGAAATATTGTGAGATAAGCAAACCGGCAGCATCGCCCTCGGTGGGGGTAAAGAACATCTCAATCATGACGGCGAACTGACGATGCCGGATGCGACGCCCCACATAACAAGCAGGCTGCAAACCAATAGAAGACATGTTGAAACAGGGAATCGAAAGGCCGTGCACAATCGACTCCGGCCGCTCATCGACAAATCTCATGCCAGGCATCAAGCCATTAGGGAACAGCCATTCAGGTCCCAGGGGCAGCGAGGAAAAGACGGTAGTATCCGGCTTCGATTCCTCGTTGCAATAGTCTTCCGTATAAACGAATTGGCTGAACACCGCTCGGTTTTCGCGAGTCGATGTGCAGCCAGTACAGATCATGACGAGCAGGAATGTCAATAATATGACGAACTTGCACGGATTCATGGTTTATATAAGAATTATCGAATTTGAGAATAAATCTCTATGGATTATGTTCTCTTCTTTTTTTCTACGGACTATTTGGACTTAAGGGACTGTGAGGGCCAAGGCTGAAAGTCCTAATAGTCCCAGAAGTCCGTAGAAAAAACTTGGCATCAATCTCCTTAGAACTGATACGCAGTTATTACTCATTCACCACCTTAGGCAACTTGGCAAGGCCTTCGGCGATAGCTTCGTCGCTGGGGATGATGTCGGTCATCACGCCATCGTTGAACTGCTGGTAAGCCACGAGGTCGAAGTAACCGGTGCCCGAGAGGTTGAAGACGATGGTCTTCTCTTCGCCGGTGAGCTTGCACTTGTTGGCCTCGTCGATGGCGACGCGGATGGCGTGGCTCGACTCGGGAGCGGGCAGGATACCTTCAGCGCGGGCGAACAGCTCGGCAGCCTCAAAGACAGAGGTCTGTTCGACGGCACGTGCCTCGAAGTATCCATCGTGATAGAGTTGTGCGAGGATGGGGCTGATGCCGTGGAAGCGCAGGCCACCAGCATGGTTGGCCGATGGGATGAACTGCGAACCAAGGGTGTACATCTTGGCGAGTGGGCAGATCATACCCGTGTCGCAGAAGTCATAAGCGAACTTGCCACGGGTGAAGCTGGGGCACGAAGCGGGCTCCACACCGATGAGGTGGTAGTTGGCCTCGCCACGCAGCATCTCGCCAAGGAACGGAGAGGCAAAACCGCCGAAGTTCGAACCACCTCCCAGACAGCCGATCAGGATGTCGGGCTTGATGTCATACTTGTCGAGCGCCTTCTTGACCTCCAGACCGATGATGGACTGATGGAGCAGCACCTGGTTGAGCACCGAGCCGAGCACGTAGCGGTAACCGGGAGTCTTGACAGCTGTTTCTACAGCCTCCGAAATGGCACAACCCAGCGAGCCTGTGGTACCGGGATGGTTGGCCAGAATCTTGCGGCCAACCTCTGTCGTCATACTTGGAGATGGAGTCACATTGGCGCCGTAGGTACGCATCACCTCACGACGGAATGGCTTCTGCTCATACGATACCTTCACCATATAGACCTTGCAGTCGAGGTCGAAGTACGAGCAAGCCATGCTCAAAGCCGTGCCCCACTGGCCGGCACCTGTCTCGGTGGTCACGCCCTTGAGGCCCTGAGCCTTGGCATAGTAAGCCTGCGCGATAGAAGAATTGAGCTTGTGCGAACCCGAAGTGTTGTTGCCCTCAAACTTATAGTAAATCTTGGCAGGCGTACCGAGTGCCTTCTCAAGGAAGTAGGCACGCACGAGTGGTGAAGGGCGATACATGCGATAGAACTCCTGCACTGGCTTCGGGATTTCGAACCACGTTGTGTCGTTGTCGAGCTCCTGCTTGTTCAGCTCTTCGCAGAAGATGGGGTTCATCTCCTCGAGGGTCAACGCATGGCCATCGCCTGGGTGGATGAGCGGTGCGGGCTTTACCTTCATGTCGGCACGCACGTTGTACCACTGTGTGGGAATCTCGCTCTCTGTCAAGTAAATCTTGTAAGGAATTTTCTGCTCCATTTTTTGAATTGTTTTATTGGATTGATTAATAATGAGTAAGAAGGGAGGTGACTCCTAAACTACCTTTTTATATCTGTTCTCAATGTTGATGATCTCTTTGATACGCTCTCTGAGCTGCCCGATGACCTTGATTTCCGAAGGATGAGTCAGATAACGCACGGCACGGAAGACGTTGTGGGCGCGCTGCGAATACCACCAGCAGAACTTGCCTATCGGAATCCAAAGAAGGATCCAAACGATGGCCTGCCACCACATTCCCCAACCCAATCCCATCACTAGAAGCGTGATGAGGGCAAAAAGCGGATAGAGGATGACGATGGAGAGGATGACACGATAGGAATTGGTGAACATCTTGTCTTCTTTGAGCAGCACAAGGGGTGCCCAGTAACAGATGATGTGCGGCCAAAGGCTCACTATCCAAAGCGGCAGCAGCAAGAGGCAGAGCACTCCCCATGCCAAGGTTCTTGCCCACGACGGAGGCGCAGCCATCATCGTATCTTTGATACCAAGCGTCTGTTCGCGTTGCTTCAGCTCGTCGGTAAGCGTGATGAGCTCCTCATTGTCCATCAGTGTCTTGAGGTGCTCCACAAAGACCTTATCTTCGGCCAGTTTCTCAGGCAAAGGAAGGTCCTTCATCGTGGCTGGATTGAGTGCCGAACAGCGCAGGAAGTCCTTCTCGGCATAGTGGTCTTCTCCTTCGTCGAGCATCATATTCTGAATGGTGGTGCGCATACGTCGTGTCACCTCGCGCATCACGCGATAAGGATGCTCCTGGAACTCCTCGTAGTAAGGCTTGAGCGAAATGGGTTCGCCCACCATCCAGAGGAAGTCGTACTGTGCATCGTGGTAGTCGCTGTAGTGATGTGCCGTAGGCAGAATCTTGATATCCTCCTTCCAGTCGTTGTATTTGGCGGTATGGAAAGCCATGCGGACGAGCCCCGTCGAGAACGGATCGAGATAATGTCCCTGCGTGTGGCCTGATTCGGGGAACACCAGCACATTGCGCCCCTGGTTGATGCGAACGGCAAGTTTGTCGAAGAGGCGATAATTCTCTTCAAGTGCCTCTCCCCCTTCCCATCCCATGCGGAACGCGGGCATCAGACCCAACCAGGATAGGAATGCCGTGATGGCGGGATTGAGCGAAAAGACGTTGGCACGCACAACGAAGTGCTGCAAGTAATCGATAGGATATGCAAAGGCAATGTTGATGGCATCATTGGCCGCATTCTGATGGTTGCAGGCGATATAATACTTTTCTCCTTTGGCCGGGATATTCTCTTTGCCCACCGTATAACGGTGATGAATCATCAACGTACTGTTGAGGAGGTTGATGTACCACTTGAAAAGTACCAGGCCCGGCTTTGGATGAGAACTTAACGAAAACACAGAATGACTTGTTTTATTTCAAATTCACGAATATCGGTCGCAAAGTTAGTCAATATTTGGCAAATAGCCAAATAATCAGCCGAAAAAATCACCATTTGACGCAAAAGGTCTGCAAATAGGTTACATTATTAGCTCTTTCGAGATGATTCTTACCGTCATTTTTGGCCATTGCCCTTCTTTTTTTGTCGAAAACACGCCGTATTTCGACGAACAAGGATTTGCTGGAGGAAATAGCACAACCTTGGCCGACATTGTGCTATTGCGAAAGTTATTGGGACAATATCGGCCAACATTATGCTATTGCGAAAATTATCGGCTCAATCTCGGCCAACATTGTGCTATCGCGAAAATTATCAGCACAATCTCGGCCAACATTGTACTATCGCGAAAATTATCAGCACAATCTCAGCCAACATTGTGCTATCGCGATATTTATTGGCATAATCTCGGCCAACATTGTGCTATCGCGAAAGTTATTGGCATAATCTCGGCCAACATTGTGCTATTGCGAAAGTTACTGGCACAATCTCGGCCAACATTGTGCTATTACGAAAATTATCGGCACAATCTCGGCCGACATTGTGCATTATTGCTTTCTGACACGTTTTGCTATCTCAAACGACACCCCAAAGCGATTGGCGACACGCAATAGGCTTTTATAGGAACGCCAACCGCAACGTTTTGCCACCTCTTCAAAACTTTTGAGACTGACTTCCTTCCTATAGGAGTCTTTCACGCGTTTTGAAAGCTGGAATCCCTCTGGAGCCTCTTTCGTCTTGGTTTTGACGAAATCATCTACATCCTTAAAACCTGCCTGATGCGCATCCCAAAGCTCCTTGGCTTGAAGCAGACGCCAATGCTGAAGAATGTCCTTGAGTTGCATACCAGTAAGCAGAGTCACAGCTTCACGAAACGAACGTTCGTTCACTCCGAGGAACAAAGCAATATCACTCGTCTGTATGGTTCTGGTATTGTTCAGCGCAAAGACGAGAGCATCCATGATTAGTTCACCAGTAGGAGTCTTTCTATTTCGGTATAGCTCCTCAACGCTTGTAAATTGTTCTAGCTTGATCATAATTAATGAATAGTTTATAAATTGTAAATAAACGGACGCAAAGATACACATTTTTTCTGACATTACCAAATAATTCATCAATTTAGTTGCAATTTCTTCAAGCAATTCCCACTTTCAAAGTCATAGATGACGACAATCATGCCATTATCGAGATGAAAAAGAAAAAAATGAGCGAAATCCTTGGAATATTCGACGAGATTCCATACCTTTGCAGCATCCATTCCGATGAAAGGAGGTGAAAATGGATTTGAGACGTGGGCTTCAATAGCCCGTCTCACAATCCGGAAAATTGTCGCCTCAATGGCGACATATAATTGCACTTCGTGCATAAAATCTATCCAGCTCCTGACAAGACAAGGACTAGCAGTATTTTATGCGTCAGCAATTTTATGTGACCTATTGGAGGTCACAATTTTCCGGCAGAGTCTCGGCTATTGAAGCCAGAGACAATGCCATTTTTACCTAAATATCAGTGAAAGCATTTGTTGTTATATAGAAGCACCTTGCAAAAAAATTACACTAAAAAAACACATTCCTATGAAAATCAAGAAAGGGTACGGCTGGACAGCTGTCTATGACGAAAAGCTCGACCGATATTTCGGGGAATATGGAGGAGGCATGAACTATAACCTCTACGAGCTTGATAAAAACCTCTTCGACCTGCTCGATTCCGAGATGACCGAAGGCGATGCGTGCAGCATCATGTACGAAGGACGACGCATGTATATGAGCGTCAACGACCGCTGCGGACCGCCCTATACCATCGTTTTCGACGATGAATACAAGACACTTTGCCCATGGGCATCCATTGTGGGCGAAGGCAAGAACGTCTGGCCGAAAGAACTGACCGATGCTTGCGTGGAATTGTTCGCGAGCGAGAAGAAGAACCGCGAGTATCGGAGAAAGAAGAAGGCTAAAGATGATGAGGGGCAAAATGACAAACCCCGCCCTCTTAAAACAACGACAATTAATAAAGAAGAGTCCATTAACTAAGGAAGCGTCCGTGTCACGAAAAATGACACGGACGCTTTTCTACAATCAGAGCAGCATCAATAGCTGGAGTGCTCAATCTGCGACTTCACTTCGCTGACAATGGTTGCCGCAAAGTCGTCGATGGTCATCGAGCCGCCGTCGCCAGCACCCTGCTTGCGGATGCTGACCTTGCGCTCAGCCTGCTCCTTCTCGCCCACGATGAGCATATAGGGAGTCTTCTTCATCTCGTTGTCGCGGATCTTGCGTCCGATCTTCTCGTTGCGGTCATCGACATAGGCACGGATCTCCTGACGCTCGAGGATGTTCTTCACCTCGTAGGCATAGTCGTTGAAGCGCTCCGAGATGGGAAGGATGGCCACCTGGTCGGGAGCGAGCCAGAGTGGCAGCTTGCCAGCCGTGTTCTCGAGCAATACGGCCACGAAACGCTCCATCGAGCCGAATGGGGCGCGGTGAATCATCACGGGACGATGCTTCTGGTTGTCGGCACCCGTATATTCAAGCTGGAAGCGCTCGGGCAGGTTGTAATCGACCTGGATGGTACCGAGCTGCCAGCGACGTCCGATGGCGTCCTTTACCATGAAGTCGAGCTTCGGGCCATAGAAGGCAGCCTCGCCATACTCTACACGGGCGGGCAGACCCTTCTCGGCGCAGGCATCGATGATGGCCTGCTCGGCCTTCTGCCAGTTCTCCTCCGAGCCGATATACTTCTCGCGGTTCACCTTGTCGCGCAACGAAATCTGCGCCTCGAACTGCGTGAAGTCGAGTGCCTTGAAGATGATCATGATGATGTCGATGATCTTGAGGAACTCCTCCTTCACCTGGTCGGGACGGCAGAAGAGGTGTGCATCGTCCTGTGTGAACGAACGCACGCGGGTCAGGCCGTGGAGCTCGCCCGACTGCTCATAGCGATAGACGGTGCCGAATTCGGCCATTCGCAACGGGAGGTCACGATAGCTGCGTGGCGAAGTCTTGTAGATCTCGCAGTGGTGTGGGCAGTTCATCGGCTTGAGCATATAGAGCTCACCTTCCTCGGGCGTAGCGATGGGCTGGAACGAATCCTTGCCGTACTTGGCCCAGTGACCGGAAGTAACGTAGAGGTTCTTGTTGCCGATATGCGGAGTGATGACCTGCACGTAGCCATAACGTTTCTGAATCTGTGTGAGATACTCCTGCAGACGCATACGCAACGCTGCACCCTTGGGCAGCCACAATGGCAGACCCTGTCCCACGTTCTGCGAGAATGCGAAGAGCTCCATTTCCTTGCCGAGCTTGCGGTGGTCGCGCTTCTTGGCCTCCTCGATGAGCTTGAGGTATTCGTCGAGCATTGAAGCCTTGGGGAAAGTGATGCCATAGACACGGTTCATCTGCGGGTTCTTGTCGTTGCCGCGCCAGAATGCGCCGGCTACGCTCAGCACCTTGCACGCCTTGATGGGAGCTGTGGTGGCGATGTGCGGGCCACGGCAGAGGTCGGTGAAGCTGCCCTGTGTATAGGTCGAAATATGGCCGTCCTCGAGCTCGGAGATCAGTTCGCACTTGAAGGTCTGTCCCTTGGCGGCAAACTCCTTGAGCACCTCGTCCTTGGGCACGTCACGGCGCACGATGGCCTGCTTCTCGCGGGCCAGCTCAAGCATCTTCTTCTCGATCTTGGGGAAGTCGGCCTCCTTGATGTTCTCGCCATTGGCAGGCACAACGTCGTAGTAGAAGCCGTTCTCGATGGCGGGGCCAATGCCGAACTGAATGCCGGGATAAAGCTCCTGCAGCGCCTCAGCGAGCAGGTGGGCCGACGAATGCCAGAAGGCATGCTTGCCTTCGTCGGAATCCCATTTGTAGAAATTGATGGTTGCATCGGCTGTGATGGGGCGTGTCATGTCCCACATCTCGTCGCCCACCTTGGCTACGAGTACATCCTGTGCAAAACGCGGGCTGATTGCCTCAGCCACCTGGAGTGGCGTTACGCCATCCTCGAACTCCCTTACCGACTGGTCGGGAAAAGTGATTTTGATCATAGAATTACAAATTTCTATATAGTTTATGATTTGTATTGCGCTTCTTGTGCAGGTCAGCTTACAAAGGCCATCCTATTTCAACACAAAAAAGCGCGGCAAAGATACGAAAAATTTCGATACCTTCGCCGCGATAGGGGGAAAAATTCAGAATCTGGTGAAATAATTCTCAGGTTTGCAGGTTTTTGGTCAATAAATGTTAGTATTTTTGCACAAATAAACCCTTAACCATGAATCATGAACCATGAACCAAATTTACTTCTTATACATCTTGACGGTCTTCACGCTACCATCGGCTGCAACCATCTTCACAACATTCACGCCGGGCTGAGCAGTCTCGAGCTTGCGGCCCTGTGCGTCGTAGATCTCTACGCAAGTAACAGTTTTCACGTTGTTAAGCCCTGTAGGTTCCCACTGTGGAGCAGGCATGGTATAAGTGTTGCCTTCGAGGTCAACGCTTACTACATTCGAGTAAGTAGTCGTACCATCGACTGTATAAACCGTTTGGATGCCAACTTTCTCGAAGAGATTCTCATAGAGGTAGCAATAGTCGCCCCAGAAATCCCATTCCTCAGCGAAGCCGTAAGGAATGAGTTCCATTTTTTCGGTAAGTCTCGTATAAACCTCAGGTGAGAAGCTGTAGATCTCATCATCCACATAAATGTAATAGCTGAGGAACTCGGGATTGAGGGTCTTGCCATCGACATCAAGCGGATCGATTTTGTAGAAGAACAGGTACGCTCCGTAATAAGCATAATACATGTCTGAAATTTCAAGGTCGCGTGCATCAGCAGGGATAGCGGGCTTATAACCTGTGAACGGCTCTACAACATAATTGTAAGCATACTCATAGCGCTTACCTGACGAGATGTAAACACCCACGAAATAGTAATTATCCTTATCGGAATAAGCGGTGTAGGTATCGGTCTCGGGGTCGTAAATCATCTTGTAATCACCTGGCTGGGGAATAAGATAACCTTCCTCATCGAGGGTGCCATCGGCGAAGAATGGCTGGAAGTAGAAGTAGTATTCACCCTTGCCAAGATACTGGCCGCCCTTGAAGGTAACGGTGTTGCCTTCCTTGGTGCCCTTCACCCATGCCTCCATGCCTGCGGCAAGCATGTTCATATACACATCATTGCCATCAGTGTAAACCAGGCCCTGCTTGCCAGTATATGTTCCCTCCGAAGAGAGGTTGAAGTAATAGCTGCATACAGTCGGCTCAGCACCCTCAGGAAGCTCTACAAGATCGACGCTGCCCTCGTATGGATAGAAAGCCAGCTTCTGCGTGCTGTCGAAATGACCAATATACTCACCATTTTCACCCTTGGGAGCAAGGCCGATATAACGAGTTGGATGTTCGAAATCGTCGTCGATATAATAGCGGTCACCATCCTTCACGAGCACCAGTTCCTTAATGGATTTCACATAACCAGCTTCATCGGTAAGCATCTCAACAGGATAAACCAAATAGGTTTGACCAGAGCTTGTGGTGAGCTCGGCGATGGGGAGATCGATCGGGAAAGTGATGCTCTTGCCATCTTCCGAAACATTGGCCTGCGCCCAAGCCACTTCGTCGGCAAACTTGTATGGGAACAAGTTGGAGAAGAAGACCTTGGTGCCATCATCGCTCATCGAGACGCTTACAGGTACTTCCGAATAGTACTTGTCGTTCAATACGTAGGGTTTAGGTGTGCCCTCGGGGGTCACAAAAGCCGTGGCAGCCTTGGCACGGAGAGCTCCTGCGCTGTTCTCATTCCTGAAAAGATTGGTAGCATCGAAGTTCTTTTCGACAATGTTCTGGCGAAGTTCCAGCACATTGGAAGGCGCAGGGGTCTTTTGGGCCTGAAGGGCCACTTGTGGAGTCGAAGCGGTAGCACCCAACGTCAGCGTTGCGGCAGCTACAAGAAGTAAAAGTTTCTTCATAGGAAATAGTAATTAGGTGTGAAAAAAATATACGTTAGCCCGCAAGGGCAGACCAGTAACATAAGGAATCGCGGCAAAGATACGAAATATTTCGATACCTTCGCCGCGAAAATTGAAAAACTTCAGAAAAATATCAATTTTTCCTTGTTTTTTGGTTGTTAGGCTTATTTCTTGTACATCTTGACAGCCTTCACGGTGCCGTCAGAAGCAATCATCTTAACGATATTCACGCCCTTCTGAGCTGCCTCAAGCTTGCGACCCTCGGCATCGTAGATAGCGATGCTGGTGATCTGCTTAGCGTTCACATTGCTGAGGGCATCAGGATTGAGCTGTGGAGCAGGAGTGGTATATACATTGCCCTCCAGGTCAATGCTGACTACGTTCGAGTAGTTAACCTCTTCGCCTACAGTATAGACAGCCTGAACACCAAGAGAAGTCAGGAGAGGCTCAGCTACATAGAGAATGCCAGCAGAGATATCCCAGTTATCGGTGAAGTCGTAAGGAATGAGTGTCATCTCCTCGGTCAGAGCGCTGAATACCTCAGGAGTAAGGGTATAGATCTCATCATCCAGATAGATGTAGTAGGCAAGGTTGTTGGTATTGAGGATCCTACCATCCACATCGAATGGATCAAGATAGTAAGAGAGGACATACTGCTCGTAGTAGTCGCTATAATAGATATCGAGATCGTAAGGATCAGCAGGAACAGCAGCACCCTCAACAGGTTTACCTACAGTATAATCAAACGAATAAGTATAAAGGCTTCCATCGGGAGTATTCAGACCGCAATAAAGGTCCTTGCCCTCTACCTCTGCAGTAACATAGGTGTTGGACTCTGGATCATAAGTCATCACATAGTCACAAGGATAAATGTAGAGATAACCTTCCTCATCAGTAGTACCGTCGGTATAGAATGGCTGATAAGTGAGGAATGCGCCCAGGTTAACGAACTGGCCACCAGGGAAAGTAACGGTATTGCCGTCCTTTGTACCCTTCACCCAAGCCTCATAACCACAGGTAAGGAGGTTCATATAAACATCGTTGCCATCAACATATACCTGTCCACCCTGGATATCCTGATATGCGCCAAAGAGGCCAGCGGCATAATAGATATATACATAATCCTCAGGCTGTGCACCTTCGGGAAGCTCTACGACTTCAGTTGGTCCAGTATAGGGATCATAAGATATGATCAAGGTATAATCGAAAAAGCCCAGGAAAGAGCCGGCATCATCAAGTGCGCAAAGGCCGATGTATCGAGTGGGGGCAGCATAATCATCTTCGATATAGATTCTGCCTTCTTCGTTCTTGGCAAAAACAAGATCCTTCACACCTGTAATATTGCCTTCTTCATCCACAATCATCTCCATTGGATAAACATTGTACACACCATCAGTAGCCTCCAGTTCAGCAATGGGATCATTAGAAATCGTGACGCTGGTGCCATCGGTCGAAACAATGCCCTTTACCCAAGCCACTTCATCATCAAAGACGTAGGGGAACATGTTGGAGAAGTAAACACTTGCACCATCCTCGCTGAAAGATACAGAAACCGGAACGCCGCTGTAATAATAGTCAGAGAAGATGTAGGTCTGAGGAGTTCCTTCAGGGGTCACAGCACTCTTGGCACGAAGGGCACCAGAAGTAGCCACTTTGTCGAAAGACATCATCTGAGCACCAAGGTCCTTGCTGAGCTTGAGTTCCTGAACAGCCTCATGCGATTTCTTGGCAGGTGTTGCGATCTTTGGAGTCGCAGCAGTAGCGCCCAACGTCAATGTTGCAGCAGCTACGAGAAGTAAAAGTTTCTTCATAGAAAATGTTAATAATTAGTGGTTAAAAAAAAGTAATGTGAAACTAAGGATCTTGTTTGGGCATTCGCCCGACCGCTCAGCGCTGGAAGCTGATGCGGCCGTTGCGAATGATAATACCTGTTGCGTTGCCGCTGATGCGACGACCCTGGAGGTCATAAAGTGTCTCGATGCCCGTCTCGGCATCACGGCTCACCTGCTCGATACCCATAGCCAGGCCCTCGATGCTGGCAACCTTGGCGGCCTGCACGATCTCACTGCTGGCACGATTGGTCAGGAGAACAGCAGCCCAGACGTTGTTGCCATTGGCGATGGTTGGGAGGTTAGCCTCGTATTCGATGGTATAGACTTCGCCGCGATTGAGCTGCGAAGGAACGAGTGTGCTCGAACCCGAAACTGAAGGATAAATGGCGCGTGCCACATCGTCAATCTCGATTTCGGCAGAACGTGGAAGATCTTCGAAACCACCCATTGGGCCAAGGCTGCCACCCGCATAGTAATTCGTCTGAGTGATGGGAAGCTTGTCTTCAAGCACGACGAACGCAATATTGTATTGGGCATCGGTCTGATTGGTCAATGAAGTAAGCTCGACGGAATATTTCACCTTGTTATTGTCGCCCAACTTCGCAGCAAGTTTCATGTTGATATCGCAGAACGGGTACATGTTGTTGAGATTCTGCTCCATTTCTGAACTGTTGGGGTCAATCACCTTGGCACGATTGACCACAGCACTCGGATAACCATCAATCCACCCGCGCATCCAGTTGTCATACGCATTAACCACATACTCATCGCCATTGTGTACACCGATACCGATGAATGTGTCGGGATAATGTTCGCGCATATAGGCCATGCCTACCAAACCGCGCACACAATATCCGCACCATGCACCCGTAGCCTCCTCAGCTACCATCACGCGCAGATAAACATCCTTGCTGAGGGTGGTAGTGAGGCTATACTCGTTGTCGGCCTCATATTCGTCAGCTGAGCCATCGGCCCACTTCAGACGGATATCCATCGTCACTTCGCCTTCCTCGGCAATGCTCTCCGTAGGCACGTCGAGACGCAGATCTTTCTTGTCGCGGTAGTTGAGTGTGCCGGGATATTCGTATGTATAAACCGGATTGCCGTTGAGGCTGAACTCGAGGACAGGCTTCACGGCAGCAACAGTGGCATTGTTGACGATGCGCACATTGGTCTTGATAGGCTCACCGAGATGAGTCATGGTATAGGCTGTCGATGCCGAAGCAATAGTCAGATTGTGCTGGGGAATGTTGTCACCCTCCACAACACCTTCTACCGAAAGGGAACCATAGCCACGGCTTGAGAAATCATAGTACTTGGCGTTCTTCACGACCCAACAGCCATCGACGCTGGTCTCGCCAGCGAACGAGATGACGTTGAGCTTCTTGCTCTGCACGAACTCGAAGCCAATCCACAATTCCTCCTCATTGCCGGTAACGGTGTAGGCCTGATCCAGCCTGATTTCGTTCCAGCCCTTGACGGGAGCCGAAAGAGTGCCTGTAGCAAGACGTTCGCCTTCCTGACTGGCAGCAATCCAGCCAGTGAGTGCATCAGGATAAGCCGATGCGTCGGGAAGACCGGCACGCACAGCCGCAATCTGAAGGCCCTTATAAGCTGCAAGCAACGAACCAGGAATACGAATCACCTCTCCAATCGTGGCATTCGTACCGCTCTGGCCTGCAATGGTGCCCGAACTGCTCGTAGCGATCAGTCCGTCACAATAGCTCAGGAACAACTGTCCTTCTGCCTTGGAGAAATTAAAAGATAAGAAGGTGATGGCACAAGCCACCAAAGAGAGTAAAAGTTTTCTCATAAGCACTTTTTTAAAGCTATCACTTGTATGAACCATTTTAGCACAAAGACGAGTGCAAAGATATAACATAAATCAATCGGTTCCAAATATTTTTAAGACTTTTTACACAAAAAAGTGAAAAATCGTAACATTTGGGGGTGAAAAATGAAATTAAATGGCCTCAAATGTCCTCATCGACGACGACACAATGCTGCATATAGTCGCGAACCACCATGTGGTGGGTGACCCATACCAACGTCTTGTGCAGTTCCTGGCGCTGCAACTCTTCAAGAATCTGGCGCTCGGTATTGGGGTCGAGGGCCGACGATGCCTCGTCCATTATCAGGATGGAACCTGGCTGGAGCAAGGCTCGGGCAATGGCTATACGCTGGGCCTGCCCTTCGGAAAGGCCGCTACCCTTCTCGCCGCACAGGGTGTCAAGCCCGCGCGGCAGGTCATAGACAAACAGGGCGCTGGCAAGTGCCAAGGCATCACGCATCTCCTCTTCTGTAGCATCCAACTTACCAAGCTGCAGGTTGTCGCGAATCGTTCCACTCAAAAGGCTGTTGCCCTGCGGAACATACGCAATGGCATATTCGTCGGCTTCCAGAGGAAGTGCATTGCCTTTCGGATCGACGAGGCACACGGTTCCTCCCGTGGGACGAAGCAAGCCGAGGAGGATACGCACCAAGGTGCTCTTGCCGCTGCCCGTCGGGCCCACAATGGCAGTGCTGGTAGCTGGGGCAAAGGTATAGGTAAAAGAATGAAGCACGTCATGGTCGCCATCGGGATAGCGATAGGAAACATCCTGAAGCTGCAGGCCCATGATTTCGCTTGATGCAGGCCGTTCCTTTTTCTCCTTTTTATTATAGGTCGGGTCGGGATTCTCGAGTTCCTGCAGACGTTCACCTGCCGTAGTGGCCTTCACAATGGCCGGGAAAAGGGCCGAGAGGTTGAGAATCGGGCTCTGAACTTGTCCGACGAGCTGCAGCAGGGCCGTCATCATACCATAGGTCACCGTGCCTATCATGATGCCGTAAGCCGACCAAACGAAGGCCGTGTAATATCCGATCATGAATCCGCAGGAGATAAGCAGACGTGTGCTGATCGAGAAACGCAGACGACGCGAGAACGTGCCGAAGAGGTGTTCCTGACGTGTGACAAGGCGCTCGATCATCAGTCCCGTGCGACGCAACGAGAGCAGCAGCGGGCGGTTCTCGACCGACTCCTGGATGTGGCTCTGTATGTCGGCCTCTTCGCGACGTATCTGCTTGGTGAGCCGGCGCATCGTCTTGTAATAGATTTTGGTGAGCACGATGGCCACAGGGACGATGACGAGCACGATCCACAGCAATCGAGGCTGCAGGCTGAAGAGGAACCACGAGGCGGCAAGCAACTGGAACGTTGCCAAAAATACATCGGGGATATCACGGGTGATACATTCCACCACGACACGCAAGTCTTCGCCAATGCGGCTCATCACATCGCCCGACTTGCGGTCTTCACGCCCATGCCAAGGACTGTTGAGCACATCATCGAAAAGCCTGCTTCGCATGGCATTGACCAGGCCCTGGCTAACGCGCCCGTTCACCCATAAGTTGATGCCTCGCAGTGCCAGACGCATGAACAGCATGAAGGCGAGAATGCCGACATAGGTCCACAGGTCGGCGTCCAGCTTGCTTGTCGCGATATCGACAATACACTTGCTGATGTAGATGAACAGCAGACCGAACACGATGCTCAAGAAACCAAGCGTCAGACTCAAGAGGAGCCTGAGACGGAATCCTTTGCTTTGTTCGTAAAAATAACGTAGTTGCTTCAACATAGTTTTTGCTATTCAAATAGCTTTTTAAAACACGAATTATCACGAATGTCCATAAATTTTTATTGGGCCAGGGATCATAAACAATTAATGATAATTATATGGCAATTCGTGTTTCTTATCTTTAGGCAATTCGTGTTTCTTTATCAAAACTCATCGTTCATGCCGCGATAGGCGACCTCGGCAGCATCGGGATTCATGTTACAGTGCAGTTCGTAGAGCCCAACCTGCTTGGAAAGCGAACTCAAAAGCTGCATCGTGCGAATCGTCACCATCGGGTCCTCCGTACGGAACGATTGCTGCAAAAGGGTTGGGAAAGCCTCCTGGACCGTGATTGCATGGATCTCGTTCTCCTCGCCACGTTTCAAGATGACGATGGCCTTGAGTAGCACGGCGATGTTGTTGCTGAGATGATGCTTGCCATCCCATGGTGTGCCATAGACGATGGGGCGCCCCTCTCCTATCCTCACCAGCGGCTTGTCGTCGTTGACCATCACGGCACGCTGTCCAAACAGTTTGCGCCAAAGCCGCACATGTGTGCTCTTGCCCGTTCCACTGAGTGCTGTGAACATATACGCCTCGCCATCGACAGCGATGACCGAACCATGCATCAGAAGAACGTTGCGCTGCATGAAGGCCAAAGCAATCTTGCGATAGACGGTCAACGTCTCAAGATAAGCCGTTGTGAACTTGCAGGGCGGCAGGCCTTCAAGTTGGCGTTGCTCGTCGCTCAGCTTATCCTCCTCGGCAATCTCCTCGGCAGTCGTGGTGACAATGACCTCCGGCTCCAGCTCCGTGCGATAATCGGCACACATCACCTGCACCTCTTCGTAGAGCGAAAAGATGCGAACGGGTATTTCGGCGAAAAGATAGGTCCCGGAGGGCATGGGTTCAAAAGGTTCTGAAAGGTTCGAAAGGTTCTGAAAGGTTCTTTTATTCGTCCAAAACTTCTGCTTCGCGGAGTTTCTGGATGAGGTCGGCCACGTCCTGACGAAGCTGCTCTTCGGGCACATCATACTCGGCAAGCATCTTCTGGACAAGTTCCTCCTCGGTGATGTCCTCACGCAGGAACTCCATCATGTCCTTGGCACTCTCGTTGAGGCTCATCACGCCGCGATACCTCTTGGCATCCTTGCCCACTGGCACAGCAGCCCAGAAGTCGGTCACCTCTTGAATGGCAAAATTGTATTTCAGTTTCATTGCTTTTGTTTTATGGTTTTGCGGTATTTGTAAATCATCCATTTGGTATGGAAAAACACCAGAACCGCACGGATGGGGAAAAAGAAACACCATAGGAAGACATAGAGCTTGTACTTCAGTGGAACGTTGGGATGTTCCTTGGTGGCACGCACATGAAGTTCCTTGCCATCACGTGTCACTGTCTCAAGTATGCCGATGATGTGGCGGTCCTGTATGCCCGTCTCGGGATGCCACTGGTTGTCGCCGCACAGAATGTAGTCATTCTTGCGCACCCACAGCACACGATGCATGACGTACTGTCCATTGTCCCTTCGGTAAAGGGGGACATCCCACATCTTGAGCCGCCCCTCGGGCTTGGGAGCAATAATCAGCAGGTCACGATGCTGACGCAGCAAAGGCATCATGCTCGTGCCCACATTGGTATAGACAAGCTTGCCCTGCTTGGCGAGGATCTCTTCAAACGTCATTGCACAAAAGCTCAGACAGGCATATTGCCATGCTTCTTGGGTGGATTGGACTTATTCTTGTTCCTGCAGCAATCGAGGGCCTGTATGAGCGCCTTGCGGGTATCGGCAGGTGCAATGATGTCGTCGATGAAACCGAGTTCGGCGGCGCAATAGGGGTTATTGAACTTCGCTTCATACTCCTTGATGCGCTCGGCCTGCTGCTCAGGCGTCTCTTTGCGATAAAGTATCGACACGGCACCCTTGGCACCCATCACTGCAATTTCGGCACTCTCGTAAGCGAGGTTGACATCTGCACCGAGCTGCTTGCAGTTCATCACGATGTAGGCACCGCCGTAGGCCTTGCGGGTGATAAGCGTAATCTTCGGCACAGTAGCCTCGGCAAAGGCATAGAGCAGCTTCGCACCATGACGAATGATACCACCATGCTCCTGGTTTACGCCAGGCATGAAGCCCGGCACGTCCTCGATGGCGATGATGGGGATGTTGAAGCAGTCGCAGAAACGCACGAAACGTGCCCCCTTCTCCGAAGCATCGATATCCAACGCCCCAGCCAGCACCTGTGGCTGATTAGCGATGAAGCCTACCGTGCGGCCTGCCATGCGGCCAAAGCCGATCACGATATTCTTGGCGAAGTTGGGCGCAATCTCGAAGAAATACTGATGATCGCACACAGGCTCGATGATGTCCTTGATGTTGTAGGGGATGTTGGGGTCGGTGGGCACTACGCCTTCGAGCTCGTGTACCTGACGTGTCACTTCGTCGGTCTGTGGAAAGGCAGGTGCATCCTCCATGTTGTTGTTGGGCAGGAAGCCGATGAGCTCGCGGATAGTCATCAGACACTCCTCATCACTCTCGCACACAAATTGGCAGACACCCGACTTGGTGGAGTGTACGTCAGCACCTCCAAGGCTCTCCTTGTCACATTCCTCCTGTGTCACCTGCTTGACCACATTCGGCCCAGTGATGAACATCTGTGCCTCGTCGCGCACCATCAGGATGAAGTCGGTGAGTGCCGGTGAATAGCAGCTGCCGCCTGCACATGGGCCCATGATGGCCGAGATCTGCGGAATGACGCCCGATGCCATCACATTGCGATAGAAGATATCGCCGAAGCCCGAAAGAGACTCAATACCCTCCTGGATGCGTGCGCCACCCGAATCGTTGAGACCAATGATAGGTGCACCATTGCGTAAGGCTGCGTCCTGCACCTTGGCAATCTTGGCAGCATTGGCAGCGCTAAGTGAACCACCCAGCACGGCAAAGTCGAAAGCATAGACGAAGACCAGACGACCGTCGATCTTGCCAAAGCCGCATACCACGCCATCGCCGGCCACGCGCTTGTTCTCCATGCCGAAGTTGGTACAATGATGCTTCACATATTTGTCCACCTCGCAGAACGTACCCCTGTCGAGGAGAATATCTATTCGTTCACGAACGTTCAATTTCTTATGTTCCATTGTTTATTAACCCTTAACCTTGAACCCTTAACCATTAACCATGAACCCTTAGTCGAGCTTCAGCGACACCAGCACCTGCTCGGCCATCACCGAATCATTCTCCGCACACTTGACCTCGAGCACCGTACAGGCCTCCGACACCGAGATATTCGACTGCATCTTCATGGCCTCAATGGTGAGCACGATATCGCCGGCCTCGAGTTGCTGTCCCGGTTCGACATAGACCTTGACAATCTTGCAAGGCATAGGTGCCTTGATCTTGTCGGCCTGCTTCTCCAGGTCGTTCTTCTTGCGCATACGCATGTACTTGGCCTGAGAATCGAGCATGTCGATCTCGTAGTTCGAATAGTTAAGCGCCACGCGGTAATGCTTGCCCGTATCGCCCTTGATGAGCGTGGCATCGTAGGAAAGGCCATTGTTGAGTATCGACACCTGTCCGTTGGCAAACATGCAGATATCGACATGGTAGATCTTGCCGTCGATCTCGATCGAAACGTTGTTGCCCTCCTTGCTCAAGAGGGTCACTTCGGCGAGTCGGTTACCGATTTGTATTTCCATAGTTTTTTATCTATTGTCTAGAGTTTCTAGATTGTCTAGAGTTTCTAGAGTATCTAGCGTGCCTATACCCTCAGCACTCCCTTCTGCAGGCCGAAGGCGCGCCAGCGGTTGAGTGCACTTGAATTCTCGCTCAGGTTGTCGGGTTTGTTCTCCTCGTAGTTCATGAGGTAGTCGATATAGGCGGCAATGATGGCCATGTCCTCCGAATCGTTCTTGAAGCCAGGACGCGGACGCAGACGCTCCTGATTCACCTCGATGAACGAAGTGTCGTAATTGCCCTCCTTGAACTGCGGCACATCGATGATACGGCGCAGGTAGCGTATGTTGGTCACCAGGCCAGCTACCTTGTATTCGTACAGAGCGCGACGCATACGTTCGATGGCATATTGACGACGTGTGGCCCAGACGATGAGTTTGCCGATCATCGGGTCGTAGTACATCGGAATCTCATAACCTTCATACACGGCCGAATCGATACGGATGCCGGGGCCATGAGGCTCGACGAGGCGGCTGATGATGCCTGGAGCCGGACGGAAGTTGTTCTCGGTATCTTCGGCACAGATGCGACACTCGATGGCATGTCCGCGCTGATGCACGTCCTCCTGCTTGATGGTCAGCTCCTGTCCGTCGGCGATGAGGATCTGCTGCTTCACGAGGTCGAGGCCTACCACCTCCTCGGTAACAGGATGCTCGACCTGCAGACGGGTATTCATCTCAAGGAAGTAGAAGTTCTTGTACTTATCGACAAGGAACTCGATGGTACCTGCGCCCACATATCCTACAGCCTTGGCCGCAGCTACGGCAGCCGCTCCCATCTTCTTGCGAAGCTCGGGATCGAGGAAGGGCGAAGGCGACTCCTCGACAACCTTCTGATGACGGCGTTGCACCGAACACTCACGGTCACCCAAGTGCACCACGTTGCCGTGCTTGTCGCCCATGATCTGGAACTCGATATGATGTGGTCCCTCCACAAACTTCTCGATATAGACGGTATCGTCGCCGAAACCCGACATCGCCTCCGACTTGCAGGCATTGTAAGCCTCCACTACGTCTTCGACACGATGCACCAGGCGCATGCCCTTGCCTCCACCACCCATCGACGCCTTGATCATCACGGGGAAGCCGATAGCCTTGCAGACACCCACAGCCTCCTCGGGCGAATTGAGCTGGTCCTGTGTGCCTGGCACCACGGGAACACCTGCGGCAATCATGTGACGACGTGCCTGAATCTTGTCGCCCATGTCGATCATCGTCTGCGGATTGGGACCGATGAAGATGATGCCCTCGGCTTCGCAACGGCGTGCGAACTCAGCATTCTCGCTCAAGAATCCGTACCCTGGATGAATGGCATCGACCTTGTGTTTCTTGGCCACCTCGATGATCTTATCGACCGAGAGGTAGCTCTCGATCGAAGGGGCCGGGCCGATGCACTCCGCCTCGTTGGCATAGAGTACGTGGCGACTGGTGCGGTCAGCTTCGCTGAAGACGGCCACCGAGCGAATGCCCATCTCATAGCAGGCACGCATCACTCGGATAGCTATCTCGCCACGATTGGCAATAAGGATCTTTCTGATCATGGGGTTGAGGGGTTTGAGGAGTTTGAAAGGTTTGAGGGGTTACCCGTTGGCATTGATGTGCTTGAGCTTCTCGGGGTTGAGCACGCGGATGCGACGGCCTTCGACTTGAAGGATTCCATCGGCAACCAGCGAACCGAGGGTGCGAATAGCATTCGATGTGGTCATATTCGACAGGGCTGCCAAGTCTTCGCGGGGCAGTGCGGCATTGATGGTCATGCCATCAGCCTCGAAGCCATACTTATCAATGAGCATAGTGATCGACTCGGCCAGACGTCCGCGAATATGCTTCTGTGTCAAAGTGATTGTTCGCTCGTCACTGGTACCAAGGTCGGTGGCAAGATTGCGGACAAAGTACATGGCAAGCTGCGCATTCATCATGCAGATTTTCTCAATCAGTTCCATCGGGACAAGCGCCACCTGAGTAGGCACCATGGCCACAGCTTCGGTATGATGATCCTGACGAGCGAAGTAACTGCGATAGCCGAAGTTCTCGCCTGGACCGAACATTCGGGTGATCTGCATGCGTCCACCGACACCCAGTTTTTCAAGCTTGATGTGTCCGGTCAACACACAAACCAGATAAGTTGAATCCTCGCCTACCTTATACAGGGATTCGTTCTTGCTGTAGAATTGAACGATAGCCCTGTTACAGATTACCTGTCGCTGATCATCGTCGAGCAAGCCCCAGAAATCCTGTAACCCGCGCCTAATGTCTGTTTCTGCCATAACGTAATAATACCTTGGTTAGTTTATATGTGTATATCTATAGATTACGTTTTTACCATCGGTAACTGAAGCCGATGGTCATCATTTCCTTGATCTCCCGCTTGCGGTCGCGCGAATCGTCGAATCGCGGATAAGCATAGAACCTGCACGTGAAGAAACGGCTGACCTTGAAATCGATCGTATTCTCATACTCTACCTTCAGCATGCTGTAGGAGGTGAAGTAGTAGAGGCGCGAACTCCACGACACGTCATCGCTTATCTTCCAGTCGAACTTGGTGGTAAGCGACGAACCGAAACTGTTCATCGTCCTATCCCCCTCGTCGATACCGAACTGCGTGACACTCACCCTATCGTCGCGCACATACTTCATGTCGTACGACAAAGGTGCCAGCAGCAACGAATAGACGAATCGCTTGTTGGGCGATGTGTATTTAAAATCCACACCTAACGAGATGTTCAATTCGAGAGGTGAAAGGAATGTCGATTTGCAGACCTTCGAATTGGTCGCATAATAGTCGAAGATGGGTGTCTTGGCATAGAGCTGGCCCGTATAGTACCATTTCTTCCAAGCCTTGTAACCATATTTGGAGGTAAGCGTGAACTCGTTGTCGTTCACCCTCATCCGGTGGACGGTATCAGCCTTGGTGTAATAGCCCGAGAGCTTCAGGTCGAGAATGGTCTCGAACGTCGTGATCTGCTCCTCGTCATAACGCGTCACAGTGATCTTCTGGTCGCCCGACAGCGACATGTTGTTGTCGCCGCTCTTGTACCAGTTGTCCGACAAAGCCGTCTGCTGCATCGTCAGCGTATGGTCGCCCTTCCAATGCCATTTGTCGGCCTTGATGACCACGCTCTGTCCGAAATCCAGGAGGCTGGCCTGGCTGAAGTCGATGTCGAGGTCATCGGCAATGCGTGTCTCATGCACTGTGGCTCGCGAATCGATGGTGTGGCTCGCCGACGTAGGCACCTCGAACTGACGGCGTGCATAGCGGAAACGGCGCGGATTCTGCATGGCATAGTTGTAGCGCACGATGTGGCGCTGCTGCTCGTTACGTTGCTGCCGATCATATTCTTCGCTGAAATGCGCGATCGGCAACTCTTCGTCGAAATAGCTGTTTTCGTTCCGCTGCACCAACTCGTGCAGCTTCAGCGTCGAGTCGTTGGGCACCTCACCCGAACTGATGAGCGGCAGTCGCATGTCGTAGAGGTAGAGCATATCCACGTTCGACGTATCGAGGGGCATGTTGTCCACAGCGCGGCGCAAAGTGTCGGCCATCAAGCGTGCCGAGCGGGAACGAGTCCTGTAGGGAACCTCCCCTGGCAACGTCGGATGACTGCGGCGCCACGAACGATAGACCGCCTGCCGCATATATGGCGGCACGGGTTTCCAATGCTTGCGGATCTCAGCCCTGGCGTGCGCTATAGAATCCCTCACGGCTATCGAGTCGAGCACAGCTGCTATCGAGTCGGCGATGGCGATGCTGTCTTCGACGGCAGCTATCGAGTCGAGCACGTCCTTCGGCAGTTCCACATAGCGGTTCACCTGAGCAGGCATATTGGTCACGACAGTATCTCCAACGAGCAGGTCATCGGGAAGCAGTGAGGTGTGATCGATGATCTGGGCCTGCAGCCCCATCAGCGACACGACCAATATGATCAGGCTGAATACTTTTCGCATAGCAACAAAGCCGAAACGACTTTTTCTTTTCAAAGGACGAGCGACGCAGGGATACGACGGCAGTTATAGTTCGATGCCATGATCTGTCCGTAGGCACCCGCACTTCGCAGAGCCACCAGATCGCCACGCCGTGTGACAGGCAGCAGCTCGTCTTCTCCGAAAGTGTCCGAACTTTCGCAGATTGGGCCAACGACATCGTATTTTTCCTTCGGGCCATCGGGAGCAGCCGTGATGTTCTCGATGTTGTGGTGTGCCTGGTACAGCGCAGGACGTATCAGGTCCGACATGCCGGCATCGAGGATGACGAATTTCTTGTTGTTGCCCTCCTTCACGTAGAGCACGCGGCTAATCAACGCCCCACATTGGCAAACCACGCTGCGCCCCAGCTCGAAATGCAGCTCCTGTCCGCGACGCAAGGCAAGGTGATCGGCGAAGATCTTGAAATAGGAGGCAAAATCCGGGATAGGGTGCTCGTCGGGGTTCACATAGTCGCAGCCCAATCCGCCTCCCACGTTGATCGTCTTCATCCTCACGCCCTTTGCCTCAAGCTCCTCCGACAGCTGGTTGACGCGGTGGCACAGCATCTCGAAAGGCTTCATGTCAAGTATCTGGCTGCCGATGTGGAAGTGCAGTCCCTCGAAACTGATGTTCGGCAACAATTGGGCATGATGCACGATCATGTCGAGCATATTCATCGCAATGCCGAACTTGTTCTCCGAAAGGCCCGTAGTGATGTACTTGTGGGTGTGGGCATCCACGTTCGGATTGACACGCAGAGCCACCCTTGCCACCTTGCCCTTCGCTCCTGCCAGCTCATTGAGCACGTCCAGCTCAGGCGCCGACTCCACATTGAAGCAGGCAATGTCGGCATCGAGGGCCAGGTTGATCTCCCAATCGGCTTTGCCGACACCGGCAAACACGATCTTCGAGGCCGGGAATCCCGCGTCCAGACAGGCCTTCACTTCTCCGCCGCTCACGCAGTCGCAACCCAGACCAGATGCATTGACCATGGCAAGCACCGTGGGATCGACATTCGCCTTGACGGCGTAATGCACATGGAAACCCGCATAACGTGACGCTTCGCGATTGATCACGTCCAGCGTCTGTTGCAGCAGTTCCTTGTCATAATAATAGAACGGGGTCTGAACACCCTCGAATTGTTCTACAGGAAATTTCATCAATGGGATAATCGAAGAGCAATTAGCAATTAACCGTTAACCATTAACCATGAACCGTTAACCGTTAACCATGAACCGTATTTAGAAAAGTGCGGCGCTGAGTGCCTGCAGGGCCCTCACCTTGTCGTCCTTGCGGACGAGCACCGAGATGTTGTAGTTCGAGCCGCCGTACGAGATCATGCGGACCGGCACATCGCGCAACGCCTCAACCACCTTCGACTCGAAGCCGAGGTTGTCCCAACGCATATCGCCCACCACGCAGATGATGACCATATCCTTATCGACCGATACCGAACCGAACTTCTTCAGGTCGTTCACGATCTCGTCGAGGTGCTTGTCGCGGTCGATGGTCAGCGAGACGCCCACCTCCGAGGTGGTGATGAGGTCGATGGCAGTCTTGTAGTGTTCGAAGATCTCAAACACCTGACGCAAGAAGCCGTAGGCCAGCAACATGCGGCTCGACTTGATTCGAATCGAAGTGATGCCGTCCTTGGCGGCAATCGCCTTGATCTTGTTGAGCTCGGTCTCGTTGCTCACCAGCGTGCCGGCAGCCTTCGGGTCCATCGTATTGAGCAGTCGCACGGGGATGTTGTACATGCGGGCTGGGGTTATGCAGGTTGGATGCAGGATCTTCGCACCAAAATAAGCCAACTCGGCAGCCTCGTCGAAGTTGAGCTGACGCACCGGCTTGGTGTGGGCCACCATACGGGGATCATTGTTGTGCATGCCGTCGATGTCGGTCCAGATCTGTATCTCCTCGGCTCGGATGGCTGCACCGATGATCGAAGCCGAGTAGTCCGACCCGCCGCGCAGCAGATTGTCGATGTCGCCGTAGGCATTGCGGCAGATGAAGCCCTGGGTGATATACACCTCCTGCTCACCAGCTGCACGCATCAGCTCCCTGAGGTGCTCCTCGATATACTGGAAGTCGGGCTCAGCGTTCTTGTCGATGCGCATGAAATCGAGCGCCTGCAGGAAGCTCACCTTCACACCCTGCTGCCTAAGGTAGAGGTTCATAAGGTTGGTTGACATCAGTTCGCCCTGTGCCACGATGCACTTCTCCTCGTAGATCGTGAACGGACGGTTGGCAAACGAACGGATGTATTCGAAGATGCCCTTGATGACCTGCCTGGCCACCTTCGCAAATTCCTCTTGGGTGTAGAGCTCCCTGATCACATCCATATACTTCTGCTCCAGACGAACGATCACCTCACTGGCGCCCACAGAATTTTGCAGACGATAGTAACCCGAAATCTCAAGGAGCGTATTGGTCGTTCCCGACATGGCTGAGAGCACCACAAACTTGGGCTCGCCATCCTCGACAATGAGTTGAGCAACATTCTTGATACGCTCAGCCGTTCCGACTGACGTTCCACCGAACTTGAGAACCTTCATTCTTATATAATTTTATTAGGGTGAATATTACGGAGCAAAAATACATCTTTTTACTTTATGTGCCAAATTTTTAGTCGAAAAAGTGCCAAAAAAATATGTTTTTCAGCATATATCACACATTTCGTCACTCATATTCACCAAATACAGGCTCTTGCGGGCACGTGTGAACGCCGTGTATAACCAGCGATAAAAGTCAGGTCCCAGATGCTCGGGGTTGATATAACCCAGGTCCAGATAGACGTCCTGCCACTGTCCGCCCTGGCTCTTGTGACACGTCACGCAATAGGCATATTTCACCTGCAGGGCATTGAAGTAGGGATTCTCCTTCACAGCCTTGAAGAGGTCACGCTGGTTGCGGCATTCCGGATAATCCTGGGCCACGGCTTCGAAGAGTTTCTGCTGCTGATCCATGGGCAGGTTCGGCCCATCCACGGTCAGCGTGTCGAGCATGATGATCACCTCGGTGTCGATGTCGTAGTCGGGCAAGGTGATGGCCACCTTGGCAAAGCGGAACCCGTAGAGGCTGATCACCGAACGCACGCGGTTCACCGTCACCACGTCGCCATTGGCAATGAACGGCAGTTGGTCGAACTCCTTCCCCCAATAGTAGTTGTTCTTCACCACCAGCAGTCGGTCACCCGCCGTCAGTTCCTCCTCGCGGCCCAGTATCTGGTTCCTCACGCCTAGGTTGAACCTGTTGGCCCGTGCATTCGAACGGGTGATGATGATCGTGTCGTCCAAACCCTCCTTGCTGTAGCTCGATCCCAGGCAGTCGAGCAGCTCATAGCCGTCGATGCGATGCATGTCGGGATACATCTTATAATATATAGTAGGCAGTCGGAACAGGCGTTTGGCAGTTTCGCTCTCCGCCGGAGCCTCCATTCCCTTCATCAAAGTGTTCCTCAAGACGGTGGCATTGTAGAGGATGCCCGACGTCATTTGCTGGCGGGCCACTTCCGTCAGCTCTGTCGTCACCACCTCCAGTCCATACCCTTGCAGGTTGCCGATATCGAGCGCTGGGCTTAGCCTCTGCCCCACTGGCGGCAACTGGGCACCATCGCCCACCAGCAGCAGCTTGCAGCCCTCCGGCCCATACACATACTCGATGAGGTCGTCAAGCAGATTCCCTGTGCCGAAGGGCGAACCCTCGTTGAGCGTCGAGATCATCGACGCCTCATCGCAGATAAAGAGCACGCCTGTCCGCCGGTTCTCTGTCAGTTCGAAGCCCTCCATCTCGACATTGAACCTGTGCTGTCGATAGATCGTCTTGTGGATCGTGAACGCCGGATGTCCGGCCATCGAGGCAAACACCTTCGCGGCGCGCCCCGTCGGAGCCATCAGCTGCACGGGCATCTTCGCCTCGTCGAGCACCTTCACGAGCGCACCCACGAGCGATGTCTTTCCGGTGCCCGCATAGCCCTTCAAAACGAAAATCCGATCACTCCGGGCACTGCCGAAAATGAACTCTCCGAGCAAGTTCATCGCCTCTTTTTGCAATTTATTGGGCGAAAATTGCAATTTTTCGGCCATTTTTTGCCCAAAAAAGGAAAATATCATACTTTTTTTGAATTTTTTCGGTACAAAGATATACAAAATTGAAAAAAGTTGTTTATATTTGCAGCACAAAATGACTAAATTCCTTCACAGTCCAAAAAAATAATATCCATACATAACATCATGAAAACTTTACTTAACATTCTCCTTGCTGCCGCAGCAATCCTTTTGGTCGTCATGTGCTATCAGTCCCTGATGATCCCTATTCAGTTCAATCACGAGGTCGCTAAGCGCGATGCAGTTGTTATCCAGCGTTTGAAGGACGTACGTACCCTTCAGGAAGAGTATCAGAAGAAGTATCACGTATATGCTTCCTCTTGGGACCAGCTCGTCAACTTCGCCAAGAACGACAAGATTGCCATCGTCCAGAAGATCGGTACCCTCACCGACGAGCAACTTCAGGCCGGCCTGAACGAGCAGAAGGCTTGGACTTACCTCCAGGACCCCAAAAAGTATGCCAAGCAGATCGCAGAATTCGGTTTGAGCAAAGCAAAGTTCAGCCGTGACTCCATCTACGTTTCCGTCCTCGAGAAGGATTCAGCATTGAGCCGTCCCGACTTCAACATCGACGAGCTCCGCTTCATTCCTCAGTTCTATGAGGGCCAAGCCAAGGACACCATCCTCCTCGCTACCGGCACACAGGTTTCCGCTTCCGGTTTCGAGATGCCGCTGTTCGAGGCCAAGATTCCTTACGAGTCCTACCTCGGCGATCTCAACGAGCAGGAACTCTCCAACAAGATTGTTGACCGTAAGGAACTTGACAAATATCCTGGCATGATGGTTGGCGATGCTACTGTGGCTAACAACAATGCCGGTAACTGGGAGTAATCCTCACAATGACAAAGGACAATGTGACCATCCGGTTTGCGCCGGATGGTTTTTCATTTATTGACTGCCCCGACGCCACGTCCGCACAGTTCGACGAGGCGCCCTTCCACGAGGTGTCGCCTGGCCCCGACTTCCAGCAGCGACTCCATGAGGCCGTCCTCGAAGCGCTGCCCGAGAGTGAGGCACCGCTCGACCTGACCGTCCAGATCCATTCCTCACGCGTCGTCGTGCTCCCGCCCGACACCGAGTTCGAGCTGGCTGCGTCGATGTACCGCACCACGTTCACCGAGGCACCCGAGGCCGAACAGGTCCTGCTGCAACCCCTCATGCTGCCCTCCGGTCAGCAAGTCACCCTCTGCTTCGGCATCGACCGTTCGCTCTACCTCTTCCTTGAGCGCAACTTCGGCGAACTCCATTTCGAGCACCATCTGGCCACCCTCCTTCTCGAAGGGGCACGTGCAACCAGCGGCAACACCCTCGTGGTGCGCACCGACGAACAGTTCCTCCAGGTTGCCCTCTTCCGCCTCGGGCAGCTGGCGCTCGTCAATGTCTATCGCACCTCGCAGGCCGACAACCGCCGTTACTACGTGCTCAACACCTGGATCCGCGAAGGCCTCGACCAGCTCAACGACCACCTGCTCATCCTCGGCAAAGGCAACCCTGCCTCACAGCTCCATCAGGATTTGCGCCCCTTCATCAAGCAAACCCTCCTGCAATATTAATCTTAGAACACGAATTATCATATAATTATCATTAATTAAGCCAACTCTTTTTCAAGCTGAAAAATTCATGTCAATTCATGATAATTCGTGTTTATGAACCAACAAGAAAGTGAAGATCATTACAGGCAGATATGGCGGACGCCGCTTCGACCCGCCCCGTGACCTCGATGCCAGGCCCACCACCGACCTGGCCAAGCAGGCGCTGTTCAACATCCTCCAGAATCGCATCGAACTGGAGGATTGCCGGGCGCTCGACCTCTTCAGCGGCACGGGCAGCATCAGCTTCGAACTGCTCAGCCGCGGTGCCAGCTTCGTCGTCAGCGTCGAGAAGGGACGTCAGCAGCAGAAGTTCATCCAGCAGGTCGCCACCCAGCTCAAGGTCTCTGCGTTCCGTCATCAGCTCATTCGTGGCGACGTCTTTCGTTATCTCAGTTCGCCACCCACCATGGCTCACGATTTCAGCGGTTCTTCCGATCAGCCCTTCGACATCGTCTTCGCCGATCCGCCCTACGACCTTCCCAAACTCGACAAGCTCCCCGACCTCGTCCTCCGTCCTTCCTGGATCACCCCCTTTGGCCTCACATCCTGGCTCGCCCCCGATGGCATCTTCATCCTCGAACACGGCAAGGACAACGACTTCTCCTCCCATCCAAATTTCCAGGAAGTCCGCACCTACGGCGCCGTTCACTTCTCCTTCTTCACCTTGAGCCAGCGCCCCTCTTAACCCCCTCATATATGAAAAAGCTTCTTTTCCTCCTCTCCGCCCTCATGCTCCTCTCACTGAGCAGTTACAAAAACAGTCTCGAACGAGCCCTCAAGCCCGATTCCTCCGGCACGCCCTACGACCTCTACCTCGTCATGGAAGAGGCCCTGCGCGAGACCGCCCTCAACGATACCCTCCACGCCATCTTCGAATTCCCCATGGAGGGCACACCCAATGGCGACGAATACTTCCGTGTGCGTCACCTCACCCCCGAGAACTTCGCATCGCAGGTCATTCGCATCGTGGCCAATGTCGCCATCGTCGATATCAATCCCACCAACGGTGAGCAGCCTGTCGTCACCCTCGAACGCGACCCATACGCCGACCATCAGGTCATCGTCCGCATGCACGCCAAGACCATCGAGTCGCTGGCCGACTACCTGCCCCAGATACAGGATCAGCTCCGTCAGGTCTATGTCAAGAACGAGATGAACCGCCGCATCAAGGTCATCACCAAGGAGCACCTCATCAAACAGCAGGACCGCCTGATGCGCTTGCAGAACGCTTCGCTCTACATCCCACGCGCTATGGATGTCACCTGCAAGCCCGCCAAGGACAGCACCTTCTTCTGGTGCACCGACAACTTTGCCAGCAAGCAGAGCTACCTCGTCGTCTATAGCGTGCCCTACACCGACCAGAACATCTTCACCCTCGAAGGCGCTGTTGCCGTGCGCGACTCCGTCATGGGCGCCAACATCGAAGGCTCCGACTCCACCCAGCACATGGAGACCAACCGCAACGTCGTCCTGCCCGAATACAAGGCCCTCAACCTCGGCGGCAAGTACGTCGGCGAGTTGCGCGGCATGTGGCGTATGCGCAACGGCATGATGGCAGGCCCATTCATCTGCCACCTCCGTCTCGACGAGGTCAACAAGCGCGTCGTCTTCGCCGAGGGCTTCTGCTATGCTCCCAACGACGGCAAGCGCCTCCTCATCCGCAACCTCGAAGCCAGCCTCTACACCCTCAAGCTCCCCTCCGACCAGCTCATCCCCGAGATTGAAGTCACGCTTTGAGAAAAGGTTTGAATGGTTTGAATGGTTTGAATGGTTTGATAGTTTCGAACCCCTCAAACCCCTCTTAACCCCTCGAACCTCTCTTAACCCCTCTTAACCCCTCAAACCCCTCT
>JAFZBE010000030.1 GCA_017561935.1 Bacteroidales bacterium | reverse complement strand
GATGAAGGCGTCGCCCTCCATCACGTTCATCCCCATCCGGTTCCTCACGATGCCGCTCAGCGAGTCGAAGCTCTTGCGCATGTCGGTCGGGAAGGGATAGAGGAAGAAGCGGTTGGCATCACTCAGCGAGAACATGGCCGGGTCAGTTCATCAGTACGAGTGCGCGATAGACCTCCAGGGGCATATCACCGCTCATGCGCACCACCACCCCGTTGGGGTAGCATATCTCGCACATGCGGCCCGTGGCCGCCTTCCCGTTGCCCGTGCCGGCCTTGCTCCGCATCGTGATCCTGCCGTCATGCTGTGCCACATTCACGGGGATGAAGGTCCCCTCCGGTGTCTGAAGCCCCAGTCCGGGATTGCTGATGGTGCGCCTCTTCCAATAGAAGAAGCGGCTCTCGTTGATCCCTTCGTTGAAGCAGAAGCTCCTCACGCTAAGCCCGCTCTCAAGGTAGCGGGAATAAATCTTGTCGAAATCGTCTTTAGTCCACGTCATGATAATACAATAGCTTAAACGTATATTTTGGCGCGGCAAAGGTACGACAAAGATTTCACAATGGCAATACGGGGTTTACCGAATGCTTACTCATTTCCAGAGATTGATGCTTGGACGCGAATAGCCAATGGCAATGAGCAGGACGTGGTGATAGGTGAAGATTACTACAGAGCGACCTCCGCCTATATTGATTCCACCTTCTTTCAGATGTTCGACTATGAGCTCAGGGGGTGTGACCGGCGGCAGGTGCTGACCAATGACCTTGACGTGATAGTCTCTGAAGCATTCGCTCGAAAAGCCTTTGCTGGCGAGGATGCCATCGGTAAACAACTGAAGGTGAGGGATGACGTCTATACCGTCTGTGGCGTGTTGGAGGATTTCGGACGAAGGGATTTGTTCGTTGAAAATGACCTCTTCTTCAGCATCAAACGAGCCTACGACCTGTACCGCTCGATGGACAACTTCGGCAATACGATGACGTTCCTGACCCTGAAGCCTGGTACGGATCCCCAGACTTTGGCCGACAAGTTGTTAGACAAGTACGTGGATTATTGGGGCGAGTTCTATGCCCGTGATGGAAGCAAGGGAGCAGCGATGTGGGGTTCATCACTCACGCGGTTCGACAAAATATACTTCGACGAAGCGCACGAAAGCTATAGCAAGGTAAAGAAGGGCAACAGGACCCTCGTCGAAGTGCTCCTGCTTGTAGCTCTCATCCTACTCGTCTCGGCATGCCTCAACTACGTGAATCTCACCGTCGCCTTGACGGGCAAGCGGGCGAAGGAGATGACGATGCGCCGCGTATTGGGCGAGCAGACTCGTGGCGTGCTCTTCCGCTATTTCAGCGAGGCTTTTCTCTTCACCGCAACTTGTTTCCTTTTGGGCTATTTCGTGGCCTATTTGTTCAAGCCGCTGTTTGAGGAATGGCTTTCGACGAGCATCCCACTCATTCCAGATTTCCAGATGGTTTTCTGGTCGGTCATTGCCCTGCTGCTTCTTTCGCTCATCTCCAGCCTCCTGCCTGCCTTGTTGGTGCTCCAGTTCAAACCTTTGGACGTAGTGAAGGGCGCTTTCCAGTTCCGTAGCAAGATGTTGTTCGGCAGAGTGTTCATCGTCGTGCAAAACATGATCAGCATGGTGCTGATTGCCGTGGCGATGACAATGAGCTTGCAACTGAATCATCTACTGTCCCTGCCTTTGGGGTATCGGCCGAATGACCTGATTGCCGTTTCGGCCTTTGATTTAGGTTTTACCTTTGAAATTCAGGACATACTGCGCCAGCGTCTGCTCGCATTGCCCCAGGTAGATGCCGTGGGCCTGGCGGCTAACCTGCCCTACAGGACCTCATTCAATGGGTTGCACGACGAGGAGGGCAACACGTCATGGATCAATTATACGTCGATGGATACCACCTCTTTCCGGCTACTGGGCTTCAAGGTTGTTGAGCAGTTCGCCGCGCCCACAGACAGCATGTGCTGGGTGGATCGCGAAACGCAAAGCCGCTACAATATCTCTGCCGAACACCCTTCGATCGAAACCAGGGATAAGGAGACGAATAGCAAGAAGGCCCGTTACAGAATCTGCGGCATTGTCGAGAATTATCGGAGCGGAATGGGCAACTACGTTCCCCGATTCGAGGACTCACACAATGTGATCCAGTTGCTCGGTGCGGATGGATATTATTGGAGCCAACTCGTAAAGGTCAGAGGGGATAAGGACGAGGCCTTGGCTGCGGTGAGGAAAACCTGTAAGGATGTTATGCGTCAGCTCAAGGGATACTCCCAGGAATTGAACTGCTCGTATTATGACGATTCGATGCGTGATGCTTTGACTCAGGAGCGCCACACGATGCAGTTTGTCCTGTGCTTCATGTTCCTTTCGATTCTGATTTCTGCGCTCGGTCTCTTTGCCATGTCGGTCAACTACAGCGAGCAGCACAGCAAATCGATTGCAATCGGCAAGATCATGGGTGCTTCGGTGCGTGGGTCGGTTTGGAAACTTTCGAGACGTTTCATCCTACTGTCGCTTGTCGCCATTGTGTTGGCTGTCCCGCTTTGTGTGAAGGCGATGAACTATTACTTGCAGGACTTCTATAATCGCATCGACTTCCCGTGGCTGGTCATCCTGCTTTCTGCCATCATCACGATGTTGGTAGTCATCCTGTCTATTCTGGGCCAAGCTATCAGAATCGCCACTCGGAATCCCATCGAAGGCATTAAGACCGAATAGGTTTTTCACGACCCTTCGATTAAGTCCCATTACACACACATTATCATATTATTATTCCGATCGTGTTGAAAACCTTTGGGTTCTTCAGCACGTTTTTTATTATTTGGAGATGATAGTAGCAATATGACAAGGTTGCAAATGACAAATGGAAGAACAAATAGGAATGAATGACAATATTGCCGGTATTATGCATCTGCGGAAAAATGTCCCTATCTTTGCACCAACAAAAAACGAAATGCATCACATGGCTTTGTGAAAAAACATTAAATTTTTCCGAGCGCTGTAGCAAAATGGATGTTTCGTTCGTCAAATGGGCAAAAAACAAACAATTAAAAAATACGATTATGAAAACTTTAGCTCTTTCCGCAATGATGTGCCTCGTAGCAATGACCTCGACTGCACAAGTGATTACCTCCGACATCGTGAATAACGCCTATCTGTCAGTAGCTACTTCGAACGAAGGCCAGTACGCCTACAACGTGGTTTGCGACGACAACGACTACATCACCACAATGTATGTATATAAGAAGAACGTACGCTTGAATGGTGATATCGACCTGAAGCCTTCCTGCCAGTACCAATATGAATATGCTGCCGATGGCATGTTGCTCAGCCGTACCACCTATGTTTGGCGCAACAACGCTTGGCAATGCACCGGACGTCTGTCCTACACGCTCACCGACGACCTCTACAGCGTTGAGTACAGCCGTTGGAACCAGAATAACGATGCTTTCGACGATGCCAGCGAAATGATGACCTACTCGCTTCTGCCCGACTATTCTGCCTCGAACATCAGCTGCTTCCTCCGCAATCATGGCGGCGATGCCTACCAGCTGGCTTGGGAAATTACTCTGATCGGGCAACCCATCTACTTCCACGAGTTGCTTGCTGTAAAGTGATTCGTTCTACATAACTCCCCAATGATTCGGGCGAAATCTTCCAGCCGGTAGGATGATTTCGCCCGAATCATTGTATGGCTTTGAGGGTTTTAAAAAGGATTACAGGTTCAATAGCATATCTGTACGAATTGCTTCTATCATAGATGCTGGAACCTCATTTTCCTTGGCAAGAGCCGGCCAATGCGATGCGGCCTCGCATACCTCATCTATAATTGATGCGGCTTCCTTTATGTTGTTATGGCTCGCAAACTCCATCAGGTCTTGACGGCCAAGATTGTCATACTTGCCGTTGATTGACATCTGATGTGTCGCCGTCCAGCCGCCTTTAGGGTTATAGGCATATCCCATATCGTAAGCGGGAGACAGCCGCCACCTGCCATCTTCTCCCATCAGGAACGAGATATTCTTGGTGTGATCATCCTGATTGCGCACCACGACGTTGAAAACCATGCGTCGGAACATTTCCGTAGCCTCCGAGTAGGACAGACGTAACGCGCGCATGACATTGAATGCCTGTTCGTAAGAATAGGCCCGATGCAGCCGATAGTCATAATGGGCGATGCCGCAAAGCGTTTGCATGTGAATCTTCCTGCCGTCTTTCCTGTCGAAGCGTTTCGTTAGGAAATGTGCCCGTCCGTTTTCTTCAATAAGCGAACACTCGGACATTTCGATGCCGCAAGCCTTTGCCAACTTGTAGAAGGAGTATTCCAGACGACCGAAGTTCTCTGTCGCCTTGAACCCCGCTTTTGCCGTTACGCCATCCAATTTGATGAGGTAGTAGTCGAAACCGGCAGGAGCCTCCACCTGACCTGATCGTATTTCACCTGTATCATGGTTGTAAGCAATGATGGCCTTGGCGCGCTGACCTCCTGCAGAAGTGCCCAGACGAAGTATCTCTGCGATGGCCTTTTTCTTGTCATCATTCAGATTCGTGCCGAACGAGGTTTTCTCGCTCAGTGCCTCTTTTGCCACATTGACCAGGGAATCGATCTCAAACCTGGCATGTGTGTCGTAGTCAATATCGATTGCAGGTTCAAACTCCAAGGCTCCCATGCAGCGTTTGCCCAAGAAGCATAGGGTTTCAATGGGATTGCTGCTTGTTCTGCCCGTCAAGGCAAGCCATCGGTCGAACAAGGCACGACCGTAGGTGTCGGGGAGGGAATCGGCCAACATCCCCGGCAATCCCCTGAAGGTCTCCCTGTCGAGATTGGAGAAGGCATAAACACGCCCTTCACGCACAGGCATCATGATGGGTGAGGGTTCTATCCCTCGCTTCACGAAACTGCTGTCATATTCAAATCGGACAATACCGTATTGTTCGTCCCATCGGAAAGTCCCGACGGGATAGCCGAACATGGTTGCCATAGCTACATCTACCATGTCGAAACCTCTTTATTGGTGTTGTTCAATTTCCCTGCTGCCCGCTTTCGAACGTTTGTCTTCGACGACTGAACGAGTTTGTAGTATTCGTTCGGACTCAGTTGCTCTTCTTCCACAAGTGGTTGAAGGACTTCGAGCCGTCCCAATATTCGCATCACCCTCAGCAGCGAGTCAAACGAGCCTATCTCTCCCTTCTCAATCTTCTTGATGGAGGAAAGCGACACGTCGGCGGCTTCCGACAGGCTTTGCTGGGTGATGTTCTGCTTAAGTCTGATTGTCTTCAGTTTCTCCCCAATCCTACGAAGGATAGTGGAATCAGAAAACATATAAATATCATCCATAATAGTTTTATTTTGAATTTTTACGGTGCAAATATAGTAATAATCGTTTAATTCTAAACCATTATATGTATTATTCTTCAGATTGTTCCTCTCTTTTGTGCGGAAACGTGGAATATGTAAACAATAAATGGCAATTCAAGGGCTGCTTACATCTTATTTGGAGTTTGCTGCTTCATGCGTGTCAAATTTTTAGACACAATGCTGTATAAAATTTAGACAATCGGCCTTCGAGGGGGGCAAAAGTCTTGGTGGAATGAATTGTTTGGCGTATCTTTGTGGCAGAAAAACGAAATAGATTATGGATGTACTTAGAAACATATTGTATATGGCTCGTCGGTTCAAGACTGCAACGCTCCTGAACCTAGTGGGACTGGCGGTGGCCTTTGCCGCCCTCTATCTGTTTCTGACGCAGGTGGAGTACAGCGCCAGCTACAATCGTGGTATCCCGCATGCAGAACGGATAATGCGTGTGGAGACGATGATGAATGGGGCACCCTGGAATACCAACTGCTGCGTGCCTCTGCTCGAGATGATGATGGAAATGCCAGAGGTGGAGTCGGGAACCATGTTCGCATATTGGAACCAAAAGTCCGAATTCTATATGGGTTCAACTTCGGTAGTTTGCGATTGGTGCAGGACGCGCAAAGAGACCTCATTGGAACCATTCGGTGCCGTTTGCCTCGATGGCAAATTAAACTGGAAGGATGATACCGACCAGGGTGTCATCATCCCTGCCTCGTTGGCCCAGCGCTTCCTGGGTACCACGATGGCTGCCGGCCACCACCTTTGGAACGGAAAGGACAGCTTGCTTATCATGGGTGTCTATCAGGATTTCCCCGACAACTGCTGTGTGGGTAATATGATCTATACGTCATTGGGCGAGGATGGCCAGCACGACTTCAGCGAGTGGAGCTACAAGGGCTATCTGCAACTCCATGAGACGACCGATGTGGATGCCTTCAGAAAGGAGTTCTGTGATAAAGTTAAGTCGTTATTTCGCAAAAAGGTTTTGGCAGAGAATGCCGAAGAGTTTAACAATGCCACTCCTGAGGAACGTGCCGCGATCGATCAACGTTTGGACAGTATGCTTGGCCAGCACAACTTCCGCGTCACTCCTCTCACCGAGACCTACTTCTCGGGTACGGATAGCGGAGACCGAGGCAATCGTATCGTGCACCTCATCCTGATATGGGCTTGCATCCTTGTCGTACTGGTGGCTGCCATCAACTTCCTCAATTTCACATTGGCTGAGAGTCCGATGCGCGTGAAGGGAGTCAACACACGCCGTGTGCTGGGCAGCTCACTGACGAGTCTGCGGCTAGGTCTCATAGGTGAAACAGTGGTTATTGCCCTCCTGGCGTTCCTGCTTGGAATGTTTATCGTCTATTTGCTCACCCAATGGACTGTCATCACCACGCTGGTACAAGGTAGCATCGAGCCGCGGGCTCATTTGTCGCTCTTGGGGTTGACTGCTTTGGTCGCTCTGGTCACAGGTATTGTGGCAGGATCCTATCCTGCATGGTTCGTCACTTCGTTCCAGCCCGCCATGGCATTGAAGGGAGCCTTTGGCCTGACACCGCGTGGAAGACGATTGCGCACCCTACTGGTGGGTCTGCAGATTACCATCAGTCTAGTGCTCGTCACCTATATCGGCATCCTTATGCTCCAAAGCCGTTACATATACCATTCAGATTATGGTTTTGACAAAGA
Organism: Bacteroidales bacterium; assembly: GCA_017561935.1. Classification (GTDB taxonomy): domain Bacteria; phylum Bacteroidota; class Bacteroidia; order Bacteroidales; family UBA3663; genus Liminaster. The sequence continues at coordinate 95,736 of JAFZBE010000030.1, read as the reverse complement.
CGAACTCTGCTATGCCACTCTTCCGCAGGAATTGCTCAAGAAGAAGGATGCCATCCGTACCGAACTGCTCGGTATGGGAGGCGTGGAGGACGTCAGTTATTCAGCTTTCGCGTTGGGCAGTTCTACCTCTTATATGGGATGGGGCCGAGCACATGGCGACAAGAGTGTTTCGTTCACTAGTATGCCCGTGGATTATCACTACCTGCGTACCATGGGTATCGAGGTCATCGAGGGACGCGACTTCAATGAACATGACAGCGACTGCTACATCATCAACGAGGCAGCGCGTAAGCGCTGGAATTGGGTGGAGATGGATAAGGAACTGTTGGAGGGAGATCTGCCTGTGATCGGCGTGTGCGAGAACATACGTTATGCCAGCATCCATCAGGACCGTGCGACTGATCCTGTAGCCTTCGTCATCATGGGTGAACGTTATGCCAGTTGGGGCGATCGGTTGGGTACGCTGAACGTACGCCTTGCTGCCGGAACCGACAAGGTGAGCCTGCGTCAGCTGATTCGCGACAAACTCGTCGAGATGGGAGACGGGAGCGCCGTGGAGGTCCATTTCCTCGACGAGCAGTTGGAGCAGCTCTATCAGGACGAGTTCCGCTTCATTCGACAGGTGATTGTCTTCAGCATCATTTGTCTCATCATCACGCTCATCGGTGTGTTCTGCCTGACGATGTTCGAAATAGAATATCGTCGCAAGGAGATTGGCATCCGCAAGGTCTTCGGTTCCACCGAGGGACAGATTGTAAGGTTGTTGACAAACCGATATGCGCAGCTCCTGCTTATAGCCTTTGTCATCGCAGTACCTTTGGCTTGGTATATGGGTAGCCAGTGGCTCGAGAATTTCAATGAGCGCACTACAATTCATTGGTGGCTCTTCCCGGCGGCATTGCTGCTTGTGAGCCTTGTCACCCTCCTTACTGCCGCCATGCAAGGTTGGCGTGCAGCTACTGAGAATCCCATCAATAGCATCAAGACTGAATAAAAGCTAATTGTTAATTGTTAAATATTCATTGTTAATTGATATACGATTATGATCAAGATTGAGAATCTTACGAAGATCTTCCGTACGGAAGAGGTTGAGACAGTGGCGCTCGATGGCGTATGTCTGAGTGTTGAACAGGGCGAGTTTGTGGCCATCATGGGCCCCAGCGGCTGCGGCAAGTCCACGTTGCTCAATATCATGGGACTGCTTGACAATCCCACTTCGGGCAGCTACGTGCTCGATGGCGAAGAGGTGGGACACCTGAAGGAGAGCCAGCGCACCTCGGTCCGCAAGGGAAAGATCGGCTTCGTGTTCCAGAGCTTCAACCTCATCGACGAACTGAACGTCGAGGAGAACATCGAACTGCCCCTCAAATATATTGGAGTGCCCCAGAAGGAACGTCGCGAGCGTGTGGTCGAAATCCTGCGCCGCCTCGAACTGAGCCATCGTGCCAAGCACTATCCGCAGCAGCTCAGCGGTGGCCAGCAGCAGCGTGTGGCTATTGCCCGTGCCGTGGTGATGAATCCGAAGCTCATCCTCGCCGACGAGCCCACGGGTAACCTCGACTCGAAGAACGGCCTCGAAGTGATGCAGCTGCTCACCCAGCTCAACAACGAGGGCACGACCATCGTCATGGTAACTCACTCGCAGCGTGATGCCGGCTTTGCCCAGCGCATCATCAACCTGCTCGACGGTCAGATCGTGCCCGAGGCAAGACTATGATTCGTGTTTTTAGGTTTTTGTTTTGTAGAGATATTTTTATTGGACACATTGTGACAGGTGAATCTGTGAAGATACACCTGTTGATTGTTTACCTTTTGCACCAATTCAACACATATAATCGAAAAAATGATTTGGTATGAAAGGAATAAAGTTTTTGTTCAAATTGGTTTTTGTTGTAGCATTGGCTGCTGTTGTCGGCTTCTTTGGTTATTGGGGTTACAAATACTATGTTTGTCAGGATCCGAATGCCCGATTGGGTGATGATTATACGGAGTTTCTTGGCAAATGTGCTATCGAGGCAAAGGATTATGCAAGGGTGAGGAATCTGAATGACCGCTACTGTATCTTCGTCGATTACAGCATTCCCAGCGGCACGCCCAGGGTTTTCGTGTGGTCGTTCGAGAAGGAGAAAGTCGTATATAAAACTTATACGATGCATGGTCCCGGCAAGGGTAGCACGGCAGAGAAGCCTGTATTCAGCAATTTGCCAGGCAGCAAATGTTCTTCCCTCGGGCATTTTGCCGTGACGAAGGTTCATGGAACGCGTAACAAGCGAGGTTTCCGTATCAAGGGGCTGGACGTTGCAAACCATACAGCCTACGGCCGTGGCCTGATGATACATCGTGCCAAGTGGGTCGATACGAACTGCTGGCGCGAATACATCCCCCTGCAACCCAAATGCTGCTTGGGTTGTATCACAGTCTCTTCAAAAGGAATGAATTATCTGGAGAAGCTGATTAAGGGAGAGGAGAAGCAGATCCTGCTCTGGTCGTTTGTGTCGGAACAATAGTTCATTCCCAGTCACATATTGATTGAAAACAAGAAATGGCTAATAACACAAAGAAATTTTCAAATTCTCTTGGTTGTTTCCAAAAAAATCCGTACTTTTGCAGCGATAAATTCGGCAACTATCAGATTGTCTGACGGTCATTGATGCAAACGATGTATAGATTGTTTTCTCTGCTTTCTGCTTTGTGCCTGCTGCTCGCTTCGTGCCGCGAGCACCCTAATTATGTGCGGAATGATGTTCAGACATGTACGGCACAACACTTCACCGGCTATTTTGTGCCCGATGGAGTGGGAAGTCATGGTATCTTGTATGTCGATAGGGGAAAACTCTACGCCGAAGAGCATCGTGTGGAGGTTTCGAAGCGATTCGGCAGAACCTACGTGGAGGGCGAGGGTCTTGATCGCACACGATGCACGCTGACACGCTACACCAATCCTGCACAAAAGTCCATCACCGAGGGCGCGGATTATCTGAAGCCGCATTGCACCATTGTCACCAAGCGCGAGGTGGAGTATGGCAAGGCGAAGGGTTTCTGGTCTTCCTATCCCTACGACAATTCGGGAAACTATGGTAGGATTGTGATTGATAAGCTGGAGGAGCTTGTCAGAAACGAACAACAGGAACTGTCGCTCCGCCTCGATGTCTATGCTCCGGACGACAAGGAGGGGACTCCACTGCGCCCACTGCTCGTCATGATTCATGAGGGTGCCTTCTTCTCGGGTGACAAGGCCGACGATGCTTCGCTCCGTTGGTGCGAGAAGTTTGCCGCGTGCGGCTATGTAGCTGTTTCGATCAATTACCGCATGGGATTCAACCTATTCTCTTCTACTGTTTCGGAGGCTGCCTACAGCGCCCTGCAAGACGTTAATGCTGCCATCCGCTTCATGCTTTCGCATCGGGAGGAATTCAGGATTGACCCCGATAAGATTTTCCTGGCAGGTTGCAGCGCCGGTGCCATCGCGGCGCTGAACGCGGCATTCATGAACGACGCGAACATCCCCGAATCGATGAAGGAGGTGGCTGCTGAGTTGGGACCGCTTACGGCTATCCCTGTCACGCCTGCCTACGACGAGCCATTCACTGTTCGCGCTGTGGGTAATATGTGGGGTGCTGTGCTCGACCCCGAGATATTGAAGTCGTCGCCTACGGCAATCATCTCTTTCCATGGAAAATATGATCCTGTGGTCCCCTACGGTGTAGGCATTCCCTTCGAGCCTTTGGTGAAGGAGATGCTTCGAGAGATGCCTGGTGGAAGTTGGGCGGGAGGCTATCTGGCCAAGAAGGTGATGCCCGTGGTCTATGGCTCGTCGTGTGTCGATGCTGAGGCCAAACAGATCGGCAAGCGTTCGGAACTGCATACCTACAACATCCACAAGCATACGTTGGTGCGCAACGACGACACCAAAGCGCTGAACGAACTGCATGAGGAGTTCTTCGAGAAGATGAATGCTTTCTTTGTCGATGAGATGATAGGACAGCCTGTTGCCTTAAGACATGACTTTTCGGATGCACAGTTGTTCTATCTCGAACATCCCGACAACGTGAAGGAGTGCAGCTGGTCGATACAGGGCGGCTTCATCATCGAAGCAATAGAGCCCAAGGGCGTGCGAGTTTTGTTCAAAAGAGATGCCATTGACCGCGACATTACCGTCAAAGGTGTCTATGCTTCGGGCATCGCTTTTGAGAAAACGTTCCCACTCAATACCTCGTTGCAATAATAACGTTGGTCCCCAAAAACACGTCACCCGACTTTCCAGTAGGAAGGCCGGGTGATGTTTTGTATCATATTATCGGTCGAAACCGATGGTCATCAGATGCAGATGAGCTGAACGATGATGTAGATGGGGAGGCAGACGATGAGCGAGAACTTGAACATGTAGCCAAAGAATGATGGCATCTTGATACCGCTCTGCTCGGCGATCGACTTCACCATGAAGTTCGGGCCATTGCCGATGTAGGTGAGTGCTCCGAAGAATACGGCACCTACGGAGATGGCCTTGAGGAAAGCTTCGGCAGCAAGACCCGGGATGGAAGCGTTCTCGGGAGCCATGGAGTTGAAGACGAGGGCTGTCGGCGCATTGTCGAGGAATGCAGAGAGCGAACCGGTGCAGTAGAGGTACTGCCAAGGCTCACGAAGCACCTGCTGAATGGATTCCTTCATGTCGTGGAGGAACATGAGGGCGGGAGTCATGGTGGCGAAGATGCCAACGAAGACGCAAGCTACCTCAAGGATAGGTACCCACGAGTAGTGGTTGGCGATACGGGTCGATTTCTTGGTGGTCCACATCGAAAGGATGATGATGAGGATGAATACCCATTCGCGGAGCAGACGGAGGTAGAATGGAGCATCATGAGCACCCATGGCAGGGATGTACTTGGTGTTGATGAACATCGTGGAGCATACAACGCAGAGCAGCCACAGGATGTTGATCTTGCCGCCTACGGCAATCTTATGCACATTGGTGTTATCGGCGAGGAGATTCTCCGGCGGTTCCTTCTTGTAGTAGTGCAAATCTACAAAGTAATAGGTGACGAGCAGCAGCACACCGCAGAGAGCCCATTCGGGGATGAGGTTAAGGAACCATGTGAACTCGGCACCCTTCAGGAAGAGGAGGAAGAGCGGCGGGTCGCCAAGCGGGGTGAGCAGACCACCGCAGTTGGCCACGATGGCGATGAAGAAGAGGATGGTGTGTGCCTTATACTTGCGTTCTGAGATGGTCTGGATGAGCAGTCGGATGAGCAGCATTGCGGCACCCGTAGTACCCATGAATGAGGCAAGTACAAAGCCGATGGCCATGATGATGGTGTTGGTGGTGGGGGTGGCAATAAGGTCCCCCTTGATACAGATGCCACCTGTGGTGACGAAGAGTGCCATAAGCAGGAGAATGAACGGCACGTAGTCGTAGATCATCTGGTGCTCAAGCTCGTGGGACATGCCATTGGCAATAAGCCAGATGGCAACGGGTACGCCTAAGATCAGCGAGACGTACAGCTTGTGGAGGTTGCTTTCCCACCACTCCTCGAGCTTGGTGAGCGGGAGGATGGCGATACAAAGCAGCATTACCACAAACGGGATAAGCATGTAGCCGGGAATCATAGTAGAATAGATATAGTTATTATAAAGAATTATTAAAGATTTCCTTAATCAAGTTTGAGGACAGCGAGGAAGGCGGTTTGCGGTACTTCAACACGACCAATCTGCTTCATGCGCTTCTTGCCTCGTTTCTGTGCTTCGAGGAGCTTGCGCTTGCGGCTCACATCGCCGCCGTAGCACTTGGCTGTCACGTCCTTACGCACCTGCTTGATGGTTTCGCGTGCGATGATCTTGGCACCGATGGCGGCCTGAACGGCCACGTCGAACTGCTGGCGCGGGATGAGCTCCTTGAGCTTTTCGCACATGCGGCGTCCGAAGGGTACGGCATTATCGACATGGGTGAGCGTCGAGAGCGCATCGACGGGTTCGCCGTTGAGCAGGATGTCGAGCTTGACGAGGCGCGAAGGACGGAAGTCGTGGATGTAGTAGTCGAACGACGCATAACCCTTCGAGATGGACTTGAGCTTGTCGTAGAAGTCGATGACGATCTCGCCAAGGGGCAGGTCGAAATAGATCTCGACGCGATTGCCAGAAATGTATTTCTGTTCGACCAACACGCCACGCTTGTCGAGGCACAGCTTCATGATGCCGCCGATGTAGTCGGTCTGCGTGATGATGGTGGCGCGGATATAGGGCTCCTCGATGTGCTCGATGAGCATCACGTCGGGCATGCCCGAGGGATTGTGTATCTCGGTTTCGACGCCATGCTTGTCGAAGACCTTGTAGGAGACGTTGGGCACGGTGGTGATGACATCCATGTCGAATTCGCGGCCAAGTCGCTCCTGGATGATTTCCATGTGGAGCAGGCCGAGGAAGCCGCATCGGAAGCCGAAGCCAAGGGCCAGCGATGATTCGGGAACGAACGACAGCGAGGCATCGTTGAGTTGCAGTTTCTCAAGCGAGGCGCGCAGGTTCTCGTAGTCTTCGGGGTCGATGGGATAGACGCCGGCGAAGACCATGGGCTTGACCTCCTCGAAACCTTCGATGGCCTTGTCGCAGGGACGCTTGACGTGGGTGATGGTGTCGCCCACGCGTACTTCGGTCGAGGTCTTGATGCCTGAGCAGATATAACCCACATCGCCGCAGCTTACTTCAGCACGCGGCTCCATGTCCATGCGCAGAATGCCTACCTCGTCGGCATCGTAAGCCGTGTCGGTGCTGACGAACTTCACTTTGTCGCCCTTGCGGATGGTGCCATTCACGACCTTGAAGTAGCCGATGACGCCCTTGTAGCTGTTATAGACCGAATCGAAGATGAGTGCCTGCAACGGGGCTTCGGGGTCGCCCGTGGGGGCAGGGATGCGTTCGACGATGGCTTCGAGAATCTCGGGTACACCCATGCCGGTCTTGCCGGAGGCACGGAGTATCTCGTCGCGGTCGCAGCCTAGCAGTTCGACAATCTCGTCCTCGACGAGTTCGGGCATGGCGCTGTCGAGGTCACACTTGTTGATGATAGGGATGATCTCGAGGTTATGGTCGATGGCCATGTAGAGGTTCGAGATGGTCTGTGCCTGTATGCCCTGGGTGCCATCGACAATGAGCAAGGCACCTTCACAGGCTGCAATGGAACGGCTCACCTCGTAGCTGAAATCTACGTGGCCGGGGGTGTCGATGAGGTTGAGGATATATTTGCCGGCGGGCGCAGGCTTGCCGATGCGGAGCGGGTCATCGACGTTGCGAGGTTCGTAGTTGTAGTCCATCTGGATGGCGTGGCTCTTGATTGTGATGCCGCGCTCGCGCTCCAGATCCATATTATCGAGAATCTGCGCCTGCATATCGCGCTCGGCCACGGTCTTTGTACACTCCAGCAGACGGTCTGCCAGGGTGGATTTGCCGTGGTCGATATGGGCGATGATGCAGAAATTGCGGATATTTTTCATTTAGTAGAAATGCTATTTCGGCGGCAAATATAATCAAAAACTGCGAAATGTCCAAATTTATTGGCAAATTATTGTGATTGACTGCTCCTTTAACCCATCAGATGACACTTTGAGCAACGAATTACCTGCTGTTTCGGAGGCTTTGAGGATGGCCATGGCCTGCCCTCGGAAGAGGGTGGGAGTGAGGCTGCCGAACGACTCCATGTCGTCGGGTCGAGCATTGCCGCTGCCTACGAGTTGCTGTACGGGTGAGGGTTGCAAGGAGATGCGGCGTCCCGTTTCGGGAACGAGGCGGCCCTGTGCGTCGATGAATTCGATGAGAACGTAGCAGAGGTCTTGTCCGTCGGCGCGTAATGTGGTGCGGTTAGGCGTGAGACGTAGGGCCGCGGGACGGCCTGGAGTGACGAGCGTGGCGGGATTGAGGCCACGATGCTGGCTGTGGCTGTAGTGGGCCGCATTGCCGCGACGTAGGCTTACGTCGTTGTGATTGCGGGCTTGGAGCATGCCCGGCTGGTAGCGCACCATGGCGTGGCCCATGTACGTGGTGTCGTTGATAGCCACTTCGGCCACGAGGCTGTCGTTGAGATAGAGCGAGACGAGGCTGTCGCGGCTATAGACGTTGACGCGCACGCTGTCGCCTTCGCACCCGGGCTGGTACCATTGGTGCTCCTCGTCCATCCATCCCCAATAGCTGATGCTGGGACGTTCGCCACCCTTGCGCGAGGGTTCGACGTTGATGGCCACAGGATAATCGCCGCACACCACGTCGTGGTAGTAGCTCTGCGGCTTGCGTTGCCCGATGAGGTCGAGGTCGCCACACCAGCCGTTGTACCAGGGCCACGGCATGAAGAAGTGAACGTTCTCCTGCGCGTCCTTGGTGAGGCAGTTGGCGATACCAGCTTCACCGATGTAGTCCATGCCCGTCCAGATGAAGTCGCCGATGACCCAGGGGAGGTCTTCGACACGTCGCCAGTCGGAGGCCAGTTCGCAAGCCACCGTTTCGGAGCCATACATCACGCGACGTGGAGCCTCACGGTGTTCAGGCTCGTAGTTCCAGACGCGATAGTTGTAGCCAGATACGTCGAGCGAACGCGTGGCTGGTTCGATGGAGATGCGAGCGGTGCGGTCCTTGTTCCAGATGGAGTTGATGCCCATGGTGACGGGACGTGTGTCGTCGAGGTCGAGAATGGCCGAACGCAGACGCGCTGCGATGACGATTCCGAGCGAGTCGGCACGTTCGGGTATCTCGTTGCCGATGGAATACATGATGACCGAAGGATGGTTGCGGTCGCGACACACGAGGGTCTGCATGTCGTGGGTCGAAAGACTGTCGAAATAGAGGTGATAGTCGTGCTTGTTCTTGGTGCGGTGCCACATGTCGAAGGCTTCGTCGATGACGAGCATGCCCTGCCGGTCACACTCGTTCATCAACGATTCCGACATCGGGTTGTGGCTGCCACGAATGGCATTGAAGCCTGCCTGCCTGAGCAGTTCAATCTTGCGCTGTTCGGCACGATCGTAGGCACGTGCACCGAGCAAGCCGTTGTCGTGATGCACACAGGCACCGCGCAGCAGGGTGGGGCGACCATTGAGCAGGAAGCCATTTTCGGCACTGAATTCGATGGTGCGGATGCCGATGGGAATCTTGATTTCGTCGGCATTGGAGCCATGACGTGCCTTGATGCGCAGGGTATAGAGGACGGGATGTTCGCAGTTCCACAGATAGACATCCTTCACCTTGAATTGCTTCTCGATGGCGACAGCATTGTCTTCGATGGTAGCCACGTCTTCGGTCTGCGCTACGATGGTGTTGCCGTCGGGGGCGATGATTTCGATGATGTAGCGTACGATTCCTTCACCTGGCATGTCGTCGGTGATAATGTTGGAGATGTTGGTCGAAACTGAGATTTCGGCTTCCTCGGCAGTCTGATGGTTGGAACTGATACCGCTGAGATTTGTAGTTCGTGCAAAGGTCTGCCACCTGTCGAGCTTTAAGGGATCGGTGATGATGAGCCAGACGTGTCGATAGATGCCAGCTCCGGCATACCAGCGAGAGTTGCGTCCCTCGTTGACGACTTGTACAGTGATGATGTTGTCGGCTTCGCCGTTGAAGTGTCCCTTGGCATCGCGTAGCAGGTAGTCGGTGATATCGAAGCGGAAGGTGGAGTAGCCGTACATATTGCTGCCCACTTCCTGACCATTCACCCAAAGGTGTGTCTGGTTGTAGGCACCTTCGAAGTAGAGTTCCACACGCTGGTCGCTGTTGATACTGTAACGTTCGTTCTGAAGTTGGAGCTTCTTGACATACCATCCTTCTCCACCCAATGTCCAACCCGTTGCTGCCTTACCTGGCGATGTTTCGGCAAAGGGACCGATGACCTGCATCGTGTCGGGAATGTTGTTGATTCGTCGGTCGCGTGGCAGGGCTGCGAAGTCGTGGGGCAGGGAAATACGTTGCCATCGTGCAGTGTCGCTTAGTGGGATATCATCGTAATGGATGGCCTCGGGGTGTGAACCCTCGATAAAGTACCAGTCGCGGTCGAATAGCACACGTCGCGGCGTGGTGCTGCGTGTAAGCACCTGCACGACGATGTATCCGATAGCCAGCAGCGTGACGATGATGAGAAGTATGAGCGGTTTCTGCTTCATTGTGTCGGTATGTCAAATTTTGCGTGTCTATAGACAAATAATAGTGAAATCACCTTTCTTGTTGTTTTATATTCTTGTGAAAATGGCAGGAGACAACGGGCTCAATAGCCCTGTCTCTGCTGCCGGAAAATATGCTGCCTCAATGGCAGCAGAAAATTGCACTTCGTGCAGAAAATAATTACTGTCGATTGGTTATTGACTACACCTCGAATAGTGTCATCCAAGCAACTTCTTCGCACAATAATAAAGGAGATAGACAGGTAATACCGTGATAATGCACCACCCGAATATAAACACCATAATCCAGGCACTCGTTGATGGGTCCGACAAGTTGGTATTTATGAGCTCAAAGACAATGAAAGAAATCGCGATGGCCATGTAGAGCCAAAAGAATGCAGATGGTTTCTTTGAATTTATGAATGGAGTTGCAATCATTGTTCCTAATACAAATGGGACAATACAAAACAACCCAATTACGGGAAATGCGAACCAGTTTACTTGTGAAATTACAAACCAAACTGCGGTAGCGATTAAGTAGGTGAGAATGCCAGCACCCGCTGAAATCAAAACTAATAGCCAATAGTTTTTGTCGGAAACACTTTTCTTGATTGATGTGATGAAATGTGATTGCATACCTTTTAAGGGATAATTGATGAATAATGTTTCATTTCTCTGCCACAAAGATAAAGTTTCTCGTTTTGGAATGAGAAAAGGCTATCTAAATTAGCAGAATGACCAATCTCGGCCATGATTGGTCATGCTTTGATCAGAGCATACCCAATCTTAGCCAAGAATGGTCATGCCGTGATTGAAGCATACCCAATCTTGGCCAAGAATGGTCATGGTGCGAGCGAAGAATAACCAATCTTAGCCAAGAATGGTCATGGTGCGAGCGAAGAATAACCAATCTTAGCCAAGAATGGTCATGGTGCGAGCGAAGAATAACCAATCTTAGCCAAGAATGGTCATGGCGCGAACGAAGAATAACCAATCTTGGCCAGAAATGGTCATAGTGCAAAATAGAGCATACCCAATCTTGTCCAAGAATGGTCATCCTTCTATCGCAGAATAACCAATCCTGGCGCAAAAAGGTTATACTATTGTCCGATTACCACATTGGTCGAACCAGTGACATCGGCTGCATTGCCACCGCCATAGATGTTGCCCCGGATATCGACACCTACGACGTCTTTCGTAGATTGATCACCCGAAATGAAGGTGACAGTTTGTTTTGTACCCACGTTGACAGTCGTATTGCCATGAACGGCAGCTGCATTGCCGCCACCAAAGACTGTGCCAATAGCTCCAATCTCGCCAGAGTCATGTTCGGGCAATGTAACGGTTGTTCCATCAGGAAGTGTTCTCGTTGTGCCTGCGTAAACAGTGGTAGGTGTCATGTTTGCGTTCTCACCCACAACCTCGTTGATGTTTACGATAGGATTACCCGTCACGACAGCATCTGCACCAAGTCCACCACCGAATACGCGACCGATGCTGGTGAACGATTTGATGTTGATGGTGGGGTCGGTCTTGTTTTCAGGCGTGGTATAAGCAGCTGCATTGCCACAACCATAGAGTTCGCCGATGGTGATAGGATTACAGCCCGTCTCCTCGATGTTTATCGTGATAGAGCCCAAGATGTCGCCGCCTAAGTTATTGCCACCAAATATTCTGTCGAAATGTCCACTGGTAATGGTCAGTTCGATGTCGCCATCGATATCAGCATTCTTGGCACCACCATAGATCTCCTTCAGGTAATCGATACAGCCTAGCACAATCTTCGAATCACCTCCCAGGTAAGCCTCATTGCCACCGCCGTAGATCTCATCGACTACAAGAGGACAGTCACTTGCTTTATCAATGGCTGCCTCGGCCGAGACACGAATATCACCCTTCGTATTACTTCCTCCAAAGATGGAGTGAACGGTGCCACCAAACACGCTTGCCAATGCCTCTCCGGAACCGTATTCCGTTGTTCCCTTATAGCCCACATCGGCACCATCGTTGTCTTTCCAATTAGTGCCACCATCGAGTGTATATTTGTCCTTGCCGTTACCTCCGCCAAAGACATTGCCGATCTCGAAGCAACCGATGACAGTCACATCAGTAGCTGGAGTTGGAGCAGCATTGCCGCCACCATAGACATACTCGATGCTTGTCTCTTCACAACCGTCGATGACCACTTGAACAGGCTTGGCGGTGTTGTCATGACTTACAGTTCCTTTGGAATAAGTATATTCTGTAAATTGTCCATCAGCTACTGGGTCTATTGGATCATAGGCGGCCAGGTTACCACCTCCATAGACGGCTTGCACCTCGTAGTTGTAGGCCGTGAAATTGCCATCTTCATCAATGGTCTTGGCATGTTCGCCGCCATCGGACCGTGCGGTCTTGTTGACCTTCACCAGCACTGTTCCCTTGGGAGAACCATTCAGATTGTTGCATCCGAACACACGACCGCTCTTCACTACGTCGGCATGATCACCGGAGTAATAGCTGATATTGAAGGCTGTTGCTGAAGAACTATCAGTGCTGCCCAGATTGACATTGACATCGCCGTAAACCAATGCTTCTACTCCCTCGACACCTTCAACTGGTTGAACTTTCCAGTCATCCGTTGTCTTGCCATAGGCAGGATCGCCTTCTTGAGCGGCATCAATTTCTTCCTGAGTATATTTCTCACCCGTAACTGCAGGCACATTAATGCGACCCAATCCGCCGCCGTATGTATCGCCATATATTGTTCCGCCCAGAAGGTTGACCGTTGTAGTGTTGGCGCTGGTCGAAGGGATGGTCTCATTGTCAGTGCCATAGCCTGCCGTCACATTATTGATATTCGTATTCGCCAGAGCGCCGCCGCCATAGAGGCTGCCCGTCACGGTGCCGCCATTCATGTTGACCACAACACTGCCACCAACACTGGACTCCTCACCACCGCCATAGACGCTTTCGCCTATGGTGGTGGTAGTGCCATTGATAGTGAGGGTGACATCTCCACTGACGGTACCCAAGTTGTCAAGAGGTACCTCTGTATAGAAAAATTTTTTACCATCATCACCAGTCGTGATGGGGTTGCCGGTTGAGCCACTATCGTGGGTCCAGTAATAAGTCGTGGAGGTGCCGCCTGATTGAGGTTTAATCATTCCAGTGTAAGTATTTGGCACAGGGGCAACCTTGTCATTATTGTGGATGGTAACAGTGCCGGCAGAAGCCGAGTAGCCAGCTCCGAAGACAGAACCTATGACGGTGCAATTGTTAAGCGTGGAGGTGACATCACCAGTAACACCACCAAGGTAACCACCACCATAGAAATTTGTATTGATGGTGCAATTATTCAACGTACTCGTAACGTTGCCGGTGTTAGTGGTGGCAAACTGGGCAGAGTAGTAGTAACTACGGTTCACCACACTACCTGCTATATCACCAGTGGAAATGTTGATTACTTCCAGCTCATAGTCGGCTTCATAGCCCTGAGCCGCACTGCGGTACTTGCCAACGTGATATTTAGAATTGATGGTACCACTCCAATCAGAGATAGGGGCTCCCGTGGCATCGGTACTATCATACTGCATATAGTTGGTTCCGCCGTTGCCAGCACCGAAGAATTGGGTAAATACAGTATTGGATGCACTGGTGGTAACGGTCTTTCCCGACACCATATCGCCGAACTTAGGACCGCCGCAGTATTTGCCCACAATGCTGTTGTCGATGACCACATCTATAGACCCTTTCACTATCTTATAAGTATCTCCAGTAGCCTGGGCCATGACACCACCGCCGTAGAACTCGCCAATGAGAGCGTGATTGATGCGCCAGGTGACATCACCCCAGATACCCTCCTTATATGCAGCGGCTATGGTGCCAAAGCGACCACCATCGATATAACAGTGGGGGTTGTCTTCGTAGGGCTTGATTTTCTCATTGTAGCCGCCCGTGAGGTAGAAACTGGTGAAATCACCACCGAGAACGTTAACGGCACAATGACGTGTTTGGTATGTAGCACCGGAATTGACGTGGGCGCCAGGGGTGAACGACGGCATGACAATATGGCCGCCAAGGATGACGTAATTGATGTGTTGATTTGTCTCATTATTTCGGCCTCGACAGTACTGGTCGTAGATTCCGCCGTTGAGAATGATAGGACCTTCATCACGTTCTCCAAGTTCGAATTCAAACTGTCCGAAGCGGATAAAAGAGGTTTCTGTGACCTCGAAATGTCCTTTGGAACGGTAACAGCCAAGGGAAAAGAAATTTTGTGAATCGCGTAGCTTGCCCGCGATACCCAACTCCACCACGGGGAGGAAATCAAAGCGTATGGGAGCGATAGTCTGACGTGCCATGTTTTTTCCGAGTTGCCATTCGAGGCAGTAGTCGGGTTCCTCGTCGAAGTCAAGGTCAACACTCATGATAGTGAAACCGCGAGTAGCATCGCTGCTATGTTGGACATTATTATTACTAACAGACTCTTGTACGTTGCCAACAAGTACAAGGGCATAGTCATAGACAGTCTTTTTCGCATCGATGTTGTTGTTGGTCAGTGTTCCTCTTATCGATGTGGTCTGGATGGTGGCACCATTGATATTGTTGTCACGGGTTCCTGCAGGAGCAAAAGCGGCGCCTGTGGTGCCTAAGGTGATATTGACCCTGTCGTAGTAGCCTCCATTATTTCTCACATATATAGCCTTACCCCAGTAGGCCTCGATGGTGATTTCCGTAACATTGTCAGGAACATAATAGTAGCCGCCCTGAGCGAAGACACGCCCCGAGACACTGTAGAGGTCCTTATCAGTGCAGTTACGGTCGGCAAAGTTATAGCCGTCCTGCCAGTCAGCGACAAATGAACCTTGTGTGCCGCCACTGACGGCGGTTATCTTCCAACCTGTCACCACTTGGTCGGTGTAGTTGCCGGCATACTTTTCAGTCCATGTCGCACCGTCGGGGTTGCCAAATACGGTGTTGTAATAGGGCAACTGTATCTTGCGGTAGCCGAAATCGTAGTGCAGGGTATCCATGTCGGTGATGGGGATGGATAAATGCTGATCCGAAGCAGAGCCGCCCGACTTAACAGTAACCGAAAGCGTTCCGAGTTGCTGTCCCTCGAATGGGTTGGCATTGGTGCGGTCGAACCAGGGGGTGCCGGTGTTGGTGTTAATAATGGAGGGATATTTTCCGAAAGGCTTCAATATTGGGTAAGGTGCAAGATTGGGATCAACCACCCATTTGTACATCAGTGAAGCATCCTTGGGAATAGCTTGTACCTGGTCGGTGGTCATGGTACTTGGCGCCACGTCGGAACCTACCCACCATCCGCAGAGCTCACGGTTACTGTTAAGCAGGCTGCGGTGGAACTCCACCTGGGTGAGATAACGCTCATCCGCTGGGAACGAGCAGTTGTATTCTGAGGGTTCACCAGTACCAGTCGTGAAGGTAGAGCCGCTTCTGTAATAGTTATAACTGCTGATACCTGTGTCGGTATCATTGGTTATCAAGGTGCCGCCATAGACGCCATATTGGTTTGAGCCGCTTGTGATATCGCCATAGAACATGCAGTTTACGACAGCCGTTTTAAGCTCAGCATATTTTCCGTCAGTAACTTTTGTTGTTGACGCGAAGGTATTATATCCTACAATGCCTGCAGCGTAAGAAGAAGCACTGACGTCGGCATAACTGTAGCAATTGATGACGCGAGAATCTCCATCCAGCTTGCCCACAATGCCTCCGGCGCAGGTGCCACCAGTGACGGTGGGATGGGTGCCGTCTGGGAACGTGGCATCGTTGGGCAGAATACCGCAGTTATATATTCGGCTGTAGCCCTGAGCTGTGCCGGCAATAGCACCCACATAATCAGCAGAACTACTGATGGCAACATTCTTGAGGGTGACATTTTTCACCACGCCACCATCGACGATGTTGAAGAGGGGATGGGTGAGGCCTGTAATGGGCTGCGTGCCACCATCGAATGTGCCGCTAAAGGCTTGAGTGATGGGGTCAGCACCACTGAAGTCGAGAGGCTCTGTGGCAATGACCTTATAATATAATGAGGAACCTTCTGGCGTATTGGCGTGTTCAACGAAGTCTGCCACGTCAGGTTGGTACTTGATGGTATAAGGGTTTCCGGCAGTGCCCTCGCCATCCATGCCTTCTTTTAAGTAGGCTGTGGATACGTCAGAGTTGTTATAGTTCGTTGCAACAGCCATCGCGTAAACGGTAACGGGTAGCGTACACGATACTGTACCGCCAGAGCTGATAGTGCTACTTGAAGTAGTGGGGGTAGTACCGTCGGTGGTATAGTAGATGGTGACACCCGAAGCAGGGAACGAACAACTGATGGTGAAGCCGGTGTTGCCGCTACGTGCTATGTTTGGTGCTGCACATTGCAGTGTCACTGCATCGCTACCAACGGCAGAGGTGATCATACCATCTTTGACAGCGATGGCTTTGATGGTGATACCGCTGATATTCTCCTGCAGGGGCTCAGTATAAATAGTACTCGATGTAGTCGGGTTTGTGCCGTCAGTAGTGTAGTATATGGTTGCACCAACGGTTGATGTCGTAATGGAGACAGCATTGCTACCGTTGTTTTGGATAGTTGGTGTGGCAACTTGGGAAATGATTAACTCTGCCACATCGGAAGGGCCTTTAGTCGCATGGGTGGCAATTGCTTTCACCGTCGTGGGGCTGGTAACAGAGAACGGACCACTATACTCAGTACCCGTCGTGGCAGTAGGTTCGGTGTTATCTATAGTGTAGCGTATGGTGCTGCCTGCGGTCTCACAGGTAATAGAGACCATCGAGGTAGCGTTGATAAAACTAATAACTGGTGTGGCACACTTTATGTCCACTTTGCCTTCACCGATGTCAGAATTGATCATTCCGTCCTTAACTGCTATCGCTTTAATTGATTTACCTCCCAATTCCTCTGATGGACCAGTATAAAGTGTTGACGAGGTGGTCGGAGTAGTGCCATCGGTAGTATAATAGATGGTTGCACCGGAGGTAGTTGTTGTAATGGAGATTGCACTGGACCCTGTTTCCTGCTGAATAGTGGGAGTTGCAACTTTGTAAATAGTTAAAGTGGCCACCTCTGAATCAGTATATCCTTCTTTGGTGACAATGACCTTGACGGTGGTCTGCTCAGTCAAGTTAAATGGCCCATTATACAGTATGCCATTAGTAGGTGAAGGAGTTGTCCCGTCTATGGTATAATATATGGATGGCCATAAAGTTGTTGTCGATATAGATGCTTTTCCTGTGGTGTTGTCGAAGGTAATAACAGGATTGGCACACACTGTGTTAAATACTGTAGATTTAAAAACCCACTGGGCACCATTGTTCGCGCCTCTGCTATTGATGATACCCATATTGGCACCATCGCTAATACTCCTTTCAACAAGACCGATACTACTACTCGTCCATAGATTATCTATGAGTAGTTTCGGTATGATTGCATAACAGTCAACACGGTTATTCCCGTCACCTCTTGCTGCCTGAACCACAACGAACTGATAACGGTCTTCGTTTGCTGAATCATACGTTTTTACACTGACCGCATTTGTTTGGTCACTTCCATTGGTGACAGTGCCGTTATAATACATGTATTCGCCTCCTGTTGACGGATTGATAATATAATAATACTTGTACCAGGAATCGGATGAGGCCTCTTTGAAATACCACGCCCTGCTTTCGCTTGTCTGATCTGTAAAGATTACCTTATCGGGCGTAGCATCTGTTGAGGCATAAAATGTGTTTTTCTGGACATTGTGTATTTCGTAATAATGCTTGTCCGAATCAGTCGATGGCATAAAAGGAGGATCAGGCCAGATAAAGGAATCGTTATAGGGTACAAACTTCCACGTGGAGTTGACATCATCTATATACTGTGCATTTGTCAATCTGATGGGATTGTCATTAGCTACACTACCATTTTGTTTGTTCAAACCATAATAGGTTTGTTCTGCTTTTACATTAATGTTATATATGTCTGTAGTGCCATATGTTTCATTTAAAACAATTTTGAACTTGCACTTTCCCTTGTTGGGGTCAGTCAAAGATGCGAAATCTGTTGAACTGATAATACTTATTCCTCGTGAGTTGCCATTGTGGTTATAAATGTATTTTCCCGTACTATTGTTGACGATATAGTAATACTGGGTTTCATTATCCATACCTGCATCCAAGAAATACCATAGCATATAGTCACCAAGGATATTGTTGGTTGTGATGGTGTTGTTAGCCTGGGGCGCAATATAGAAACTTGGGAATGCATTCGTCTGAATCAGATAAAATATCTTCTCACTTTCTTCGATAGTACCGTTCCCATTAGCATCAGTGGTTATCTCCACGGGAGCTGACTGTCCCCATGCCTCTGTCAGCCCGCCCCCCACACAACCTGTTAGCATCAGTAACACCATGAGCAAGGAGCGGAGGATTTGTCCGAAGCGATTTTGATCCCTCCAATCTCCGTTCTTACCAGCAGCAAACCGGGAGCCCGCCGCTGGCAGGCTTTCGGCTCCGTATTTGATGTTACGTTCAAATGCTTTTTTCATCATGTTTTGCGTCATATCATATTTCAAGTTTTGAATCATATCGTGAGTGGCTATTCTGAGGGCAACCTCAAAGCCTTGGTAGTTGTGGATGTTATTTCACAAATATCTTGTTGCGGTTGACGGTGTAAACACCAGCTGTATTGATTGGCGTGCTGACAATCTGACCTGGCTCGATGGTGAAAGATGCTACATTGATGCCCATCGGGGTGAGAATGCGCACCGTGGCGATGGTCTTGCGATGGGACTCGACAATGATCTTGCCTTGTGTAGCATAGATGTAAAGACCATCTGAGAGATCACCTGAAGATGGGGTGATTTCTCCAATGCCGGTCATGTTGGAGAATACGATCTCCTCTGGCAATCCACGCTTGGGCGCTCCACCAGAAGTGGAGGCTGTGAAGAACGGACGGAATGGAACACCTGCGACTGCATTTGCCGTTTTCTTGTAGGCACTGCCATCGGACTTCAAGGTGTAAGCACCTGCATCGATGCTCTTGCTCAGGTAGTTTGGAGTGAAGGTGTAACCGTACTGTTCTTCCGATACCTTTCCACCTGCAAGTTCATCGTCACTGACCTCGATAGTTGCACCAGTCGTAGAAGCAAACGTGATGATCTGCTTATCGAGCCTTGCAATTTCATTATAGGTGTTCGCAGGAACGAACGTGCCACTGAGGTCGAACTCGTAGTAGGTGACACCAGGGAAGCCAATGATATAAGGTGTGCCCGCAGCAGCGTATGGATAATTGCTGTACTCGCGTTCCTCACTGTAGTATGTGCGGGCATCGTCTTCCTTCTGGTACTCGTCGGTGTTGGCATCCTGACCAGCCATATTTGCTGCCTCAGGATCCTTTGAGTAGTAATAATCCCAGAGGAAGGTGTTGGTGTACTCCTTGGTGTAGGGACCTTCACCAAGATAAACAAACCGGGCGGTGTCAACCTGCGCAGAGGCGTTTCGAGCCTTGATGCCATCGAATGTACGCAGCCAGTATTCATGACCGTTAGTACTGCCTTCGTAGAAGTGAGTAAGCTCGCCCTTAGTCTGGGTTGTAACGAGTTCGGCTGAGAATGGGATGCTGATGCCTTCCCATCCTGTTGACAAATCGACGTAGGTGTCGGGTATTCGCTGATACCACATGCGCTTACCTGGATCGGCTTCTGTTTCCTCGGCGAAGGTGTAGGCCATTGGCGCATTGAAGTCCTGCTTATCGACGAGCAGATGATCGGTGGTCGAGGTGAAGAGTACCTTGTCGGCACTGTAATCACTGTTCGAAATCTTCTGCACGGCATGACCATGGACGGCATCAGCATTCTGTACTGCAACAGTACGATAGCCGTCTTCGCTCTCCGAATATTCGGGATCATCGAAGTAATTGATGATGACGTTGTTTGTCTTGGCGTTCGTTTCTGTATCAGGAGCTGGCGCATAGGCAAGGAGGTTCTGTGTAAGTCCGCTTACCTTGATGTTGTCCAGACGTTCGAAATCGAGCAGAGGATGATAGCCATTAGTCTTATCAGTGAAGTCACTATCGATTCCAGCCACTTTCTCTTGAATCTCATCTGTATTACTACAGATTGTCGTTATGCCATGCGTATCGCCATTCGAACCGGTGAAGTCGATTGCCGTCATGTTCTGATGTGGATAGTAGGTGGCTCCGTCGGTCGTATAACTCTCGGCAAAGGCTGCGGTGGCATTGAAGATTGCGCTTTGACCATATACACCATTCTGGAAGTAGGCTGGAGCACGATAAATGCGGTTCTCGGTCTCTGTATCCGTAGTGAGCAAGAGGTGACGGCTGTTGTCGATTACATCGCCATCCTTCTTAGCATAGTCCTTGACGGCAGCCATCGGGTGGTTGTCGTGGATGATGTCCTCGTAGAGCCCGTATGACAACTTCTGACCGAAGAAGATGTAGTCATCGGGATAAACAGGAATGTAGTAGCCAAAATCGGAAGAATAGCGCTGATCTGTCCGGGGTTTCAATCCGTTGGCAAAACGGAAGTCACCGTCTTCGAAGAAACGCTCTACATAGCTGCGGTACTCGTCTGGTTTGACCTCGCTGGTGTGCCAAGCATAGTCGCTGGTGTACTTCAGATCGAAAGGAGCTGGTTGGGTCACAACATTGTCATTCTCATCCAACACAATATGACCCTCTTCGTCCAATACATTTTCAATGACGAGTGTGCCGTCTGCCTTGCGGAAGATGCAATGGTTGATGATGGGGTTATTGCTTACATTTGCTTCAGCAGTGAAGAGGTTATAGCGAGCCTCGAGATAGTAGCTGTTGAGGTCGTAGGCCACAGAACCGTTGACAAAGTCGGAGGCAGAGCGTGGCGTAATGGAGCCCGTGTTGTCGGCTTTGAACTTAGTCTCTTGATCGTCCTCCTGCTGATAGTAGCAGTTGACAACGTAATTGAGGTAAGTCGGATTGCCAAATACTGCATACTTTTCTGTGTCGGGTGTTCCTGTAGTCCATACCCAGCAGTTCTCGACGTGCCCGTCACCGGTGTCGGCAATGCCACCGCTCGTGAATGAGCCCATGACACCAGTGATAAATACATTGCCACAGAGGTCGCCGAAGAGCGAGGCCTGCATGTCACTGAGTGTATGACCGTTGCCATGGAATTCTCCACTGAAGCATTGTTCGCTATCTCCAATGGATGTCCAAGTACGTGTAGGCGCGACATCGTTGGTTAGGATAAAGTCGAGGCCATAGGCTCCGGTGATGGAGCGTCCGTTGTTGCCTATGCCGTCAATCGTTCCATAATCAGAGTTGGCCAATGTGAAGACTTCGTGCAGGGCATCAAGTTCATTATATTCCTGATTTTCAACCAAAGCGTCGCTGATATAGATCTTGGGATCGCGCTTCAGGTCCTTGTGGTTGATGTACATGTGATTAGCATCGTTGATGACATCGGTCATGCGCTGGTAGTTGGCAACATGTACAGGTACGGGGTTGGAGAACGTACGTCCTAAACGTGTCTCTGCATAGTAAGCCACCCAGTACATATCCTGATAGAAGTACATCGGTTCGGTCTTGTTGAGATAGTCGCGACCGTTGCGGTGTTTCTTCGCCTGTTCTTCGGTAGAGAAGATCTGCCACCCACCGGTAAGCACAGGGAAGGCACCCTCCTCAACTATTGGTTCGGCAAAGCTGATGGTTTCGAGAGGCAGAACGATGTCGGGTTCCCTGATTTTGCCAATGATAGGTGCACCGCTTAAGAACTTCAAGCGGATATTGATAATATGCTTCTCGACACGCGTCTCGTAGTTGACACCAGCATCGTCACTTTCGGAATAGGTGTATTCGTAGATGACGGTGACGTAACGGTCCTCCTGCAGGTCTTCGAAGTCGGCTGTGACAGGCACATAGAGCGAAGCTTCTTCAATTGGCAAGTCGCCGGTAATCTCGAGACCATGTTGGTAGTTGACGGTCTTTGTGGTAATCTCATCGAAGGTAAGGATAGTACCAACGGGCACGGTAGCGCCCGTGTCGTAGGTGGTACCAGTTATACTGGTGATGGCACTAGAGGTATATCCTTGAATGTATTGATCCTTATCTCCAACTACATAATCTTCAATGCAATAATAGAACTTTCCATCGGTAGTACTGCTATATTGATCTGAAGTGATGATTACCTCTTGGAGATTCTGCTGCAATGTTGAGCCAAGATCGTTATAGACACTTTCGCTGACCTTCATTCCGGCATTATACATTGTTCCTGCCACATCGAACGTTGTTGTGACGATGAAGGTGCGGTAACTGCCATCGGACAGTTTGTCGTCATCGTTCAGCCCAAAGTAAGCATAATGTTGACGGTCGTTAGGTAGATTGACAAACTGATCCTGATTAAGCTGTGTGCCTGCTGTTAGAGGTATTACAGTGCCTTCGTCAACAAAGTTGCTCGAAGTGTATGCATATCCTTCTTCAGGAACAGAGGCCGTGTAGTCAATATAGGCTGGCTTTGAGTAGATTCTCGTGTTATTGGGAACATTAGTTCCGGTGTGATAGTCATAATAAATGACATTATTATTCAGATTTGCACCAGCATTAGTAAGACCTGCTATGCCCGTCTGATCATAAGGTGTGTAGTCATTACCAAGCAGTTCGAGGGCATCGTAGTTGAACGTGAAATGTACACGTTCTTCTTCATGGAGCTGGCAGTAGTCAATGCCCTGATAGTTATTTCCTGCAATAAAGTGTTTGCCGCCCCAGTTGCCGGCACTGGTGCAGTAATAAGCCGGTTGGAATTTGCTCTTGACTTCTGCGTCCAATCCATTGTATTCAGTCTCGCCGACCAACTCGTTCAATACGTGGTAGTTGCCCTCGCTGATGAGTACAGTGGTGACACAGATGTAGGCATTCTCGAAATGGGCTTGGTCTTCAGTCGAAAGACTGGATAAGGTTTCAGCAGAGATGGGCGAATTCGCCAAGTAGGTACGTGTCGCGCCTCCAATGGTTATCTCACAATCTTCCTTGGCAACGTATGCCGCACTGAATGTAGCTTGAGTTGCGGTTGTTCCACTTGCCACTTCCGGTGTCTGCATGTCATAAACACCCTTTGAGGTGACAGCATCCTGTTCGAAATAATATTGTCCGAATGTGCCTCCAGTATTGCAATGCAGGGTTGCACTCTTGATATAATTGGCTTTTTCTGAATCAGAAAGACTGTTATATGTTGCTGTAGTAAGCTTGTGAGTCACTGGTTCATTGGCATTGGCTTGTGTATAATAGTCATTCCACTTGCCAGGATTGGTCAGATCGACGGTGAGCAGGAATCCAGTGTCCTTATAATTGCCGATACCATTGGTAACATTGAACAAGGACTGTACTGAAACTATTTCGCCATCTTCGTCCTCTACCTCATAGCCAGCTAAAGTGTTATATGTATCCACAGTAATACCTTGACCAGGATAGTAGGTTGTGCCATTTACCGTTACCTCTTCGCGACAGACATACGTCTTGAGCACAAACTTTGCTTTATCGACATTGCTGGCCATGTACCAATCCCAATAGCTGATGGGGTCGTTTTGTCCGAAGGCCTTTTCAGCTGTTGCATAAGAGATGCGCAGAGAGTCACTCGTCGCGAGTTCGGGATCAACATTAAATACGAAATTACCAATCTTCGACGGGTCAGTATAGAGACCGGGCAATACGTTGAGCAATCGTATCTTGCCATTACCCTGGGCACTTATGGTCAATGGGAGGGTGATTTCTGTGCTATAGGCATCTGCAGAACCGGTATAGGCAGAGATGAGTTGTTCGTAAACAAAGAATTCACCGCGTATGTACCAATAGTGGGCTGGAGACTTTGAACTCTCGGGCGAGAAGTTGTTGGCCGTTGGAAAACAATCATCAACGATTTGCTTCAAAGGATGAATGAAGTTACCTGAGGTCTCCATCTTATCTGAGGAAGAGGCATCGGCATAAGTATAGGCCTTGTTGGTAATTACAAATCCCTTATTGGCATCGGCTAATACCGATGCGAAATTCGCATCGGGGTTGTATGTGGGTGTTCCGTGGATATTCTCCGCATAAACATAGCCGCCACCTTCACCAGTGGCCACATTCAGTAGGTCGAGTTGTACGACACCTGTGATAGGACCATAAGTCTTGTTGCCATTTCCATCCACGCTTTTTACTATCTCCAAGAAGACGCCCGACGCCAATGCAATCTTATTGGGTGAAGTGCCGTTGTTGCGGTTGGTGGCTGTGATTCTCGCGTTCTTCCAATCGTAATATGTTGTTGTTCCATCTGCTGCGTCATCGGGCTTGTCACTTTCAGTAGTTCGTGCTGAACTGAACTTCACGTCGGAAGTGACACCTCCGAGCAGTTTCACTACGTTGTAGATGCCAAAGTAACAACCATGATTAACCCCATTCTGGTTATTCTGGTTGAGCGAGAGCTCACCCACACGATTGATGGTATAGTTGGTGTAGTCGGCCTCGTTCTTGTCCTGTGCTCGGTCCATGGCGCCACGGAGTACGAGTCGGCTGCCCCTGATTCCGCAGAGGTCACATCGTTGGACGGTATTGATGTAGCGGCCCTCATTGATGACCGACATCGAGGCTGTCCAGTGACTCTTCTGGGTGTCGTTAAATTGTTCAAAGACATCGTTCAAAACGACATCTCCTCTCTGATACATTAGATAAGTCGCATCACTTGTACCTCCATCGTAGTTGCCGTCGAACGTATATCGAGTGACATAGAATGCCTTCTGACGCGGGGTCAGTGCATCATATTGAGCTTGTGTAGAAGCATCGAGTACTTTCGGCAGAGCAAAGTAGTCGGTGCCATAGTTGGTGATGTTCAACTCGCGATATCCATCGACAAAGGTAAGGTTGCCATCGCCATAGATGCCACCAACACCATCGCCACCTACAGAGATGAGGTCGCGCGAATAGCAGTCGATAACCGATGCCGTGGCATTGCCATAAATGGTATTGGCAAAGGCGAACACCGATGATGAACCTACCGATACGTTGCCGCCGGCAAAAATGGCATTGTGGATGGTGATGCCGGTTTGATCAATGCGGCTCCACTCACTGGAACCATTGGTTAGGGTGTTCAGGTCTTCGTTGGTGATAAAGTCTCCGGCAGCATAGGAGTGTCCATTAATGGTGACAGCAGCTGTGGCCTCGGCATATACCTTTACGTTGACTCGGCAGTCTTCGGTAAGGTTGTTGTCGCTGTCATAGTAGTAGCCTTCCTTATCGCCATCGCCCCTCGTGCCACTCTTTGTTCCATGACCCGAATAGACGTAGCCAATGTTGCCGCCTCCGAATACATTGCCATAACCGTCAGCAAGGCCGACAGCAGTGCCAATCTCTCCTCCATGTATGTTGACATCGGTAGTGCCGAAGATAAATCCCTTCGAACTGAGGTCGATGGTTCGCTTTTCTTCTTCAGTCATCCAGCCATTACTGTTCCAGCTGTCGAAGCCACGGCCACCGCCGAAGACGTTGCGTTTGACGGCACCCTTATACATATAAATATGTGTCTCGCCATCCTTGGAGATAAGCGCCTGGCCAGCTTCCTGGCCCTTCACAGTACCACGTCCGATTGGACCGATCTCGCCGCCTCCATATAAAGAGTTACGGACGGTGCCACCATACATATACAGGTTAGAGAAGTCCACATAGCTATTGGCTACATATCCTCCGCCGAAAACATTGCCGGCTTCATCCAGATCATTCTTGCCTATGCCATCATGGGCTGTCTCGTCGTCGAGCTTCTCCTCGTATGTTGAATCTTCATAGGTATAACCGACATAGCCATTATACACATAGACGTTGGCTGTACCATAGATGGCACCACCTTCGCCACCGCCGTAAGCACTGCGCTTGATGGCAGGAACGCCAGCAAAGAAGTCGGTTGCATCCAATAATCCGATAACCACATTGCTTTCGCCCGGTATGTCGTTGCTTTCATCGTTCCAGATGGCTGAAGGAGTGGTCACCTTGTCCACATTTTCTATTTTCCAATAGCCATAGGAACTGTAACCCACGCTGCCTCGCCAACCGCCACCATAGACGTTACGCACGGTACCACCTCGAACATAGACATTGGCTGAAGCAATAAAGGAGTCGTTCCCTAACTTGTACTTGTCCTCTACTGCACCCGTAGTACCAGCAGCATACATATCCTTGCCAATGGTTCCGCCGAGCAGATCGATGTAGGTTGAACCACTGACGGTTGCCGTGGTGCTGTTGTCGGCCAATACCTGACCATAACCACCGGCATAACAATATTCCCTGATTGTTGCACCCTGATAGATGTGGACATTGGTGTTGTGCTTCGTGTCGAACTGTGGGTGCCTCAGACGGTAGTCGGTAGCTAACTGATTGCCCGACGCAATAGGGTTGGTCAGTCCGCCAAAGTCATAAATATTGGAAGAGGAAGCAGTTACATCTGTTTCGTCAGCATCTGCTGTATATCTGTTGCCTAATGTGAAGACCCAATCGCTGTTTTGGCTTGCCATCTGTCCGACAGAAGCCTTGTTGAGCACGTCACCACCATATCCGCCGCCATAAACCTCATAGACCATGGCTCCATCGTTGAGGTTCACTTCGGTGTACTGTGACCAGGAATTTTGGCCATAACCGCCACCATAGACGGTGCCGTAAGTAAGGCCGTATTCATTGCTGTAATAGCGAACTGGTGAATTGATATTCACCTTGCCGTAGAGTGTGCGTCGATAATCGTTGTTGCCACCATAGATATAGTGCACGCGGGCATCTTCACTGTTATAGTTCACGTTACCCTCAAATACATCGCAAGGGAATTCGTTCTTGCTGCCATAAGCTCCAGCAAAAAGCGATGAAGCTATCGAAATGGTAGATTCTTCGGGCACGTTGACAATCGTGCGACGGGTGACACCAGCCTGATAACTGCCACCGAAGACCTTATCGAATTTTCCACTGATGAGATCGACGACAGCTGCCGCAGTAACGCCTGTAGAATTGGCATGAGCGGCATCAACGGTAATATCCATGCCGAGGCCACTGGCATCACCTGAACCGAATATCAATGTCTTCAAGAATGTGACGGTATCGGTGGTATTGATAAGTACATAGCTTTGGTTCTGGCACTGGTCCTGCCAGAATATCGGAGCATCCTTGGAACGACCTGCATATCCCTGACCGCCGCCATAGACTCTCGCAACCGCATTGTTGGCATATTGTCCTGGCTTGAAGTGAACGAAGGCATTATTGATGGTTGGGGCATTATCGGGAAGCTTTGAGGTTTGATCAATAGTCCCGACTTTGGTAAGATAGGGATCGATGCTGTAATTGTATGAGGCTTTTGCTCCACCGAAGATATAGTTAACCTTACCCTTGTTGTATTCCACGTAAGTAGAAGCGGTAAGCACATCCTCATCGTACGGGGTTTCTCCCGTCGTCAACTTTTCACTGAAGTCATACGAAGATTCGATTTTGCCACCGAAGTCGTTACCACCATATACGTTGTTGGTAATGGTAGGATAGGTAGTCTTGCTGACATCGCCAATATATGCCTCAGCATGTCCGCCGATACGGGCGTTACAAGCACCGGCGATGGCATCGTAGGCTGTTCCGCCAATAAGGTTGAGGGTGGTGTTACCAGTCAATGGACCTTCAAAGCCTCCACCATAGATTTTGCCGACATTACCAGCCAGGAGATTGACCGTGGCGTTATAAGAATCGGTTACAGCCCCTGTGCGAACACCGTCATCATCTCGTGTCAATTTGCCCACGACACCCATCTCGCCACCGCCGAATACCTTCACGATGTTGACATCGGCAGCATCGTTTGAGTTAAGGTTGATTTCGGTGTTGCCCCAAATCTCTGACTCTTCACCATAGCCGGCACCGAAGATGCTGAGCGCAGTATTGAAGACATCCTCACGATGATCGTCCAACGTCTGGGTAATTGTTCCATCTGAGATGGCTGTTGTCACATTCTCGGAGATGGCATTCTGCCTCAAGTTGATTTGTACGTCACCATTGATATAACCACTGCTGTAGCAGCCACCGTAAATCTTGCCATCAACCAAGAAACCATTCGTGTCAGTATTCCAATTGGCGTAACTGAATGTATGGTTGGTTGCGTCGTATTCTATCCTTTTGGGTTCAAGCTTCAAGCCATCGATGTTGAGGATCACCTTGGGACTATTGTCAGAAGCATTTCCTGTGAGACCGCCCAGATGGAAAGCATTGTTGCTAGTCTGTGCCACGTTGGCATTGTTGCAACCGCCTACCAACTTTTCGAAGATGACGAGATTATTGATGAAACCCATGTTGAAAGACCTTCCCGCAGACATGCTTCCAATGTTCCCTCCGAAATAAAGAGAACCAATCTTGGCGCTATGCACTTCATAATCATCGTCGAAAGTGACCGTTGGAATGATGGCTACTTCCACACCTCTCATATATTCTTCGAAGTCGGCAGTTGTGGTAAGATCCATCTGACTGAAGTCTGGGGATGACTCTTTATACTTGGCAAGGATATCGGTATCTGTCCAAGCATTATTCTTCTTTTCGTGAACTTGGCCAGTGATCATATTCTCACCATTACTGCCGAGGAACATTGAACGAGCCACGACATACGAACCAATCTTCAGATTGGCCGAAGCGTCGGTCAGTTCTCCTCCAATCTTACGAAGGGTTGCACTGTTACCACCGCAATAGAGTGCGCCACCAATATAGGTGGGGTTGCTTTCACTTTCTCCTTTTACGTGGATTAATGTGCTTTCCACATTCGGACGATGTTGGCTAAGGGCTGTGGCAGAAGATAAAGAGCCAGGGTTGTAGTAGAAATCTCCCCAGAATGAATCATCTTTCAAATCCGCATTGTCAGTATAGGCATACGAACCGTTACCACCACCATAGACATCGCCGATGATGCTGTTGTGTATTTCCACTTGGGTGCCAAGATATACCTTTCCGGAGATATCGTTGCCACCATAGACATTGGTGATCCTACCACCGGTGATAAGCACACGGGCTGCATAAGAAGCCTCGAATGTAGCAACCGTGGGGCCTTCTTGTAGGCCGTTGGCATCTACATCCTCCGTACCAAGTAAGGAAGAACCATTACCGTTGCCTGGATTGACATCGGCCATACGGCAACCGCCATAGACGTTGTTTATGATCATGTCATCACCCGAGATGGCGAGCAGAATACCATTGGGATAGGTCATGCCGCCGGCATTGCCGCCGGAATAGAGATTGTCGATGGTGCCTTTCGTCAGATGCCAGGTAGGGCGGATGGCCATATTGACCTTGTTGTTACCGCCGAATACGCGGTTGAATTGATAGGTGGGCTTATTGTCGGTGAACCATTCATCCATCCAACCATAAGTCTCAAGGACAGTCTTTTCATTATCGGAAAGAGCTGTGAAGGAATCGAGATCGGTCAGGTTGTTAAGGGTGATATCTGTACGGGTGTTGACTGTCGCCTTGTTTCCACCTCCAAATACTTGTCCGAAAGCACCGGATTGCAGGTCGATAGCCACTTCAGCAATATCAGGCTCGGTAAACGCTGTGGTAGAAGTGGCAATAACATCGTCTCCGGATTTAACCTGATAAACTCCATCAACGGGCTCTGTCCCATAAGTATAATCACCATTACCGCCACCAAACAACCTGGCGATGTAAATGGGCTTGGCTGAATAAGAAGCATCATAGGTCGTCTTCACCTTCGCGCCGCCCTTTACTTCACCAGCTATATCATTGCCTCCATAGACATTGCCAATGATGATTCGGTTGGTCGAGGTGGTGCCGTCGATAGTAACCGTCGAATTACCGTACACACCAGCCATACGTCCGCCGCCGAACACATTCTTGATCTCTCCACTGCGGATGATGACCGAAGTCCTGTCATCGGTAGTGTTTTCCTTGTCAAAAGTGTATTCCGACTGCTCGGTTCCGACCTCACCCTGATTGCCGCCACCATAGACATTGCCGCCGATGGAAATCTTCACCTGGGCAGTCGCTGTGGTAACAGCAGAGGTGAGGAGCAGCAAGAGCAAAAGGTTCTTGCAGCCCTTCAAGGCTTGATATGTAGATGATAGTAATCTTATCATTTTTTTCCGCAATAGACTCCCTAGTTGTGGGATTTAACTTATTCAGTCGTCAACTCAATCGTCGGATTATCGAGATCGGGTTCGGAGAGCATGTAGAGGTAAGTAGGTAATATGGTGAACTTCACCGTGCGCTTTTGACCTCGTGAGATGTTTGTCTCCCTGAGGTTAAGTTTGTTATCTGCTTTGCATCCTTTTCGCACCAGATCGCCTTTACGGTTATAGACGTCGTAGTATGACGTGACGACAATCTGATTGGGCATTCCTGGCATATAGAAGCCTGGAACACCGAGAAACCCTTCGAGGATGTTAGGAATAGATTCAGCTTCGGTCTCTGTTTTGTCATAGATGACAGCGGTACCGCTGGCCTCAGATGTTTCGGTGTCACTGACTGAATAGATGGCATTATTGTTGCCATCGATGGTGACCGTAAGGTTGTGTTTCTTTGATCCAGTGGCGGATATTTCCACTTTCCGGAGTTTGATCTGACGTAATGTGCTGTAGAATGTTTCGAGCGAATACTCGAGGTCAACACAGGCATAAAGGTGATCGAGCAGGAGATAGATGTAGTTACTGCCTTTCGCCTTCCCGGTATAGGAGAATGATCCGAGTTCGACGCTTCCTGTAGTCGAACTGTTCGTGATAGGATTATCGAATCCTTTCACTCCCGTGATGATGCAAACATCGGCGGGGGTTACTGCATCGAGGTTGTTGAGCGAGATAACAGCCTTGTTCTCGTAGCTGCCACTGTTTTTAGCGATGCTGGAAGAAAGACTTGCAGGCATGAATCCATATACATAGTAGTTTGAGCCTTGCTTCACGGTGACATTGGAGGACCATCCTGTCTTGGTGATTACTCCATTATCCGTTTTTTCGACAGCATCTTTATTGAAGGTGAAATCACCTTCTGAACTTACTGCATCGTTTGCGATGAGATAGGCATGAATGGTAGCATATTGTGAGTTTGCCTGGGGATAGAGATCACTGTAAACGCTATAATTGTCCGGTAGAGTGATGGCACGTGTCGAGTTCTGGCCTTCTTCGACGAGAGACTGAGAGAAGGGGAGGAGTTGGAGGGTATCCCAATCGCTCTCCAAGTCCGACATCTCGTCGGAGCAAGCTGTCAGGCAGAGTGTTATCGTGATTGCCATCAAGAATGCCTTGATGACTGACGGATAAATATGTTTTGCGTTGAGTGACATGTTGTGATTGTTTTTCTTCTAACAATTCGTCCTTAAGCGTCGGAATAAGAATCCTACCAGTTGTAAATTGGATGGTAGTCGGTCCCCGCTTCTTCCCAGTTCTTGATGCCTACCTGTACTTCATCGAAGACAAGGCCGCCACCATCAAGGATCTTGAACTTATAGGTGTACTCGTAGCCTGCCTTCCAGTCCATGTATTCGCCAGGTACGTAGGTGGTCTTTGTTTCACCATCCACATTGACGGACATGGTATAAGTATCCTGAGTTGCCGGCAGGACAGTGTACCAGGTAAGGTGGGCAGGATCGTTATCCGTGCCTTCCCAATAGTCTTGGGTAATAGCTGTAAGGTAACCGTTCGGTACGGCAGAAATGCTTTCGGTTGTTTCTGTTCCGGAGAGGGGATAAGTGGCGGTCACGGTGCCCTTCTGCGGAATTCGCTTTGTGGCATCGGTGGGTTTGAAACTGATATCTGACAGCGAGGAATGTTCCATCTGGACGCCTTCTGCAAAAGTGAAAATGACGCGTACACGGGCAAAAGGCTTGAGGAACTCGAGGATGACAGGGTTCCCGAACTGCTTATCGGGATAGATGGTCGTGTTGCCGGTGCTGAACCAAAGTCTTGTGAAATAAGGAGCGGCGGCGATAGTTGCGTCAGAGGAGGCATCCACAGTGGCAGAGAGGGTGACAGGTGTACTATTGGCATTCGCCGTAACGGGAACGATGCTTGTCGCAGGATCTGCCGTGGCTTTACCTAATGCATAACCGAAGAAGCGATAGGCATTGGCACCAAAGTCCCAATACTTGATGGTCTGATCGGAGGTGATGCCTACATATTCCCAGTCGCTGGTATTGCTGGTGGTAGTATATGCAGAGTTGAGGGTCCAGTTGACGGTGAAGCCGGGGAATACGGTCTGGTAGCTGGTGTAGCTGCCGGAACTGCTGTCGAAGGCATCATTCTTGTAACCATAGACGGTAAAGCTCGTCTGAGTCTCCTCAAGGCCCGAGGCCCGGGTTACCGCCTGTTCTTTGAGCATACTACCCGAGAAGCTGATGGGCTTGTTGTCGGTAGTCGCTGGTTGGTCGGGGCCGACAACATCATCTTCGCTCGAGCAAGAGGCAAAACATGCCATCGTCAATAGCAGCGCCATCGACAGCAGCTTTGTCAATACCGACTTCCTATTATGCTTGGCAATTTGCATATACATTAATTATAATACGCGCACGCGAGACCGTCCCGCTTTTGTGCGAACAATTCATTTGAAGGGTTGTAGCCATGTGGGGAGTCGAACCCCACATGGCTTGTATCTCTCGTTAGAGAGTAGGGAAGGATTACTGAACTACGATAACCTTGTAAACCTTGTCGTAAGTGCCTGTCCAAGTGGCAGATGCTGTGTATTCGATAGCATAGGTTCCAGCAGCGATGCTCCCAAGCTTCACGGCATCTTGAGTGATGTTAACGCCATCTTCGCCAGGAACTTCATCAACAATTACAACGTTTGTGGTATAAGCAGTACATGTTATTACAGAACCAATCGTGAAGTCTGTACCGGCAACAGCTATAGTCTGAATGTAGCCTTCTCCTCCAGGAGCTACACTATTTGCATCGGCTTTATAATAGGTTGTGCCAGTGGTAAGGGTTGTTGGGTCGGTAACTTCCGTATAGGAAGTACCATCAAAAGTGTATATAGAAGTCGTGATAGACGAAGGTCCTTGTGCAACAGACTCGGCAACAGAAGCTTCGGTGATTGGGTAGGTGGTAGCGTCAGTCGTTGTTACAGTGTAAACCTTGTAATTTGTTGATGTAGGTTTGATGACACTTCCATCCTCCACGAATGTTGCATAAATATCGCAACCAGCAGTATACTCACTACCGCCATATACATACTTGCCATCCTTCACACCGAAGGTGGTAATTGATGGCTCGGAAACAGTAGTGATGTACTCAGCCTGACCATCCTCAGCAACAACCTCAACTGCATCGAAAGTGATAGGATAGAGACCAGCAGGGTCATCGCCAGTACCTGTTGAACCATTGGTGTTGTCAGAAATCTTGAAAAGATAGGTGTATTTGTAATTAGGCTTCCATGCCACATAAGTAGCAGGAATCTCTGCAGTGGCATTTTCAACAGTAATGATCTCCTTTGTGACACTGTTATATAGCGTGTAATTCACTTTCAATTTCAGGTTCGATGTGTTGGCAATCTGAGGCAGAACAGCGGTAAATGCGCCACCATCAGTATCAAAAGTAGGAGCAGCAGAAGTAGTTGCCAGAGGAGCAGTTGTGCTGATACCATTGATGTTCGTGCCAAGAATCAAGTCGGTGTTCGAAAGTCCAGAACCTGGAGTAATAGTCAGTTTCGGTTGATTCTCGGTATCAGTATTTGTATCGTCAAAATATGTCACAGTGATAGTTCCTTCAAAGTTTGAAGCTGTCACGTTAGGGCAGATGGCACCGAAAGCATCCTCATCAGAAGTATTCTTGGCATCGTTGTCGCCAGTAACCTTGAATGTAATAGCCGTGATGTCATAACCAGGAACGGTCTCGAACATGCCAACACGTACCTGGGAAAGAGAGTTGCGGAACTTCATAGTGGCATTACCGCCATAAGTATCCTTTGCGGTTCGATCAGTTCCTTGGGACTTTTCGATGACATTACGGTCAGAGAAGTAGAGGTCGGCGAGGCTAGGATAAGTATTATCGCTGCCCTTCGCCAGGGTCACAACATAACCCTTGTCATAAACAGTAGAACCTGAAGTGGTCTTAGCAATTTTCACGAGACCGTTGGTAATGTCTTCAGGCTTAGCAGAAACAGCAGTGAATACATAGTTCGAAGCACCATAATCCCAGTATTTGATGGTCTGGACATCATCTGTGGTTGTTGAGATGTTTGTAACATACTGTTCAGAATGAGTGTAACCAACATACTCCCAGTTCATCGTATTGGAGGTGGTGGTGTAGGCAGTATTGCTAATATAGTTCACTTGATAGTTTTGGAATACAAGGTTGCCCTCTGAGGGGGCAGAAGCTGTGGTTTCATTCTTTTCACCATATACGATGAATTGGTTGTTCAGTTTTGCAGCAGCATCAGCGCCTTCGTTGTCTGCACGCGTGATAGTGGGAACAGCAAAATTGAAGCTGATAGGCGCATTAACGTTAGCCTCACCGAGTTCGTGGTTGCCTACGAACTCGTCGTTTGTGCAACCTGCTAATGAGATAAGAGCGATTGCGAACAGAGCATTTTTTTTCATAGTCTAAAAATTTACGTGTTACTTATATTCATTGTTAATAATTTGATTCTGTTTCCGAGGAGCCGTCCTCTTTTTTTATTATTTTGTAACCAGATGGGGAGTCGAACCCCACCTGGCTTTTGGGTTAACTTATTCTTTGATGATGATAACCTTTATGTCATATACACCGACGGTGCCTGCTGTCTTCACCTTATAGAGTTTAGCTTTATAATTGGCGAAGTTATCAGCTGTCAGACCAGAAGCTGCATAATATACATCATTATCAGTCTTGAAGTAATAGGTTTCTGTGGCATCGAAAGTGTCTTCTCCTGCAGTTTCATATTCGTTAGCCACATAAGCAGTGTTCGTATAAACATATACGTATGTGCCAGCTGCGCCAGGGGTGAACTGAACAGCCTTACTTGCTGCAAGGGTATATGTCGAACCATCAGCTTGAGGAATGGAGTTTGCTTCTGTTACAATTGTAGCTGCAGGATTAGCAGCTGTCAGAGTGATACCATTAGGAGCACCATTCAATTTGGCCAGAACAGTAGCCTCTGAAATAGCATCTCCTTCAGTCGTAGCAGTGTAAACGATAGCATTTTCTGCAGTGTTGGCTGCAATGCCAGAAACAGTAAGAGGCTCGTGTGTGGTCGTGTTTTCATCAACTACGTAGATAGTTTCACCGACCTTGTATTCGCCAACCGTTGTTACATCAGAATTTACGGCATAAGTCGTCACATTGTTGGATGCAACAGTTGTGATAGTCTCCTGAGTGTAGTCAGTTGCTGTGACTGCAACAGCATCGAAAGTGATTGGATAGAGACCTTCTGGATCACCAGTTGTTGGATCGTCGGGATCGGTAGGTACTGTACCAGTTGTACCGTTGGTGTTGTTGGAGATCTTGAAGAGATAGGTATAAGCATAATTACTCTTCCACTGTACATAGTTCGTAGGAACTACCACACGTGCATTCTTTACTTCAATCGTCTCACCACTGCCATCTTCGGAGGTAAGCGTATAGTCAACACGGATGAGCATTGGGTTGGTGTTTTGCTCGAAAGGATAGACTGTCGTATAGTCGCCATCATTGTCCCAAGTAGGAGTAGCAGATGTTGTCGCTAGTTTCTCAGCAGAAATGATGCCTGTGCCGAGAGTCAAGTTATATGCATAATCCATTCCTGAATTAGTAACCTTAACATGGTTCTCGGTGCCATCAGTACCATTATAATAAGTAATGGTCAGAGAATTACCATCCTTTGGACCAACGTTTTGAAGAGCAGAGGCAAAGTTAGAGGTGTTCTCTTTATTCATTGCAATGAATGTGGTTACAGGAGCCTCGGCATCGTCATCATAGTAGAACTTGTCAACCTTAACGGAATAACCAGGAACGGTTTCATAGAAACCTACACGAACACGAGAACCAAGATTGCGGAAGGTGAGGACAACAGGCTTGCCATATTCTGTCTTTGCTACAGGAGTGCGGTCTGAATAATACAGTTTATCCAAATTGGCATTTTCAACGTCATTAACAGTAATCTTATAACCCTTTTCGTACAATGTTGTGCCTTCAGTGAGTTTTTCAACGGCGATATAATTATTTGAGAGGAGATCTTTGCCAGCAAAGGCATAGAATGTATAACCTTGGGCAGCGCTGTAATCCCAGTACTTAATGGTTTGAGTGCTAGAAGTTATTACTGGAGACACTCCTGAAGTATATGGAGTAACACCTACATATTCCCAATTGTGCGTATTGGATTCTGTCGTTCCTGCAGTATTGTCGGTCCATACAACCGAGTAGTTCGTGAAAACGACTTCATCATTATCAGCAGTTTCGTCTTCTGTCTCGTTGTGCTTTGTTCCAAACACAACGAACTGATTACTAAGAGCCTCTGCAGCATCTGCACCGCTCAAAGAACCACGTGTCAAGTTCGGCACACCAAAATCAAATCCGATAGCCTTTCCATTGGATTCTGTGGTAACGTTTTCGTTGCCACCCACGAATTCGTCGCTTGTGCAGCTAGCAAGAGCAAGAGCTGCTAGAGCAATGAAAGAATAATACTTTTTCATAAATAGATAGATTTAATTGGTTTATAATAGTTTTTTGTATTCTTGTCTCTGTGGCCCTCTCCACATGGGAGAGGGATTTAGTCGATTACCTTGATAACCTTGTAAGCTGTTGCGCTGGCTGTGGTCAGACGGATTACGTAGTAGCCGGCTTCTGTCGGTGTCAGTGTTGCCTTTTTGTCAGTTCCGAGAGACGTCCATGTAGCGGTTGCATATTTGTTTGCAGCCTTGGCTTCGGTAATCTCTTCTGCTGAGAGGATGTAGTCCCATGCTGTTGGAGTTACGCCGTCCTCAGCTGAGATGATAATTTCCTCGCCGACTTTGTACTCATCGTTGGTGGTCACATCACTTGTGGCCGAATAGGTGGTGATGGAAGGAGTGGTGACCTCAGTGATGATTTCCTGTACTTCTTCAACCTCATCAACTATAAGCGCATCGAAGGTGATTGGGAACAACTCGGCAGGGTTCTCTGGATCGGGATTACCTGGGTTGTTTGGATCCTCTGGTGTCGGTACTGGGTTGGATGGGTCACCTTGATCACCGCTAGGAGCATCGGGTTGATCCGGATAATCTGGGTTCGGTACCAATGGAGCATCTGGGTTGGGAATAACATCATTTGGATCATCAGAGTCAGGGTCATCGATATATGGATTTGGATAGTTTGGATCCGGAACATAAGGTGGATCGATTTCACCGTCACCATCTACGTCTGTAGGATCGTTATCGCCACCTTTTTCGGGATCTGGGTCACGTCCAGGACCGACTGTGACTTCGCCGCCACCACCTTCACCTGTATAGCCATTGCTCCTGTCGCTGATCTTGAAGATGTAAGTGTAGGAATAATTTGGCTTCCACTTTAGATATTCCACAGGAACGCTAACGTATGCGTCGCGCACATGAATCTCCTCGCCACTGCCATCGAGAGCTACGAGGGTATAGTCAACACGCATCTGCATCTTCAGCGAGTTCTGCTCGTATGGAAGGATAGGCTTGTAGTCGGAAGTGACACCCGAAGTGCCATCGATGGTGTA
The DNA here is from genome assembly GCA_017561935.1 of Bacteroidales bacterium. Lineage (GTDB taxonomy): Bacteria > Bacteroidota > Bacteroidia > Bacteroidales > UBA3663 > Liminaster. The sequence goes on along the minus strand of JAFZBE010000030.1, from coordinate 57,969 downwards.
AGAACCTTTTCCGAAGGTAGCCTCGCTGGCGGATGAACCGATGAATGCCTTGACTTCGGTGTCGGAGACAGAACCATCAGCTGCGATGTATTTGGATGCCTGACCCGCTTTGGCTGCAGAAACGGATGTGTAGTCAAGTTCTCCGAAGGTATTTGAGTAAGCGAGCTTATTGGTAGCGCCGGCAAATGAAGTGACTGCTGCATTGGTTGCATCGTCGTATGTCACCGTAAACTTGCCTGATGTTGGGAACGCTGCACCGACACCGACAGTCTTGCTGCCAGAAGGAGCCCCGATATAGTAGAATACTAGGTCCTTGATGGCATAGCCGGGAACGGTCTCATAGAAACCGATACGCATCTGAGCTCCCAACCGACGGAACTTGAAGGTCACGGTCTGATTGTAAGGAACGGTGGCTGGGGTAGTAGCCGTTGCTGCCTGCGCTGTTGGGGTGGCTGTGATACGGTCTGCGACGTAAATATTTGTCAGTGCATTTGCATCGGTAACTTCAATTCGCATACCTTCTTCAGTGTTTTTGATGGTTTCGTTAGCGCCAAGACCTGCAACAGCAACAAAATTGTATTCTGAAGCGCTGTAATCCCAGTACTTGATATCCTGATAGGCGCCCTTCAAAGAGGTCTTTCCGACATACTCCCAGTCAGCGGTGTTGGACTCTGTTGTACCAGCAGAGCCTTCGGTGTACTCGAGGAGATAGTTGTCGAAGATAGTGCTGGTGGTGCCACTTGAGGTCTTTTGACCAAAGATGTAGAATTTGCCACCCAGAAGTTCTGCTGACTCTGCATGACCTGCACGAGTCTTGGCCTGCGTGTTGCTTCCGAAATCGATAGCAACCTGCTCTTCTGGATTCTCAACGGTTGTTTCTCCAACGAAGTTGTCGCTGGTACAACCCACAAGTGCTACACTTGCTGCGGTTGTTAAGAGCAATAGATACTTTTTCATTTTCTTGGGTATTAATTATTTGATTCCTCTTACATTGCTTGTTATTTCGTGTCTGTCTCTACAAGTCGAACTCATGGGTGCCTCCATCTTCATAGTCAACAACGACAGCATCGAATCCTGATCCACCCTTGCGTTTTGGAATTGGAACAGTGTCCATATCTAACTCTACGGTGATGACGCCTCCCTTGAATCGCTTCTGCACTTGGTCGGTCACCTCGAAAACGAAGGTGGAGTCCATACCATTGCTGAACTGCATGGTCACGTCCATGTAGTGTTTTATGCCGTCATCAGCGCGGGTGACGCCGCCTCGACTTTCGGCGAAACGAGTACCATTGATATTACACATGCCAAACGACATCAGGCGACCGCCTGCAATATCAACATTTTCACCATTCATGTTACAATCCTTCTTGAAGCGGACGTTGTAATCAACGACAATCGCATCACTACCTGCAATACCGGAGTTTAGGACTACGCTTCGTGCCATACCAGAAAGGTTGGCGTTACCCTCGACGGCAACTACTCTTCCCTTGTTGTTGTGGAAAATCACCTGCGTCAGATAAATGTAGGTGACAGGCTCCAGAAGCATATTGATGTTCTTTACCCAAAGGTCACGCTCCTCATCATAGTAGAAATCATTGAGGTTTCGGTTGATGTCAATGCCTTGTTCGTATGCAGCGAAGAGTCCTTCAGGCTGATAGAACGAGCGGGTGTATTTTGGAGCATGATAGCGACTGGAGTTCATCGTCATATTTGTATATGCGGTTACGGAGTCGAGGGTTGTGGTTTCGTCGAAAACTAGACTTTGGATGTCATCGATGGTCTTGATATCATTCCAGGCGAGGATGTCCCAAAACCCCCAGTCGAATGATGTCTCAAGGACATAACCGTTAACATAGTTCGAAAGTGCTCGAGTATGAGGAGCAAAGGGAGTCATGCCAGTATAGTAACGGCGGATGTTGAAGGCATCCGGTTCTTCATAGCCGAGGGTTCCGAAGAGTTCCTTGTCGTAATCATCCCAACCATAGTACCACTCTTTGGTCCAGTCGTAAGGAATGCCGAGTTCTGTCACGTAGTCCCAGAAGACATCCAGTTCAAGGTGCACGATGGGCATCTTGATGACGATATCACCACCATCATGCAGGTGCAATTCTGGTTCGCGCACACAACCAATCAGAATTGGCGATGCAAGGGCGAGGAAAAGTGAAGAAGAGAGTATAGCATACCCTTTGCGGCATGACTTCTGCCATGCTACCTTATGAGCTAGTGCTATATGTCTGCTTATTTTTTTCACTTTTGTTTATTATCTGTCTTTTAATATGACCATTCCCAGTTTTTGAAACCGATACCTTTCTTAAAACGCTTGCGGTAGAGTAGGTCGTAAGATAGTGTGACACCAACGCGGGTGGGACCGACCCAGTTCCAACGGTATTGGCGCTCCTTGAAGAGGTCGGCTGAGAGTGTCCACTTGTAGTAGTATAGATGGTCTTGTTCGGTCGGGTCAACCGGGCATTCATACTGGAACGGGTCGTATTTGGTCCAGAAGTAACCGAACTGTGCGCCGAACTCCAGACGCCAGTGGCCATTCTTGCTGAGCGGCATTACATACCCCAGACCAAGACCGCCACCAAAACCTTCGCCAATCCATCCGCGATCGGCATCAAAGCAAAGACAGTAGATGCCTCCGTTAGCATAGGCTTGCAAAAACCATCCTTGATAGGCTGCTCCATTGCCGTAACCTCGCTCGCGCACATCACCATTGCGGAAGTAATACCGAGTCTCGAGCTGATAGTTGTGAATCTGGAAATATTTTTGATCCCAGTAATGCTGCCACCAAGGGAAATCGAAACTGGCACCATAGGTGAAATGTCCGTGCAGTGGATAATACTCGATAGCGACGTTGGGAATCGGACACCAGCGGTTATAACCCGGTACGTAGGCGAAGTCGAAGAGAAGGTTAGTTTTGATGGCGAGCAGCTCACGACGTGGATTTTTTTGGTGCTGTGGCCTGATGGGAGATAGATCTGGCACCTTTATCTCTGGCATTTCGAAGACCAATGGATGAACGGGCTTAAGTTCTTCAGCAGTCAAGTCAAAATTCTTGCGGAAGATCAAGACTACACGAGCAGCACGCATCGCCGGAAAATATTGTCTGAGAAGGCGGTGCCATAAGCGTCTGCCATCAAGCAGCATCAATTCCTTCTTTAGGGCCATTTCATCGCTGTCGATATACTTATTGACAATGGCGGCCACGCGGTCGTAGTCTTGGTCATTATTCTCCATCATCATTCGAAGCAAATAAACATAGTCCTCGGGAACCTCAAAAGTCTTGACTGGAGCATACATGGAGAAATTGCTGTTGTCATCGATAATCTTGAGCAGTGAATTCAAACGACGCTCCGACAGGATTTTGTTCCATGAGTAGGGACCTTCTGGGGAGGCAGCGCCTCGGATGTTCATTATGTCAAGACGATAATTGAGATTGTTGAAACGTGGAAGAATATCTTCTGTCAGTTCCTTTCTAATCTCGGAATTCTTGCCAATGATGTATTGGTTAACGGGGAAAACAACATTGCGTGAAATCTTATAAAACATCGAATCGGTCACCTCGAGCTCTGGAGCGTTAGCTTCAAGGATGATCACATATGGATAATCCTTGACATCTGCTGATGAAACAGTCATCAGCATCATAAGAAGCAGTATGGTCGATAATTTCTTCAACATTTAAGTGGCCTTTTCTCTCGCGCGCGTTTGGGGGGGGTTCACGTAGCAGTGTACGGCGAAAATTTATTAGTTAACGTATTCTCATAATTTACGAGTACTAGACTGTACAAGTTAGTATAGTTGATTGTAATCAACCCTATGAAAAAAGAAGATATTTCGAATAATCTAAAGTTCCATTATGTGATATTATTTGTTTTTTTGGGGTCAAAAATAATGATTTTATTCATAAATCCCAAAAAAAATCCTCCAAAAAATATTTTTTTGGGGAATTATGGCCTGTTTTAACTTATTTTGATGTGTGTGAGGCAATTTTTATGTGATTTTTTACTATTATGGAAGATAGAAGGGTGATATCATGGCATGAATTGTGATATTAGACAAAGTGCTCTATGTGTATTCTGTTACTTGATAACGCAATCGGTCATGATGAGGCCAAGGACATCTTGAATCTTGAGGTCGCGGTCGCAGATGGTGGCTTCGAGATGGGAGATTGAGATGTCTTCGACGGGACTTTCGGGCAGTCCTTTAAGGAGAATCAGTTCCCTGCACGATTCGACGAGCACCTGGTCCATAGAAATGCGTCGGAAGACGGGCGTGAGGGGAGTAATGTCGCGCATAGGCAGTCGGTTGGCGAGTTCGCCCACATACATCGTGGAGCCGAGCATGTCGAAATAGAAGGCGCGGTTCGGATTGAGCATACGGATGCGACGGAAAGTGAGGTCTTCGCCGCCACCACCGCGATTGCGTCGTGACTTGAAATAGAAGCCGTTGTTGGGCGAAGTGAAGACGCAGTCGTGCATATAGACCTTGCGTATCATGCCAGCCGTCTCTGATCCAAACGTGACACCTCCTGGGCCTCGTTCGGCCAGGCAATAGCGGATGACGACATTCTCGGTGGGACGATTCACTCGCAATCCATCTTCGGCACGTCCTGCCTTGAGGGTGAAGCAATCGTCACCGCAGGCCAGCGTGCAGTACTCGATGAGGACATTACTTGTCGATTCAATGTCGATGCCATCAGTGCGTCCACCATAGCTGTTGACGGCACAGCCGCGGATGATGACCGAGTCGCAATAGACGGGAGTGATGTTCCAGAAAAGTGGTTCCTCGAACTCGACGCCTTCGAGCAATACATTCGAGCATTGCATGGGAGCGAAAAACATCGGCAGGAAGATGCAGTGGGCATTGAGTTGGAGAAGCGAGTCGTTGGCAAGCAGTTTGGGACCAAGAACGGAGGTCGGCAGGGCTTTGCCGTCGAAAATTCGCTCCTCGACAGGACTATACAGGTTGATGAAATCTTCCACGACAAGTCCATCCATGCGACGTGTGTAAATCTCATTCTCTTTACCTGGGCCGATGAGACGAGAGAGGGGCTTACCATCGGCATCGAAACCTGCACCCGTCACGGCGATGTTTCGGGCTCCTTGAGCATAAATCAGCGCGCCGAGGGAATATAGTTCAACTCCTTCATTACGTGTGAAGACGGCAGGTTGATAGTCTTCGACACGATCGGAGAAGCGGATACTTGCGCCTGCTTCGAGATGCAGATCGATATTGTCGCGCAGGGTAATGCGCCCCGATGTCCATTCGCCTATTGGAATGACGACGTGACCGCCTCCACGTTTGGCCAACTGGTCGATGGCCTTTTGGATGTTGCCCTTGGTCTTTCGGATGCTGAGTGTGCGTTCGGGGAACACGGGGCGCTGTAGCTGCGGCATTCCTTCGAAGGTGGATCCGATAGGGGCGATGTCGGGAGGACACACCTTGGCTCCAACAGCATCGGCCGTGGGAATCTGTTCGGTGACTTGGGCCGAAGACTGGAATGTGCTAAAGAATGTGAGTGTCAGAAGAGCAAGGAGGGGGAGTGTGTGGTGTGTCATGGGTGGAGAGGATAGAAAAACGGAGTATTCAGAGATCCCAGAGGAGTGTGTTAGAGGAAGATATCCTGAGGATACTCGACATCTTCTAGGAAGAGGCCGGAGGCGGGGACGCTGTCACCAGCCGAGCAGCGGTCCTTCTTTTCGATGGTTTCACAGAACTGAGCCACCGAAAGGCGTCCACGGCCCACGTCGATGAGTGTGCCTACGATGGCACGAACCATGTTGCGCAAGAAACGGTCGGCCTGGATGCAGAAGACGAAACCATCGGCGGTCTTGTCCCAATGGGCGTGCATGATGCGGCAGTTGTTGGTCTTGACGTCGGTGTGGAGTTTGGCGAACGAAGTGAAGTCGATATAGTCGAAGAGGTGTGAGGCTGCCTCGTTCATCAGATCGACGTCGAGCGTTCGGTAGGTGCGCATCGTATAAAGGTGGTCGAAGGGTGACTTGCGTGTGGTGATGTAATAGCGATAGGTGCGGCTGAGGGCACTGAAACGAGCGTGGGCCTCTGGAGTGACAGGCACAATGCGAAGGATGGCGATGTCGGGTGGCAGGAGCCCATTGAGCTTGAAGATGAGTTGCTCACAATCCACATCGAAGTCAACGTCGAAGTGTGCCACCATCAGACGGGCATGAACCCCCGTGTCGGTGCGTCCGGCACCTACGATAAAGAGCTCTCGCCGCAAGAGCAGCGAGAGCTTTTGTTCGATGGTTTCCTGGACAGTCACACAGTTGGGCTGCGTCTGCCATCCATGGTAGGAAGTACCATCGTATTGCAGATAAATGAAATATCTCATGCGAGACGGCGTGAGCCATCACCGATAACTACGGGGATGACAACGGGCTTCTTGCCATACTTCTCGGCGAAGCGCTTCACAACGGTAGTGGTGAAGAGCTCGTAGAGGTTGTTGCGTACGAGGTTGATGGTGCAGCCGCCGAAGCCGCCACCCATGATACGTGAGCCAGTCACGCCACAGTCGAAGGCAACGTCGTTGAGGAAGTCGAGCTCCTCGCAGCTTACTTCATAGTCACGCGAAAGTCCATAGTGGGTCTCATACATTTTCTGTCCAACGGTCTCATAGTCGCCACGCTCCAGGGCATCGGAAACTGCCAATACGCGATCAACTTCGCCGAGGACGAACTTGGCACGCTTGATGTCAACGGGGTCGCAAGTGTCTTTGACGGCCTCCAGATGATCCCATGTGCAGTCGCGCAGGGTCTCGGCCTTCAGTTCTGGGAACTTTGCGTTGATGGCAGCAACGACGTTCTCGCAGCTGCGACGGCGGTCGTTGTAGGGGCTACCTACAAGTTCGTGCTTCACACGGCTGTTGATGAGGACAAGACGATACTCCTTTGGATTCCAGGGGAAGTACTGGAACTCACCGCTGCGGCAGTCGAGACGCATGAGGTGACCCTTCTTGCCAAAGACAGAGGCGAACTGGTCCATGATGCCGCAGTTCACGCCGATATAGTTGTGTTCGGTAGCTTGTCCAACCTTGGCAAGCTCCATCTTCTCGATCTTGTTGTCACCAAACTGATCGTTGATAGCAAATGCGAAAGTGCTCTCAAGAGCTGCGCTCGACGACATGCCGGCACCAAGAGGTACATCGCCTGCAAAGGCGGTATCGAAGCCCTGCACATCAACACCACGCTTCATCATCTCGCGAGCTACGCCGAAGACATAGCGGAAGTGGCTGGCGTGAGGACCTGCGGGATCGTCGATAGAGAACTCGTCATAGTCCTTGAGGTCAGCACTGTAGGCGCGGATGACGCGGGTTCCATTGGGACGGAATGCACAGATCATGCCTTGCTCAACGGCACCTGGGAATACGAAGCCACCATTGTAGTCAGTGTGCTCACCGATAAGGTTGATACGGCCTGGAGAAGCGTAAATTGCTGTTGCATTGCCTCCAAGATGTTTGGTGAATTTCTCGAGAATAGTTTGACTGTCCATGATATTAAAATGTTTTAAATGGAACAAATATAGGTTTTTATGGATGTAGAAAAGGGCACACAATGAGTGTGCCCCTTAGTCGGAGTTTAGTCCTTCTTTGCAAGATATGCAGCCATATTGGCGGCATTGGCCTTCTGCTCCTTGGATGCCTTGTTGAAAGGTGTGTGGAAGCCGAAGATCTTCCTGCGCTTCTTTTCAGATTTTGCCATTGTTTTTAATTTTTTTATTTGGTTGATGTTTTTTCTAGATGAACTAGATTTTCTAGAGGCTCTAGAAAGCCTAGATGACCAGATGATGTTTATTTAGTTGAGAAGGCGTAGATGGTGAGTTGGTGATAAACCTCACCAGGGGCCAATGTTGCCTGCTCGAATTGTGGCTTATTGGGTGAGTCGGGATGGTGCTGCGACTCGAAGCAGATGCCTGAACGGCGTGGGAATGCGCAACCATGCTTGCCTTCGAAGCCGGTGAGGAAGTTGCCGGTATAAACCTGAATACCTGGTTCGGTGGTGTAGGTCTTCATTACGCGGCCAGACTGGAGATCCTCAAAGACTGTAGCGAGACAAAGTTCGCCTGGCTTGTCTTGATTGATGGCGAATGAGTGGTCGTAGCCAGAGCCATTGCGAATCTGCTCGTCATCGGCATTGATACGCTCGCCAACGAGGTGAGGAGTACGGAAGTCGAAGGGCGTGCCCTCGACGGGAGCCTTTTCACCGAATGGAATGCTGACCTTATCAATCGGCAGGTAGCGATCGGCATTGACGGTAAGCATCTGTCCCTCGACGGTTGGTGTCACCTTCTGAATACCAGCAAGGTTGAAGTAGGTGTGGTTGGTGAGGTTACAGAGCGTCAGCTTGTCGGAGGTAGCCTTATAGTCGAGACGCACCTCGTTGTCATCGGTGAGCTTGTAGCACATCTCTACCTTGAGGGTGCCAGGGAAGCCTTCTTCACCATCGACGCTGGTATAGCGGAGCACAAGAGTCTCATCGTTGATTTGCTCAGCATCCCAAACGACTTTGTGGAAGCCCTTGGGACCGCCATGCAGGCTGTTGGGGCCATCGTTGAAAGCGAGCTGATATTCTACGCCACCGAGAGTAAACTTGGCACCAGATATACGATTGCCATATCGTCCGATGGCAGCGCCCAACGTGGGCTCAGGACCGTTTACAAGACCGTCGATGCTGTCCATGCCCAAAATGACGTCGGCAAATTCGCCTTGACGGTCGGGCATCATCAGAGAAACGATGGTACCACCGTAGTTACATACACACATTTCTGCGCCCTTGTTGTTCTTGAGTACATAAAGGGCAGTCTTCTTGCCGTCAACGACTGACACGAAGCGCTCAGGATCGAGGCCTGCTTTTGTTGTTATCATGATGATTATTATGTTAAGAGTACTGTGAATGGACCTTTTTTAGCGGTGCAAAGATAATGCTTTTATTTTAAATGTACAAACTTCGCGCATTATTTTTTCTGCAAAGGTGTGTATAGATGAATTTTTGACAGTTAGACATTCGTATTTTCTTACAAATCCGACGTTTTGAGCAAATTGTTGTCGAAAGAATTAGGAGGATTTTGCCATTTCGGGGAAAAGCATTATCTTTGCACTGATTTTGTTTTTATAACTACTTTTTTATATTCAAGAAAATGGCAAAAGCATACGTGTTCCCTGGACAGGGATCTCAATTTGTTGGCATGGGTAAGAACCTTTATGAGGAGAATGAACAGGCCCGTCAGTTCTTTGAACAAGCCAATGATATACTGGGTTTCCGCATTACCGATTTGATGTTCAATGGTACACCTGAGGACCTCGTGCAGACCAAGGTAACACAGCCTGCGGTGTTTCTCTGCTCGGTGATTCCTGCTATTGTAGGTGGCATTGAGCCGGATATGGTTGCCGGACATTCGCTGGGCGAATTTTCAGCACTGGTTGCTTCTGGTGCCCTTTCTTTCGAGGATGGTCTGAAGTTGGTGAGCAAGCGTGCACAGGCAATGCAGAAGTGTTGTGAGAAGGTGCCTGGCACAATGGCTGCCGTCTTACAGCGCAATGTTGTGGTGAGTGATGAACAGATCGAGGAGGTATGTGCTTCGATTGATGGCGCAGTGGTTGCTGCCAACTTCAACTGCCCGGGTCAGGTAATCATCTCTGGTGCTGTGGAGGCCGTGGAAGCAGCTGGGGCCAAGCTGATGGAGATGGGTGTGAAGCGTGTAGCACAACTCAAGGTGGGAGGCGCCTTCCATTCTCCCCTCATGGAACCGGCGCGCGCCGAGCTTGCCGAGGCCATCGAAACAACCACGTTCAGCACCCCAAAATGTCCCATCTATCAGAATGTCGATGCAATGGCTCATACGGATGCCGCAGAGATTAAGCAGAATCTCGTGAAACAGCTAACCAGTCCCGTGCGTTGGACCAAGTCAGTGGAAGCTATGGTGGCTGCAGGAGCTACTGAATTCATCGAGTGTGGACCGGGCAAGGTGCTGCAAGGTCTTTGTTCGAAGATCAACAAGGAAGTGATTGTCTTGTCGGCAACGCCAGATATGGTGGCAGAAGCTTAACCTCATAACTCCTCAGGTCGAAAGTCCTGGGGAGTTTTTTTGCACATTGTTTTGTCGTTAATGATCCAAACGATATCGGCGCTTTGTGCTGCCAGCTCCACGTCGTGGGTGCTGAGCAGGATGGTTTTTCTGTGAGCGTGTGCGAGGTCTTGGAGCAACCTCATCATCTCGCGGCGGCTGGGATAGTCGAGGAAGGCAGAAGGTTCGTCGAGCAAGAGGAGGGGAGACTGTTGCGCGATGGCTCGAGCTATCATAGTCTTCTGCTTTTCGCCATCGCTTAGTGTGCTGAGCAGTCGGTGGGCGATGTCTTGGATTCCGACCATCTGTATTGCCTCATCGGCAATGGCATAGTCTTCGTCATGCAACCTGCCCAAAATTCCCGTGTGTGCGAGACGACCATAGGCCACCATTTCGCGAACGCGGGTGTTGAGAAGGTTGGGGACGAGGGTTAGTACGATGCCGATGCTGTCGGGGCGCTCGATGGTTCCGCTGAGGGGATTCTGGAGTCCGGCAATAGTACGAAGCAGGGTACTCTTGCCCGTGCCATTACGGCCCAACAAACAACAGAAACATCCATCAGACAATTCCGCATCTATCGACGAGACGACAGGTGCGGAATTATTGTATCCTATACTGAGTTGATGTAGTTTCAGCATTATCGCTGGTTGGGACTGATGAATTTCATATCCGTCTGGATGCCTTTCTTGAACCAATTCTCGGGCACAATGGTCCAATCTCCGCGGAGACGCGGAACGATGGTATCATGCTTTTGAATGTAGTCAGCTACATAGTGACGCACATCCTTGTCTGACCACTCGATGACATGTGATTCGAAATCCTGCTTGGTCCAGCCAAGTCCTTCGGGTACGAAGTTGCCGCCGCCGTTGGCCTGATAGCTGTTAAGAGCTACCTTGTAGGTCTTTGCACTGTCGAACTTCGAGCCGTCGCTCATACTAATAATCTGGAGTTGCTTGCCGCGCGGCTTGTCAAGATTGATCTTGTACTTGATGCCAGCAGCGCTGGTGAAGTTATAGGTGGGGGTGAGGAATCTCGGGCCATAGACGTTGTACTCTACATTGCCGTTTTCATCGAACATGAATGCCAACAGGTGGTCGTTCTCATCCTTCATGCCGTTGTACTGCTTGCTTAAGCCGTAGTTGAGATATTTCTCGATCTCTTCACCGGTCATATTGACTGTGACGAGTGTATTCTCGTAGCGATAGAGGGTGAAGAGTTGCCTCATGGTGATAGGGCCGACAGGCACGGAGTCATGAGCCGCAAGCACAGCGGCAAAGCTGACATCGGCACCCGTTGCTTCGAGCTGCACGTTGTGGATAAGGTCCATGAACTTGGATGGTCCATAGAGCGAAGGTTCGCCATAGAGTGTTTCGGTGAGGTATCCGATAGGTGCATCTACATATTTATTGACCTCGTTGACAGCATATTGGAACGTCTTACAGTAGTCTTCGTCAGGTTTATATTCTGTCATGTCGATAAGTTCGGTCTCAATCTGCTTCTTGTATTGGTTGGTTTGCTTGTCGAAAGCAAGATGTATCACCGCACGACCTACTTTGGCGGCTGCCGTTTGTGCATCAAGTACCTTGACAGAATCGCCATTGACATTGGTAATGGTGAGCATATTGCCCTGATGGTCATGTCCGCAGAGGATAAGGTCGAAGCCGGGAACCTTGGTGGCAGCAGGGATAGAGCCGTTCTCGTTCTTCTTGGTGTCGAGGTCATTGCCATCGACATGAAAGTCGGTACCTGAATGGAAGAGTCCGATCAGCACGTCGGGTTGCTCCTTCTGTTGGATGATGGGTATCCAGTGTTCGGCACATTCCACCATATCTTGGAATTCGAGGTGTGGCCAAAGCTTCTTGGGAAGCCAAGCGGCAATGTTAGGAGTTATCATGCCCAGCACAGCCACCTTGATGCCCGAGCGTGTGAAGACACGATAGGGAGTGAACATGGGTTCTCCGGTACGTTCGTCGATGGCGTTGGCACAAAGCCACCTCTTGCGGAATTGGGGTGCCACGCGGTCATGATATACCTTTTCACCCGTCTCGACATCGTGGTTACCAAGACCTACAGCGTCGTATCCTATATAGTTGTAAACAAGAGGAACGAGGTGCGGAGATAGAGTGTCAACATAATTGTAGTAATACATGGAGGGTTGCCCCTGCAAGCAGTCACCTGTATCAAAAAGGAGTACGGCATCAGGGTGTTCCTCACGTTGCTGCTTGACATACGTACTGACGTTGGCCATCGAGGTTACGGCAGGCATGTTGTTGCGAATGTCGTAATGGAGATAGGCTCCGTGCACATCGGTGGTGTAGAGAACCACAATGTCAGCCTCTTTGGGTCTGCTAGCGCAGGATAATAGCACAGTTGCCGCAAAAAGGGTTAATGTGCCTGAAGATAGCGCTTTCATATTCTTAGAGATTTTATAAGGTTATATTTTCAGTTTATTATGCCATTGAAAAGGGTTATCCAATCTCTGCCTTGATCTGGTCAGCTGTCTTCTGTGCCTCTTCCATGGTGCTGGCTTCGGCATAGATGCGGATGATAGGCTCGGTGTTGGATTTACGGAGATGTACCCAGCGGTCGGGAAAGTCGAGCTTTACGCCATCGATATCAGTAACCTCGATGCCTGGTTTGCCCTCGTACTTCTGCTTCATGCGTAGGAGGATGGCATCGACATCAATCTCGGGCGAGAGGTCCACGCGCTGCTTAGCAATCTCGTATGGAGGATAGGTTTTGCGCAGTTGACTGACGGTGAGCTTCGGGTTCTCTTCACGGAGTTTGGCCAAATTGGTGAGGAAGAGGGCAACGCCAACAAGGGCGTCACGACCATAGTGCGATTCGGGATAGATGACACCGCCGTTACCTTCGCCACCGATAACGGCATTGGATTCCTTCATCTTGGTCACAACATTCACCTCGCCTACTGCAGCGGCGCTGTATTGGCCGCCACGGGCGCGTGTAACATCGCGTAATGCACGGCTCGAAGAGAGGTTGGAGCAGGTGTTGCCTGGGGTATGCTGCAGCACGTAGTCGGCTACACTCACGAGGGTATATTCTTCGCCGAACAATTCGCCTGTCTCCTGTACGAACGCGAGACGATCGACATCAGGGTCAACGATGACGCCGAGGTCGTAGGGACGCCCGCCCTGGTAGGCTGATTTCATGAAGTCGGAGATTCCCGTGAGGTTGGCCACAATGGGTTCTGGAGTGTGGGCAAAGTTACCTGTGGGTTGGCAGTTGAGTTCCATCACCTCTACGCCAAGTTCTTTGAGTAACTGGGGAATGACAATTCCTCCGATGGAATTGATACAGTCGCAGACAACACGGAAATGTGCTTTCCTGACAGCCTCAACATCCACGAGCTTGAGGTTCATGACCTCTTGGATATGGTAACGAGTGTAGTCCTTGAGGAAGATGTGACCGAGAGGATTACCTTCGTAATCGGGTGACGATTCAGTCTGCGACTCCTTGCCCGTGTAATTCTTGGGTTTGATGGCTGGAAAGTCGAAATCTTCTGTCTCAGCTATCTTTAGGACTTGTTCCCCGGTGGCCTTGTCGAAGAATTCGCCCTCGCTGTTGAGCAACTTGAGCGCATTCCATTGGATGGGGTTGTGACTTGCCGTGAGGATGATACCGCCATCGGCTTTTTCGGCCGTGACTGCAATCTCGGTGGTTGGAGTGGTAGCCAGACCGATGTTGATGACATCAAAGCCCATGCCGATGAGGGTGCCGCTGACACACTGATAAAGCATCTCGCCTGAAAGACGAGCATCACGACCCACAACGATCTTGCCCGAAGGGTTCTTGGAGGTTCGACGAATTACGGTGGCGTATGCCGCAGTAAACTTAACTATATCAAGGGGATTGAGACCTTCACCGACCTTGCCGCCGATGGTGCCACGAATGCCAGAAATGGATTTGATCAGACTCATAAATGTAGGTTAAGAAGGGGTTAAGAGGGGTCTTCTACTCCTCTGGTAGATAATTCGGTTTAGAGTATTTCACATTACCGTAGTAGAATGTGTAATAATAGCTGCTGTATTCGCTGTCGATGAGCGAAAACGGCACGATGAGCGAAACGCTGCTGTCGTACCACAAGTAACGCAATGGGAAAGCCAAACCACCGCTGGTGCAGGCATACGATGAGCTTGACCCCATGGCATAAGAGTAGTATGACGTAGCATAATATGCTTCATTCCAGCCGAAGATGATCTTGTAACTGTAAGGATTGAGATTGTCGGTAGGTGTGTCGGAATGAATGTCGAGCGAATCGGTCATTAGGAAAAGGCTGTCGTAGCGCACGAGGACGTAGCTGCCTGAAACGACCTTGTTGTCGTAGAAAGATACGGAGTCTGGTTTGACGCGCGGCGAAAGGTGGTCGGTTAGACTGTCGTTGTATGCCTTCCAAGCCTGCCAGCGGTGAAAACCTGTGCCCCAATCGTTGATGCGGAAATAGAGACGTTTGAAGTAGCCTTCGGTCACAGTGTACCATTGGCCGAGTTTCAGATATTTCGCTGGGCTGATACTGTCTTTGAGTACGTAATCGGTCCAGTTCTCCATCGTCTCTTCGTTGATGGGGATAACGTTTAGATTCTCTGTTGCGATCAGGTAGTTGATGTTGTTCTCCTCATTCTCGACAAGGTCGGCGTAAGTTTGGGTGTCAGAACATGCAGCATAAACTGCCGCGCAAAGCGAAATACAGAGGATGTAAAGAAGTTTCTTCATATTATGTCCTTTAATGGGCGGCAAAGATACGGATTTTTTTTCTTTTCACCAAATTTATTGCAGATATTTGTCGAAAAGGGGCAGTACTTTGATGAAAATAGCTTCTGCTTGTGACAAACTACCATAGAATTCGCCACCTGCAGCGTTGCGATGACCGCCACCGTTGTAGAATTTTTCAGCAATCAGATTGACTGGATAATCTCCTTTCGAACGCAGACTGACCTTCACGAAGTTTTTCTCTTCACGGAAGAAGGCGCTCACCTGCACACCCTCGATATCCAGCGGTTCGTTAACGTACCCCTCACTATCACCCTTTTGGTGACCGTAACGACGGCATTCGCTTAGGCTGAGCGACATGTACGCGGCTTTGTGTTC
This sequence comes from Bacteroidales bacterium, assembly GCA_017561935.1. Lineage (GTDB taxonomy): Bacteria > Bacteroidota > Bacteroidia > Bacteroidales > UBA3663 > Liminaster. The sequence goes on along the minus strand of JAFZBE010000030.1, from coordinate 42,780 downwards.
GTGTACAACGTGCAGTTTTTGGTTGATCAGATAACCTTCGAGACGAAGCTTCCGCTCAGGCACAACATGACTCTCCTTGATAATGTTTTCGCGATCGACATCCTCCATCATGAGGCGTGCCATGACAAGGTGAAACTCGGGACGGTTGGAGTTGAAAATGAACCATCCGGTGTCGGTCATCAACCCACAAAAAAGCGAGGTGGCAATCTGCTTGTTGAGCAAATGGTCGTCACCCAACTCGAGAATGAATCGATAGACGAGTTCGCAAGTGGCAGCCAGTTCGGGGTGCGAGATACAAATGTCGAATTGGTCCAACTCGGGACCTAGATGATGGTCGATTAGGAGCTTGGGGGCGGGATGTTTCATCCAAATATCCTTCATGCCGCCTATGCGTGACGCAGTGTTGAAGTCGAGACAGATCATCGCATCACTCTCGTCGATAGCGCGGATGGCTTCGTCGCGCTGTGATGGTGATCCATCGTTCTGGTTGTCAAAGACGATGACGTCGCCTCGATAACCTGGGATGAACGACAGATTGTTACCTGGAGCGTCATTGAGCACGACTATTGCCTCCTTGCCCTTGGCCTCGAGATATTGTTTCATGCCAAGCACGGAGCCGATAGCGTCGCCGTCGGGTGAGAAGTGAGCAGTAATGACAAACTTGTCGTGTGTATCAATGAAAACTCGCGCCTGGGCCAATAGCTCAGGTGCGATGATATGGGGTATATAGTCTGTAAACGAATTCATAATGGTTGGGTTTAGCGTCGGCGTCCGCCCATGATGTCGCGCAATCCTTCGAGGTCGAAACCAAGGCTGAAACGCAGAGTCTGGTCGAGGGCGGAAGTTTGCTCGCTGGAGAGAACGTACGATGCATCAATGTGGAAGACGTTGAGCGCGATGCCGGCACCAAAGGTGAAATACTTGCGCCCACCTTTGTTCTCATGTTCGAAGTGGTAGCCTGCGCGGAGGAAGAAACGACGGTCGTAGGTATATTCGGCACCTAAGCCCCAACTTATTTCTTCGAGCTCTTCCTTCATGCCACGTGGCGCATCGTTAAACGACTTGAAAATGCCCGTGAAGCCGTTCATATCGTAGTAATCGCGGAGAGCATCCTGATAGATCTGTTCATCGTTGTAGTGGTCTCGCTTCGGGGCGGTAGGAATGAGGTACTTGTCGGCATCGGCATTGATGGTGAAGAGGTTATAATCGTCGATGGGGAAGGTGAACGATGTGCCGAGACGAGCCTTGGTGGGCAGGAACTGCGAGGTAGTACCTCCATCGTAGCTCACCTTACCGCCGATATTGGAGATGTTGAGACCCCATGCCCACTTGCATTCGTTGTAGCCTATCTGGGGATATGCTTCGTAATAGGCTGCGATGTCGGCCGAGAAGGTATTGTCGGGCTTGTTGTCGTTGTCGGTGTATGTCATCGCCGAATGAAGATAACGAAAGACGACACCCATCGAGAAGTTCTCGCTCAACATGCGCGAATAACCCACGTCGAGCGCCATCTCCATGGGGTTGATGACCTGAACCTCGACGCCTTCACTGTTGTAAGCTGTCACCTCACCGAGGCTGAAGTAGGTCAATGATGCCGAAACTGCCTGGTTGTCATCGTAGCCGAACTTGTAGTATCCTGCTGCATTCATCAGGTTAATGCCGCTCACGATTTTGCGCAACCATGGGGTGTAGTTGAGCGACAATCCGCAACGGCTGTAGGCAAAGGCATACTTGGCTGGGTTCCAGAACTGACTTACTTCATCAGGGTCGGTTGCAGCGCCCACATCTCCCATACCGCCACCACGAGCATCAGGGGCGATGCCCAGCGACATCATGGCTGGGTTGAGAGGGTTGTAAGGGTTGTTTTCGGCTCTTTCCTTATCGACTTGTGCAAGTGCAGAGAGTGAAAGGCCAGCTGTCAGTGTCAGTGCTATGATTCGCTTCATTTATTGTTGTAATAAAAGGGGAATAAAAAGGGAGTAAAAGAGAAAAAAGGGGATTTGACAGGACGTTCCCTTCGCCTGGGCAGAGATAGAAAGGAATTACCCGCCTTTAGTAGTGGTCAAGGATTAACCATCAGCAGTTTGCTCTTCGAAATCTCGGTGCTACCATCGCTAGACAGGAAGACACGGTAGAGATAGAATCCTGGACGGAGGTCGGGTGAACTCCATTCGATGGCCGCTGATCCCATGAAGTTGGAGGTCTCATCGGCATTGATGGCATTATTGAGCATCGTCGGGTTGTCCATACTGAATGCATAGACCTTGCTCGCCGAGCTGGAGGATGCTGTAGTCTCATAGACTTTGTAGCCAGTCTGGGTATATACCTGCAGCGTGATGCTTTGTGCCGATTCGGGTCTGTTGTGAAGGACGCGGAATGTGACCGTATCGCCCGTCTTGGCTGGGCAGGGATAAGCTTGGACGACAACAGCTTCGGGTGCTGTCTCGTTGAGGACCGTGAATGTGAACTTTCTGGTGGTTGGGTTATTATAGACATCCCAAACACGGAAGGTAGCTTCGTAGGTGCCGTCCTCAAGGGCGGGTATGCTGTATTGAACGTTTCCCGTAGTTGGATCGTTGGTGTAGGTGGTGAAGTAATTGTTGAGTGTGTGCTGTTCGCTGGCCAGCAACAGATTGCTGGTGCAGCGGATAGTAAGCACGATATCATGGCCCACGGTGTTGCCCGTGGCGTTGAAGCCTCCATCATCCTGCACTTCGGCGAAGAAATAGGGTGTTGCATTCACAACACTGCCATCGGTCCATGTATTATCGTTGAGGAAGAGTTGCTTGATGACTGGACCTTCGGTATCGGTGATAACGTAATCGTCTGAGCTGACAAGATGGTAATTGTCATAGAAACCCGAGGCTTCATCACTGTTTTCGCTTGCGGCATAGAGGTTAGCAAGACCCAGATTATCGCTATAGCTGATGTCGATAGGGACGGTGAATGAGAACTCAAACCGTCCATTCGTGATTTCGCTGCGTCCCGAAAATGCTTTCTTTGTGCGAGTAGTGAATGTATAGACGGGAGCTTCATCCTGAACGTAGCCCTTGTCGGCGGTGAGAGTGTCGAGTGCGTCGTAGAATGTGGGGTAAAGTAATCCGTTGAATGTGGAATCGACTTCAGTCTCGCTACCCGTCTTCAGGACGTATCCACTGACTGTGACCTTGCTAAGTGTCTGGAGTTGGAAAACATCTTTGGCATTTTCGGTGGAAATGCCGTTGATGTGGGTGATCTTGATTTGTTGTTCGGGATAGGCGAGTGTCAATGATGGATCACCTAGGAGACAGAAGTTCAACTTGTTGTAATCGGAGCCAAGTTCAATCTTCGCTGCCTTGATGATGTCGCCCAGTCGGTAGCGTGTGCCATCGTTGAATCGGTTGAAGATGTTGTCGATGATAGCAGTGTTGAGTAGGAGGTTCTGCTGAGCATATACCACGCGCACAGTCGAAAGCATGGCTATGGCACCACCATTGGGATTGAGGAGCAGACATTCGCCCATCGAGATGCCATCCTCATCCCAACGCGAAACGTCGCACGAAGCAGTAACCCACACGGGCAGGTGCTTGTTGTTGAGTTCCTGGGCAGCGGCCGAGGTCATCATGTTCTCGTTGGTGATGGCTGTCGTATTGCCGTGTCCGGCATAATTCACCATGAGCACACCTTGCTTCAAGGCCTCATTGAATTCCTTTTTTGCATCGGGGTAGTCGGTGCCCGAGGCACTCTCAGTCTGCTTATAGGCAGGCAGATAGATTTTCTGGAAGACGAATTCATTATGATTGGCCTTCTGGAGGGTGTTGACCAGTTGGTCATTATGCTTTACGTGGCAGTTGAACGAATCGCCGGCCTTGTCGTCGTCGCTGAGGAAGCAGAGACGGTTCTTCCACGTGCCGAGATAAGCGTTGTTGCCGTAGTTGATGATTTTGGCGAGCACGTTGTTCGACATCTCGACTGAGCTCACCGGCAGACGACCAATGCCGATGTCCAAAGCGTCGCGCGAGATAGTGTATCGCTGGTTGTTGTCGAGGTTGCCGCCTTCGCCGTCATCGAGGAACCCAAAGTAATCGTCACAGACACAGGAAGAGGTTTCGACGAGCGATGCTTCGGTCTCGTAGCTGGGCAGGTAGTAATTGCGGTCGATAGCATGGTTGTCGTAGTATCCATCACCCCAAAGGAGGAGGTAAAGCGGTTCGCGTCGCGTATTGTCTGCAAGACTATCCAAACCGCTATTGGCCGAGCTATTCCAACGGTCGTAGAACATCTTCATGAACAGGCGGATGGCTGTGACATCTTGCTTACCCGAACTGAACTCGTTATAAATGGTTTCTGGTGTGACAATGGTGACGTGCAGACCGTCGTTATAGCGACGATATTCGGCGAGTTGTTCTGCCTGGCTGAGATATGCAGGGGCCACAACTATCACCATGTTGGTCATGGGCAGAGCGTGGAGGTTCTGATTGCTTACGGCGCCTTCGTTGATAATTCCCTTGAACCCTGTGGACTTCACATTGACCAAGGCATATTCTCGAATGCCTGCTTTGTCGGGTGAGAAACTGTTGCTGGCCGATACAAGCTGACGTTTTACATCGCATGGATGGGTTACATCCCACACTTGGATATCGTCGTCAACAGCATTGCCAAGCTCATATTGGACCACATTGTTGTAGGCAGCGCGAGCGCGGAAAAGCTCGAAATTGCTGGGCTTTGAGAAGTTTCGTTTGGCTTGAATGCGGATGTAATTGAGTCGCGCGATGGAAGGAGTGGACCCCGCTGGTGGATTATAGGTCACCGTGACGCTGAGGCCTGTCGATTCTTCTAGCGACAGCTCCTTGTCCATCGTATTCTCGTTGGCAAAGGCATAGTCGTTGGTTTTACGGACGATAGTGCTTGTGCCGAGCAAGGTTCCATTGACCGTCACAGAATAAGTGGAGCTCTCGATGGCATCAACGATGAAGTTGGTGGTGAGACGCAATGTGCCAGGATCGACGCTTTCGAAGTCGAAAGTTTGGACACGGTTACTGATAAACGACTCACCGTACTTTTCACGACCTGTTTGCCCCAGGTTGATGAGGTTGTTCTCATGGACCCAATGTACATCATATTGGGTGACCTTTTCTGATGGTTGTCCGAGGTCTGCCGCCAGTTCCTCCATAACGATAGGTGCTTCGTCGGACTTCTGGTGCAGGAAGTAGTAGGCTTTGGTGTCGTAGGTGTTCCATCTCTGCATGAAGCCACGTGTCGTGTTGTAGTCCCAGCGAATGGTGCCTTGTCCGTAGAATAGGATACGGCGATTGTCCGAGTCGTGATAGGTGACGACCTCGGGTAGATCATCTACTAGGATGGAGTTCACAGCTTCGTTCAATGGATGACCTCCAAATCCATAAACACCCACTTGCTCGGGATTGGTGAATCCCATCTTGGTAAGCTGGTCGTAGGTGATCTGGTAGATGCCGTCCTCTGTGCCGTCGAGCGAGATCTTAATCCATGTCCCTGTGGCAAGCTTGGACGATGCAGTGAAGGTGTGCAGACCTACTGAGGAAGCCTGCACGTTCAGTATGCAAAGCATCAACAAAGATGCCATCAGAATATATTTTAGTTTCATATCAAGCGCGATTATCTGAATCAATAACGCGATTTTTATCATTTTATTGCCTTTGCAAACATTTTTTCATATTTAGACCTTAGGCAAAATGGAAATTTGCAAAAAAAGAAGGGAAATTAGAGAAGAAATGACAGAGTGCTTTATTCTCCCGATTTAATCTAATCTTATCTTATTTTTAAACAATGGCTTGTGTGTCCACGCATGTTATCGCAGGCGCACGCGTCTTATGTATCGCAGGTGCCCGCGTCTTGCGTTTCGCAGGCGCCCGTGCTAAAGCTTATGAAATCCATCCATTCCAAATACTCAGCTATCCTTATTTACACCTGCAGTTCAGCACTTCTATTCCTTCGAGTTGAGCCGTGATGATGTCGCCCTCCTTGACGCTTCCGACACCTGCTGGTGTTCCGGTGAAAATGAGGTCGCCGGTCTTGAGCAAATAGAATTGGCTGGCGTAGGCGATAATCTGATCGACGGTGTGAATCATTTCGCCCGTCCAGCCTATTTGGCGAGTCTCCCCGTTGAGTTGCATCTCGAAGTGCAGATCCTGCACATTCTTGTCCGACATTTCGGAAAGACGGAGCCACTTTTGTCCGCAATAGGCGGCGCCATCAAAACCTTTGGCAATCTCCCAGGGCAATCCTTTCTTCGACAGTTGCCGTTGGATGTCGCGTGCTGTGAAGTCGATGCCGAGTGTTATCTCGTCGTAGTAACGGTGGGCAAAGCGTTCGGGAATGGATTTGCCGAGGCGGTTAATGCGTACCACCAGTTCGGTCTCGTATTCTATCTGCTCGCTCCAATCGGGCACGAAGAAAGGCCAGTCAGGGCGGGTGAGCGCGGTGTCGGGTTTGAGGAAGAGCGTGATGCCGCCTTGCTCAACGGGCGATTGCGGAATGCCCACCTTCACACCTTGGGTTTGTGTCAAAGTGTGTTTCAGTTCTTCGTTATGCTTGGCATAGTTCATGCCCACACAGATGATCTTCATGCTCGCTACGTGTTTAGCTTTTGTGTTTCGGCTACAGATTATTTCTTTCGACCGAAGTCAGCTGGTATCTCTCCCCATTGTGTGGTCTCCCACTTGTAGATGGGTAGGCGGAACGTGTGGGTGCGGAGCCATGCCTCGGCACGACGAATGAGGTCAAAGATCTTCGCATTCTGTTCTGTTTCCTCGATTTGGGTCTTGCAGATACCAAGGCGCACCCATTTTTGCGCAATGACTGAGTCGCTGTAGATGGGGAGATGTTTGCCCTGCTTCTCCTGCAAGGCCAATCCGTGAACTATGGCAAGGAATTCGCCGATGTTGTTGGTGCCTCCCTCAAAGGGGCCCACGTGGAAAATCTCTTGTCCCGTGCGTACATAGACACCACGATATTCCATAGGTCCGGGATTGCCTGAACAAGCTGCATCGACAGCAAGTGATTCGACCAGATATGGAGGAGGCTGTTGAACGATGATACGCTTTTTGTCGGGAGGTGTGGAGTCAACAGGTTTCGAAGTGGGAACTAAAGTCGAGGAGCAAGCTGGAGTAATTGGGCGAGCAATGTCAGCTGTGTCGGCTTTATCTTCATCAAATTCGATGATAGTGCCCTCCTTTTCGAGCCTTTCTACTTCTCGAGCCACTTCTCTGATCAAACTCTCTTTGTCGAAGCCCTCGCGGAACGCCTGAACGGCAGATTCAAGTGTCTTGAATGCGCGATATGAGGCATCGGGATATCCAGACACCTGCATCTCGGCTTCTTCCCACGAGTCATAGACCCCAGGTGCGAAACCCTTCCAAACTACGTAATATTTGCTGTTTTTGGCCATGTAAGACGATTGGTTGCAATTTGGACGCAAAGATAGTAAATTTTTACCAAAAAACGCGTGAACAGACCTCGAAAAATGTCATTTCGAAAGACAAAATAGATGAATTATGCGGATTTAGCAACTTTTGCTATCATTTTCTGAGAAGAAAAGTTGGAGTTTTCGTCCGAAAACCGTATTTTTGCACAATGTTTTATTAATTTTTAAAAGGTAAAGAAATGAAACGGATCTTCCTCATCGGATACATGGGAGCGGGCAAGACCACATTGGGACGCCCGCTCTCTCGTGCGATGAATCTTGAGTTCATCGACCTCGACAATTTCATCGAGGCGCGTTACCACAAAACGGTGAAGGATATCTTCGCCGAAGTAGGAGAGGAAGGCTTTCGAAAGATCGAACATCGTTCGCTCGAAGAGGTCGCCGATTACGAGAATGTCGTCATTGCATTGGGTGGTGGCACTCCCTGCTTCATGGACAATATGGACATTGTGAATAGGGCGGGTGTGTCGGTGTATCTGAAACCAAGCGAGGAGGTGCTGCTGCGACGTCTCATCATCGGCAAGCAAAAGCGTCCGTTGCTGGCCAATAAGAGCGATGAAGAGATTCTGCTTTTTATTCGTGAGCAACTTGCCTGGCGTGAGCCGTATTATCTCAGAGCGGACATTATTTTCGAGTCCTCGTATCTCGAAAATAGGAAGGATATCGCCAGCAATGCTGAAAAATTATCGCAAATTATCGAGCAAATGTGAAAAAATAATTTATATAAATGACATTTTTATTAAATAATTGCTCGAAAAATAAATATTTTTGAAGAATTATGCAAAAATATTTGGTGCGTATTCATTCATTCACTATCTTTGCACCCGAAAAAAATTAAGGTTGTGTTAAATCGACTGTTTATTCTTGAAAATATAAGGTAAAATTATGGAGAATCCTAAGGTCATTGAGGCTTCGGAAGTAGTGGTTCGCTTTTCGGGAGACTCAGGAGATGGTATGCAGCTTGCTGGTACCATTTTCTCTACGGTTGCTGCTATTTTAGGAAATGAGATTTCCACTTTCCCGGATTATCCTGCTGAAATGCGTGCACCTCGCGGTTCGCTGGGTGGCGTTTCTTCGTTCCAGGTGCATGTCGGGAAGAAAGTTTATACTCCAGGTGATCAGTGCGATGTGCTCGTCGCCATGAATCCTGCTGCATTAAGGCAGAATGTCAAGTTCCTCAAGAAGGGTGGAGTTTTGATTTATGATGAGGATACTTTTATCAAGTCTGAGCTCACCAAGGCCAAATTCGAGACGCTCGATCCCTTTGCTGAGATGGGCATCGCCGACAAGTATCAGTTGTTGGGTGTGCCTGTGACCGAATCCACGAAGTCCAGTCTTGCAGACACCGGCATGGATGCCAAGTCTGTGGCCCGTTGCCGTAATATCTTTGCACTCGGTTTTGTGTTCTGGCTCTTCAACCGTCCGTTGGAGAAGGCTGAGGAATTTCTCACTTCCAAGTTCGCAAAGAAACCCGAGATTCTGCAGGCCAATCTCAAAGTGATTACTGATGGCTTCAACTATGGTGCCAACACCCATGCCAGTGTGAGCACCTATCGTGTCGAAACACGCAAGGCTGAGCCTGGCATCTACTGCGATGTGAAGGGCAATGCTGCTACCGCTTATGGACTGGTTGCTGCTGCCGAGAATGCAGGCACTCATTTGTTCTTGGGTTCTTACCCCATTACTCCTGCCACCGATATTCTTCACGAACTCTCTAAGTTGAAGTTCCTAGGTGTAACCACCGTGCAGGCTGAAGACGAGATTTCGGGGATATGCACAGCCATTGGCGCCGCTTTTGGTGGTGCACTTGGCGCCACTTCTACTTCTGGTCCTGGCATTGCTCTCAAGAGTGAGGCTATCGGTCTGGCAGTGATGGCAGAACTCCCACTGGTAGTCATTGACGTGATGCGTGGTGGTCCCTCGACTGGTCTTCCCACCAAGACTGAGCAGACCGACCTTATGCAGTGTATCTATGGTCGCAATGGCGAGTCACCTTGCGTTGTCATGGCTGCATCTACGCCTGTCGATTGTTTCTATGCTGCTTACAACGCTTCGAAGATTGCCCTCGAGCACAATACACCTGTCGTATTGCTGACCGATGCCTTCCTGGGTAACGGCTCCTCATCGCTTCGTATCCCCGATTCTGAATGCTTGCCTTCAATCAAGCCTGCTATTGCTACAGCCGATATGGCGGGCAGCTATGAGCCTTATGCTCGTGATCCTGAGACCTTCGTTCGTCTCAAGGCCATCCCTGGCACTGAAGGCCTCATGCATCGTTTGGGCGGACTTGAGAAGGACGAGCATGGCGCTATCTCGACCAATCCTGAGGTTCACCAGAAGATGGTTCGTAACCGTCAGGCAAAGATTGACTACATTGCGAATGTCATTCCTGAGCTCGAAGTTACAGGTGATGCAGATGCCGACACCCTTGTCATCGGATGGGGTGGAACCTTCGGTCATATCTCTGCCGCTGTCGAGAACCTCCGTGCAGAGGGCAAGAAGCTTGCACAAGCCCACTTCGAGTACATCGTTCCACTTCCAAAGAACACTGCAGAAGTGCTTCGCAAGTATAAGAACATCCTCTGCTGCGAGCTCAACAACGGACAGTTTGCCAGCTATCTCCGTTCAAAGGTTGAGGGTATCTCAATCAAGGAATTCAACGAGGTGAAAGGCCAACCTTTCCAGATTGCAGATATTCAAAAGGCTATTGATGAGGTAGTAAAAAATTGTTAAAGGGTAAAAAAGGTAGTAAGATATGACACAATATACTCAAGCTGACTTCAAGTCGGACCAGCCCTTGAAATTCTGTGCTGGTTGTGGTGACCATGCTGTTGCAGCCTCTATGCAGCGTGCGATGGCTGAACTTGGTATTGCTCCAAGTCAAACAGCAGTGATTTCAGGCATCGGTTGTTCCAGCCGTATGCCATACTATATGAACACTTACGGCATGCACACGATTCATGGTCGTGGTTTGGCCATTGCCACAGGTCTTAAGGTGGCACGTCCCGACCTTACCGTATGGAATGTGACGGGTGACGGTGACTGCCTCGCCATTGGAGGCAACCACTTCATCCATGCCATGCGTCGTAACATCGACCTCAACATCATCCTCTTCAACAATAAGATTTATGGCCTGACGAAGGGACAGTATTCGCCGACGTCCGACCGTGGTCTTGTGACCAAGTCGTCTCCTTGGGGTACCGTTGAGGATCCTTTCTGCCCTGCCGAACTATGCATCGGTGCACGTGGCACTTTCTTCGCTCGTGCTATCGATGGTGACATCAAGAACAGCATCACCGCCATGAAGGCAGCTGTAAATCATAAGGGTGCATCGGTTGTCGAGATGCTTTGCAACTGTGTCATCTTTGCCGATGGCATCCACAAGCTCATCACTGACACCGCTGTGCGTGCCGACAAGACCATCCTCCTTGAGGACGGCAAGCCTATGATTTATGGCAAGAATCGCGATAAGGGTCTCGTGCTCGACGGCTGGAACATCAAGTCGGTTACCATTGGAGAAAACGGCATCACTGAAAAGGATCTTCTTGTCCACGATGCCAAGATGGTTGATCCCACCTTCCACCTCAAGTTGGCAATGATGGGTTATAGTCCCTATGGTTACGCTGGTGCCACAGATGATTTGCCTATCGCTCTCGGTGTAATCCGTGATGTCGAAGGCATGTCATACGATGAGGCAGTGGCCGGACAAATCGAGGAGGTGAAGGGTAAGAAGAAAGCCCGTTCGCTCCGAGAACTACTTCTTTCAGGAGACACCTGGGAGGTGAAGTAAATGGTTCATTAAATAGTTTAGTTCGTCCCGAATGGAATCTGTTCCGTTCGGGGCATTTTTTGTGATAATATCATCTGTGCAAAGGATTGTTCTTTTCTCTAATCATGAAGGTTAAATAGTCCATATTGTGAAAAAAGCACCATGAAAATCTACGATTTTAGGTGTTTTTGTGTTAAAACACAGAAAAATCAAAAAAAAATAAATGAAAAATGATGAATTTTTTGGAAACAATCGTTAAATGTGCTATCTTTGCGCCAATTGAAACCCGAATGGGTTTATCATTTTCAGGTGATTTATAATCTCACACAATTTTACATAACTAATGAACTTTAACCATTTCCGAAGAGGAGCAAAGATTCCCACCATCGCATTGTTGGCGATGTTGGGTGTTTCGCCATTACCACACGTGTGGATAGCTCCAACTGCTGCCTATGCGCAGCAGCAGTCAATTGTGAAAGGTACGATCATTGACGAGTTGGGAGAACCTGTTCCTGGCGCCAGTGTCGTGGTCGCAGGTACATCGACAGGTACCATTACCGACATTGACGGTAATTTTTCATTGAACGTCAAGCCGGGTACCGAGTTGAGGATTTCTTTTGTGGGTTATGAGACCCAGAGCGTTAAGGCCAAGAATGGCATGACCATCACGCTCGCCGAGAACTCTACGCTGCTTGGCGATGTCGAGGTTGTGGCCTACGGTGTGCAGAAGAAGGTCACCATGACGGGTGCCATTGCATCGGTCAAGAGCGATGACCTTGTCCGCACCTCTGTAGGTTCGGTCAACAACGTGCTTGGCGGTCAGCTCACAGGTGTCACCACCGTACAGTATTCGGGTGAGCCTGGTAGCGATGCTGCCGATATCTTTGTGCGTGGCAAGGGTACGTGGGCCGATTCTTCTCCTCTCATCCAAGTCGATGGTGTCGAGCGTTCGATGAACGATATCGACCCCAACGAAATCGAATCGATCACAGTCCTCAAGGATGCATCGGCAACCGCCGTGTTCGGTGTGCGTGGCGCCAATGGTGTCGTGCTCATCACAACACGCCGTGGTAGCGAAGGCAAGGCCAAGATCAGTGTCACCACCTCGTTCTCGGCCCTCAGCCCCACCAAGATGGTCGAACAGGCCAGTTCGCTCGACTATGCACTTTTCTACAACCAGATGAGTGAAAACGACGGTCTGGCACATCCTTTTTCGGATGCCATCATCCAGAAGTTCCGCGATGGCAGTGATCCTATCCGTTTCCCTAGCACCTTGTGGGCCGATTATATTATGAAGGATTTCACTTTGCAGCACCAGCACAACATCAACATTACGGGTGGTAATGATCACTTGAAGTATTTCGTCTCTGCTGGTTACTACTATCAGGGTGGTCTCTTCAAGGAATTTGATATGCCCTACGATTATGGCTATCAATACAACCGTTTCAACTATCGTGCCAATCTCGATCTCAAGGCCACCAAGACGACAACCATTTCGTTCAATGTGGCTGGCAACGTCAACAATGCCGACAAGCCTTATACAGGCCAGGGTTCAGCAGGTATGATTAAGAATATCTATTATGCTACCCCATTCTCCAGCCCAGGTGTCATTGATGGTCACATGGTATATACTACCACAGACTATACCGATGGTTTGAACCTTCCGTTCCTTGGTGGTACTGGTATGGCTTATTTCGGAAACGGTTTCATGCAGACCAACAACAACAAGATTCAGATGGATCTCGTGCTCGACCAGAAGCTCGAATTCTGGAACTGGAGCAAGGGGCTTAGCTTCAAGGCTAAGGGTTCCTACAACTCGGCATTCACCGTCAATAAGCAGGGTAACTCCGGACTTGCTTCGTTCAACCCGATTGTTCAGTACGATGCGAGTGGCAACGTCATTTACAATGCCGATGGCACACCCTATATCCTCTATCGTCAGAACGGCAACGACACCGATCCCTCTTATTCGTCCTCACAGGGCAAGGCCCGTGACTGGTACGTTGAGGCCAGCTTGAACTACAACCGCAGTTTCGGCAAGAACAATATCACCGCACTTGCGCTTTATAACCAGTCGAAACAGTACTATTACTCCGGAACCTCTTATCCCGACGTTCCTCGTGCGTATGTGGGCTTTGTGGGTCGTGTCACCTACGACTGGGCCAATCGCTACATGGCTGAGTTCAACATGGGCTACAATGGTTCCGAGAACTTCCCGCCCGACAGTCGCTTCGGTGTGTTTCCAGCCGGTTCTATCGGTTGGAATATCTCTGAGGAGTCTTGGTGGGAACCCATCAAGAACGTTATCTCCTTCATGAAGCTACGTGCTTCCATTGGTCTGGTAGGTAACGATAAGACAGTGACTGCAGAACGATTCTTGTATCTGCCTGATCCTTATGTCACCGACCAGGATGGCTTGATGACCAACTGTCTGACGTCCCCACTCACCAACACCTACGCATATCAGTTCGGCAATGGTGCTCCCTCCAACGATCCCGCTTCGCTCAAGGGCGCTTACGAGGCTTCCAAGAACAATCCGGAAATCGGGTGGGAGAAAGCCCTCAAGCAGGACTACGGTTTCGATATCCATCTGTTCAATGACAGATTGAACACCTCGTTCGACTACTACTTCGAACATCGTACCGACATCCTTTTGAAGGACGGAACGGTTCCCACTATTATCGGTTTCTCAGTTCCTTACGCCAACTTGGGTGAGGTTAAGAGCTGGGGTTGGGAAGTTTCGACCAACTGGAACGACAAGATTGGTACAGACTGGCGTTATTGGGTAAAAGTCAACCTTTCCTTCAACCAGAATGAGATTATCGAGATGAAAGAGGCTCCGCAGACACAGGAATACCAGTATCAGCGTGGTCATCGCATTGGAGCCCGTTCGATGTATAAGTTCTGGAAGTTCTACGAAGGTGCTCAGACCGAGTCAGAGTATCGGGATGTATTCGGACAGGATTTCCCAGTGCAACTGGTTGGCAAAATCAAGCCGGGCGACTGTGTTTATGTGGATCTTAATGGCGATGGTCTTATTGACGAGACCGACATGACGCGTGACAATGGTTACACTGATGACCCGCAGTACATGATTGGTGGCACGTTTGGCTTCAGTTGGAAACGTCTCACCTTCAACTGCCAGCTTACTGGTGCATGGAACGTGAGCCGTTACATCGAGGATGTGTTCCGTCAGCCATTCTTCTGCTCGTCCAACACCACACAGGGCGGTCTGCTCCAGTATCATGTCGATAACACATGGGTGCCTGGCCTCTATGAAAGTCAGGACGCATTCTATCCCCGTGCCACCTGGGCCAACGCCGTGCAGAACTACGCTTACTCCAACCTTTATGAGAAGGATGCCAAGTACCTCCGTGTCAAGACCGTCTCTCTCGGCTATGACTTTAAGAATAATTGGTTGAGGCACAGGTTTGGCATCAGCAAGTTCGAGCTTAACCTCTCAGGTTATAACCTCCTTACGTTTACCCCATACACATGGGGCGATCCCGAGACCCGTGCATCGGGTGCTCCTTCCTATCCACTGCAGCGTACTTATACTGTCAGTCTGAACATCGGATTCTAACAGAAGACATTGACACATATATATTATTAAATAGGTATTACGATTATGAAGCGATATAATATATTCCTTGGTGCCGCTGCCTTTCTGATGGCTTTGAATGTGGCATGTACCGATCAGATTGCCGTCGGTAACGATGCCCTTGAGAAGGCTACGAGTTCTACGGCAACTATCGACTCTGTATTTACCAACGCGGAATATGCCCGTCAGTTCCTGATTGGCATCTATTCCAAGCAATATTATGGACTGCCCTACACCAATGGTGGTACATATCAACCCCATTCCGGCAATCCGTACGCCGGTAAGTCGGATGGTTTGACCGACTGCTGGCATCAGTTTTGGAATGGCTCTGCTGTCTTCAGCAAGTACTATAACGGCTCTCTCACCGCCTACGTCATGCGTGACGACGGCTTGGATGGCCCCCTCTATTCCTACGACAAGGAGTATCAGTGGTACTCTATCCGTGCCGCTCACATCTTTCTTGCCAACCTCGACCGTGTTCCTTCGGGTGACATGAGTGATGACGAGAAGTACCGCCTCAAGGCCGAGTCCCGCTGCTTGATGGTCGATGCTTTCTGGCAGACCTTCCAGCGCTATGGCGGTATCCCCATCATGGACCATGCCCTTGAGAACAGCGAAACGGCCAATCCTTTCCCGCGCGACTCAGTGGAGAAGTGCATCGATTGGATGGTCAACCAGCTCGACTCGGCTATTGCCGATAGTCATTTCCCTTGGGTGACCGAAGATCCGACTAACATGAGTGGCCGTTGGACCAAGGCCGGTGCGATGGCACTGAAGTGCAAGATCCTGCAGTTCGCAGCTTCTCCACTCCTCAACCCACAGGATGGACAACCCTATTACACGGGAGCTTCTGCTGAAGTGCTGCCCTTCATCATGTATACCGCTGATGCCAAAACCACCTATCAGCAGCGCTGGGACCGCTTTGCTACGGCTTGCGACGAGTTCTTCGACAAACTCAACAGCTCAGGTTATTACACACTGGTGACCGCCGATGGAGATCCCAAGGGAAGCACCGAGGCCAATGTGCCAGCCTTCCGCCTTGCCTACCGTAAGGGTTACTTCCTCCGTTCCTCCACTGAGATTCTACACTCTGTTCGTGTCTTCGGTCAGGATAACTCGGCCACGGCGCGTTATTGCTGGCACTCCTGGTATTCGCAGAGTGTGCCGCGTAATGCCTACAGTCCGACACAGGAGTATGTCGAGAAGTTCCCCTTCTACGATGGCGAGCCCTTCAACTGGCAGAATGCCTCCGATCGCACTTATAAGGCTGCACAGACTTCGGACGGCAGGGACACCCTCGTTTTCCTGACCAATTCGAAGACCGGTGCCATTACACGTCAGACCAAGTCGCTCCACACCATGTTCGTACGCGGCTCCATACCTCCAGGCTCCCGTCAGCTTAATACCGTTTTGACACGCGATCCTCGTCTCTATGAGGAATGTATTGTCAATGGCCAGCAGAAGAACCTCGACTGGACCACTGCGACGATGTCGGGCTATCCTTGGGAACTCTGGTACAATGGTGCCGATGGTGGTATTGGAGTTTATACCCAGACCAACACCATGTTCGGTTCGGGTTACGGCTACAACAAGTATTACCTCGGTTGCGGAGTCTATAATGGCGATACCAGCGCCGACAGCTACCGCTATCAGACGCAGTGGGTGGCACTCTCGCTTGCCGACATGTACCTCACCTACGCTGAGGCCCTCGTGATGCGCACCAATAAGGATATCAATAAGGCCGTCGAGATGGTCGATATCGTTCGTGCCCGTGTCGGCCTGCCGTCAGTGGCCAGGACATGGACAATGGCCAAGAACCGCACTGCTGCAGGTTATACGGCTGCTTCAGCTGAAGCGGCTGTCACTACTCCCGTTGCTCTCGGCAATGGAAGCACCTCCAACGAGTTCATTGAGGAGCTCCTCGATGAGCGTGTTCGTGAACTCGGTCTTACTGATGCCCGCTGGTTTGACATGGTTCGCTACAAGCGCACCGACTGGATGACCAAGCAGCTTCACGGCTTGCTCCAGCATCGTCTTGTCAGCGACAAGGATGCCGATGGCAACATGATCTTTGTGGAGCGCAACGTGGCATGGGTAGGTGCCGATCGCGACAATGATGCCTCTTCTACCCAGCCTGTCGATTTCCGCAATGAGATTGTCAAGATTACAGGCAATGCCCGTGTCCTTTGGGGTATGGATCCCAAGTCAAATGCTGTTCAGCAGTGGCTCCTCAATCCACTCCCGCAGAAAGAAATCAACAAGCAGTATGGCCTTGTACAGAACCCTGGTTGGTAATTAATACATTCTTACCCTATGAAGACAAATATTTTTCTTACATTGGCATTGCTTGCAGGTCTTAGTCTGCCTGCGATGGCACAGTATGATATCATAGATTCGGTTGCCTACAAGGATCAGCTCGTCGATGTGGGTGCTTCGCGTACCTTCACTCGCGAGAATTCAGCGGCTGCTGTGAGCGTTGTCACCAACAAGGATGTCAACCGCCGTGGCGCCCGCAACATCGGCAACAACCTGATTGGCCAGGGCAATGGTCTTGTCTCCCTCCAAGGTGCCGGGCTTTACAATGCTGCCAACCCTACCTTCTACGTGCGTGGCCTGCAGAGCCTCAGTGGCAGCACACCGCTGATCCTTGTCGATGGCATCGAGCGTAGCATTGACAATGTACATTCCGAAGACGTCGAGTCGGTAACGATTCTCAAGGATGCTGCCGCCACCGCCATCTATGGTTACAAGGGCGCCAATGGCGTGATTCTCATTACCACCAAGCATGGCAAGTTCAACGAGCGTCATATCCGCTTCTCCTACGATCATGAGTTTCAGCTGATGACCAACAAGCCAACGTTCGCCGATGCGGCTACCTACGCCCAGGCTGTCAACGAGGCTTATCGCAACCAGGGCGGCAAGGCTGTATATAGCGAAGCTGTCATCCAGTCGTATCAGACCAACACCAACCCGCTCTATTATCCAAATGTGAATTGGGTGGACGAGACCTTCCGTGACATGGCGCACATGAACCGCTATAATCTGGAGTTCTCTGGCGGTGGAAAGAACATTCGTTACTACACTGATGTCAACTTGCTCACTTCATACGGCTTCGTGAACCATACTGAACCTGCCGAAGGCGGTTATTCCACGCAGAATAAATACACCCGTGGCACCATCCGCTCCAACATGGATATCGAGCTCACTTCGACCACGGTGCTCCGTACCCACCTTTTCGGTGTGCTGACAGAGCAGTCCCAACCAGGCAATCAGGCAGACCTTTGGTCGATGGTTTATCAGGTGCCGGCCAATGCTTTCCCGATACAGTTGGACAATGGCGTCTGGGGCGGCAATTCGGTGTATTCCACCAACAATCCCTATGCACAGTCTTGTGGCGCATCCTATTACAAGAATCACCAGCGTGCCCTCAATGCCGACTTCGTGATCGATCAGGATCTCTCGTCGGTCACTAAGGGCCTCAAGGCTTCCGTGCAGCTTGGTTACGACACTTGGAGCAACCTCTACGAGAACCACTCGAAGACCTTCCGTTACGGCAGCTATTCGGTGAGCAACTATACAGGTGGCGTGGTCAATCCCTCCGATGCTTCGCTCTCCATCGAAGGCAATGACAGCAACATGGGTACCGCCGCCAACAACAATGGGTGGACACGCCGTTTCTTTGTCAATGCCAATGCGACCTACGATCGTAATTTCGGCAAGAATGACGTCTTTGCCGAGTTCCTATATAACTATGAGTACAATGACGAGACGGGCACCAACACCTCGATCTATCGTCAGAACTTCGCATTTCTGGGCAACTACGTCTTCGATAAACGTTACACGGCACAGCTTACGCTCGTCTATAGTGGTACTAACCGCCTTGCCAAAGGCAGCAAATGGGCCTTCATGCCCTCGGGAGCTCTTTCATGGAACATCCACAATGAGGCTTTCATGGAGGATGTCTCTTGGATCAACTTCCTGAAGCTCCGTGCCAGTGCAGGTTTGCAGCAGCTCGATGTACTCCCTGGCGACAATGTCTGGACCTATTACGATCAGTTCTATGCCTTCGGTTCGCCCGCCTATTCGTTCGACAACACGGGTAGTGGTACCGAGTTCGGCAACACCTATATTGCACAGGCCAAGACACAAAGTCTTGGACGAGAGAAAGCGTTGAAGTATAACGCCGGCCTCGATGCCACCTTGTTCAAAGGTCTTAACCTCAGCTTCGACTATTACTTCCAGAATCGCTATGACATCTGGTGCTCGACAAGCGGCAGCTACACTGCTGTGTTTGGCTTGACAGCACCTTATGAGAATGTCGGCAAAGTGGAGAGCCACGGCTTCGAGGTAAGTCTCGATTACAGCAAACGATTTGGGGACGACTGGACTGTTAATTTCGGTGGCACCTACAACATGAACAAGAACGAGATCAAGGAGCAGGCCGAGGAGCCACAGTTGTATGCAAATACAGCCACTACTGGTCATCCCTACACTCAGACATTCGGTTACATCGCCGACGGCTTCTTCCAGGTGTCTGACGATGCCAATGGCAACGGCATCATCGAAACCAGCGAGATGGCCGTTCCCCAGACCTTCACCACCGTCTATCCTGGTGATGTAAAGTATCGCGATGTGAATGGCGACGGCAAGATCGACACCAACGACCGCACCGCCATCGGCTACAGCACCACCTGCCCCGAAATCGTCTATACTGCACACTTGGGCTTGGACTGGAAGGGTTTCGGTATCGATGCCACCTTCCAAGGCGTGACCAATTATAGTGGTACGTTGACAACGGCTGGCATGTATCGTTCGGCTGTGGCCACCAACACCTTGTCGCAATACCTCTACGAGAATTCGTGGAGCAGCGAACGTGGCAACACCTCCAATCCGAAGTTCCCACGTCTCAGCCCAACAAGCAATGCGAACAATGACCTCGTGAATACGCTCTGTCTCTTCGACCGCAGCTATTTCAAGCTCCGCAACGTAGAGCTCTACTACAATTTCCCGGCCTCGTTGCTCGAGAATGTGAGATTCATAAGTGGCGTGCGTGTCTATGTGAAGGGCATTGACCTCTTCACCATCGACAATCTTGACAATGGCGATGCTGGTGCCTATGGTGCCAACTTGCCGTTGACCCGCAATGTCCAGGTGGGCGCTTCGATTTCATTCTAATTCATAATTCCCAAGACAATAGATTATGAAACTCAATAAGTTTTTATCAGGTGTTGGTCTGATGAGTCTTGTTCTAGCATCGTGTGAAGACAAGATGGATTCCAACGAATACACTGCCTACGACCAGGAGTACATGCAGCGCTCTTTCGCATACGTCGGTGGTTTCATGGCCAAGATTTATAACGATATCGACACCGATTGGGGTAACAACTCAGGTGCGATGCTTTCGTCGGCTACCGACGAATCGGTATATAGCCACGATGGCAATACCATTGAGGACTTCTTCAATGGCAACTGGAGCGCCACCAATCCCCACCAGACGATTTGGAGTTCGGCCTACGAGGGCATCACCTACTGCAACGAGGTGCTCGACAACTGGACGAATCTGAAGTTCGAGCAGTTCGCACTCAACAAGGACTATGAGCAGCAGATGTTCCTTTACAACAACTATCAGTACGAGGCACGTTGGGCCCGCGCATATTTCTATTTCACTCTCGTTCGCCAGTATGGCGGTGTGCCGTTCAAGACGCACAACATGACGGGAGAGGAGGAGACAGCCTTGCCACGCACCTCGTCTGATGAGATTTTCAACTTCATCATCTCGGAGTGCGATGCCATCAAGGACAACATCATTGCCGACTACACCAACATCGGAGATATGGCACTTTACAAGCCGCAGACTGGTCGTGCCAACAAGTACGCCGTCGAGGCGCTTAAGGCACAGGCAGCCCTCTATCAAGCTTCTCCGCTCTTCTCCCAGGGTAAGAGCGAGGCCGAAAAGACGGCCCTCTGGCGTGCTGCTGCCGATGCACATCGTGAGCTCATCCTCGATGCAGAAGCTGGAGGTAAGGGCCTGGCCGCTACGCTTGATACGCTTTGGAATGTTGCTTACATCTCCGATGCGCAGTGCTATAAGGAGATTCTCTTCGCACGTCGTACTGCTGCTGCCAACACTTACGAGTCGTATAATTTCCCCGTTGGTTATTCCAGTGGCCAGGGCGGCAACTGCCCGACCCAGGACCTCGTCGATGCGTTCGACTGCACCGATGGTCTACCGATTACCGAGAGTCCCCTATATGACCCGCAGCATCCATACGCCAACCGCGATCCTCGTCTGGCCATGACTGTGGCACATAACGGTGAGCTCTGGCCAAACGACCTTGCCCGCTACAATAGCTCATATCCCACGCTGCAGACCTACGTGGGTGGCTATCATTCTCGTTCTGGTTCTTCGGCTGGTGCCTCCTATGCCACTCCTACGGGCTACTACCTCAAGAAGTTCTGCAATCCCTCGCAGATCCTTCGTGCTCGTTCTGGTTATGCTGTCACTACTTCGCCCCACGGCTGGCTCACCTTCCGCATGGGCGGCATGTATCTCAATTATGCTGAGGCCGTGTTCCAGTACTTCAAGTCCTTGGGTCGTGCCGATGCTGCCGATGCCACGGGTGACGGCTTCAACTATTCGGCACGTTATCTGGCCAGCCTTACCCGCAAGCGCTCGGGTATGCCTGAGTTCCCGTCGGGCATGAGCAACGACGAATTCTGGACCAGACTCAAGCGTGAACGTCAGGTCGAGCTCGCCTTCGAGGGACATCGATTCTATGACGTGCGTCGCTGGATGGACAACACTGAGACCAATAAGGTCATGAATGTTCATGTTATGGAGATAGTACAGAACATTTCTGAGGCCAACGACACGACCTACACCTACACCGTAAAGCCTCTGACTCGTGGTAATGGCCAGTGGGACTCCAAGTGGAATCTCTTCCCGTTCTCGCAGACCGAGATCCAGAAGTCGGGTGGAGTCATCTCCCAGAATCCTGGCTGGTAATTATTTGAACAATCAGAGAGATCGGAGTTTTCGGAATACTCTGAATACTCAGAATATTCGAAATACTGGGAATCTCGGATTACATCGAGAACTCCGATTCCTCTGACAAAATACAAACACTATTCATCCTAATTATTAACTTCTAAAACATTTGTAACATGAAAAAGTTTACTTTTTTTGCTACAGCTGCTTTGGCACTTGTGACTTTCACTGCTAAGGCAGAGTTGATGGACAAGGCATTCTACAAGATGCAGACCTTTACCAAAATTCAGGCCGCTGATGTTACTCCAGTGACCGCACCGGGTACAGGTACCAACCCCATCACGGTCCAGAACCTCAAGACCAACAACACTCCTCGTTACCTCTACACCAATTGGGGTGAGGATGGTTGGGCTAAGGCTCCTGCTGAGCTGCCCGAGACTGGTTACAGCTTCTCATGCAAGTTCACCATTGCTGCCGATGCCTGCGTATCCAACTGTCTTGAGTTTTGTCTTATGCCTGTTGACGTAGCTGTTACCGAAAAGCACATGAGACTGCAGCCTACTGAAGAGTACTTCTTCCGTTTCCACCAGGCTGTCAATGGTGTTGATGGCAAGGACTCCATCTGGGTCAATGGTAACGTGCAGGAGAATGCCGATTGGAACTTTGGCGAGCGCGTTGGTGATGAGGCTGTCCTCTTAGTAGGCACCGAATATACCATTCGCGTTGATGTGAACAAGGAAGGCACCGAGGCTAAGTCGAGCATCATTGCTGCTGATGGTACCGTAGCTTGGGAGGGCACCAAGGACATCTCCGCCCTCAGCAACTCCAAGATGGGTACACTTTGGTTCAATACTGGTGGCGCTTGCACCTATAAGTTCGACGACGTGAAGCTCTCTTACCTCGCCAACGGCCCATTCGCCGCTGAGCCATCGGTAGAGCTCCTCGCCTGCATCGACACCGAGCGTGACTTCTACGTACAGTATGAGGAAGGCACCGCTTTGCACTGGATCCTCCCAGGTGAGGAGACCGAGGCTGAGGGTTCGCCAGTTTACTTCTCTGATGGCAAGATGGGTCGCAACTTCGAGGAGGATCCCGATCTCCCAGGTGGTGCATGGATCATCGAGTGCTACAACTCGGGCGTGCTCCAGTGCTGGACTTCTCGTGAGGAGGATGAGAGCAACACTTCTGATGTTGTTGAGACCGAGGTTGTCTGCGAGACCATCTACATGCCTGCTCCATCGGCCTACATCTCTAACGTGGCAGCTGGTTTTGGCAAGACCTACACCCTCACCGTTGACAACTCTGAGACTCTGCTTCGTCCAACCGTTACCATCCACTATGTACTGAAGGATGCCAGCGGTGCAACACTTGCTGAAGGTAACAAGATGTCAGGTGAGCTCGTTGAGTTTGAGGCTGCCGGTTCACTCGACCTCTATGCATTCGACAACTCTCACCCAACCGAGTGGTATGGCCGCTCTGAGACCGTTACCATCAACAACGATGTTGAGTATGTACTCGCAGTATCCAACGATTACCAGTGGAGCAAGGACAAATGCGACGGCACCGTTGAGGGCTTCCACCGTCTGGAGATTGTTGACAGCAGCAACAAGTCGCACTGGGATCGTATCTATTCTACCCAGGAATATGGCTACGATGCTGACGGCAACATGATCTATAACGATGGCACATGGGCCGAGAACAAGACTGAGGCTGACGTGACATTCTGGAAGAAGGGCTTCGGCTTCTACGACAAGTCGGTCATCGGCACCGAGGATTGCAAGTGGAACGTACAGGTTCCCGATGATATCTACACCGGCTTCCTCCCACTGCTCCCAGAGACCAGTGACGAATGGACCGAGGATGCATGGAGCATCTTCCCACTTGAGGGTATCGTTTACTATGCTATCTCTGGCAACGTAATCAAGAACCCAGCTGGTGCTGCCGGCTACTGCCCAATGCGCCTCCAGGAGAACTATACCTCCGACGATGCTGCCAAGCCAAACTTCTACGTAATCCACAAACGTGGTGGCTATGACCGTCCCGATAAGGGCAACAGCAACTCTACCGAGGTTGTAGTAGCTGGCGAGACATTCTATCTCTATCGTTACGACACCGCTGTCAACTCTGTTGAGGTTTATACCTATAAGGGCTTCGAGGCAGCTATTGAGGCTATCGAGAACGATGCTCCTGCACAGCAGGCTGCTCCAATCTTCAACCTCCGTGGCGAGCGCGTTGAGAACATGGCTACCCCAGGCTTCTACATTCAGGGCAGCAAGAAGGTTTTCGTTCGCTAATCACTCTTTAATTCATATCGCATCGGCAGTCTTATAGGCTGCCGATGCCTTATCTTTATATTTTACATCACACACACATGGTTATGAAGAAAGGAACCAAATGTCTTTTAACAGCAGCATGTAGCGTCATCGCCCTGACGGCAACTGCCCAGCGATACCACACCGACCAGCTTGACCGTGGTCTGGTGGCTATCAGTACTCAGGATGGTGTATTCTGCTCATGGCGTATCCAAGCCGACGAGTATTACGACACACAGTACAACCTATATCGCAATGGTGCGAAGGTCAACGATACCCCGCTCTCAGTTTCCAATCTCCTTGTGCCGGAGGGTTCCGCTTCCGACAGCTACACTGTGTGTGCTGTGGTACGTGGTGTGGAAAAGGAAGCTTCGTCTTATGCAACGGTTTGGGCTCAGAACTATCTGGAGATTGTCCCCAGGCACGATGCTTCGCTGACATCCACCTACGTCCCGAATGATGCTTGTTTTGCCGATGTTGATGGCGATGGCGAGTTGGAGATTCTAATGAAGTACGACAATCAGAGCGAGATCAATGCCAGCTATCCCCGTGATGGCCACAATGGTGAATATTCGCTGTTCGAATGCATGGAGATGGACGGCACCGTGCTCTGGTGGGTCAACTGCGGCCCTAATATGGGCGACTTCCAGAACAACGAGCAGAACATCGTAGCCTACGACTGGGATGGCGACGGCCGTGCCGAGTGCATTTTCCGTGCAGCCGATGGCACCACCATCCACATGGCCGATGGCACGACTTATGTGGTGGGCGATGCGTCGCTCAACTACCGTGCTGCCACAGGTGGCGGCACCAACTGGTTCATGCACAGCGGTGCCGAATATCTGCTTTATGTCGATGGCCTGACGGGTAAGCCTTATCAGTGCCTCGATTACCCGCTGCCCCGTCTTGAGGAAAGCGAAAACCCACGTCACCTGCTCAGCGGTTCGTCATACGACGACCTGGTAAAGACAGCTTGGGGTGATGGCTACGGACATCGCAGCTCGAAGCACTTCTTTGGCGCTCCTTATCTCGACGGACAGAAGCCCAGCATCTTCATTGGCCGTGGAATTTATACACGCCACAAGTTCATCACCTACGATGTCAATCCTGCTACTCACGAGCTTGTTCAACGCTGGCGCTGGGATTGCAATTCTCCAGGTCCCTGGTATGCACAGGGCTATCACAACTATTCCATTGCCGATGTCGATTGGGATGGTCGTGACGAGATTGTCTTCGGTTCGATGGTCATCGACGACAATGGTTATGGACTTTCTACCACAGGTCTCGGACATGGCGATGCACATCATGTGGCCGACCTCAATCCCTACATCCACGGACAGGAGTTCTTCGCCTGCAACGAGGATATGCCCGACAACAACTACCGCGATGCCACCACGTCGAAGATCTATTATCGTCAAACCAGTCCCAACGACGACGGTCGTTCTATGGCGGGTAACTTCTGTAATGATTTCCCGGGTGCCATGGGTTATAGCGGCCACGACACGCCCATCAGCTGTGTCGCCAACGACCATATCAGCGGACTCGTCAGCACAGGCGTAACACTTAACTTCCGAATTTATTGGGACGGCGACCTCCAGGAGGAGTCGTTCAACGGCAGCGCTACGCGCAACTCCACGGGTTTGATCTTCAAATATGGCCAGGCCAGTGCCATTGCCACGCTTCGTGGTTCCATAACCAACAACGACACGAAAGCCACTCCCTGCTATCAGGGCGACATCTTCGGCGACTGGCGCGAGGAGGTCGTGATGCGCACTTCGACCAACAACATCCGTATTTATACCACAACCGATGTCACGCCTTGGCGCAACTACTCGCTGTGGTACGACCACCAATATCGCAATGCCATGGTATGGCAGATGTGTGGCTATAACCAGCCGCCTCATGTGAGCTACTATCTCGGAGAACTTGAAGGCATCACCATGGCCCCACCGCCGCTCACTGTCGTGGGTCGCGAAGTGATAGGCAATGGCGGCACCATTGGTTCTTCGCTCAACGACAAGCATGTCCTTGTCAGCGAGACGGCCGATGCCACCGTCAGCGTGGCTGCTGGTGCTTCGCCCTATATCACCACGTTCTATGTACCCTCATGGGTACAGGGTACCGCTCCGAGCGAATGTACTACGCAGCAGACCGATATTATCTACAACTATTTCAAGCTAGACGTGACGGGTGAGGCATTCACTGGTGCCATGCGCCTCGTCAAGCAGGGCGACGGCATCCTTGCGTTGCCCCCTGTCGAACAGACCTATACGGGGCCGACCGACATCTGGGCGGGTACACTCAACTTCGACGGCAAGTTGAAGCACAGCCGTCTCTGGCTGAATCGTTTCGCGGAACTCAACTCCAATGGCGGCTCGTTCGGAACGATACAGGCCGATTATGCCTCGGTTATTCGTCCAGGTGGTGCAGAAAATGTGGGTGCTATCGAAGCCGATTCGTTGATTCTCGGTTTCGGTTCGCGTATCGTCTTCGACATTGCTGATGCCACCACGTTCGATCAGATTCAGGCTCGTCAACTCGTCATCGAGAAGAAAGATTGGAAGCATGGTCCGCAATATGATGCGCCGGTCTTTGAGTTCGTCTATAGCCAGACACCTGCTGAAGGCGACTATCCGCTTATCAGTTTTGAGGGATGCAAAGGCAACGTGGCCAACATTGTGGTCGAAGGTTTGCAGGGAATCAAATATACTGTTTCTGGCGATGAAGGCAAGCTCGTTCTTCATGTCCTCAAAACACGTGCAGCCGAGGATGTGGCATGGACAGGTGCAGTAAGCAACATCTGGGATTTTGACAATTCGCCCAATTTCAGCAGTTCGACCCAAACCTTCGTGACGGGTGATAACGTCACCTTTGGCGACGATGCCGTGCTTGCCGAAGTCAACGTGGCCGAGGAACTAAGCCCCGGTAGCGTTACTTTCACGGCCGATAGCAAGGAATACAAGTTGTCGGGCAGTGGTGCCATCACAGGAGCCACCAGTCTTAATCTCATGGGTTCGGCGACGGTCAATATCAGCGGCACCAACACCTATTCGGGTGGTACTTACGTTCGTGGAGGTGTGCTCGTGCCCGCCTCGCTGGCCAACAAGGACGGCGTGGCCTATGGTTCATTGGGCGGCGTGAATGGAAAGATTGTGCTCGATAACATGGCTGCATTACGTACCTCATCCGACATGACCACTTCGCAACCCATCGTGATCGATGCTGGTAGCGGTACGCTCGATGTGAACGGTGGCACCTTGATTCTCAACGGTAGTCTCAAAAAGATTACTCCGGGCACCAAGGGCAATATCTTCAAGGAAGGACGCGGCACGCTGCAGCTTGAATGCGCGCCTACCTTCGACACGCTCTTCATCAATGGAGGTACGGTCTATGATTTCGGCGATAATCACTTCGGCAGTCGTACCATCGTGTTCAACGGGGGCACGTTGCGTTATAACAACTCTATCTATTCGTCGAATTCTGAATCGACACGCTTTGTAGTTCCTGAGGGTCAGGAAGGCACTATCTATCCCGATGGACGTTGTGACTACACGGGTGCATTGACGGGAGGTGGCACATTCAACGTTCATGCCACATGGGTACGTCTCTACTTCAACGGCAACTGGAGTGCGTTCACGGGTACCATCAAGGCATACCAGGACGGCAAGGTCAGCTCTTACGATCCTTCGTTCGAGTTCAACAACACCTACGGCCTGGGCAAGGCCACGCTCAACATCCAGTCGGGTTGTACGGTGCATACCAATGGCAAGAACTTCGCCATCGGTGAGTTGACAGGCTCCGGCAGTATCGATAACAAGGGCGAGAAAGGTTCGACAGTCAACACGCTCTCCATTGGCGGCAAGGACACCGACTTTGCCTACGGTGGCACCATTGTCGGTTCGAAGGTTGATAAGGTGGGTTCGGGCACGTGGACAGTTTCCAACACGACCTGTCTGGCCGAAGTCGGTGGCGTGACCATCAGCTCGGGCACGCTGAAGCTCAACAGCCGCTTCGCCACCGCAACGATGACGGGTAGCTCTGTTGTCACTATCAAGAGTGGCGCTTCGATCATTGGTCGTGGTGTCGTGCAGGCGCTCACGCTTAATTCGGGAGCTTCGTTGCAACCGGGCACAGCTGCTTCGCCCACTTCCAATGTCGGCACCGTAAAGGTGCTGGGCAACCTGAACGCACAGGCTGGTTCCGATATTTATCTGAACATGGTGAACAAGGCCAATGGCGACAATGCCCGCTCGTGGGTAGAGTGCGCAGGTACAGCCACCATCAACAGCACCATCCACCTCTCCCTTAGTCCGAACTACACGGCAGCCGAAGGCGACTCGGCCACTCTCATTGTGGCCACGTCCATCGTTGGTGAACCCTCATTCGATCTGCCGGAACTACCCGAAGGTCTCAACTGGGATACTTCGACCTTGATGCAGGACGGCGTGATTCGTGTCATTTCGGGTGCAGGTATTCAGAGCGTGACCATCGATGGCGGTGCTGTCGATTGCATGGTCTATGACATTGCAGGCAAGCTGGTGGCATCGTTCCATGCCGAGAGTCTCGACGACGTGACAAGCCTCCTTCGTCAGCAGGGTCTGTCGGCAAGCGTCTATCTTGTCCGGATGAAGACCTTCGACGGCGTAAAGGTGCGCCGTGTCATCGTGAAGTAGCTGTACATTATGGATAAATAAATAGACCAAGAGTCGCCCAATGGCAATTCTTGGTCTTTTTGCTAATAAGCAGGGTTATGTCAGTTTCCTTTGTGCGAAATCAAGTGGAGTCATGCCAGTAGCCCTTTTGAAGTATTTGGAGAAGAAAGAGGGATTGGGGAAATTCAATTCGAAGGAAATCTCTG
The DNA here is from genome assembly GCA_017561935.1 of Bacteroidales bacterium. Lineage (GTDB taxonomy): Bacteria > Bacteroidota > Bacteroidia > Bacteroidales > UBA3663 > Liminaster. The sequence goes on along the minus strand of JAFZBE010000030.1, from coordinate 13,811 downwards.
CTACCGACTTGTTGGAATGCAGCAGTAGGGTTTTGGCGTATGTTGTTAATGCTCGGTCAATCCATTCCTTGGCTGTTACTCCACTTGTCTGACGGATGACGGTTCCCAAGTAGCGATTCGTCAAACACATACGTTCGGCATAGTAATCGATTTGGTGCTGTTCATGGCAATGCTGCGAGACAAGTTGGATGAATCGGTCGAAGATGGTTTGTTCGCGTGAGCGTAGTGCAGTCTGCAGGTCGGCATGCTGACCGAAGAGATGGTCATAATGGTGCATAAATGCGGCGACGAGTGCTGAAGCAGTAGGCCGATGGTAGCCATCCTGATGAACCAAAAGCCAGAGCGCATCGATGATTTGCATAGCCATCAGTTTCTCGTTTTCAGTAGCATGTAGTTCAAAGTCTCGCACCTGTCCGTTGAAAGCCGATGGCAGTTGTCCCTGTGCGAAGGGCATGGCAAAATCCGAAAAGAGGGCGATACCGTAAATCTTCAGGTGATCAGAGAAGTGAATAGGATTGATGATGGTGCCAGGGCCAATATAGACCAACATCCCCGCTTCGACATGTCGATCTACGAGATTTATATTGATATCTGCTTCACCTTCTGCAACGATGCCAAAGCGATGGTCGTTGATGGCGAATGGAGGTTTCTGCCGCAGAATCAACTTGAAAATCTCCGAGTCACCGTAAACGATGCCAATCTCTTTACTGAAAAAGAAGTTTTCGCCGATTTGGCCAAGATGGGGACTGAAGATATCGCGCATTCGAGATGCATCCAGCAATTTAGGTTGTTCTTTCATAGTCTTTATTATGCTTTTATACGCTGCAAAGATAATGAAAAGAATGGTAAAAACGTTCTTTTTTTACACAAATCGAACAAAAAGAACATTTTTCCGTCCCGATGGATAGCGATTTATAACGAAAAAGGGTATATCTTTGCATCGTCAAAACAAATAATAATACTATATGAAGAAGAGAATCATCATATTGTTTTGGGTTGTTGCTGCCGTTGTGGCGCATGCACAAACGCTCGTTGAGTGTCAGCGGGCAGCCGAGCAGAACTATCCGCTCATTCATCAGTACGACCTGATCGAGAAGACCACCGCCCTCACCGTTGCCAATATTGCGAAGGGCTGGCTTCCCCAGGTGACGGCCTCGGCACAAGTCACCTGGCAAAACGAAGTGACGACATGGCCCGATGCGATGCAAATGATGATGCAGCAGATGGGCCTCGACATGCGTGGCCTCACGAAGGACCAGTATCGTGTGGGTATCGACATCAACCAGACTGTCTTCGATGGCGGAGCCATCAGTAGCCAACGGGCCATTGCACGCGAGCAGGGTAGGGTACAGGCTGCACAGAACGAGGTCTCCCTTTATAGTGTTCGCAAGCGAGTTAACGAGATGTACTTCGCCCTGCTGCTGCTCAATGACCAACTTCAGTTGAACCATAACCTGCAGGAGTTGCTTCTGGCCAACGAGCAGAAATTGGAATCGATGTACCGCAATGGCACAGCAGCCAAGAGTGACTGGCAGAGCGTCAAGGCAGAGCGTTTGAACGTGGTTCAGCATTCCGCCAGCCTCGAGTCGCAGCAGCGTATGCTTCGGGCAGTGTTGGGTATGTTCTGCGGCATTGAGATAGTTGAAGTGCAGAAGCCGCCCCTTGTAGAGACCGACGGTGCCAACCGTCGTCCCGAGATGAACCTCTTCGATGCGCAGTTGCGACTGGCCGATGCGCAGGAGAAGGCGCTCCGTGCTACCCTTCTGCCCAAGCTCGGGGTATTTGCCCAAGGGTTCTACGGTTATCCGGGCTACAATATGTTCGAGGATATGATGAACCGCAACTGGTCGTGGAACGGCATGATAGGTGCCCGTCTCACCTGGAACATCGGGGCATTCTATACGCACCATAACGACAAGGCAAAGATACAGCTCCAGCGTGACATGACCGAGACCAGTCGCGAAGTGTTTCTTTTCAACAGCAATCTCGAACAGATGGAGCAGAACGAGGATATTGCCCGTTTCACGCGTCTGATGGCCGACGACGAGGAGATCATCAACCTGCGTGCTGAAGTGCGCAAGGCCGCCGAATCGAAGCTCTTGCATGGTGTCATCGACGTGAACGACCTGGTGCGCGAAATCAATCAGGAGAATGCAGCCCGTTTGCAGCAGTCGATGCACGAGATCGAGATGCTGAAGCAGATCTATGACAATAAGTTTACGACAAACAATTAAAACAACCATACGATCATGAAAAAGATGATAGTTCTGGCAGGAGCAGCCCTTCTGCTTACCTCTTGCGGAAACCGAGGGAAAGATTACGATGCTACCGGCACGTTCGAAGCTACCGAGACCACTGTCTATGCCGAGCAGAATGGTGCCTTGCTGAAGTTCGATGTCAACGAAGGCGACGAGTTGTCAGCCCATGTTGAAGTGGGTCTGATCGACACCACTCAGACGTGGCTGAAGATGCAGCAGCTGATCGTCACACGCGAGGTCTATCAGAACCAGAAGCCCGACCTGCAGCGTCAGGTGGCCGCCACGCGTCAGCAACTCGCCAAGGCGCAGCAGGAACAAAAACGCTACAAGGAACTTGTGGCCGACGGTGCCGCACCGAGCAAGATGCTCGACGATGCAACCAGCCAGGTGCAGGTGCTACAGCGTCAGCTCGATGCCCAGATCTCGGCCTTGTCCAACAGTACCCGTTCGCTCGATAAGCAGGTAGCCGCCACCGATGTTCAGGTCCAGCAGCTGCAGGATCAGCTTCGCAAATGCCATATCGTCACACCTGCCGAGGGGACGGTACTCGAGAAGTATGTCGAGCGCGGTGAGTTCGTGGCTATCGGAAAGCCTCTCTTCAAGATGGCCGACACGCGCCAGATGTTCATCCGGGCCTACGTTACATCTTCGCAGCTCAAGGACATCCAGCTTGGTCAAAAGGTGAAGGTCTATGCGGACTTCGGCGATGGCCAGAAGCGTGATTACGAGGGCACCGTCGCATGGATTTCCTCGCGTTCGGAGTTCACACCCAAGACCATCCTTACCGACGATGAGCGTGCCGACCTGGTCTATGCCGTGAAGGTGGCCTTCCCGAACGATGGCTATGTCAAGATCGGAATGTATGGCGAGGTGAAGTTCTGAGCTTATGAATGCAATCGAAGTCAATCATATCACCAAGGGCTATGGCAAGGTCAAGGCCCTCGACGATGTGACGTTCTCGGTCACACGAGGCGAGGTGTTCGGCCTTATCGGCCCCGATGGTTCGGGCAAGACAACGATGTATCGCATTCTCTGCTCGCTGCTGTTGCCCGAAGCCGGTACGGCGATGGTCGATGGTTTCGACGTGGTGAAGCAGATGACCGAAATCCGCAAGCGTGTGGGTTATATGCCCGGCAAGTTCTCGCTCTATCAGGACTTGACCGTGCAGGAGAATCTGGAGTTCTTCGCCACGCTCTTCGGGACCACCATCGACGAGGGCTATGACAGCATCAAGGCCATCTACTCGCAAATCGAACGGTTCAGGGACCGCAAGGCGGGGGCACTCTCCGGCGGTATGAAGCAAAAGCTCGCCTTGAGTTGTGCGCTCGTGCATCAGCCCAGTGTGCTGTTCCTCGACGAGCCCACTACGGGTGTCGATCCCGTCAGCCGTAAGGAGCTGTGGGAGATGCTTGCCGGCCTCAAGCAGCGTGGCATCACCATCCTTGCCTCCACACCCTATCTCGACGAGGTGCGGCGTTGCGAGCACGTGGCGTTCCTCGATTGTGGAAGGATCCGTGGCATAGGGACTCCCGAACAGATTCTCATCGAGTTTGCCGACATTTTTAATCCATCGGGCATCGAACATGCAAAGACGGCCGACCGAATCGACGAGAACGTCATCGAAGTGGAACATCTGGTGAAGGCTTTCGGTTCGTTCCATGCCGTCGATGATATCAGTTTTTCGGTGAAGCGAGGCGAGATCTTCGGTTTTCTGGGTGCCAATGGCGCCGGCAAGACCACAGCCATGCGTATGCTTACCGGACTGAGCCAACCCACCAGTGGCACGGGCAAAGTGGCTGGCTACGATATCCGCACGCAGCACGAACAGATCAAGAAGCATATCGGCTACATGTCGCAGAAGTTCTCGCTCTACGAAGACATGACCGTAGCTGAGAACATCCGTCTCTTTGCGGGCATCTATGGAATGAAGAAGGAAGAGGTGAGAGGTAAGATGGAAGCGTTGCTCCGCCAGTTGAGGTTCGAGGATCATGCCAACGACCTCGTAGGCTCTCTCCCCTTGGGCTGGAAGCAGAAACTCGCCTTCTCGGTCTCAATCTTCCATGAGCCTGCCATCGTGTTCCTTGACGAACCTACGGGCGGTGTCGATCCTGCCACTCGCCGTCAGTTCTGGGAACTCATCTACGAGGCAGCCTCCCGAGGCATCACGGTCTTTGTCACCACTCACTACATGGACGAGGCCGAATACTGCGACCGGATCTCGATCATGGTCGATGGCAAGATCAGTGCGATGGGCAACCCTGAGGAACTGAAGCAGCGGTTCCATCAGCCTGACATGGATCATGTGTTCACTTATTTGGCACGCGAAGCGAAAAGAGGAGATTAACGTATGAAGCAGTTTTTATCGTTCGTCATCAAGGAAGCCCGTCACATCTTGCGCGACAAGCGTACGATGCTGATCCTCTTTGTCATGCCCGTGGTATTGATGCTGATCTTCGGCTTTGCCATCACCAACGATGTAAGGAATGTACGCACCGTCGTGGTCACCTCGCAGATGGATCCTCAGACGCAGGCCGTCATCAACCGCCTTGCCGCTTCCGAATACTTCACCATCACGACCGCTGTCGCCACTCCCCGTGAGGCCGAACAGCTTATCCGCAGCCAGAAGGCCGATATGGCTGTGGTCTTCGGGCAGAACTTTGCAGCCAGGAAGAGCGGTGTACAGTTCATCGTCGATGGTGCCGACCCCAACATGGCGCAGCAATGGACCAACTATGCCACAGGCATCATCGCCCAAAGCCCACAGCCGATAGCCAACAGCAAGCTCCTTTACAATCCCCAGATGCGCTCGGCCTATAACTTCGTACCCGCCATCATGGGAGTGCTGCTGATGTTGGTCTGTGCCATGATGACCTCCATCTCCATCGTACGCGAGAAAGAGCAAGGCACGATGGAGGTGCTGCTTGTCTCGCCCGTCCGACCGCTGATGATCATCATTGCCAAGGTGATTCCCTATCTGGTGCTCGCCTTCGTCATTCTCTCCACCATCTTGTTCATGGCACGTTTCGTGCTCGATGTGCCTTTGCAGGGTTCGCTGTTGTGGATTTTTGTGGTGAGTACCATTTACATCCTGCTGGCTCTCTCCTTGGGCCTGCTCATCTCAAATATCGCCAATAGCCAGCTGATGGCGCTGCTCCTCTCGGCCATGGTGCTATTGATGCCCATCGTCATGTTGAGCGGCATGTTGTTCCCCATTGAGTCGATGCCCACCATCCTTCAGTGGGTCTCGGCTATCGTGCCGCCCCGTTACTATATCGCGGCCATGCGTAAACTGATGGTCATGGGCGTGGGTATTACAGCGGTCGCTCGCGAGGTCACTATCCTATCTGCGATGACGCTCTTCCTGTTGGCTGTATCGCTCAAGAAGTTCAAGACGAGGCTCGAATGACGGGTCAACCATCGTTCTTACACAATAACGACAATGATAAAGTATTTGATACAAAAGGAGTTCATCCAGATACGACGCAACGGCTTTCTGCCGCGTCTCATCCTCGTGTTTCCCATCGTCATTATGTGTGTGATGCCGTGGGTAATGAATCAGGAGGTGAAGAATATCCGTGTCGATGTGGTCGATAACGACCGTTCTTCGCTTTCTCAGCAGTTGGTGCACAGCATCGAAGCATCCAACTACTTTATCTTCTGTGGTCAGAAGCCCACCTATCAGGTTGCGCTCAAGGATGTCGAGACTTCGCGCACCGATATCATCCTCGTCATCCCCCCACATTACAGTCGTGACCTGACGAATGGCCGCCAGCCCCAAGTGCTTATAGCCGCCAATGCCGTCAATGGCACCAAAGGTTCCATCGGCTCCGCTTATCTTTCGCAGATTGTCACAGCTAATGTTGCCCCCACGGCCATTCAGTCAAAGGTATCTGCCTTATTTCTATACAACAAGCATCTCAATTACAAGGTCTTCATGATACCTGCCCTTTTCGGTATCCTGCTGATGCTGATGACCGGATTCCTGCCAGCCCTGAATATCGTGGGCGAAAAGGAAAAGGGCACTATCGAGCAGATCAATGTGACACCCGTCCCGAAGTGGTCGTTCATATTGGCTAAGCTTATTCCTTACTGGCTCATTGCCATTGTTCTCATCACCATTTGTCTGCTGCTCTCGTGGCTCGTCTATGGCATCACCTGTCAGGGCAATCTCCTGTTGGTCTATCTCCTGGCAATGTTCCTGGCATTGTTCTTCAGCAGTCTCGGACTTATCATCTCAAACTATAGCGACACCATGCAACAGGCCATCTTCGTCATGTGGTTCTTCGTGGTCTGTATGCTTTTGCTCAGCGGTCTGTTCACCCCTGTGCGCTCCATGCCCCATCTCGCTTATCTTACCACCTACATCAACCCGATGCACTACTTCATCGACGCCATTCGCACCGTCTTTGTGCGAGGCGGCTCGTTCCATGCCATCACCCATCAGGTCCTTGCCCTTCTCGCCATCGGTTCGTTCATGGCCGCATGGGCTGTGCAGAGCTATAAGAAGAACAGCTGAATTACTCCTTTTGAAGACGCTCTTTCGCTAATTATGGTACTATAGTACTCCCTTTTTTTCTTTCGTTTTGGGGATGAAAGAAGGGAGAAAAGACAAAAATACGCCTTTAGCTGCTTTTTTTATTGATGTAAAATTGGAGAATTTTTGAAAATGAGTTATATTTGCAGCAACTAAAACCGTATGCCATGCTAATCTTTAATGGAATCTCCGATCAGTTTGCACGACTTCACGTGGCACAGTATCGAGGCAAGAAAGCGCCACACAAGGCTGTACTGATCTTGGCCGTGATGGACCTTATCCAATCGGGAGCCATCGATACCCCGTTCATCTATCTGAACGACGAACTAATCAAGCAGTTCAATGCCGTATGGAAATACTATGTGGGCGATTCAGCCTTCTTCAAGCCCGACATCTGCAAGCCCTTCTATCAACTACAGTATGAACCCTTCTGGCGTCTATTAGGAAGGAACAAGACCGATGACAGGAACCCCTACAACGAGGTGAGCTACACCATCAAATACCTGCGCGAAACCTACGAATGTGCTATGCTCGACCGTTCACTCTACAATGCCATGCGGTATCAGGATGTGCGTGGCGAGATACGCACAGTCCTCATCAGCACTTATCTGACTGAGAATCCGAATTCCGTCAACGACATCAATCTCGCTTGATCCCCGTCTTTCATTCAACGAACCATTTACCATAGAATAAACCGATGAAACAAGCCCAAACTACGATTCAAGAACTACTCAAAGGCAGGAATGCCGATTTCGATGCTTCTAAGAGAATCAAGTTGGTTCGTCATGTTTCGAATCACAATGTCATCGGTATGAAATACTCTGGTACGGTATTAGATCTATATAATGATAGGCCCCTTTTTCTCAAATACCAACAACATCAAAGAAGAGTGAACTTTGAGGGTGTTGAATATTTTGTTTCATTCATTAGTAAAGGGGCAGACTCTCTCTTTGTTGGTGTATTCAAGAACAACGGAGAAACGCCAGAACCCGCAGCAAAATCTAATGAATGTTATTTTGATTTCCAGGAAGTATCAGGATTTGACGACATCAAGGAAAAAGTCATCATTGAATGGCATAACCCAAGAGCGTGGCATCAATGGTATTACAACCAGATGAAAGTAATAGCCATCGATAATTCCAATTCAAGAAAGTCACCTTCATCAAGCAGTAGATTCCAACAATTTAAACTTAATACCAACAATAGGACAAAACATATTGAGGAATCAACAATAGAGGTTGCTGCCCTACACCAGAAGATGCAGGAGGGCATAAAATTGTGTCTTGAAGCAGAAGGTTTCACAGATGTTATCATGGAAGCAGATCATATCGACATACAAGCCAAGAAGAATGGGTTAGTTTATATCTTCGAAGTCAAAACTTATGACACGGCTCGCGCTTGCATTCGTGAGGCTCTTGGGCAGATACTCGAATATAATCATTTCCCATTAGGAAATCGAGCTGATAAGATGTACATCGTTGGCCCTGTTCAACCATTGCAAGAAGAACTGCAGTATATTGATTACCTTCGAACCTATTACAATATGAACATCACCTATAGATGTTATTCCGAAAATGATATAACAATTTGACTATATAGTATATTACATAATCAGTTGGTTTTTAAGTAAATACTATTTGCAAAGAAAAAGTGTTCAATAATATGATACACTATTTTCTTTGCGGATCCTATAAAACCATCTATCTTTGCAACAAAAAACATAAAAAATTAGTTCTTATGGATTCAAAACCAACTATCGGTAGTCTAATTAACGACGAGGTTCGCAGACAGCAAATTCCGATTACTGAATTTGCAAAGATGATCAATTGCCGACGAAACAATGTATATAATATCTTTGAGCGCAATAACATTGACATTCAATTATTAAAAAGGATTTCAGAGAAGTTAAAGCACAATTACTTCGAAGATCTTGCCAAAGACATCGATTTGGCTCGTCCTGTACCCATTGATGAAAAAGAGCTGGAAAGATTACGTGCCATAAACCAGTTCCTTGAGTATGTTCCAAAAGCTTTCGAGAAACTAAGTATTGATGTAGCGATAGTATCTGGAACCAAACAGGGCAAAGAGAAAGAAATCCCACTACCTGATTTTATCTTATCAAAACTCAATATCACATTCACCATCGGACAGACTTATGAGGATAAGTGTAATGGGTTTTGGGGTAATAATATCATTTTCCAAAAGTGTAACACAAACGCAGACTTGGTTTGTTATTGGAAAAAAACTGATGGCATCCAATTTCTTGACATAGCTATAGTGAATAAAACAGAAGAAGAGTGGTTTGCAACCATCCAAAAAGCTTTGGAAGAAATTGAAATATTGTATCTACCAAGAACGTGGTATTATTTGAAATCTTTAAACGAGGAATACAATGGTGGAAATTAATGATTATATGCAGGAAAAAACTTGCACATATAAAGGCGAAGAATATTTGGTTCGGGATAACGGGGCTGTAAAAAGGATGTCTCCTAATACTATTAAAGCTCGACCTTTGGATAATGTGTGGACTTTTGGCAAGAAAAACGAATCAAATGGCTATATGACAATTGGAAGCCATAGAGTACATATTATTGTCGCTACAGCTTTTTATGGACCTAGGGATTCTAAGGTTTATGTGGTTGACCATATTGACACAAATCGATGCAATAACAGAATAGACAACTTACGTTGGCTTACAAAACTTGAAAACGTCTTGCTTAATGATATAACAAGACGAAAAATAGAGTGGATTTGCGGGAGCGTCGAGAACTTTCTAAAAGACCCTTCAATGTTGCGTGACTACGAATATGAAGATAGAAACTTCGAATGGATGAGAACTGTTTCAAAGGAAGAAGCCGAGAACACACTAAAGAATTGGAAGACATTGATGGATAGACCCAAGGAGAACCAAAGAAGTAGTGGACCTGTTGGTGAATGGATTTTTGATAATCATTTGACAACCTCTTCAGCTGTTTCTCCAAAAAAATATAAACTGGAAGAGTCTCATGATGGAATATTGCAAATAGATAATATAGCTGAAGACATCAGTCTCCAAAAAGAAGATAAGAAAGAGATCGAACAGAAACAATTGGATTCAAAGCATAAAGAGGCAATTAAACGTAATAGAGTAAATACGGCAATAAAAGCCATTATTTCGATATCAAAATCTCATGGATGGACTATTGAGAAGAATGTATCAGGAAATAATTGGAAAGCTGATTTAGTGGTTAAAAGCCCCAATTGCTCTATTGGGTTCATGTTGTATAAAACGACACGAGGAATTAAGGAAAAACAAGAAGCCATGAGATTAGAAAGAATTAAAGCTTGTTGGCTTGGAAGCATAATACCTTCTTATGACTTTATAGATGAATTATTCCCATGTTTCGACATTGAAATACAAGACGAACACATTATGGTAAAAATGTCAGAAACAGAGAATATATCTTTAGAAGATCTGATTGTTGCATTGATGTCTAATCGATTACAGGTTGAAAACGATATAATAGTCAATAAAATCAAAATACGTTTTACACCGATTAATTGTTATTTGTGTGGAAAAGAACATTATCTTTACCATGTCATTGGTATCATAAATGAAAAGTACCCATCTTTAGCTTCTTCCGAAGGCCTATATAATGCACAAGTAGCCGTTGATGAATTTAATCCAAATGTTCAAAATAGCGTTAAAAGATATCTATTAAATCATTCTAAACTTTTTTATCCTATGGGTGAAATAAAAAAACGATTTAGCAAGACTTTGGACAAAGAATATTTATCCTTTGGATGTCCCTATTGTGATGCGTTAGTGGGTGATTATTACTATAGAGAGAATAATTTTGACCATTCTTATGACCTAGAAGATGAAAATGTCCATATTATTGATCTCGAATCACCTGGAATAGAGATAGTTTTCAAACACTGGATAATATCCTAAATCAGGTCTTTTTTGAATAATTAAGAAAAAAGTTGGGTTTATAATAATAAATTCAGGGTCTTTGCACTCGAAACTGATAATTATTTTTTGTGTTGGCAAGGTTGATTACTAAACTTCTTCTTGCATGACCGACTAAAATACTGGGCAACTAATTTGAAAAACGACATTATTGTCTTCAATTCTTAATTGAGGAAAGTTGATAGAACTACATACACTACAAACAATAATTATGACTAATATGAAAAGATTACTGTTAATGCTGCTTGTTATATTTCAGTTATCAAGCATGTCTGCTCAAACGAAGCGATTCTATTGTGAAATAATTGGGACACAAAAGGAATTGACTTCTGGCCTGAAAATTGTCTTAGACTTCGGCGAAAACCCTATTTATTCAGATTGGTCGGGATTGAAAAGCAAACAAAAACTTGTAGATGACCAAGGCAACGAGATTCCGTTTTATAGCATGGTGGATGCTGGAAACTACATGTCAGATAAAGGATGGATGTTTCTTCAGGCGTACACGTCCTTCTATAGTGGGCATACAATCGTTCATTGGGTTTTCTATAAAGATGCTGAAGATGCGAAATCTGCTATTGAGGGCATCATGACCAAGGATAGTTACAAGAAAAAGAAGGCTAATAATGAACCATGAACCATTTATGATCCTATAGGTATATGGAACTCAAAGACATTGACATCTTCTTTGACGTACAGACAGATAGTGGAGGGAAAGATCCTGATAGTGCAAGTAAGACACTGAGGGCATATCATCAGTTGTTATGGAGCAAACCGCTTCCTAACGGAGAGGTTATGAAACTGGACATAAAGCATAACACCCTCCGATGGAAAGATATGTGGTTCAGCAGTGATTCTATCACAGCAAGTTTCCTGCACAGACGTTTCCCACTAAAAGGATATGTGGAGCAAAACCTTCCCAACTTTGATGAGTTTAAGAGAGAGTATTGGCACAAGACATATACTATTGGAGGTGCCATTATCTTCCCTTTGGGACGATGGACCATGAACCAAGCACGGGGTTGTAGTGCAAGGATCTGTGATCGATGGGACCTGACCCTTGAATGTATCCGTCGCTTTTACGCTGGAGAAACTACGCCTCTTGACAAGGCATTGACCAAAAGTTTTTCATTCTTCCGTTTGTTTGTCGATTTCAAGGGTTATGTCGATTTCTTCCTGCTTCAAGATTGTGTGGATGAGAACTACAACGTAAAGCTTTGGCTCGACACACCTTTATTTGTCAGCAACCCCATGCCCAAGAGCATGGAAGAATACAATTACTGGATTGGCACCCAACTTGATTTTGTAGCAAAACGAGGTCAACGAATTGCCGATTACTGTAGGAGATAAATAACTACAAGCATGAATTAAGGTTACATATTCGTCAAAGGTGCAATGCTGATCGTTCTCAGCAATAATCGATTCGAGCAAAAATGAGAAGAATCGGCTTTTGTGGTGGAGACGATTATGGCATCGTTGATATGACTGTAGAGAAGTTCGACGATCTGATTAGAACGAAACAAATCATTATTGAAGAATGATAGATTCTCTTTGTTATGACTGAGGAGGAGCTTGCCGAGAAGAAGAAATACGCAGGTGAAAAGAAACCTTCGATGAAACGCTGAGCCAGTGGTCATGACTACACCGAACGGCGCTTCTACATGATCACGCTGGAGACCGAAGGTCGCCTTCCCCTCTTTGGCAAACTGGCTGGCAACCCCTTTGCCGAGGCAGGAAGCAGCGACGCTCCGCACATCGTCCTTTCTGAACTTGGCAAAGCTGTTCAAAAAGAGTGGTTCAGCATCAACGCTTTCTACCCCCAAATAGACGTGATAGCCTTGCAGATGATGCCCGACCACATGCACGGCATCCTCTTTGTGAAAGCCCAACTCCCCGTCCACCTCGGTCAGGTCATCACCGGCTTCAAGGCTGGCTGCCGCAAGGCCCAGCGAAAACTGGAGGCGCAAGCCGCGACGGCGGCTGCGACAGACGCGGCAAAGCCGCGACCTACGGGGAAGCCCGGCCTTGCCCAACAAACGGGGGCTGTGCCCCCTTCTCCGCAAGCAGCGGTTTCGTCGCTTCCTAGCCCTGCCCAGCCGCTTCCTAAGCCCGCCCAGCCTTTCCGCCCCCTTTTCGCCCCCGGCTACAACGACCTGATCCTCCGCAGCTACGACGAGCTGACCGTCTGGAAGAACTACCTGCTCGACAACCCGCGTCGCTTGATGATGAAGCACGCGCGTCCCGACTGGCTTTATCCCTTCTTCGGGCTGAAGCTCGGCGCCTACACCTTCAATGGCATCGGCAACAGAAGCCTGCTTTCCGCTCCTCGGCGAATAGCCGTGAAACTCTCACGTCACCTAACTGAGCAGCAGATCGAGGAAGAGACCGCCCGATACCTGGAAGAGGCCCGCCCCTTGGGAACACCACAACGAGAAGCGCACCATCACCCGAGCCCAATGCGAACAGCTCAACTAGATGGCAATAGAAATTTCTTTTCATCCGATGGGTAGGACCCCATAGTGAGTATTATCTTGCAAAGAAGGCCAACCAAAACGTTATAAATCAAAGGAATTATTTACAGATAATTGTGTCAAAAAACCATGCGTTGCAAAAGGCGCAACGGTCGGCTCTTATCTTTGCTCCCAGTTTTTGGCCCATTTGGACCTGAACACAAATTTCCACATTTCAGAGTATTCAAGGTATTTGAAACACTTCAGCACGCTGTTTAAGGACACCCAAACTGATTTCCGAAACGGCCATTTCCGAAACGACCGTTTCGATTCTGGAATTATTTGGGCAAATATAGGCAAGTATTCTGAATAATATTATAAATGTGAAAATTTTGCGATAGAACTCTGACGCGCGACATGATGCTTTCCGCGATTTGATAGAGCACTGTGACGCGCGACATAGTGCTTTCGCGATTTGATTGGTAAAAACGGAGCATATCCACCCAACCAAAACGGCGATACCCGTTCACTTGTTCGGCCATTCTCACGCAATGGCAGCGCAAAAATATTAACTTTTTCTTCTCAGTGAGCTTCCCTGGAGCTCAAATCTTGTCGCCGAG
>JAFZBE010000029.1 GCA_017561935.1 Bacteroidales bacterium | reverse complement strand
GGTTCATGGTTAATGGTTAATGGCTGCCATTCATTGTTATTTGTAAATTATTATTTGTTAATTGACCCTATGGATCAATGGCTTATTGAAAATCTCGGCCCTGATGCTTCCGACATGTCGGGAGGCATTCGTCTGCTGATTGTTCTTGGCATCATTCTAGTATCTTATATTGCCTATTTCATCATCAAATATGGAATGATTCCCGTTGTTCAGAAGGTGGTCAAACGAACCAAGACGCAGGTGGACGATATCCTGCTCTCCGAGCGTGTGTGCCGTGCCTTTTCGCACATCGTGCCTCCTGTCATCATGACCATTGCCTTGCCTTATGCCCTTCATGGAACCTTCGAGGTGATTGTAATCCGTCTGCTGCAGATCTATATCATCTACGCTGTCTGCAATTTCATTGCGGCATTCCTACGTGGCATCTTCGACATTTTCGTCCATGTGAAGGAGCAAAAGGCGGGTTCGCTGAAAGGTGTCCTCCAGACGTTCCAGATCATTGTCTGGTTTGTGGGCATCATTCTCATGACGAGTACGGCGATGGGGCGTTCTCCATTCTATCTCATCACGGGTCTGCTCTCGGCCTCTGTGGTGATGATGCTCGTTTTCCAGGATGCCATCAAGGGGCTTGTGGCTGGTGTGCAGCTTGCCATCAACGACATGGTGCGTGTCGATGACTGGATCACCATGCCGTCGCGTGGGGTGAATGGCATCGTCACCGAAATGACCTTGAGCACCGTCAAGGTAAGGAATTTCGACAATACCATCCTGACGGTCCAGCCCTACACTTTGCTCACTGATACGTTCCAGAACTGGCGTGGCATGAAAGAGGGCGATGGGCGTCGTTTCACGCGCAGCATCAACGTTGATGTCGATTCAGTGAAGTTCCTCACTGCTGCCCAGGTGTCCGAATATCAGAAGAAGGGCTATCTGCCCGAGACTGCCCAGGCAGGTGAAGCCACCAATCTGGAGGCTTTCCGTGGGGCCATCTTCAAATACCTTAGCGAACGGCCCGAAATCAACAATGAATTGACGATGATTGTTCGTCATCTGGCACAGACCGCCGAAGGCATCCCCGTCGAGATTCTTGCTTTCACCTACACCAAGACGTGGGAGGAATACGAGGAGGTACAGGCACGCATGGTGGAATATATGCTTGCACGCTCCAAGGAATTCGGGATCAAACCCTATCAGCGCATCAGCGACCGACATTGAATGTCATTTGCGCTTTCCACCGCATAACGAGTGGACCCCATATTCTTGACAATTTGACAAAAAAAGTCCGAAAAATTTGGAGTTTCGGGCTTTTCGGTATATCTTCGCGCCGCAATATTGCAAAATAACTCACAATGATTGGTAACCATTGAAAAAGTTGCCGATGATTGCTCAACCATCTAAAAAGTTGAACTACTTATTTACTTCCGAATCGGTGTCAGAAGGACACCCCGACAAAGTCGCTGATCAGATCAGCGACACTGTCCTCGACAACCTGCTTGCCTGGGACCCTTCCAGCAAGGTTGCCTGCGAAACTTTAGTTACCACCGGCCAGGTCGTTTTGGCCGGCGAAATCAAGACAAAGGCTGACGTGGAGCTGCGTGAAGCTGTGCGTGCCACCATCTGTCGCATCGGATACACCAAGGCCGAATATATGTTCGATGGAAATTCGTGCGGCATCTTCTCGGCCATCCATGCGCAAAGCCCCGACATCAATCGTGGCGTGGAGCGTCAGAAGCCCGAAGAACAGGGCGCTGGCGACCAGGGCATGATGTTCGGTTATGCCACCAACGAGACCCACAACCGCATGCCGCTGACCCTCGAACTCAGCCATCTGCTCCTCATCGAACTTGCCAAGATTCGTCGTGAGGCCAATTCACCCATGCCCTATCTTCGTCCCGACGCCAAGAGCCAGGTCACTGTGGAATATGACGGCAAGACCAATCGCCCCGTGCGCGTCCATACCATCGTGGTCAGTACACAGCACGACGAATGGTTAGACAACGATGATGCCATGCTGGCACGCATTCGTCAGGATGTACGCAACATCCTCATCCCACGCCTTATAGCTCGTCTCGAACCATACGAAGCTTCGCTATTCGACGGCAAGTACAATCTCTACGTCAATCCGACGGGCAAGTTCGTGATTGGCGGACCTCATGGCGATACGGGTCTCACAGGTCGAAAGATCATCGTCGATACCTATGGCGGACATGGAGCCCACGGCGGTGGTGCCTTCTCGGGCAAGGACCCCTCGAAGGTCGATCGTTCGGCAGCTTATGCCGCACGTCATATCGCCAACAATCTGGTGGCAGCTGGTGTCTGCGACCGTGCCCTCGTGCAGGTGGCCTATGCCATCGGCATTGCCCAGCCCGTGAGTCTCTGTGTCAATACGTTTGGCACGGCAAAGGTTGCACTGAGCGACGCTGAGATCTCCGACGTGGTCAGCCGCATCTTCGACATGACGCCCCATGCCATCCAGGAACGTCTTGGCCTGCTCAATCCCATCTACGAGGAGACTGCAGCCTATGGTCACTTCGGCCGCAAATGCGAACCGAAACGCAAAACGTTCACCAATCGTCTCGGCCAGACCAAGACCATCGAAGTGGAGCTCTTCACCTGGGAGAAGCTCGACTACTTGGATCGTGTCCGTGCCGCCTTCGGTATTTGATTTTGGGGAGCCAGGAACGGCTCCCTTCTCTCTTGTCTTTGTTGGGAGCCAAGCTTGGCTCCCATCTTATTAACACCACCCTTCCCATGAAACCTGCCCTCTTCACCCTCGCTTTCTCCGCGCTCCTCCTTTCCTGCGTCCAGCAACTCGCACCCGAGCCCAGTCCCATCGATCAGATTGTGGCTGGCATCGCGCAGACCTCCTTTCCCGACCGCACCATTTCGGTCAAGCCCGAAGCCGACGTTCCCACCTTGCCGCGTTTGCAGCAAGCCATCGATTCGTGTTCGCTCTTGGGTGGCGGTGTGGTCAATGTGGCGGCTGGCGAGTATCTGCTCAATGGCCCATTGCATCTCAAGAGCAATGTGAACCTGTATCTTCAGGAAGGAGCCTACTTGCGCTTCAGTGGAAAGGCCGACGATTTCCTGCCCGTGGTGCTGACGCGCTTCGAAGGTACTGAACTCTATGGACGTTCACCGATGTTCTATGCCTATCATCAGCAGAACATCGCCATCACAGGTCGTGGCACAATTGATGCGCAGGCTGGCGTCGAGATGGGCTGGTGGGGATGGGATCCTGCTGCACACGAGTCGGGCAATGCCTTGCATGGAACGCCAGGCGAATTGCCAGAGAAACCCTTCGTCGCTCGTCTGCGTCAGATGGGCGAAGAGCTCACTCCTGTCACGCTGCGTGTCTTTGCCGAGGGCACCAAATTGCGCCCCACGTGCATCGAGACGCTCGGCTGTTCGCGTGTGCTTATCGAAGGCGTCACCATTAAGGACTCGCCCTTCTGGACCATCCATCCACTCTATTGCGACAACGTCATCGTGCGTGGCGTGACCATCGACTCACATTTCCCCAACAACGACGGGTGCGATCCCGAGTCGTCGAGCAACGTGCTCATCGAGGACTGTCTGTTCCGTTGTGGTGACGATGCGGTGGCCATCAAGTCGGGACGCGATGCCGATGGCCGACGTGTGGGTCGTCCTTCGGAGCGTATCGTCATTCGTCGCTGTGACTTCCAAAGCGAATGCAATGGCCTTTGTATCGGCTCTGAGATGAGTGGTGGCGTGCAAGGGGTATGGATGGACAGCATCCGCATCGGCACGGTAAAGAATGCGCTTTATTTCAAGTCGAACAAGGATCGTGGAGGCTTCATTCGCGATGTCCACGTCAGCAACGTCACCATCGAGAAAGCATACGGTGCCATCCTTCGCTTCGAGACCAATTACTTCGGCTATCGCGGAGGCAACTTCCAGGCACAATACGAAAACTTCGACATCCTCCACGTTACCGCAGAGGAGGCCGAAGGATATGCCATCTTCTATGATGGTAATGACGAGAAGCCCATCCGCAACGTCCAGGTCACCGATTTCCACGTCGCCAAGGCTCCGCATCCCTGGTATCTCTATCGCACTGCCGATTGTTCCTTCATCAACTGTTCTGTCAATGGCGAACCTGTTCCCGAGCATCCTGCCGAGAGTGCCGAGCGTCAGACCTGCGACGTTTGGTAAGCTAACAAAAAGGAAGCTCCCCCATCCTCTGCAAAGAAGGTGGGGGAGTTTTGTATTCAAAGCCCGAGCAGCCAGTCGGTCAAATCCTTGAGCATAGCATCGTGATACCTGAAGGTGTCCTTGAAGCCGAAGCCATGTCCTCCCTTCGGATAGACATGCAGGGTGGCGGGGATGCCTTTCTTCTTCATCGCAAGGTAATAGTTCACACCATTGGGCGAAGGCACGGCGCGGTCGTCGTCGGCCAGCAGGATGATGGCGGGAGGCGTCTGTGCGTCAATCTGTTTCTCGTTGCTGTAAAGGTCCACCATCTCCTGGCCGGCATATCGCCCTATCAGGTTGTCGTGCGAACCACGGTGCGTGACGAGCGTGTCCATCGAGATGACGGGATAGAAAAGGATCTGGAAGTTGGGGCGCACGTCCTTCGGTGCACGGGTGGCCACGGTCGAAGCCAGATGACCACCTGCCGAGAATCCCATGATGCCCACCTTGTTGGGGTCGATGCCGAGTTCGGTGGCATGAGCCTTGAGGTAACGGATGCCGTCATAGACGTCGTTTTGCGGAATCTGGTCGTGTCCGTAAGGCATACGGTAAGCCAACACCACGAGGTTGATGCCGAGGTTGTTGAAGTAGGGAGCCCAGCTGGAGCCCTCGTTGACAAGCGACAGGTGACTGTAGCCGCCGCCCGGCAGGCACACCACGGTGCGTGCCGCCGCCTTGTTCCTATCGGCACGATAGATGTGCATATAGGGTTGTGCCGTCCAGTTCGAAGTGGTGCGCGGACTGTCGTTCTCGTGTCCGTTCAGCTCGGGGAAGTTTCCGTCGGGATAGATCCACACTTCCTCGTAGTCCTGTGCCTGCATTTGGGTCAAAGCCAAGCCGGCGATGAGCAGCGTCGAAAAGATTCTCTTCATGAGTAATGGGAGTAAACGGGAGTTAATAGTAGGAATAAGCCTCGTAATCGTCCGCGATATAGCACTTCAGCCAGTCGCATGATTCGTAGATGGGGTTATCGCGCCTGGTCTGGTAGTGGAGCCAGTTGTATGCTTCGCGCTGCGGACCTTCGGGTGTGCAGATGTAGTAGTGCTTCTTGTCGTGGTCGTATCGGAGGTAGGTCTCCCCCTTTGAGGTGGGGTTGGCAGCCAGTCCGAAATGGCATTTCACCTTCATGTCGAAGTCGTCGGTGCAGTCGAGGGCGAGCTTCAGGTAGTGATCGGCCTGGTCGTTCAGTTCGTTGTAATGATAGTCGGCACTCGACCACGAGTATTCCGACATGGCCCAAAGGTCGCCGGCAGCGGATGCCTGGAACAGCATGTCGGCCAACGTGAAGGCCACCTCGGCCTTCTTCTCGCCCTTGGCCTCGCTGAGCCACTCCTTCATCGAAAGCACTTGCAGACAGAACTGGTATTTGATGTTATCTACTTCACTCACGTCCAGATCCCATATTTCCGAGCGGTCCTTGCGCTGGAAGGGCGTGTCGGGACGCTGGCGTTTCATCAGATAGGGGGTGATGCCCTTGCCGCGCAGGTAGTCGTCCGACACTTTTTCGAGGTATTCCTTCGCCTCCTCGTAGTTGCCTTCGCGTATCAGTTTGGTGCCGATGAGTTCGTTGAAGTAGTCCTGGCTCAGGAAGCAATACTTCACGAGGCATTGGCCCAGGGGGCCGTCACCGCCATGCTTCACGTAGTGCTGCAGCTCCTGTACCTGCTTGGTAGGAGTCTGGTGATCCAGCTCCCATTCGTTCGAATCAAGCAGGTAGCGGGTGAGGAAGGAGAGCGATTTGTCCTGCCGCTGATCGACGTAGGCTTGCAGTCGTTTGCCGATCTCCTGGCCATAGAGGCCGTTGAGCACTTCATGCTCGGGTTCGTTGAGGAAGGCACCGACCTCCTTGAAGTATTTTATCTCGTCGGCCACATATTGGTCGAACTTTTCAGGCTCTTCGGGCTTGGGGGCCATTGCCAGCGATGCTGCAAACTTGTAGTGTCGAATCAGTTTATCCATCGACCCACTACCCGGCAGGTCCTCGGCCTTCGTCAACGTCTGATAGGCAAGGTTCTCCTGCCCCGTGATGAGCTGCATGAAGCCGATGAACGTCTGCCACATCTGCAGGTCCTTCGCCTTGCCTTCGGCCACCACCTTTTCGGCCAGGGCCACCACGCCTTCGCGCTCACGTGTCACCTTGGTCCAGATCTTGTAGTCGTCGTCGCCCTGCTCCCAGTAGTCATGTTGCGAGGCATGATAGAAGTAGTTGGCATAGTCCTCGAGGATGTAGGGCAGAATCATGGCATTGGGGTCCTTCCGGTACGCTTCCTCGATGCTTGTCGAATCGAGCATGCGGTTCACGCAGAGGCTGATGCTGCCGCCGTCGCGCAGACGGAAGTAGATGGGTAGCGCCTTGTCGTACTCTCCCTTACGGAAGTGGATGCCGGCCACATATCCCTCCATGCGGTCGCGTATCTCGCTGGGTTCCCATTGCGAGGCATCGTTGTTCCAAAGGCGCATCATGGCATCGTTGTCGTTCAGTCTCGAAAGGATACGCATCTTGAGGAACGTCAGTCGCTTCGCCAGGTCCTTGCCCACCTTAAGCTTGTTTGCCTTGTCGAGCACCTCCTGATACTGTTCGGGCGTCACCTTCTGATAATACCAGAACTGTGTCGATTCCACCAGGTCGTTCAGCTCGGTGTTGAGCTGCAGCAGGGCCAAACCATCAGTCTTCCCCTGTTCGCGCAGGGAGTTGACCAATAGGTTGGGCAAAGTTTCATCGTCGCCATCCTCGAAATCCTGAATGCGCAGATAGCGCACCGCATCTTTGAGGGCATCGTCGGCAGGAAGGCCTGCATATCTTCCCCAGAACTGCACCGACTCGTCGGTGTGCTGGTCCAGAAGGTTGGGCAATGGACGCGTGCAACGGAAAAGGTCGTAGAACGAAGGGTCGTCGCCGTCCCATCCGCATGCCATGCCGGCTGTCGTGGCCAGCAGTCCGAGGCTAATTGCCAGAAAATAACGCTTGAAGTTCTTCATCGCTGTATTGTTTTAACTGATTTTCGTCGAGGTGATAGAGGATCACTTGGCTGCACATCTTCGGTCGAAGCTCTTCGAGTGAGCGTCTCACGCGTTGCAGCACTGCGGGAGGTACAAACTCATGCCGCACGATGTCGCCCGGGAAGATACGGCCCTCGCCACGCATGGCCACGCCGTTGGGTGGGATGGGCTGGTATTCGACCGACAGGTAGTGGCTCGCGTCGATGGGCTTGAAGCGGGCGGTGTCGCCGATATCTACTCCGCGCAGGATGCAGGTCAGACGCCTGTCGTGGAAGAGCAGGTTCCAACTATAGACGGGCAGGGCAGCGCATAGCGGCAGGCTGTAGCCGGGCAGATGGCGCAGGTAGGGTTCGACGCGTTTCTCGGTGAGGATGCTGCACTCCTCGTCGGGGTCGCTCAAGTTGCCCACATTATAGACCATCAATGCGCCGTAATCGACGGGAGGAGCCTTCATGCCCAGCTGGTGCAGGCGGATGGTGGCCGAAAGTGTTGTCCCCCCTTCAGCCTCGAAGGCCGTACGCAGTCTGCTGAGGAAGTCGAAGTAGCGTTCCTGGTTGCGCCGTGTCCAGTCGAAGTCGATTTGCAGTTCGGTGGGGGTCGAAAGCCCGTTCTGCTCCATCATCTGCCTCACGCGTTGCGCGATGAGTCGGGGCAGGGCCGACAGTCCCGTGGTGTCGTTCATCACATTGGTGGCAAGGAACACTGTGGGGATGACCTGCGTCTGCTGCGGCAGTGTATCGACAAACTGCAGGGTGGTGGCCGGACTCAGTTCGCCGTTCCTTCTCACCACATCGAAGAGGTGCAGATACACCTTGCCCACGCGATGCCGTTCTAGAAACGCACGCTCGGCGGCTGTGAGCTTCAGTTCCTGTCGCCAGTAATACACAGCATTAGCAGGCTCCGGCACCTCGCTCCCCCGTGGTGTGCACCCACAGCCCAACGCAAGCAGGATGCCCCAGCAGAGCATCATACACGAGTTCTTGGCAAAGGATGACAGCCTGTATTGCATGGTTTTTACGAAGGCGTTCTCTCGGTTATCGCGGCAAAGTTCGGAAGAATTCTCGACATTTGCAAGAAATTTATCTGAATTTTTAACGATAAGTCCGCAAAAATACCTATCTTTGCCCCGCAATCATAAAAATGTGCCCTTCCATTTCGACTTTTGTGCACATCCGTCGTATATTGGATGAACGCTCGACGAAAGATCCCGTATGACAATCATCAACAACGACATAATCGAACGATGCCGATGCGGCGACCATGCCGCCTTCCGAACGGTGGTGCAGGCCTATCAGCCGATGGTCTTCACCCTCGCCTTTCGCTTGTTGTGCGACGAAGACGATGCGAAGGACATGGTGCAGGAGACGATGATCAGGGTGTGGGTCAGCTTCGCCTCCTTCAACCCTCGGCAAAGTCTGAGGAACTGGATCTACACCATCGCCATCCGTCTCTGCTACGACCGGCTGAAGCAGAAGGCACCCCTCGAAACACTTCCCGACGAAGAGGAGTTCTTCGGGCTATACATTGCCGACAACGACACCGAAATGGAACTGGAGAACCACGAACTCCTCGCGGTCATCAGGACGCTGGTGAGCCGGTTGAGCCCCAGGCAACGCATCGTCTTCACGCTGGTTCACCTCGAAAACCTCGGCACCGAAGAAGTCGCACAAATCACAGGGATGGATGCCACCAAAATCAAAAGCAACCTTTACGTAGCTCGAAAAACTATTCGCGAACAATTAAAACAATTTGGATATGGATAAGATGGATGAAACCACCCGACGATTGGCTGCCCAACAGCCGACGTTAAGCGATCCAGACGCGCTGACCGACAGCATCATGGCCCATTTGCCGATGCAGACGAGGCCACGCGGACAGCAATTCATGCGTGCGGTGCGATGGGTATCTTCGGTGGCAGCTGTCGGCCTGCTGGTGCTGTTCGTCAGCCAAAGCCACGACCTCATCCAACGACCCGACGACGTTGACTATGGCCAAACCCTCCATCAGCTTCGCTCCGAAGACACGCAG
Source organism: Bacteroidales bacterium (assembly GCA_017561935.1). Classification (GTDB taxonomy): domain Bacteria; phylum Bacteroidota; class Bacteroidia; order Bacteroidales; family UBA3663; genus Liminaster. The sequence goes on along the minus strand of JAFZBE010000029.1, from coordinate 12,925 downwards.
CTGTCCGATGACCTTCCGCCCCGTGAGGCGCTTCGCAAATACGTTGAATTGAAACGGTCCAGAACCAATATCTCCGACATCAAACGACACTTTTCATTATAATTCCACATTATGAAACGACCTATCATCTTGGCCACCCTGCTGCTCACAGCGCTGACGGCCTGCGACAGCGAACATATCGACATGAACACCATCATCAACGCCGATGGCACCTGCCGACGAGAGATCCGTTTCAAGGCCGATTCTGCCGCCTTGGCCAACAATTCCACCGATGCACATTCGAATATCCTGGGCATACTGAACGACGACAGCTGGTCGTACGAGGTGCAGGATACGATGTGGGTGAAGGCGTACCGCGACTTTTCGTCACTCGACGAGATGACCGAAGCCTTGCCCCTGCAGGTGGCAGGCCATCAGGTCAAGTCGAAGGCAAAACTCGAGAAGCGATTCCGTTGGTTCTATACCGACTATATCTTCACCGAGACGTTCGAGAGCATCGCCCCCACGTTCGACATCCCTCTGACCAACTATATGGACAAGGACATGGCCGACTATTGGCTGACGGGCAACCCCGACGTCTTGAAGGGCTACAGCGGCCTGGAGATGAAGGACTACCTCGACAAGATGGAGGATGCCTTCTTCCACTTTGTCAATGCCAACATCCTCAACGACCTCATGGATGTGCTGGCCGATCATTATGCCGAGATACCCAATGCACCGATTAGCAAAGAGGAGTTCCTGGCAAGCAAGCCGCAACTCATCGAGCAGGTTGACCAGCTCTCGACCGATGTCATGAATTATGAACCCGAGAAACTCCTCGCCGAAACCCTCGGTACCGAGGCCTACAACCAAGTGTTGAAGGACGGCTCCCCGATATCCGAAGCCTGGGAGCAGCGTCAGGAAGTCTATGTCTCGATGCTGACGCTCGATGTCGATTATCAGCTGATGATGCCGGGCGGCATCATCGAATTGAGGGAATGTGTCGGTGGCGTGTTCCGCGACGGCAATCTGCACTATCGGCTCAGTGGATTGCGGCTATTGGCGCCCCAATATACAATCCAGGCCACTTCGTGCGGCAAGAACAACTGGGCACTTTACCTTTCGCTGGCCATCATCCTCCTTGCTATCGGCTCCGTCATCGTCTTGTTGCTGAAAGCCATTCGACGCAAGAAGACGCTCCCTACTTCTCAGCCTTGATTTCCTTAAATCGGCTGAAGGAAGGATCGCGCCGATAGCTTTCTTCCGAACCTCTTGGGACGAAGAGGGTGATTCCTGCGGGGTCGAGCGAAGTGCGGTCGCCGAGGATGGTATCGGGTTTCTGATGTTCGAGGTGGATTTCGGTGAGGCTGGTGCAGTCGCCAAAGGCATTGTCCCTGACACGGTTCACGGAGCCGGGAATCCTGATGGAGGCGAGGGCCGTGCAGCCTTCGAAGGCTTCGAGGTCAATCTCGGTTAAGCTGTCGGGGAGCTCGATGGAAGTGAGGCTGGTGCAGCCACTGAAGGCAAATCCGCCAATCTTCGTCACACTGTTCGGGATTTTGATCGAGGAGAGGCTCGTGCAATCGTTGAAGGCACCCCATCCGATGGTGGTCAATCCATCGGGGAGCCCGATGGAAGCGAGGCTCGTGCAGCCATTGAAGGCAAAATCGCCTATTTCGGTCACGCCGCTGGGAAGATTTATTGAGGCGAGGCTCGTGCAACCGTTGAAGGCATCTTCCCCAATCTCGGCCAAATGTTCGGGGAGGTCAATCGAGGCGAGACTCGTGCAGTCCCAGAAGATCTTCTTGCTGAGCTTGGTCACGTCGTCGGGAAGTTTGAGCGACTTGAGGCGAATGCACCCCGAAAAGGCAGCTTCGCCTATCGATGTCACGCTGTTGGGCAGCTTGACCGTGGCGAGATGGTTGCAGCCTTCGAAGGCGCTTGCCCCAATGTCGGTCACGGTGGTAGGCAGCTTGATGGAAACGAGTCCGGTGCTGTCCTTGTAGGCATCTTCCTTGATTTCGGTGATGCAGTATATTGCCTCAATCCGATCCTGCTTGGAAGTGCATCCAGCCAGAATGGTCACAGCGAGGCTTGCCGCTGCAAATGCTGTGGATAAAGATATGCTTTCTCTCATATTGATATAATTTGTTTCAATCGTTCGAAAAGGTCGCCGCAAATATAGAGGAAAAATGTGAGAATAGCAAATTTATTGACAAAAACTTGTCAAATTTGCTAACTTCAAAAAACTGGCCATGTATTTCATCGGTAAAATCATGCATTCCGTTTTAACCCAAAGGATTCAGTGCCAGATAGTGTATTCAACGTTTTCGCAAAATTCAATGTTGTCAATTTTTGGTCATTACTACAAAAATCCTTTGACGAATTACACTTTTCGGGGCGACTTTTTCAGCTGCTGTTACACTTTTCGGGGCGACTTTGCAAAAATATGATTCAAAAACATGCATATTTATCATTCGTTTCATTGTTTTTCCAGCTGTTTGCAATAATAACTTGTCAAAAACAAACTTGACTTGTCAAATTCCTTCATCGATGACATTTGAAGGCATTACTTATTCAGTCACTTCGATTGGTTATGGATCCCTAATAGTGTTTCTGCCATTGGGCCACATGCATTTTTTTGAAGGCAGTCATATTTGCAGATTTTTGCCTATTTTGCGTCCCTCCACTGTCCCTCGGAGTCACTTTTAACACCCACAAACAGGTGTATTTACACTGATTATCAGCCATTTACATTTGCAGATATTACTTTCTGCATCGGAAAGTAGATTCTGCGTGGGTAAATGCTCGCCCTCGGCTACTACGGCATGGGCGACCGCGAGAAGGCAGAACGCTACCTGAAGGAAGTCGAAGCCCTCGACAACAACCACCAGGGCATCCAGCAGTTCCGCTCGCTCATCAGTGCCGCACTCTGATTCTCCTTCCAACAGGAAATGACCATTTGTTACGAAACTATCTCATCATTACGAATGAGCCTGCTCCCGATAGGCCATGGGAGTGAGGCCGACGTGGCGGCGGAAGTAGTCGCAGAAGAATGAGAGGCTGGAGAAGTTGTACTGCCAGGCGGTCTCGTTCACCGTCTGGTCGGCGGTCTGCAGGGTGAGCTTGAGCTGCATCACCACGTAGTCATCGATAGCTGCCTTGGCGGTCTTGCCTGTCTGTTCAAAGATGATGCCGTTCAGGTATTTCGGCGTGACGTTCATCTTCTCGGCATAGAAGGCCACCTGCCGCGTCTCGCGGTAGTGCCGTGTCAGCAGGTGCATGAATCGGGCGAAGAGCTCGGCGCTGCGCGAGGCATAGCGTCCGCTGACGTGCCCGTGGCGTGCCAGCCAGCATCCGTAGGCGGTCAGGAAACTGCGCATCTGCAGGATGCCGATGTCGCGGGCGTCCTTCGCGTCGCCGAAATGGATGGAGGCGTTGCAGACGGTCAGCAGCGCGTCGGCCAGTGCCGCTATCTCGTGCGATGACACGTGCCGGTTGTCGCGGATGGCATCGGCCTGCGACAGCTCAAGTTGTGCCTCGATCATGATGTCGTCGGTCGCCACAAGGTACTCGATGGCGAAGTCGTCGCTCACGTCCTGCACCATCACCACGTCGCCCGGATAGAGGATGACCGTCACGTCCTTCTCCTGCCGCAGTTCGCGGAAGTTCAGCATCATCCGTGCCGATCCCTGCCTACAGAGAATCACGTGGCCGCAATCTACGGCGATACCCTCCCGCGAGTATTCCGGGAACACGCCCGTCAGGATGGCAACGGGCTTCTCGTGCGATACTAATTGGCGTTCCATAACTGTTCAGATTTCTTGTTTGCGGTGCAAAAATACATAAAATTCTTGAATTATTTGCATCTTCTTCCGATTTTCTACATATAATGGCGGTTTTTCGTAACAGAAGAATGCGAAAATCGCCGTACCTTTGCGGCGTGATTCATAAACAAAACAAAAATGAAAAGAATAATAACAATTTTAATTGCAGTAATGACAATGACAACAGTTAACAGTCAGACGCTGACCGAGCGTCAAAAGCATCTGGCAGCATGTGCCTGCCTGATGGCACAGGGAGATATGAATCGTCTGGAGCCTGCCGTGAAGGCGGCGCTCGATGGCGGAGTAACCATCAACGAGCTGAAGGAGGCCTTCTCACAGCTATATGCCTACACGGGATTCCCGCGCTCGCTGAATGCGCTGGGCGTGCTGGGCAAGGTGCTGCAGACCAACACCGACGCCCATTGGCAGGAGGGCAAGCCCTGGACGCGCCCCGCTGAATGGGACGATGCACGCCGAGCCTACGAACTGGGCAAGAAGAACCAGACGCAGCTCTCGGGCCGTGAGTTCAACTTCGAGTTCTGTCCGCAGGACGACTACTACCTGAAGACCCACCTCTTCGGCGACATCTTCGCCAGCGACCAGCTGTCGCCTGCCGACCGCGAACTGGTGACGGTGGCAGCCCTGATGGGAATGGACGGTGTGGCTCCGCAACTGGCTGCCCACAAGGGCGGTGCGGTGAACATGGGCAACACCCCGGAGCAGGTCGATGAGCTCTGCGCCTGGCTCAACAGCGAGGGCTACACGCTGCGCGGTACGTGGCCCAAGGGCATGCTCAACACCCAGTACGCCAAGTTCTTCATCGGCAACAGCTACCTGGCACTCATGGACACCATGAAGGGCGGTCCCGTCAACGTCACCTTCGAGCCCGGCTGCCGCAACAACTGGCACATACACCACAAGCACATCCAGGTGCTCATCTGCGTCAGCGGTCGCGGCTGGTATGTCGAGGAGGGCAAGGAACCCCTGGAGATGACCCCCGGCACCGTAGTCGCCATCCCCGCCGACACCAAGCACTGGCACGGAGCCGCCCGCGACTCATGGTTCCAGCACCTCACCTATAACACCCGCGAGGAAGAAGGCTCTTCCACCGAATGGCTCGGCCCCGTGGAGGATGACGAGTACAACAAACTGAAATAGTTATTTTTTAGGACTTCCAAGACGCTAAAAATATGAAGAAAATACTGATTACGATGCTGACGGCCCTGTTCATGACGGGCTGCACAAGCGAAGAAGCCAAGGCGAATACAAACGAAACAAACAATAGCGATATGCCGAAACTCTACATCACCATCGGCGGCGTCACCAAGTCGGCGACGCTGGTCAGCAACTCATCTACACAGGCCCTGGTGGCACAGCTGCAGCAGGGCGACATCACCTACGAGGCAAGCGACTACGGCAGCTTCGAGAAGGTGGGCGCACTGGGCTACTCGTTCCCGCAGAACAACGAGCAGATCGTCACCGAGCCGGGCGACCTCATCCTCTATCAGGGCAGCGCGCTCTGCATCTACTACGCACAGAACTCATGGGACTTCACCCGCATCGGCAAGCTCGACGGCATGACACAGCAGCAGGTGAAGGACTTTGTCAAGGCCGGTAGCGGCAGCGTCACCGTTACGCTCTCGCTCACTGACAAGACCACGGGCATCAGTGATGTAAGAAGGAAGATGGATGAGGTAAGAAGTGAATGCTACACCCTCGATGGCCGTCTGGCAAAGGCCGGACAAAAGGGTATCGTGATTCGCGACGGTAAAAAGATAATAAGATGAAGAAGGTATTATTAGCCATGCTCGCATTGGGAGTGCTGACGGCATGTAACAACAGTAACAAACAAATTAAAACAGAAGAGAATATGCAGAAATTGGAATTGACACAGGAGTGGGACAAGACGTTCCCGCAGAGCGAGAAGGTGAACCACCAGAAGGTGACGTTCGAGACACAGTATGGCCTGACACTGGCTGCCGACCTCTATACCCCTAAGAATGCTGAGGGCAAGCTGGCGGCCATCGCCGTGAGCGGCCCCTTCGGAGCCGTGAAGGAACAGTGCAGCGGGCTCTATGCCCAGACGATGGCAGAGCGCGGTTTTGTGACGCTGGCCTTCGATCCGTCTTATACTGGTGAGAGTAGCGGTGAGCCCCGTCGCACGGCATCGCCCGACATCAACACCGAGGACTTTATGGCTGCCGTCGATTTCCTGTCGAAACTGGAAAATGTAGATGCCGAGAAGATTGGCATCATCGGTATCTGCGGATGGGGAGGCATCGCCTTGAACGCTGCCGCTGCCGACACTCGTATCAAGGCCACCCTTGCCAGCACGATGTACGACATGAGCCGCGTCAGCGGCAACGGCTACTTCGACAGCGAGGACAAGGAAGAGTCGCGCCACGCGGCCCGTGAGGCACTATCGAAGCAGCGCCTGGCCGACCCCAAGGCAATGGCAGGTGGTGTGATGGACTCTGTGCCCGCCGAGGCCCCTCAGTTCCTGAAGGACTATCACGACTACTATAAAACTGAAAGAGGCTTCCATGCCCGCAGCGGCAACTCTGGCGACGGCTGGCGCGTCATCGGCACTTTAGGCTACGCCAACGCCCGTTTCCTCTACTACATCAACGAGATCCGCTCTGCCGTAATGGTAATGCACGGCGAAAAGGCTCACTCGCGCTACTTTGGCGAGGCTGCCTATAAGTATATGGTGGAAGGCAAGGCTGAAGGCTACAATTTCGTAGGCAAACCCAACCCCGTGCCAGAGAACAAGCAGTTGCTCATCATCCCCGGTGCCTCACATTGTGATCTCTACGACGGCGGCAAGGGCAACTACATTCCTTGGGATAAGGTAGAAGCATTCTTCACACAGTATCTCAAATAATCACGCTCAGGAAAGAATAGGCACAAAGGTAGCCGCCAACAGGCTCCCGTGGTGGGGCGTTGGCGGCTTTTGTTTTTGCATGGTGAAATTATCCATATTCTCAGGAAAAGAGCGGCTTCTCCACTTGTGACGAAGTTTGAGAAAGTCAACAATCTAAAGCTGAACTACCAGTCAACTTTATTTAGGGGAGTACATTAAGAAGTCAGATGACGAAATAAAATTTATCTTTTACTCAACTTTCGCAAATGCGAAAGTTGAGGATTCTAAGGGATTCTAAAGGACATTAAGGGATTTTTAGGGACGTTTCTCTCGGACGTGACTTTCTTGGCCCCCAATCTCAACAGGCGAAGGGGACGTCACCTAATATCCCTTAATATCCCCAAAAATCCCTTAATATCCATCAAGTTGAGCATTTGCGAAACATGAGTCTTTTATATTTTATTTTTTTATTTTTCCGACACCTTATCTCTTTCTTGCCCTGAAATACAGCATAGCACCTTCTACGTGGAAGTCGAGAATATCGTAGTGCGGCTCCAGCCTGTGCTTCACATCGTCGGCAGTATCGAAGGGTGGCGTAAACCATCCCATGCGGGTCATGACGGTTCGGGCGAGACAATCGGCAACCTTCTGTTCTCCAGCTATGTAGAAGCATGCTAACAGTTCACCACCTTGCTTTAGTGTTCGAAGAATTTCGGCGTAGGCCTTTTCTTTGTCAGGAAACACGTGCAGTCCGTTCATGCAGAGCACTTTGTCAAAGGTCCCATCCTCAAAGGGCAATGCGCCGACATCACCCTGCATCGTCTTGATGTTATTTATGCCAACGTCACGAAATCTGCCTTCAGCCTGTTCCAACATGTCCTGGCTGTAATCAAGACAGGTAATATCTGCCCTGGTCATACGGCTATACTTATCCTTTGTGAATACAGCCGTGCCTACAGGTACATCAAGCAGCTTGCCTGAGAAGTCATCAGGAATCCAACTGAGCACCCGACGAGCAATCTCGTTATCATCGACACCGCCCCAGAGCAACTTGAAATACAACTTACTCCACCATTTGCCCTGAGTAATCGCATCGTCATAGAAACTAATGCTAAACTTGTACGATTTCTTAATCTTGTCTGCCATAACACTTTGTTTATTTGATTTCCGGGTGCAAAGGTACAAATAATGCTTTGCAACACGGTTGCAAAAACGATATCTACAAGCAATTTCATCAGTAATTGCCCACGAAAAACAATGCAGAAACGCGTCCAACTTTGTGGCGCGTTTCCGCATTTTGTTAGGGATTGCCCGACTTTGAAAGATAAATTATCGTGGCATGTCCCCTAACGTTCATTGGAGGACATGATTCGGAAGGAGCATGTCCCCTAACGGTCGTTGGAGGACATGCGACGATGGAAGGATATCCGCTAACGGTCGTTGAGGGACATGTGGCAATGAGAGGATGTCCGCTAACGTTCGCTGGGGGACATGCGACAATGGGATGATGTCCGCTAACGTTCGCTGGGGGACATGCGACAATGGGAGGATGTCCGCTAACATTCGCTGGGGGACATGCGACGATGGAAGGATGTCCGCTAACGTACGTTGGGGGACATGCGACAATGGGAGGATGTCCGCTAACATTCGCTGGGGGACATGCGACGATGGAAGGATGTCCGCTAACGTTCGTTGGGGGATATACGGCGATGGGAGGATGTCCGCTAACGTTCGTTGGGGGATATGCGGCGATGGGAGGATGTCCGCTAACGTTCGTTGGGGGATATGCGGCGATGGGAAAATGCTTTTTTGTATTTAGGACCGGTGATTATCCTTTAGCGGAAAGACGGTCTCCATTACAAATAATCGATCTACTACGTCATAAAGCACTCTGTCGCCCGTCAGAGTGCTTTATCAAATTGCGGAAGCATTCTGTCGCTCGTCTGAGTGCTTCCTCGGTGAATTCTAATTTGAAGTGCAACACACTTCAGAAGTCAAAGTTAAATAATTGTTTGCAATATTCTAACGGTGTCCTGTAACCCAAAGACTTACGGGGCCTGTGGTTTAGTTTCCATTCAATCTCGGCAAGCATCTCATCTGTCAGCTCGCTGAAGTCCGTGCCTTTCGGGATGTACTGGCGTATCAGCCCGTTTGTGTTCTCGTTTGCGCCACGCTCCCAAGAGTGGTATGGACGTGCGAAGTAGAACTCGGCATCGAGTCCCTTCGCAATCTCCTTATGGCGGGCGAATTCTTTTCCGTTGTCAGCCGTTATCGTATGTATCTTGTCCTTATAAGGTAGCAGCGCCTCGATTGCCGTGCTGGCCAGCGGGGTGGCTTCTTTCCCTGCAAGCCTGCGGATCAGCACCAGATGCGTGCACCGGTCGTTCGTCGTCATGATGGCACCCTTGTGGTTCCTGCCTATCATTGTGTCTATCTCAAAGTCTCCAAAACGCTTCTTCTCATCTACAACCGACGGCCTCAGCGATATGTCAACCCGGTCCTGGATGACCCCCCTGGATCTGTACAGGCTGTCTCGTCTTCGTTTACGTCGCCCGTGATGCCTGAGGTTGCAGGCCATCTCGTCGTTACCTCGGCGCTTCTCCTGCCATATCCAACGGTAGATTGTCTCCGCGCATACCATCTCTTCTCCCTTTAAGCGGAACCGGCCGCAGATCTGCTCCGGACTGTACTGGGCGTAGATGATGAACCTTCGCACGGTCCGCTTCATCTCGTCAGTGAACTTCAGGTAGTGTCGCCTGACCTTCATCCTCCTTTCGTACTTCTTTTGGGCCAGTTGCCATCGGTACCGATGGTAGCCACGCATATCGCAGTTCCTCCGGATTTCACGGCTCACCGTACCTGTACTGACTCCAATCACTTCCCCTATCTCCCTCAGGCTCATCGGTGTTTGCAGCAACGCCTCTATCGTAAATCGCTGCTCCCTTGTCAAATGCTTGTATCCCATCCTCTGTCGCTTTTCTGGTTATGGCAGTAAAGTTATACTGTCACGCTTCAAAGCGTTGCACTTCAGAGTAGAATCCAGCCTTTAAGATAATCAATAATATTGTTCGGCAATGTTAAGGCCCTTCACTGTAAGAAGATACTGATTGATATGGAAGATGATTATTCGGGTTCAACGATCAAGCAAACATATATCACTATGGGAACGCTTTTTAAGGCGGCTCTTTCTCTTCCTTTGCACCTATTCTTTCTCTGAATGCTGTCTGTAAATTGTTATGGTATTCAGCAGACTTATCTACATTAACTGGATTAATACTGTTCATACGCTATGTCCTCCTTGACATCGTGTTAAGGGCAATAGAATTTCTTATTATATATATCGTCTATGAATATAAAACCCTTATTCAGCAGTCTGAATCCCCTTGGAATTATAGTAATCATCAAACAGTTTATTTGCTGCCGACAGGGTATGGCTTTGCGTCCCTGCCCTCCAGCAGGTTTGCCCTTTGTGCTGAACATTCAGTTTTTTTAAACTCGTAGTAATACATCTTTATTTTTGATAAAACATTCCTATTTCTAAAATCCCCAAAATCCAATACGCGACAATCCAGCTAAAAGACAATAGGAAAAGTCGCGGCAGGTTGAAATATTCGTTGTATATTAACCTGCTTATCCAACAACTTCTGTTCTGTCTTCTTTTTCTTCTTTATTCAAACACAATATAGCAAGGTCTTATATTAGCGTACATTGCCTATTACACATTTTTTCTATATCAGTTATGCAAATCACGCCTCTGATACATAGAAAGCGTGAAATGACATGACACTGCAGCAATGATAATGGTAAGAAGAATGTAGAATATGTTAAACCCTTTTTCCACCAATGCCGCTCCCGGAAAATAGAGGAAGGGCGTTAGAAAGCCTAAAAAATCAACGGTTCCAACATATTCGATGATCACCATGAGTACATAAGAGGTTAAGACGAAGAGTACCGATATTGAAAGCGCCCTCTTATTGCTTTTGCATCTTGCCGCAAGCAGCATGCCCACCGACAAAAACAACACTTGTATTAAAAACATAGCCAGCATGGTAATCCCGATTGCGCCTAAAATGCTTTCCCCTTTCGCTTGGGTAGCCAGCATCCCGATGTTAGCAATGATTGCGGTCAAGGTCATAGCCGCAACATTCAGGACAGCCGCTATGATTTTACCTTTAATGATGGTTTTACGGGGATACGGCTTTGTAAAAATAAACTCTGCTGTTCTGTTTCGTTCTTCCTTGGCGATTATAGTTGTTCCCAAAACCGCCGCATGGGTAAAAGCCACAAGGGAACACCACATATACATGCCGAGATAGTATCCCAGCGGGGAATTTATGGGGATTGTTTCCATTCCGACCATTCCATAGGCAATCAACATGATACGGGGTATTTTTTCAAGCAGAGCCATAATAGCATCTCCCGACTCTACCACCACCGGATATTCTCCTGCGGCGATCGCAACCAGACCAAGCATTGCTACCACCCAAATCAAAAGACCTTTTCTGTTATCCTTTAACTCTCTAAATATAATTGCTGTCATTGACTTTCCCCCTTTACAGAACCATTTTCATGTCTTTTCTTACAAAAATCGTATAACCTGAAATCAAAAATGTCGTGAGCAGGGCAAGGTACAAAATCAAGTATCCTGTTTCATAGCCGCCCGATGCCTGAATGATGTTGACGTTAAAATATTTGAAGGGCGAAAATAATCTTGCTACCTGGCTTTGTACTACGCTGGAATACATACCGATGAGATAAAATCCAAAGGAAATACCCAACGCAAGGGGCAGGGTGGAGCCAATCCTTGATAACAACACCCCTATTGCCATGCCCAACAGCAGAAAGAATAGCTGCAGGAGAGGAAATAGCAAATAGAGCTGAAAGAATATTGTAAATGAAAAGCTCTGACCTGGTATTGCTCTAACCGCCCACAACGATGCTGCAAAATAGCAGATGGCGGTAATAAGCAGACAGCAGCACGCCGCCGCCAGCTTAGACAGATAAACGCGCTTTCTTGTGTAAGGCTTGGTCATTAAGAAATCAGCGGTATTCTGCATATGTTCCTTGGTGATGATGGAAAGTCCTAAATTTATTGCCTGGATTGCTCCTGCCAACAGCGCAAAGCTACCATAGACACCATAGATGCCCATGCCGGTGAAAAATGTTTCGGGGTTTACCCCCATCGCCTCTAAAAAAGCATTGCCTTCCAGCAGAGCTATAGAGGACGGATCTTTCGTATACGCGGCAGACACAGATAGCAGCGCAAGGATTGCGGCGGAAATCCCAATAGACCAAGCAATTACAGAACCTTTGTATTGTTTCATTTCAAATCGAAAGATACCCATTTGCTTCCCTCCTTTACTGGTAGTAATGCATGAAGATTTCTTCAAGAGACGGCTCTTCAATCAAAATATCAGTTGCTTTTAACGGTTGAATGGCATCGATCAAGCGGTTGACGCTGCCTTTATAGATAAAACTAATTTCACCACCATTTTTCTCATACTTTGTAATCCCATCCAAGGATAAAGAACGGTCTGAAATATTACTTTCCACACTAAGATGGACTTTTTTGTAAGCATCAGCCCGCAGCTCATGGATGTTTTGCAGGCTGATTACTTTTCCTTCTTTGAGGATAGCGATTCGGTTGCACATCTTTTGCACTTCACTGAGAATGTGAGAAGAAAACAGGATGGTAACACCTTTATTGTTTTCCTCTCGAAGTATATCAAAAAAAGTCTGCTGCATCAGAGGATCAAGTCCGCTGGTCGGCTCATCCAAAATAACAAGTCTGGGAGAATGGAGCAACCCCGCGACAATTCCAACTTTTTTCTTGTTTCCGAAGGACAGATCACGAATTTTACGGCTGGTATCAAGCTTCAATCTTTCGCTGAGTTCTGCAATTCGTTTAGAACAATCCTTTCTGTACAGCGTCGCAGCGTAATTTAATAAATCCTTGACCGTCATGCCTTCATAAAAAAATGTTTCCGACGGAAGGTAGCCCACATCCTGTGCAATGGAAGGCGCTTCTTTAATACAATCCTTTCCAAAGATTTTGGCACTTCCCGAAGTGGGGTAAATCAACGCCAGCAGAGTACGGATGGTGGTGGATTTCCCAGCGCCGTTTGGCCCTATAAAGCCGAAAATTTCGCCCTCTTCAACCGAAAAAGTCACATCCTCGATGCCTCTTTGCTTGCCGTAGAACTTTGAGAGATTATCAATCTCAATTATATTTTTACTCATAATCAAACCTACCTTT
>JAFZBE010000028.1 GCA_017561935.1 Bacteroidales bacterium | reverse complement strand
GGCATACACCTTTTCCATCACAAGCGGCACCGTGACCACCATATAGGGCTTTACTTCCTGCATGGCTCTCAGCAGCGTCGAGGGCGAGGGCGTCTTGCCAAGGAAATAGACCGTCACGCCGTCGACATTTGGATGAATGAACTCAATGGCCAGTCCGTACATGTGGGCCATGGGGAGCATGGAGACGATGGTCTCGCCGGGCTGGTTGGGGAAATGGCTGTTGCTGAAGGCGTCGGTATCCGACAGGGCTCCGTAGGTCAGCATGACGCCTTTGGGATTGCCGGTAGTTCCAGAGGTGTAGTTGATGATGGCCAGTTTGTCCATATTGTCCGAAGGATAGGAAACCTGTTCCTTTGTAAAACCTGTGGGATGTTTCTGTGCAAAAGCTTTCTCGCGGTTCTCCCATGCCTCGGCCACCTTTTCGTCGCGATGCCAGAGCATCGAGCGGTCCTTCACGTTGATGGCAGCCCTGAGGTTAGGCATCTGCCCAGGATTGAGCTTTCCCCATATTTCCTTGTCGGTGAAAAGCAACACGCTATCGGAGTGGTGCGTGAAGGTGGAGATGCTGCTGGGATGGAAATCGGCAAGGAGTGGCACCGCCACGCATTCGTTGACATTAATGTCCCAGAACGTCATGGCCCAGCGTGCGCAGTTCCGCGCACAGATGGCAATCTTGCTGCGCTTTGTAATACCAGCATTGGTCAGGAAAATCCGAAACTGTTCGATGCTTTTTGCCACATCTGCATACGTAAATGAGTCACCCTCGTAGTCGCAGAGTGCTTTCTGATCCCATTGTTGGCAGACGGTCTCCTCCAATGTTTTCAGATAATGTTTTATCGAAAAAAGTTCTTTGGTCATACTCCGAGAATCTATTTTTGTTAAACTTTGATGCATATTTTGACGTCTATGCCCTCACCAGAGTCACTTTGAAATACGCAGTTTGTATTCTGCGGACTTGAGATTGGGGGAAGTAACCTTGATGGTGACTTCTCCTGCTTCATCCTGAGGCTGAATGATGAGTACAGCCTTGCCACGGAAGGTCTTCGGTATAAGGGCGCGAAATGACTTCATGTCGTATGGATGTCCGGTTCCGCAAATGGCGATATGCTTTGTGCCTAATGTCTCAACCTTGAGAGGTAGTTCGGCAGTAGGACAGAGATTGCCGTCTTCATCCACCACGTCTAAATAGATGTATGCGAGGTCATTATGCGAGGCCGTGACGCTTGGCTTCAATGGTTGAATCCGTATGGCGGCTGGTGCCTTTGCTGTATGGAATGAGATACTTGTCGGCTTTCCGTTTTTTACTTTGCCAACTACCTCTGCCCTAAGTTCACCCGGTTCGTATGCCACCCAGAATGTGGCTGTGAAGTTATCCGGATTGACGTCCTTTTCGCCTATCACCTTGCCGTTGATAAGCAGTCGGACTCTCTTTTCGCGCGAAAAGACATTGACGCGCAGGGAGTCGCTGCGATGGGCATTGATGTCGTGCCGAACCATACGGCGCATGGTCTCTGACTGATAGTTCTCCGGACGAAGTTCAAACGGCAGGTAATTGCCCCAGTTCCAGTGGCGTTCCTCTGCTGTCCATCCCCAGCCACGCACTTCCTCATGTTCACCTTGCGGGATGGCAGGACGTACTGCCATTTCGATGTTGCTACGATGCCAAACCACATCGCGGTAGTATGACTGTGGTTTCTTGCAGCCCGTGAGGTCAATATCGCCACACCATGCATTGAACCAAGGCCACGACATGAGCTGTACCCATGCGTCGTTGGTGCGTTCAAAGGTGTGTCCTACGCCTGCTTCGCCCACATAGTCGATGGCAGTCCACACGAAGTCGCCGATGACGTATGGATGCTCCTCTACGAATTTCCATGTTTCATCGATGGCACTCGGATAGTTCTCCGTTCCTACGATGATGCGCTCAGGATACTTGGCATGGTCCTTCTCGTAAAACTGCGTGCCATAGTTATATCCGCCAAGATCCACATTCTCGAAGGCTCGGTAAGAATCCTTGTCCCATGTTTTGCCCGGCTGATCCCAGTAATCGCAGTTGGCCAATGTAGTGGGACGCGTCGTGTCTTCACTTTTGATGACCTTGCAGATGGTTTTTGCTATCTCCTGACCACGAGGGTCATCACGCTGGTATATCTCGTTGCCGATACTCCAGATGATGACACTTGGGTGATTGCGGTCGCGCCGGACCATCAAGGCGGCATCGTATTCGAAGTTGGTTATTCCCTGAGGCGTGATCTTGCCGTCCTCAATCTGAAGCTTTTCTTTAGAGAAAAGCGTTCCATAGTCATTGGGCGACTTTGGCTTCTCCCATTGGTCGAACACTTCATCCATGACGAGGAGTCCGATGCTGTCGCAAGCGTTGAGGAAGGCCTCCGACGGAAGGTTATGGCTGCATCTCACGGCATTGTATCCCTGTGCTTTGAGAAGTTCTGCCTTACGGATTTCCGCCTGCTCGATGGCTGCAGCACCGAGAAGTCCATTGTCGTGGTGTACGCATCCTCCCCTTAACTTCACCTGACGGCCATTGAGTTTGAAACCCTCCTTGGCGCTGAACGCTATGGTGCGAATACCGAAAGGTATCTCCATTTGGTCGCATCGCTTTCCTCCGCTCATCACGCTGATGCGAGCTGTGTAGCGGTATGGGGTAACGTCCGACCATAGGTGTGGCGACTTAACGAGAATCTCGGTATTTACTTCCACTCCCTGCTTGTCTCGTTTGCCCATTGTCGCTGCTGGTGCATGGTAGTTCTTTGTCGTGTTTGCCACGATTTTGCCTGTAGCATCCAGAATGTCGAACGTCACCTCGCCTGAAGCGGCCTGGATATCATCGTTGAACACCTTGGCGGATATTTTTACATTAGCCCCCTTCTTTGCCTGCACCTCCGAACCATCAACAAAGACATCCCACTGGTTAAGATGCTGCTTGCCGGTAGTGATGAGCCACACGCGGCGGAAAATGCCGCTGCCGGAATACCAGCGAGAGTTGTGATCCACATTAAGACTGCGTACGGCTATAACGACCTCTTTCTCGTCCTTCAGGCGGTAGGACGGGTTCTTTAACACATCGTTGAGGTTGGCCACAAACGGCATATAGCCATGCATGTTCATCACCGTCTTCTGACCATTTACCCAGACCTCCGCAGTGTTATAGACACCATCAAACTGTATGCTCACCTCGTTCTTGCTGAGATAGTCATCAAGCGACTGGCCGGCAGCCAACGGCAGATGGAAGGTCTTTCTATACCATCCTTCTCCGCCAGGAATATGTCCTTGGTCTGAATTGCCGATATTGAGTCGCGTGAATGGTCCTACCTGCACATTGTCCCATTCCTCAAGAGCTGCCCGAGAGTCTCTGATAGTCATCGACGGTTCGATGCTGAAGTCGTGCGGAAGCGTCACCGTGCGCCAGGAGGAATCGTCACAATCAGGCATCTCTGCGTTGATTACTCCATTACGATGGAATTTCCATCCTGTTTCAAAACTTGTTTTCCTCTGTGCCGAAATGCTCATCGGCATTGTAAGCAAGACTATTGCTAACAGTGCTTTTGTCTTCATTATGTTATTTTATTTATATTCAAACCAATCAAAATCGGCGACTCCATTTGTAGTACCTTGTGTAAATACACCTAGCATAACTCCTGTAAATCCACCGATCACCTCTGTCGAGAGATAGCGGAAATCCATCTTTGCCAATGTGTCGAAAGTCTTACCGTCGTCCGACGCTTGCATGTAGTAATAGGCACCGTCCGAACAGATACGCAGGTATGCCTTGTTGCCTTTGAGTTTCTTCTCCTTTGCTGAATGCGCAAGTTCTCCCAGACGGATATTTGGTCGTACAACGAGGTTTCCGTCTTTCTTTTCCACCAAAACATCATAATGGTTGAGAGGTGCTGCATAGGCAGTAATACCGGCCTGCATTCCTTCATTCAGGCGAGAGGCATCCAATAATGTGGTAGACGTAAAACGCTTCTCTGTCTGTCTGCGAGCTACAAAGGTAGGAGAAGTGGCTTCGTCGAGAGTGGTAGTAGTCGGTTTCAGTCGAAGCCAGCCTTTTCGTTCTGTCAGCGAGTAGCACGACAGTTGGGGATTGCCGATGCTATGCCATCCCATTGCGAGTCCTAAAGAGGCGTAACTGTCGGCAGGAACATTGCGTTTAACGAAGTTGAACTCCTCGCGTACAGGATCGGCAGGCATCGGCACTTGTGGCAGAGTTTGGCAATCCATGTCCACCTGAATGGTACCGTTTCCGTTCACCACCGGCCATGCGTTCTTGTCCCAGCGCACAGGAGCAAGCATAGTCTCTCGTCCCATCACATGAAGCAGATAACCGCTGGTGCGATATCCCAGGCATATCATCCACCATGTAGAGTCAGGAGCTTGTACCAGGTCGGCATGGCCAAGTCCTTGTATCTCACTTCCTTGCATCTCCATATTGAAGTGCGAGAGGATGGGGTTGGCACGATTAGGCTCGTAAGGACCGAAGAGGTTCTTGCTGCGAAATATGTTGACATGATGTCCCTGCTTGGT
>JAFZBE010000027.1 GCA_017561935.1 Bacteroidales bacterium | reverse complement strand
TGAGAAGCAAGACTATTTCTGTGTTTAAGACTGGATATCTTAGATTACACAATAGTTCACTTGCAACTCGGTGGTTAATCCTTTTATTGTATATACATGCAAAGATAAGGATTATTTTTGACTGGTGCAAATCTAAATGATCTCCACAGATAGGCACAGATTTTCGCTACGCGCTATGAGGGTCATCAGTATTACTCTTCGGAATAATAATCTCTACGGACTCTAGGGACTTTAGGGACTATTAGCTTGGAGCCACATTGTCCTTTAAGTCCTTTTAGTCCGTAGAGAAAAAGAAATAACTCCGTAGAGAGTGAAGCATCACGGCTCCCCGAGATACTCGAAGATAAGTGCAGTCTGGCGAGCGGTGAAATAGGTTGAGAGGGATGATAATAAAAACTACTCCAAGCTTAATCTGTTCTTCAAAACTAATCCTAACATGGCTACTTTCCAATATTCTTTTGAGCCCTTGGCTAAACCACATTTGCCAGAATGCACCCACGTAAATTGTGGTGTGCCTGAAGGATATTCATCTAATGGTTGGGCATTTTGCTTAAGCCATCCTTTGAGCCATTTCAACTTGGCTTCCATCATCTTCACTTCTCCTTCTGTCGCTGGGTGTACCTCAAAATAATAAGCTCTCCCATCGTAAGAGACAACATAATCCCAACGATTACTAGCGGGATACAACTCTTTTGTGCAACTGTCGATGTCCACACTTCCATCTATCAATCGCGTATATTTTACACTAACATAAGAGGAGTCTGCTCCCAAAGCCCCTAAACCTTTACAGTAACCATTCGCTATATCTGGAATAGTGACCACAGTTTTCTCAAAGTTATTCATAATCGCCGTTAATCACCTTCGATACTATTTCAGATGTCTTTCCAGAAAACTGAGATAAACCACCCCAGTCAGAAATGTCAAGGTCATCGCTAGTTACATCGAGAGATGAAATATCTGTCGAACGAACCCCTTCACCAGTGTTGTTGAAGTAATAGGTATTGATTCTCTTATCGAATATACCATTCATCATGATACTTATACTATCGTAGTTTTCAACTCCTAACATCCTCCGAAGCAGCTTTCCCTTTTGTACTTCCGTCGCATCACAGCTTTTGATAATATTGAAAGCCCATGCAAATTCAAGAAGAACCTGTGAATGGGTGGAGAGTAATACTTTGTAACCGTTTTGCACAAGTTCGATAGTTTGTAGAAGCACAGATTGGATAGCTCGAGGATGTAAACCCATTTCAGGTTCTTCTAATACTACGTAGTTATATTGATTGCGATCGACAACATTCTGAGGCGGTCCTGATAGACAATAGAACGCCATAAGCAAGGGCATAAACTCTTTTTGACCAGCACTCCATGCCATGAAAGGAATATTCATATTGTCAACAGAGAGTTGCATCTTTTTCTGACCAGAGGTGTCATCAATCGTAACTTTACCATTGTGGAAGATGCTGTTTTGAAACGATTTTTTAACTCCGCTCTTAAGACGAGTGCCAATTGGAAACACAACTTTACTACCGTTTAATCCATATTGGAAAAACATACGCAGGGTTTCGCTAAACTGACGTAATACAAATGGAGTCGATGCATCATACTCCATAAAATTTTTAGGGCGACCATCGGATATACTGATAATACGTTGAGCGGGTATATAAAACAGACTCTCTTTGGAATCTACAGGACCCTTGCCAAGAAGACCAGTTTTCTTGAAGGTGTTTACACCATCACTAATTGTGGTCTCTTCATTCCACATCTTGGAAAGACCATCTCCAAAATAAAAATTTAGGATATTGTCTGGGTTTTTGGCAATAACATAGTTATACTTGTCCATTGTCGCTACTACATAGCGTTTATCCAATATCAACTTCAACAGTTGCAGAAATAAGCTTTTCCCACTTGCCTGTGCGCCAATGAGTATCGTCAAATCTCCAAAGGTTGTAGTTGCTTCCTTGATAGGTCCAAAGTTTTTGACATTAAAAGCATTAATCATAATCGTTACATTTGTTTACGTTTCGTATTGATAATGTTTTTCGCGCTGCAAAGATACGACGAATAATCGAGATATCCAAATTTAAAGCTAAAAAACTTACGGTTCCCCGAGATACTCGAAGATGAGAAGACCCCTCGGTCCCCCTGCATAGGGGGAAGAACCATGTCGCAACTAGTCGCTATTCTTGCGAGTTGTCGCTATATCCTCGGAGCTATGCTCGTGGAGCGTCGTTGAGATTAATTCTTCCATCCTTCTTCGTTACTTCCTATTTCATAACTTCGAGGTGCTACATGTGGATACTCATCTGAATCTAAACCGTGTTTTCTTTCCCATGCTTCTTAGGGATGATAAAAAACCTCCCTTGGCGAAATGCCGAAGGAGGTTTTGTACTGGGATGGAATGCAATTAGCGGGTGACGATCTCGATGGGGACATTGAGGATCTTGGCGACCTTGACGAGGGTGTTGATGTGGTGACCCACAGCGGCGGCCATGTGGTGGGTGGGACCGGCTTCGCTCCAGCGGTTGCAGAACTCGCGGCAGGAGATCGAGAACTTGGTGCGCATGTTGGTGTCGCCGAACATGAAGATGGGACCTTCCTCGTTGACGCCTTCAGCGACGACGAACTTGAAGATGCCGTTCTTGTCCTGAGTGATGGCGAGGTAGGTGACGGGGCCTACAGGGGGATAGAACTGGGTGAGGTAGCCGCCGCCGGTCTTGCCGTGGAAGACGGGCACGATCTTCATCGTTGGCTTGTGAGCCTGCGAGATGTCGTAGTCGCCCGAGCCACTGTGACCGATGATGCAGATGTCCTTCGGGAAGTCGATGCTGTACATCTCGGCGAGGGTGCCTGTGCCGCTGATGGTCTTGAGTATCGACATGGCCATGGCTACCTTCATATCGCCTTCGACAGCGCAGGCGGTGTGCTGTTTGATGAGCATGGAGAAGGCGGGGATGAGCATGGAGTCGAGCTTGCCGGCTACGCCCTGTGCAAATCCTGCATAGTGGGAGGCAATCATGCCGAGTTTCTCGTCCTTGACCCACTGCTCGAAGGCAACGACGTACTTGGCCATATCCCAAACCTTTTCGATGGTGCCGCCACCCTCGATCTCGAAGGTGTCGAGGATGTCCTGTGCCTTGGCGCGGATGGCGTCTTCGTCGGTAATGTTGTCGGCGATGGCCCACATCTGCTCCCAATCGAACTGCTTGGTATAGACAAACATGCGATGGTAGAGGTTGGTCTCGTCGATGTAGAGGTCCATCATGCCGGGATAGGGACGACCGATCTGGGCGATGTTGGTGTCGCGGAAACGGCGACGTACCTGGGCGGCACGGCACCAATCCTCGATCTCGGCCTGTGCACCGGGATCACCACCTTCGACAACGCCGGTGATGACGGCGCAGCGCTTGCCGGCACGGTTGAGGTCGGCTACCATCTCGCCGGTGGCACCGCAAGCGTAGAGCTCGCCCAGCCAGGTGGGGATGTCGGTCTTGTCGTAGTCGGGTGCAGCCTTCTTCTGGAGGTTGACGATGATGACGGGCACGTTGAGGTCGCGCACGGCGGGAAGCATGTTGTAGGAGGTGCAGTAGGTGAGCATCTGCAGGATGACGAGATCGACGTCGGCAGCGCGGAACTTGTCGCCTGCTTCCATCGACTGCTCCTTGGTGGTCACCATGCCGCCATCGATGATCTCGATGGTGGTGGGGAGGGTCTTCTTGAATGCTGCGTACTGTGCTTCGAATTCGGGAACGAGCTGTGGGAACTGTGGGAGGTATGCGCCAAGGGCGATGGAGAACACGCCGACGCGGGCTTTGGTTTCTACTAGGGGGGTCATGGGGGTTATGGGTTATTGGTTATTGGTTATTGGTTAGAGATTAGAGGGGGTCGATTAGCAGGGGCGGGATTTGGGGAGGTTGAAGACGTCCTGGACTTCCTTGATCTGGGCGGCGGTCATGCCGTCGGGCTCGGAGCCCATGCTGCGGGCGCACATGTAGATGTTGGCGGCCTTGCAAAGAACGTCGGTCTGGTCGAAGGCATCCATGATGTCCTGACCTACGGCTACGGTGCCGTGCTTTTCCCACATCACTACGTCGTGGGTCTTGATCTGCTCGAGGGTGGCCTCGGCGAGAGCGACAGAAGAGGGGAGGGCGTAGGGTACGATGCCGATGCCGAGCGGCGCGAAGGCGAGGGTCTCGGGAATCATCGACCAGAGCACCTTGGTCATCTCATCGCCCTTGAGGAAGCGCTGGATGTGGCTCATGGCCACGAGCTCGATAGGATGGGTGTGCAGGGTTGCCTTGTAGCAGGAGCCTGTTTCGATGAGGTAGTTCTGGAGCGCCAGGTGAGTGGGCAGTTCGCTGGTAGGAACGACGTTGACATCGGCGATGACTTCGTAGGATGAGCAGTCGTCGAGGATGCGGATGATGGAGCCGTTCTGCATGGGTTCCTTGGCCAGGTCGCGCATGCGTTTGCCGGTGCCTTTGCAATAGAAATACTTGCCTTTCAGATAGGGAAGTGTCATGCCGATGGGCTTCACGGGGGAGATGGCGGGCATGGCTTTGCACTCGTCGTCCATAAACTCGGTGACGTTGACGGTGATGTTGCCACCATTGCGCTCAGCCCAGCCTTTCTGCCAAAGGTAACCCGTGACCTCGGCAATCTGGTAGATGACGGCCTTGAGGGCGGGGCGGTTTTCGAGGATGGTTTTCATATTATGGGGGTTAAGAGGGGTTAAGAGGGGTTAAGAAGGGTTAAGAAGGGTTAAGAGGGGTTAAGAGGGGTTAAGAAGGGTTAAGAGGGGTTAAGAGGGGTTGCTATCAGACCGTGTCGCCGTAGCGTTCGCGGGTGATCTGGTCGAGGGGCTTGCAGCGGGTGTTGGGGCAGCCGATGAAGCCGACGATGAGGGAGATGGCGAGGAGGGCGATCATGCAGAAGGCGGCTACGGTGAAGCCTTCGCCATTCTCACCGTAGATGATGGTGAAGATGAGTCCCCAGACAGCGGAGAGGCCACGGACGATGAAGAACATCAAGCCCTGGGCACCGGCACGGAACTTGGCGGGGAAGAGCTCTGAGCCCCACAGTGCGTAGAAGATCTGCGGAGAGCTGCCACCCTGGATGCCCCAGAGCACAGCGAAGAGCCACAGACCTGCACGGCCATTGACACCGATGGTGACGATGACCACCCATGCGCAGATCGCTACGAGGAGTCCGAAGACGTAGATGGCCTTGTGGGCTACCTTGTCGATGAACTTCGAGACGATGAACGTCACGCCGACGATGATGGCCCACTGGATGCAGTTCATCCAGTTGGCCTGCTCGTTGGTGACACCACCGGCGGTCTCGTAGATGTGCGGTTGGAAGAAGCCCATCACCGAGGCGACGAGGTTCCAGGTGAGATAGATGGTGGCAAGGAAGCATACGGTCTTGACGGCGATGCTGTTCTGGAAGAGGATCTTGATGTTGTCGAGCAGACTGGTCTTCTGGCTTGCTGCCTTGGTGGCCTCGAACTCGGCACTCTCCTGAAGACGGCGCTGCAAGTTCCATGCGATGAAGGCTACGACGAAGAGCGAGAAGAAGACGAGACGCGACGAGAAGACGTTGACGGCATCCTCGGCGAGGTCAGGGCCTCCGATGGTGTGGGCCAACGACTCGACCCAACCGAACAGGTATCCGCCAGGGGCGAAGAGCATGCCGAGCAACAGGATGCACATGGGGCCGAATCCCCACGACATTTGCGAGATGCAGATGTTGCGTCCACGGTTGTTCACCTCCGAGCTTTCGGAGATATAGGTCCACGAGGCGGGAACGCCCACGCCGACGGAGATGCCTGTGATGAGGAATCCGCACAGCAGCATGGGGAAGTTGACGCTGAACATAATGGTGAGCACGCCCAGCATATAGACCAGCAGATTGTAGGTGAAGATGAACTTGCGTCCGTACTTGTCGGCGAGGAATCCGCCGATGATGGCACCGAGAGCGGCGCCGAGACAGTTGGCGCTGATGAAGTTAAGCCAGCCGAGATGTACCTCAGAAAGGCCGAGATAGTTCTGCCAAAGTGTCAGACCGCTGGCACCAGCCACGATTGCACCTGCATCAAGATAATTGGTTAGAGACACGGCGATCGTGCTCCTTAAGCTTCCTTTGTTTGACATTGTTGTATATTATTAATGTTTTATTTCTCACAAATCCGGGTGTAGCGCTTGTGGGCTTCCTGCCAGGCGAGGGTGTCCTGGGGCTCGTAGCGCTTGAGCTGGATGGCCTTGGCAATGAGGGCGCGCATCTCGGTGATGTCCTTCACCTTGCCGATGGCCTTGAACTGCATCATGATGTTGCCGATGGCTGTGGCCTCGACGGGACCGCAGAGGGCAGGGCAGCCGATGGAGTTGGCCGTCCATTGGGCGAGGAGGGCGTTCTGGCAACCGCCTCCGATGATGTGGAGCACATTGAGCGGGAAGGAGGCGAGCTCCTTGAGCCAACCGAAGACGGTGCGATAGCGCAGGGCAAGGGACTCCATGATGAGACGTGCGATTTGTGCATCGGTCTCGGGTACGGGCTGATTGGTCTTGCGGCAATATTCGCGGATGGCTTCGAGCATCGAGGGAGGATTGGCGAACATTGGATCGTCGGGGTTGATGAACGAACGGAAGGCTTCGCCGCTCTGCTCCATCTCGCCGAGGGTCTTGAAGTCGTAGTCCTTGCCCATGCGCTTCCATTCCTTGCGGCATTGCTCAAGGATCCACATGCCGGTGATGTTCTTGAGGAAGCGTGTGGTGCCTTCGATGCCACCTTCGTTGGTGAAGTTGAGTTCGAAGGAACGCGGGCTGATGATGGGATCCTTCGATTCGATGCCCATGAGCGACCAGGTGCCGGAGGAAAGGTAGGCGAAATTCTCGTCACGGGCGGGAACAGCGGCGACAGCCGAACCCGTGTCGTGACCTGCGATGGCAACGACGGGGATGTTGTAGCCGAAGTCGGCCACTTCGGGCTTGAGGTTGCCAATGACGTGACCGGGGAAGACGACGGGCGGGAACTTGCTGATGTCGGCACCTGCTGCCTCGATGAGCTCGCGGTCGATCTGCTTGGTGCGCGGGTCGAGGAACTCGGAGGTGGAGAGGATGGTGTATTCGCAGACGGCCTTGCCGGTGAGGTAGAGGCTTACGTAGTCGGGGATGAAGACGTACTGTGCGGCCTCCTCGAAGGGACGGAACCCTTCCCTGTGGCAGGCATAGAGCTGGAAGAGGGTGTTGAAGTTGATGAACTGGATACCCGTCTTTTCGTAAATCTTCTCGCGTCCGACCTTCTGGATGTATTCGTCCATGGCCGAGATGGAATAGGGATCGCGGTAGGCGCGCGGCTCTTCGATCATCTTGCCGTCCTTATCGACGAAGACGATATCGACACCCCACGTATCGACGCCGATGGAATCGATGTGGATGTCGGGACGAGCGGCAAGGTCCTTGAGGCCTGCCACCACCTCGCCAATGAGGGCGGTCATGTTCCAATAGAATTTGCCATCGTGGTCCTTCTCCTGGATGGCGTTGGGGAAACGACGAACTTCTTCAGTCTCGAGAATACCTGCATGGTTGAGACGGGCGATGATCATTCGTCCGCTGGTAGCTCCGAAATCGACGGCGCAAACGTAGTGATTCATGTGAAAAGTGAAATTTTTGCGTGTTTATATGGGTGCAAATATAGTGAGTTTTGTCTTTTTCTACAAATAATTTGCGCTAAAAATTCGTAAAATTCCCCCTTTTGTACAATAGTTATTTATTTTTGGACAAAAATTCGGGTAGAAATTGGGAGAGATGAAGGCAATATGGAACGGTCAATCGGTGAGATGAAGGTAGAAGTCGGCGGTGAGGGAGCGATAGGCATCGGTGTATTTGCCCTCGGCATTGCGGATGATGAGCTGCTCGCGAGAGAGGGGGGCGTTTTGGAGAGAGTATTCGGCCATTCGGCGTTTGCAAGGTTTGCCGACCTTGGTGAGGATGTCGCAGATGCGGACGGGATGCAGGCCGCAGAGCACGGCTGCGGTCATCACTTCGGAATCGTAACCGGTGGGGTAGATGATGGACAACCGGCCATGGGGTGTGAGGTGATTTGCTGCGAATCTGGCGATTTCGGACACGGGGAGTGCGTCCTTGTGGCGAGCCACGGCACGCCCTGCATCGTCGGGCTTCAAGGTGGCGTTGTAGAAGGGAGGATTGCAGACGATGAGGTCGTAGGCTCGTGGAGCCTCGTTCTGTTCGAAGGCCTGCAACGAGAGAGGGAAGACGCTGATGCGGCTGTCCCAAGGGGATGCAGCGATGTTTTCCTGTGCCTGACGGGCAGCTTCGTCGTCAATCTCCACGGCATCGATATGGAAGTCCATACTTGTTTCGGCAGCCCGTTGTGCGAGCATGAGGGAGATGAGCCCTGTGCCTGTGCCGATGTCGAGGATCGAGAAGGTGTGCTCCGGGACATCGGGAACGTGGCGGGAGAGGTCGGCCCATGCACCCAAGAGGACGCCGTCGGTGCCCACTTTCATGGCGCATCGATCCTGATGGATGGTGAATTGGCGGAATTGAAAAGTCATACTATTTGTCCTGAGCGGCAAAGTAGGAGGCGAGGATGGTGCCGGAGATGCTGTGGTAGGCGCAGGAGATGGCACAGGGGACGACGCTGAGGGCGGCCATCGGATTGGCGGCGATGGCGGCTGGGGTGGCAAAGAAGTTGCTGGAGAGGACGGTTGCCATGCCGGCATTCTGCATGCCTACCTCGATGCTGATGGTGCGACGTTTGGCGACCGAGAATCGTGCGGCCTTGCCAATGAGATAGCCCAGCAAGTAGCCGAGGCCATTGTGGCAGGTGACGACGGCGAGGGTGAGGGCAATGAGATTGAACCCGTTCTCTTCGAGACGTGGATGGACGGTGTAGATGACGCCTCCGACGATGAGCGCCAGGCAGAACACCGAGATGCCGGGCATGATGGACTGTATCTGCTTGAAGTTGTCGCGTCGGCCGAAGAAATAATTGAATGTGCAGCCCAAGGTCACGGGAAGGATGGTCACGAGACAGATGTTCTGGAACATTCCGAAGGCATCGACCTCGATCTGCTGACCTGCCAACCAGAGCACCATGAGGGGCGTGACAATGGGTGCAAGGAGGGTGGAAACGGTAGTCATTCCGACTGAGAATGCCACGTCGCCATGGCAGAGGAATGACATGATGTTGCTGGACACTCCACCTGGACAGCAACCCACCAGGATGATGCCCGCACTCAGGAAGGGGTCGAGACCGAAGACCTTGGTGAGCGCGTAGGCTACAAAGGGCATGACAGTGAACTGGGCCAATGTTCCCAGAAGGATATCGAAGGGACGGCTCAGCACCACCTTGAAATCGTCGGTGGACAGCGTGCAGCCCATGGTGAGCATGATGATGCCGAGGATGATGGAGGGACGTGCGCCCTGCTGCACCCAGGCAAACGTGTTGGGGAAGAACCCGCTCAAGATGGCGGCTGCGATGACAATCCACGAGCAGTATCGGCTCATGAAGCGGCTTATCGCCTGGAGAGTATCTAACATAAAAAGCAATATTTCGGGCGCAAAGATAGAGCCTTTGGAGATAATTTGCAAAAAAATCACGGAAAAAATGGGTAATCCGATGAAAAAAGCGTATCTTTGCGGCGATTATTTCGATTGAACGAAAACAAAAGCGAGATATAACAAGATAAAGGAGGTGAAAATGGCAGACAACCTCGGCCCAATGGCCTGGTTGTTTCTGCCGGAAAATGAGCTGCCTCAATGGCAGCAAAAAATTGCACTTCGTGCAGAAAAACCTTCGGGTCGAGCGGTTCGAGATAAATCAGTGTTGTTAGCGGTCCGGATGGATTTTCTGCGAAGCAATTTTTTGCAGGTATTGGACCTGCTCATTATCCGGCAGCAGAGACAGGGCTATTGAGCCCGCTGTCTCCTGCCATTTTCACAAGAATCTCAAGCGTAGGAAATGTTGCGTAGGAAATGTATAGAATAGAACTCCTTGCACCCGCACGAACGGCAGAGATCGGTATCGAGGCCTTCAACCATGGCGCCGATGCCGTCTATATCGGTGCACCCGCCTTCAGCGCACGTGCAGCTGCTCACAATTCGATAGAGGATATCGAACGCCTTGCCCTCTATGGCCATCAATATGGGGCAAAGACACTGGTGGCCTTGAATACCATCCTCAGTGACCGCGAACTTGCCGAAGCCGAGAAGATGGCATGGCGGCTCTATGAAGCGGGTGTCGATGCGCTGATTGTCCAGGACCTGGGCTTGTTGCAGATGAACCTGCCACCCATCGAACTGCATGCCTCGACACAGACCGATGCCCGCACCATCGAGCGGACACGTCTGTTCCGCGATTTGGGAATGACGAGGGTGGTGATGGCGCGTGAGCTGAGTATAGACGAGATACGAGCCATACATGAGGCTGTGCCCGACGTGGAACTGGAGTGCTTCGTGCATGGCGCGCTGTGCGTGTGCATCAGTGGGCAATGTTATCTGAGTGCAGCCTTGACCGGACGTTCGGCCAATCGCGGGGAATGTGCCCAGCCCTGTCGTCTGCCGATGGACCTGCTGAGTTCGAAGGGCGACAAGTTGCTGGCGAGTCAGCGCCATCTCCTGTCGTTGCGCGACATGAACCGCTCGGCCTACATCGAACAACTCATCGATGCGGGGGTAACGTCGCTGAAGATCGAAGGACGACTCAAGGAAATGAGCTATGTGAAGAATGTGGTGGCCTATTATCGCCGGTTGATTGACCAGATCATCGAACGACGCGATGACATCAGGCATATCAGCGAAGGAGTGACGACATACACTTTCGAGCCACGTCTGGAGAAGAGCTTCAATCGCGGGTTCACCTCCTATTTCGCCGAAGGCAAACGCGAGCCGATGTGGAACTTCGAAAGCCCCAAGTCGATGGGAGAGAAGGTGGGTACGATTGCGAAGGTCAACCGCGACAGTTTCGTCATCGACCTCATGGCCGACACCCTCCATAATGGCGATGGACTGGCCGTGGGGCAGCAGGGATTCAGGCTCAATCGCTACGAGGCAGCTTCGAACACCTGTTTTCCGCTGGAGGGTGTGCAGGTGTGCCGGCAGCTGAAAAAGGGACAAACGGTGTATAGGAACCTGGATGTGGCGTTCGAGCAGCTACTGAGCAAACCTTCGGCCAAGCGCACCCTGCCCGTCGATATCCATTATTCGGCAAGTCGGGTGAAGATTACGGAGCGCATGGTGTGCTGCGATGGCGTAGAAGCCAGCGTCGAGCTGGATGGACCTTTTGAGCAGGCGGAACGTTCGCAAAAGGAGAATATCGAGAAGCAACTGGGCAAATTGGGAGGCACACCATTCGCGATGTGCAAGATTGAGGTGGAGGGCGAGCAGTGGTTCGTGCCTTCGTCGAAATTGGGCGAATTGCGGCGTCTGTGCGTGCAGAAATTGCTCGAAACACGCTTGAAAATGCAAAGTGAAGTTCGCAAAGCATTCAAAATCCCCGATTACAAGGCTCGTGCCGAAATGCTTGATGCAAGGGGTATCCTGCCCTCCGATTTCCTGGCGAATGTGATGAACGAAAAGGCCCGTGAAACCTATCGGGAAATGCAGATTGAAAACGTCGCGGATGCCTTTGAACTACAATCAAATAAGGATGGAATAGTGATGCAGACGAAACACTGCCTGAAATATGCTTTCGGACAGTGCCCGCGCTACCCCAATCCACAACCCGAAAAACTGCTCGAAGAAAACTACATCATCGGGCAGGATTTGCAGCTAAAGATAGGAAATAGAAAATTTATTTTAAAATTTGGGTGCAAAAATGATTGCATTTCAAAAATTTTTACTATATTTGCGCCGCAAAAATGATATATATATTGATATAATCAAAGAAATATGAGTGATCAGAAGAAAATCAAGACCGCACTTGTGTCGGTATTTCATAAGGATGGCCTGGACGAGATAATCAAGATGCTTCATGCCAATGGTGTGAAACTGCTTTCGACAGGAGGCACGCAGAAGTTCATCGAAGGACTGGGTGTTCCCTGCGATGCAGTGGAAGACCTCACCACCTATCCGTCGATCCTGGGTGGACGTGTAAAGACCCTTCACCCGAAGGTTTTCGGTGGCATCCTTGGCCGTCGTGACAATGAGGGCGACAAGGAGCAGATGGCGAAGTATGCCATTCCCGAGATTGACCTCGTCATCGTGGATCTCTATCCCTTCGAGGATACAGTGGCTAGTGGCGCCGACTTCCAGAGCATCATCGAGAAGATCGACATCGGAGGCATCTCGCTCATCCGTGCAGCAGCCAAGAACTTCAAGGATGTGATCATCGTGGCCAGCAAGGCACAGTATAAGCAGTTGGCCGAGATGCTCAAGAGCAAGGGAGCCGTGAGCGACTACGAGGATCGCCTGAGCTTTGCAGAACAGGCTTTCGGTGTAAGCAGCCATTACGATACCGCCATCCATGCATGGTTCGCACAGCAGAAGTAATATCGTCAAACGTAAACAACATAACTTAATCCGTTAAGCAAAAGAATGGGATTTTTTAATTTAACCCAGGAGGTCGCCATCGACCTCGGTACGGCCAATACCGTCATCATTCACGGTGGCAAGATTGTGGTGAATGCACCATCAATCGTCGCCCTTGAGGGAGAGAAGATGATTGCCGTAGGCCATAAGGCTCAGCAGATGGAGGGAAAGACTCCAGCCAACATACGTACCGTACGTCCACTCCGCGACGGTGTGATCGCCGACTTCAATGCCGCCGAGCAGATGATCCGCGGCATGGTAAAGATGGCATTCAGCAGCCGTCATTTCTTCACCCCACAGCTCCGCATGGTGGTGGGTGTGCCTTCAGGTTCGACCGAAGTCGAGCTCCGTGCCGTTCGCGACTCCAGCGAACATGCAGGTGGCCGCGACGTATATATGCTCTATGAGCCCATGGCAGCAGCCATCGGTATCGGCATCGACGTCCTCGCCCCAGAAGGAAACATGGTGGTGGATATCGGTGGCGGTTCGACCGAGATTGCCGTCATTTCGCTCGGTGGACTTGTGACCAACAACTCCATCCGCATTGCCGGTAATGACCTGACGCAGGACATCATGGAGTACATGAGCCGTCAGCACAACATCAAGGTGGGTGTTCCTACCGCTGAGCAGATCAAGTTCAACGTAGGTTCGGCCCTTACCGTGCTTGACAACCCGCCCGAAGACTTTGTGGTACGTGGTCCTAACCGTATGACCGCCCTCCCCATGGAGGTGCCTGTCAGCTATCAGGAGATTGCTCACTGCATCGAGAAGTCGATTTCGAAGATTGAGGCTGCTGTACTCACCGGACTGGAGCAGACGCCTCCAGAACTTTATGCCGACATCGTGCGCAATGGTATCTTCCTGGCCGGTGGTGGCGCCCTGCTCCGCGGCCTTGACAAGCGCCTGCAGGACAAGATCGGTATTCCTTTCCACGTAGCCGAGGATCCGCTTCTCAGCGTGGCCAAGGGTGTAGGTATTGCACTTCAGAACATCGACCGATTCCCATTCCTTATTCGCTAATAGCTTGTCAGATCCATTTGATTTATGGAGAATCTGATACGCTTCATCACCAAGAACAGCCCGTGGTTTACGTGGCTGTTTTTGGCAATTCTAAGCATAGTGCTGCTATGCCAGACCAACCCGTATCATCGGAGCATCTGGTTTGGCAGTGCCAATTTCATCACGGCCAATATCTACGACGTGCAGAGCAATGTGACCGGATATTTCGGACTGCGTCAGGCCAATGATGAGATGCTGGAGCGTGCAGGTGTGCTGGAGGCAGAGAACCAGGCTCTGCGTCAGCTTTTGCAGGAGTATCAGGACCAGGGTATCTACAGGGAGGAATCGGCCAAGCATCAGTATCGATATCTGATAGCCCACGTGGTGGGTAACAGCATCAACCAGGCCGAGAACTACATCACCCTCGACAAAGGTGCTGCCGACGGAGTGCATCAGGACCTTGGCGTGACCGACCAGAATGGCGTGATCGGCATTGTGGCCAACGTCTCGGAACATTATTCCCTTGTGCTTAGTGTGCTTAACCCCAAGCTTCGTCTTTCGGTCATGCTGAAGAATACCGAAGCCTTCGGATCGTTGGTGTGGGATGGGAAAGACAGCCGGTATGCGGTCTTTGAGGACCTGCCGCGCAATGTGGATTACAGCAATGGAGATACTATTGTCACTACGGGCTATACGTCGTCGTTCCCGAAGGACATCCCTGTGGGGCGTATTGTCGATACCTTTGATGGTGGTGGCAGTTTCCTGTCCCTGAAGATTGAATTGTTCTCAAACTTCAATCGTCTGAACGCTGTCCATGTGATCTTCAATGAAGAACAGGCCGAGCGCGACCAGCTCCAGGCATCGGTCGGGGCACCCGATAAACCATAGTGTAATGCTTCTGTTCAATTTATATACTGTTAGATGAGCATCCTTCTGTATATCTTATGGCTACTGTTGGCGGTGGTACTGCAGGTACTGCTCTTTAACCACTTGTCCCTTTTCGGAGGAGTGGCATTGGTATATGTCATTGCCCTGTTGAAAGCCCCGGTGGAAATCAACCGCGTACTGCAGATTGTCATGGGTTTTCTGGTGGGTTTCGTGGTCGATATCTTTTGCAACACACCTGGAATGCATTCGCTGACCGCCGTGACAGTCATGGCCTTGCGCGATGTGATACTTCATCTTTACAACGATGATCCCGAATTCAAGAGCGGCATGGTTACGATGCAGCAGATTGGTCTCTCGGCCTTTGCACGTTTCTCTTTGTCGATCATTGCACTGCACTGTCTGCTGCTCTATATCATCGAATCCTTTACGTTGTTCAACTTCCCCGTCCTGCTGGTCAAGGTGCTGATCAGCGTGGGTTTGACATTCGGCTTCTGTATGGCCTTTGAGTTCGCTGCGTCGAAGAA
Organism: Bacteroidales bacterium; assembly: GCA_017561935.1. GTDB lineage: Bacteria > Bacteroidota > Bacteroidia > Bacteroidales > UBA3663 > Liminaster. Next base: position 9,662 of record JAFZBE010000027.1, on the reverse strand, counting down.
ATAACTTGCATGCAACACAATTTTGAACTTGAAAAACGTCGTTTTGTGATAGGAGGATTGGTTCTGCTGATTTTCCTCGTTTACATCATACGTTTGTTCAACCTTCAGATTGTGGACGACAAGTACCAAGCCATGGCGCGCAACAATGCGTTCCTCACCAAGACCATCTATCCGGCTCGTGGACAAATCTACGATCGCAATGGCAACCTGCTGGTATATAATCAGCCGGCCTACGACCTGGTGGTGACTATGCGCGAGGTGAAGGACCTCGACACCCTTGACCTTTGCAATACGCTGGGTATCACACGGGAAGTATTCGATGAGCGAATGGCGGAAATCAAGGACCCCAGACGCAACAAAGGTTATTCGAGCTACACGCAGCAGACTTTTGCCACACAGCTGAGTGTCGAGGACTATGCCAAGCTGCAGGAGAGGATGTACAAGTATCTCGGCTTTGAGATTCGTCCGCGTACCATTCGCCAATATATGCGGTCGGTAGCGCCCCACATCCTGGGAAATATCCGCGAGGTAACACCCAAGGAGATTCAGCGCGATGACTATTACCAGCGAGGTGACTACACGGGTGACCTGGGTGTGGAGAAAAGTTACGAGAAGTATCTGCGAGGCATCAAGGGCAAGGAGATTCTGCTGCGCGATGCCCATGGTCGCATCAAGGGACATTACGAAGACGGCAAGTATGACGTCATACCTAAAGCAGGACATAACCTGACCCTTTCGATAGATGCTGATCTGCAGGCATACGCCGAAAGTCTGATGGTGAATAAGGTTGGTGCCCTGGTTGCCATTGAACCTGCCACGGGAGAGATCTTGGCCATGGTTTCCAGTCCGACCTACGACCCAAGTCTGCTTGCAGGCCGACAACGAGGCAAGCATTACAAGGAGTTGCTCGACGATCCATTCAAACCATTGATCGACCGAACAATTTCGGCAGCCTATCCTCCAGGTTCGACGTTCAAACCCACTCAGGGACTGATCGGTTTGGAAGATGGAGCCATTACTCCCGAGACGTTGCTGCCTTGCCGTGGCGGTTTTGTGATGGGACGTTTCAGGATGGGCTGCCACGATGGCATCGCCTCGTGGTCCATCGTCCCTGCCATCGCCACTTCCTGCAATGGTTACTTTGGCTGGTGCCTGGTGAATATCCTCAACAACAGGAAGTACAAGAATATGCAGGAGGCGTTCGAGGCTTGGAAGAACTACATGGTTTCGATGGGCTATGGCTATAGGCTCGGCATTGACTTGCCGGGCGAGATACGCGGATTCATTCCCAATCCTGCCTATTACAACAAGATGCTCCGGACCGAGGATTGGAAGCCCATCAGCATCATCTCGATTTCCATCGGACAAGGCGAAATCCTGGCGACGCCGTTGCAGATTGCCAACCTGGCTGCCACGATTGCCAATCGAGGGTATTACTACACACCCCATGTCATACATTCGATACAGGACACCTTGATTCCCGATACGTTCAGAATCCAGCACAAGACGAAAATTAGTCCGAGACACTACGAATGGATCGTCAAGGGCATGCGAGCGGCGGCGGTGAACGGTACCGTCAGACGTAGTGGCAACCTTGATCCCGAGGGCATCGAGTTGTGTGGTAAGACCGGTACGGCACAGAACCCTCACGGAAAAGACCATTCGGTCTTCATGGGCTTTGCTCCCATGAATCAACCCAAGATTGCTGTCTGCTGCTTCGTAGAGAATGGCGGTTTCGGAGCCACTTTCGGCGTGCCTATCGGCACCTTGGTCATCGAGAAGTATTTGAATGGCAAGATATCCGGACGACGAAGATTGGCCGAAGAGAGTATGCGGCGTAGTTCGACGCTGCAATATACCGATTACAAGAAAAAGAAATAATATGAATTTCCTTCGTAGTTTTGATTGGCTGACATTGATTGTCTATGTGATCCTGGTCCTTGCGGGCTGGGTCACGATTAATGCTGCCAGTTACAACTTCGACGGAGCCTCGATCTTTGATTTCGGTCGTCCTTCGGGCAAACAGATTGTCTGGTTCGGCTTGGCGCTGTTCCTCATCATCGCTATTCTTTGCCTCGACAGCCGGTTCTATATGACCTATGCGCCTTTGATATATGTGGGAGTGATGATCCTGCTGTTTGTCACCATCTTCATTGGCACCAACATCAACGGCTCACATTCGTGGATCAAAATCGGCACGTTCTCCATTCAGCCCGCAGAATTCGGCAAGTTCTCCACGGCGCTGATGTTGGCCTACCTTTTCAACGGGTACAACTTCAAGTTCACCGAACCTGCTAATTTTGCGAAGGCATGTGCCATCGTGTTGATTCCCGTCCTACTCATCATTTTGCAGAACGAGACGGGGTCGGCGTTGGTCTATTTCTCACTTATCCTGTTGTTCTATCGCCAGGGAATGTCGGGTATCGTGCTTTGGGCGGGGTTCTGTTTCATCCTGATTTTCGTCCTGGGCATCAAATACAGTGTCGAACCGCTTCCTGAAGGGGTTGTACTGGCCCCCGATGAATCTGCTCCCTCCTCGTTGATGGGACAGAACATCGTGCTCACCATCATTCCTTTCCTCGTGGCCGGTATGCTGGCATTCTTTGCCAACAATTATGGTGCTGCAGGATTTGTGGCCCTTGTGGCCTTTTTGGGCTTTGGTGTTTTCGGCCTGCTCAATCATTTCGTCACATGGCCCTTCCCGTTCCAATACCGTTGGATAGGTTGGATCATCAACATCTTTACCATCGGCTATTGTGCTTTTCTCTATCTGCTTCATAAGGTCAAATCCTACATCACTGTCGGTGTCTTCGCTGTGCTTTTCGTCGGATTCCTCTACACCTGCGATTTCGCATTCAGCAAGTTGCAACCCCACCAGCGTGGGCGTATCGAGGTGTTGTTGGGCATGAAGGAGGATTTGAAAGGCGCAGGATACAATGTCAATCAGGCGAAGATTGCCATCGGCTCGGGTGGACTTTTGGGCAAAGGTTATCTCGAAGGCACGCAGACCAAGCTTGCCTTCGTGCCAGAACAGGAGACCGACTTCATCTTCTGCACGGTGGGTGAGGAGCAGGGCTTCATCGGCTGTGTTGCCGTGCTCTTTCTCTACTTTGTCCTCATCACACGACTCATCTCCTTGGCCGAACGACAACGCACACCCTTTGCGCAAGTCTATGGCTACTGTGTGGCGTGCATCTTCGCCTTCCACGTCATCATCAATGTGGGCATGGTCATTGGCCTTGTACCTGTCATTGGTATCCCCTTGCCATTCTTCAGCTATGGTGGTTCGGGCCTTTGGTCGTTTACTATCCTGCTGTTCATTTTTCTGAAACTCGATGCTACCCGCATCCAAAAGTATTGATATCCTGATGAAGTACCTGATTTCCTTGATACTCAGCATCGGAGTCTGCCTGTCAGCTTGGGCCGACAATTTCATCATACATCATGGTGAAGCTGTGAAGCTCTTCTGTCAGCGTGTGCCCTCGACGCCCATCGAACGTGCTGATCAGCTCTTCGAACAGGACTATCATGAGGTATTCGGAGAATATCTTGTGCATACCAACAACATCTTCGACGCGAAGATCATCGTTGCAACCTACGATAATGCCGATCTCAAGCGTTATGCCAGGATACGGGGAATCAGTTTTGACCAGCTTGCCGACCATCATGGGGCATTCATGTTGAAGGTTCACAACAATGGCCGACAGTTGTTCGTGGTGGGCAGCGATGAACAGGGTGCGGCATTCGGTCTGATGACCTTAAGCAGACAGTGGGGCGTATCGCCTTTCCGCTGGTGGGCCGATGCACCTGCATTGCCGATGGATGTCTATGAACTTGGCGTGGCCTACGAGGAGCTCTTCGAGGCATCGGTACCCGTCCGTACCCTGATTCTCGATGGCGCACAGCCTCACGACAAGTATTTGCAGGAACTTCTGCTGCGTCTGCGTGCCACGGGGGTAACCGATTTCTCCAATGCTACAGATGAGACCTCGGAGGGAGTGTTTCGCTGGACGCTCAAGCCGGCATCGATGCCCTATCTCGGACTGAGTCTTGCCCTTGATGATCCCGAACATATACGGCTGGAAGGCCTTCGCGCCTACGATTATGGCCGCAAGAAGGAATGGCAGATGCATTGGATGCATCAACTCGGGGGAGAACTTCAGCTATTGCTCTTCTTCGATATGGCTTGGGAGATCAACAACTATCGCAAGCCTTATTCAGTCGAGGAACTGGAGGATTTGCACTATACCCAGATGAGTGGTGTGAACTGCAACTGGTCACAGCTTTGGAACGATTATTTCGACCTTGCCATGACCTTTCATCCCGAGCAGCCCCATAGTTTCGAGGCACTGCGTCGCGCTATCGGTGAGTGCCAGAACCTGCAGTTGCAGCTTTCGCTGGAACTGAACGACAAGGTTGTCCCCAACGATCATACGAATGCCTTCTTTCGCACGATCGAGTACCCGCTCAATATGATGACTACGCAGATGCAACGACTTTGCAACATGCAACTTGTTGAGCACGATGCCGCGAAACAGTGGGCAGTGGAGGATGGACGTCAGCGTATGTCGTTGCTGGCTGCGGAGTTGCCTGCACTCGTCGAACCGAAGTGGCGACAGATGTTGGGAGGCGTCGTGATGCCCGATATTGAGATGGATCATAGTCTTATGCAGTTGGACCAGCATGATGTCATGACTCCGATGCAGGTGGGTTCGTTGTCTTCTTTGCCATCCGACGACAGCACCGACCTCCTTTATCGCAGCAGACGAGCCCTCGGCAATCATGTCGAGCCGTTCGAAGCTTTGCGTCTTCCGCTTGTTTATCAGGCCGACAGTGTACACCTCCGCGTGTGGTTGCTCCCTACACGTAGTTATGGCAAGACGATGAACTGCATGATCTCGATCGACATGGGTGAACCCCAATTGCTCCGTATCGATCAGGAGAATGTGGATAAGCCGCAGCAGGTTTTCGATCTTGTATTTGCCATCGACCCAACCATCGACCAGCACGACATCGTGCTGCGTACTACCTCAGATGCAATCTTCCTGCAGCGCATCTGGTTAACCGATATTAAATAATCTTATGATATGAAAAAGAGGAAACTTGTGTTTGCTACCAACAATGCGAACAAGATCAACGAAGTGAAGGCGCTGCTCGAAGCCTGCGGCCCTGAAGTTTCCGAACGCTATGAGGTCTTATCTTTGCGCGATATCGGATGCCTTGAAGACATACCCGAGAACTCATCGACCTTCGCAGGCAATGCATTGCAGAAGGCCGAGTATGTCAACGTGCATTACGATGTGGATTGCTTTGCCGACGATTCCGGCCTTGAAGTGCGTGCGTTGGGGATGGACCCTGGAGTGCGTTCGGCACGCTATGCCCAGGATGAAGGCTACGACCACAATAGCGAGGCCAATAACGAGAAACTGCTTCGTAAACTGAAACGCGTCAGGGACCGTTCGGCACAATTCCGTACGGTTATCGTTTTGCTGATGGATGGCAAGATGCAGGAGTTCGAGGGTGTTTGTCGTGGCGAAATAACCACCGAGCGTTCTGGAAGTCAGGGGTTCGGCTACGATCCCATCTTCCGTCCCAGTGGATATGATATTACTTTTGCCGAGATGTCGATGGAAGAGAAGAATGCCATCAGCCATCGAGGCAAGGCTGTGCGTGCCCTTGTCGAATACCTCAAGGAGCACTGATCAGACGAAGCGTATGCGCCATTCCTGCGGGTAAAGGTTGTTGCTCCTTCTGCCGAGGTTCTTGACGAAGCCCAGCGCATGACTTTGATAAGTTACAATCACGTAACCTGTAGGTACATCTGCATCAAGGACAATGGCCTCGTGACGCAGGTAGTTGAGGGCGGTGTCGAGGTCCACTTCCACAGTGGGGAAGGCATTCTCCTTGCGAACGATACTTAATGCTAAAGCATGGGCCGGGATGATATCTCGGCCTTTTATTGTGCCCATTTCAATACCGCTTTGCAGCAGGTAGAGACCTTGGCTCATCAGTGCATCGTGCAGTTCCTTGTATCCTGTAGGGATGGCACGCAGTGTCCCCTCCTCGGTCAGTTCGATGGTGGCCTCGCAATCGAGTTGCGATAGGAGGGTAGGGCCAATCTTCTTGAGGTCAATGATGGGTTTGTTCCTGTCGTTCTTAGCAAAGGGTTTGCTGGCACCTTTTCGTTTGTTCCCCACCTTGTGCAAATGAGTCTGTTCATCATTACTCCCCTTTTTACGTACGACCGCCATAAAGAGGCCTTCGCCCTTCGTGAAGTGGGGCATGAAGCGATAACATGGATGATGGCCTATGAGCGGCGGATGGATTTGCCATGCTGCCTCGGTAGGTATTTCGAGTGCTTCTGCTCCCAGTGTTTCGCAGATGTAAGCAAGCATCTCCTCATCTTCGTGCACGTTGAAAGTACAGGTACTATACACCAGGATGCCTCCAGGCTTCAAGGTGGGCCAGATGGAGTCGAGTATCTCCCGTTGAAGTGCTGCACATTCCTTCACTTTCTGTAGCGACCAATCCTTTACGGCGCCTTCGTCTTTGCGAAACATACCTTCTCCCGAACAGGGAACATCGGTGAGGATGAGGTCGAAGAGATGGGTGAGACTTCTGAAGTCGGCAGGCGCATTGCATGTTACACTCACATTCGGCCATCCCCATTTCGTGATGTTCTCGCTCAGGATTCTCGCTCTGCGTCGATCTATCTCATTGCTCACCAACTGGCTCCCTTCTGGCAAAACGCTGAGCATTGCAGTACTCTTCCCTCCAGGCGCTGCACATAGATCCAATGCGGCCACCGGCTCCTTGACCAACGACCTCAGCACATGCGTCACGAACTGCGACGATGCTTCCTGCACATAGTAGCATCCCGCATGCATCAACGGGTCGAGAGTGAAGTTCGGCCTCTCGTCCAGATACACGCCATCCTCGCTATTCCAACCGATGGGGAGCCCCGTTCTGCCGGTTTCTTTTGCGCGATTGTAACGTATGCTGGTTGTCGGTTCGCTGTGGGTAAGCGCATGGACAAACAGTTCGAGTTCCTGTGCTGGAAGATAAGGTTTGATGTCTTCTATAAAGGCCTCGGGAAGGTTCATATTCAATCGTTTTTGATAATAATGCTAAAAATCATTGCAAAAATGACGATTATTTTTTGTAATACCAAATTTTTTCCGTAATTTTGCACAAAAATTAAGGATAATTTACAACAATCACCGTCTCATGCTCGAGCCTGCTCTCTATTTGATACCCGTCACCCTCGGAGATACACCTATCGATCAGGTGCTGCCGACCTACAACCGACAGGTCATTGTGGGCATCCGGCATTTCATCGTTGAGAATGTCCGGTCGGCACGACGTTTCCTGAAGAAAGTCGAGCCCACTATCGATATCGATTCGCTTCAATTCAGCGAACTCAACCAGCACACCGACCGCAAGCTCATCGACACCTATCTCAATCCTCTTCGAGAGGGCGAACCAGTCGGGATCATCAGTGAGGCAGGTTGTCCGGCGGTAGCTGATCCTGGAGCCGACGTAGTGGCCATCGCCCAGCGTTGTGGTCTTCGTGTTGTTCCGTTAGTGGGTCCTTCGAGCATTATCCTCAGCGTGATGGCATCGGGTTTCAATGGGCAAAGCTTCGCCTTCCATGGTTATCTGCCTATTGAAGAAGGTCTGCGCATACAGCGTCTGAAGCAATTGGAGGCACGTGTTTACGCTGAAGACCAGACACAACTGTTCATCGAGACGCCGTATCGCAACCTTAAGTTGATGCAGACGCTGCTACAGGTACTGCGTCCTCAGACCCGTATTTCTTTGGCAGCTGATATCACATGTCCCGACGAGTCCATTCATACCCGCACAGTGAGCGAATGGAAGAAGTTGCTTGGCGCTGCTCGCACCGACGAAGAGCGGCAAAGGTTGGTGCCGCGTTGTCCCGCCATCTTTTTGATCTACAAATGATGTATATTATTATAATAATGTACGCGATAATAATGTACGCGCAGATATGTTGAAATTTCTGAGCCTTTCGAGTGGAAGCAGCGGCAACTGCTATTATCTCGGCACCGACCAGCACGCTATACTGATCGATGCGGGTATCCCTGTGCGTACCATTCAGAAGGTTTTGCGTGAGAATGGCCTGTCCTTCGGGAAAATCATGGCCCTGCTCGTTACCCACGATCATACCGACCACATACGTTCGGCCGGTAGCTTGGGCGAACTCTACCATATTCCGGTCTATACGACCAAGGAGGTGCATCAGGGTATGGAACACAATTATGGGATGGCAAAGAAGTTAACCAATGCCTCTCGTCGAAATATCGAACGCGACACGCCCTTCTATATCCCAGGCACCCAATTCCGCGTGACGGCCTTTACCGTACCTCACGACTCAACCGACAATGTCGGCTATTTCATCGAATACGGCGACGGAAACGAGGTGGTGCGATTCTGTTTGGCAACTGATGTGGGCTGTGTTACGGCTGACATTCGCCATTACCTTTCCCTTGCTGATCATCTTGTCGTCGAATCCAACCACGACATCAACATGCTGATGGATGGACCTTATCCCGCTTATCTCAAGAAGCGTGTACGTGGTGAAGGCGGTCACATGAGCAATAAAGAGTGTGCCGAACTCATTCACGACGTTTGGCATCCTTCGATTCGTCATCTTTTCCTTTGTCACCTTAGTGCCGAGAACAACGATCCTGATCTGGCATATCGAACTGCTGCCCGTGCACTTCAAAGCGAAGGTGTAAGGGTAGGGCAGGATGTCGTCCTCAGCGTACTGCTCCGCGACAGTCCCTCCTTGGTCTATGATTTCGACCCACAGCATAATCCACCCCCACCACCAATCCAACTTGAAATTGATTTCGATTAATCTCACTTAATTAACCTTCTACTATGTACAGCGATCCCAAAAACTGTCTCTATTGCACCAATAATGAGACCTTGCACAATCTTATGATCGAGATTTGCCATCTTCGTGTGTCCCGTCTCTTCCTTTTTAAGGAGCAGACCTATCGTGGACGTTGCCTCGTAAGCTATGATCATCATGTCAACGACCTCAATGAGCTCAACGATCAGCAGCGTAACGACTTTATGGCCGACGTGGCACAGGCAACCCGCGCCATGCAGCGTGCGTTCAATCCAGAGAAGATTAACTATGGCGCTTATAGCGATAAACTCAGTCACCTCCATTTCCATCTTGCTCCCAAGTATGTCGATGGTCCCGATTATGGCGGCGTATTCCAGATGAATCCCGGTAAGGTTTATCTCTCTGATGCCGAATACCAGGAACTCATCGATGCAATCAAGGCGAATCTTTAATGCCCATTTTTCCCCTAAATTCCAGCCTTTGCTGCTAACCGAACATGCCAAATGGTGTCCAAAAAGACCTATTTGGCAATTTTTTTAGACGATTTTCATCAAAATATTTGGTGCGCACAAAAAAACGCTATACCTTTGCACCCGCTGCCCTAAAAAACGGGCAACAATGTTCTTTGAAACACTGAAGATTGATAGAATAGCAAGTAGTACAAGTTAGAAGTTGGTAAAACCAACTACGAGCTTAAGTCAATTTCCTTAAATAGGATTTGAATTGCCAGCATCAAACAAACGATAAAACAAGTACAACGAAGAGTTTGATCCTGGCTCAG
>JAFZBE010000026.1 GCA_017561935.1 Bacteroidales bacterium | reverse complement strand
TTGTCTGTGTCCGTCAATTATCCAGTCAGTGGTCTTGATGTTCTAAATAATGTCAACAATGACACTCCTCATGAATCTCGTCCCATCCGTCTAAAGAGGAATGAAACCGGCGGCTATGACCTTCAGATCCGAAGCGCCGATGGTACATGGCAGATGGTGAAATAACTAAACAAGGTGCGGCATCGTATGGTGCCACACTTATTGCTTCTACTAGCAGTTTTAGTTTCGGCGATTTACCCTTTGCCACATCTTGTTAAAGGTTTTCTTATGTTTGATTTTTCGCAGCACAAAGATAAGTGAAATTTTTGACATGACAAACACTTGGGTAACTTTTTGTTGCCCAAGTTATTCTAAATAAATTTTTTAAACAATGCTGCGGATTCTAGGATTATATAAATGATATGTGATTTTTGTGATTCCTTTATCTAAATAATTTATCTTTGACCCCATCGAAATTATTCTCAAATTCGATAATTCGTGATAAAAAGATAAAAACAATGCAGAAACGCGTCCAACTTTGTGGCGCGTTTCTGCATTTCGTTAGGGCTTGCCCGACTTTGAGCGAAGGTCTCACATTTTGAGATTGCTCGCCGTGGGGTTAGGGTTCATTCTGCGCATTGCTGCGCTGCAAGAGGTGTCAGGCGCGGGAAGGAGTTTCGAAGATGTAGGCATATTCCACCGAAGCGGGAGGAGAAAGGCAAGGACACGCCTTGCGCGGGTTCAGCTCGTGGTGTCCCACAATCCGCGCATCGGGATAGTGTGCGTGCAGGATCTGCAAAACCTCGTCGATAACCTGCATCTGCTCGGCAGTGCGGTTATCCTCGAAACGCACATCTGCAGAAAGGCTCCTCCCGCCTTCATAGCAGATTCCGATGCTCTGCGAATTGAAGTCCTTCACATGACAACCTTTTTCTGCAACGGGACGACAATAGTACAGCGTTCCGGTGCGACCTATTTCAAATCGTGGCATATCCCCCAAGGATTCTACGGGGATATGCCACGATTGTTATATGTCCGCTAACGTCCGCTGGAGGATATGCTCCGATGATAGGATGTCCTCAAACGTCCGTTGGAGGATATGCGCTGATGGAGGAATGTCCCCTAACGTCCGTTGGAGGATATGCGCTGATGGAGGAATGTCCCCTAACGTCCGCTGAAGGATATGCTCCGATGATAGGATGTCCTCTAACGTCCGTTGGAGGATATGCTCCGATTGTAGAATGTCCGCTAACGTCCGCTGAAGGATATGCTCCGATTGTAGCATGTCCCCTAACGTACGTTAAAGGATATGCTCCGATTGTAGAATGTCCCTTAACGTACACTGAAGGATATGGTTCTAAAGAATGATGTCCTCTAACGTTCGTTGGGGGATATGCTGCTATTTGAGGGTAAATATGCGTAAAATAGGGGTAAAAATGCGTTTTTGCCCTTTATTTGTCAGTTTTTGCCCCTGTGGTATCCTGATAATCCGTTCCTTTGCAGCGGATTTTGAACCCCTCAAACACACAACACATGCGATTCCTCAGCACACTGATAGCTATTTTTTGCACAGCACTTGTAATCCAGGCTGCTGTTTCGTCATGCGACACGGACGCTGCCGAAGGGTACGACATCGTGGTTGCTGCCGATGGTACGGGTGACTTCACCACCATCCAGGCTGCCATCGATGCCGTACCTGCTTTCCGTAAAACCAACCGCACGACCATTCTGGTCAGGAAGGGCACCTATAAGGAGAAGGTGATCGTGGCCCCGTGCAAGATCAACATCACGCTAGTGGGCGAGGAGGGCGCCGTGATTGCCTACGACGACTTCGCGCAACGTCTCAACCGCTTCGGCGAGGAGACCACCACTTCGGGCTCGGCCACCATCTACCTCTATGCCCCCGACTTCTATGCCGAGAACATCACCTTCCAGAACACAGCGGGTCCAGTGGGTCAGGCCGTGGCCTGCTTCGTGAGCGGCGATCGCTGCTGCTTCCGCAACTGCCGCTTCCTCGGCTTCCAGGACACCTTATATACCTTTGGCGAGGATTGCCGCATCTACTTCGACCGCTGCTATGTGGAGGGAACGGTGGATTTCATCTTCGGTAAATCGACGGCGGTCTTCGATCACTGCGAGATACACAGCTTGCAGAACGGCTTCCTCACCGCGCCTTCGACACCACAGGGGCAGAAGTACGGCTACGTGTTCTACGACTGCTCGATGACGGCCGACGAGGGAGTCACCGAGGTCTATCTGTCTCGCCCGTGGCGGCCTTACGCGAAGGCTGTCTTCGTCCGCTGCGAGCTGGGCAAGCACATCGCTCCGGTGGGCTGGGACGCGTGGGACAAGGAGCATCCCGAGGAGACGGTGCTCTATGCCGAATACCAGAGCATGGGCCCGGGCGCAAACCCGCTGGGCCGTGCCTACTTCAGCCGCCAGCTCGACAACCTCGCGGGCTACGACATGCTCCAGATCCTGGCGGGCCGCGACGGCTGGATGCCTGCTGGAACGGAGGCTCCGCTGCTGGTTTCGGTGCAATAATCGTAGAGCATTCTTTCGTGAATTGACAAACACACTATACTTATAACAAACCAAAAAACAAAGGAAATGAAACAGAACCATTTATTTTTGAAATGGAGTGCGCTGACCATTCTCATGCTTCTGTTGGCACAGGTGACATGGGCACAGTCGCGTACCATTACCGGCAAGGTGACTGATGCACAGTCGGAACCTCTTGCGGGAGTGAATGTAGTGGTGAAGGGCACCCAGTTGGGAACGATGACCGACATGGACGGCAACTTCACGCTCAATGTGCCCAATGGCAGCAAGGAGCTGGTGGCCTCGTTTGTGGGCTTCGAGACGCAGACCATTGCGCTGGGCGCGAAGAACAACATCCGTATCACAATGGTCGATGACCTCGCCGACCTCGAGGAGGTTGTGGTGGTAGGTTACGGCACGATGCGCAAGAGCGACCTCACCGGTGCGGTGAAGTCGATCAGTTCGGAGAACTTCAAGGCCGGCAGCAACCTGACTTCGCAGCAGCTGATGCAGGGCCAGTTCTCGGGCGTGGATATCACGTTGAGTTCGGGCAAACCGGGCGGTTCGAGCGCCATCCGCGTACGTGGCGGCACATCGATCTCGGCTTCGAACGACCCGCTCTATGTGGTCGATGGTGTGCCCCTCAATGCCAATGCTGGAGCCAAGCACACGAAGATCTCGTCGTCGGTGAGCACCGATGCCTTCGACCTGGAGGCTGTTGACCCGCTGTCGATGATCGATCCCGACGATATCGAGTCGATCAACGTCCTGAAGGACGCTTCGGCCACCGCCATCTACGGTTCGCGTGGTGCTAATGGTGTCATCATCATCACCACCAAGCAGGGCCGCAAGGGCATCAGGCAGCTCAACTACGGTGTGAACCTGGGCTGGAGCTTCAATGCGAAGAAACTCGACGTGCTGAATGCCGACGAATATCGCCGCGCCTTCAGCGAGATCAACAAGACGCTGGATCCAGCCAACCAGATTACGCTGCAGGACGGCGGCACCGATACCGACTGGCAGGACGAGCTGCTGCGCGTGGGCTTCACACAGAGCCACCACGTGTCGCTGATGAACAGCTCGAAGGGCACCAGTTACCGTGCTTCGCTGAGCTATACCGACCAGAACGGTATCATCAAGAACTCGGGTCTGGAAAGCTACAACGGACGTGTGAACATCAACCAGACTGCCATCGACGACCGCCTGAAGGTGGATCTGAACATGGGCTACAACGAGCAGCATGCCAACCAGGCTCCCATCTCGGGTACCGTGGGTTCGGAAATGGGCACCTGCGCCCTCTATGAGGCTTACGTCTTCAACCCGACGTTGCCCGTCTTCGGCGAGGATGGCGACTACGTGGATGTGCGTCCCTATCGTGTCAACCCCGTATCGTTCCTCGAAGAGGTGCAGGACAAGCGCACCACACGCCGCTTCATCGGCAATCTCTCGGCCGACTACAACTTCTGGGGTCCGCTCACCTTCCACACCAACCTGGGCTACAGCTACAGCAACGTGAGCCGTAACTCGTATATCTCGAAGGACAACCTCTTCGGTGCAGGCCTGAACGGCTATGCCTCGATGCAGAAGATGGAGGACTACACCAAGCTGCTCGACCTCATCCTGAAGTACAACCAGAAGTTCGACAAGCACAACATCGACGCCATGGCCGGTTATTCGTACCAGTACTTCAAGAACAACGGCAGCCTCGTCTCGGCACAGGGCTTCCTTTCGGACGAGTTCAAGTACTACAACATCGGTGCGGCCAAGAGCTTCAACGCCCCGACGAGCTACATGGAGAGCAACAAGCTCATCTCGTTCTACGGACGTGTGAACTACAACTACGACAACCGCTACCTGCTCACCGCTACCGTGCGTCGTGACGGTTCGAGCCGTTTCGGTGCCGACCACAAGTGGGGCCTCTTCCCATCGGCTGCCGCATCGTGGCGCATCAGCCAGGAGAAGTTCTGGGGCTGGGATGCCATGAATGACCTGAAGCTGCGCTACAGCTTCGGCATCACCGGTAACCAGGAGATCGGCAACTACCAGTCGCTCAACACCCTTGCCGCTTCGTCGAACGGCTATCTGATTGGCGGCAGCAAAATCACCATCATCCTGCCTGCTCAGTATTCGAATCCCGACCTGAAGTGGGAGGAGACCTCACAGCACAACATCGGACTGGACTTCGGCTTCCTCGACAGTCGCATCCGTGGCAGCCTGGACTGGTACTACAAGAAGACCGACGACCTGCTGCTCAGCGTCGATGTGCCTGCTCCTTCGCTCATCACCCGACAGATCGCCAACGTAGGTTCGGTCGAGAACAAGGGTATCGAGCTGGAGATTGCCGCTGACATCGTGCGCACGAAGGACTGGCGTTGGGACATCGCACTCAACCTGAGCCACAACAGCAACGAGGTGACGAGCCTCTCGAATGACAAGTGGACGGGCGACGACGTGCTCACCGCAGCCTGCCAGGGACAGGGCCTCTCGGGCTCCTACTCGCAGCGCATCAAGGAAGGATACTCGATCGGCACCTTCTGGGGCAAGGAGTATCTGGGCATCGTCGATGGCAAGGAGACCTATCGCAAGGACGCTGACGGCAACGACTGGGTAGGCGAGATCGGCTGCGCCATGCCTGACCTTTCGTATGGCATCACGACCAACGTACACTACAAGAACTGGACGATGGGTATCGTCATGCGTGGCACCATCGGCAACGAGGTCTATAACTGTACGGCCAACAACCTGATGTACACGGGCAACCTGCCGGGCCGCAACATCCTGCGCGAGGCCCTCGATTCGGGCATCACCTACGGCGAGCCCAAGGCATTCTCGTCACGCTTCGTTGAAGATGCCTCGTTCCTGCGTCTCGACAACCTCACCCTCGGCTATGACTTCGACGTGAAGGCACTGAACATCAGCCATGCCCGCCTGAGCCTTTCGACACAGAACCTCTTCGTCATCACCGGATATTCCGGCCTCGATCCCGAGGTCAGCTCGGTCATCACCAGCAACGGTTTGTCAACCCTCGGCATGGACTACCTGAGCTATCCGCGTGCACGCACCATCACACTGGGTCTTAACGTGACATTCTAAACTGAGAAAAGACAACCCCGACAAAACATAAAACGATGAAATACAATCATATTTTCAAAGGTATAGCCGCGTGTGCGGCAGGTGTGATGCTGCTGGGTACCAGCTGCACGGATCTGGACGAGGAGCTGTATGGTCAGCTTTCGCCTGACACCTATTATCAGAACGAGTCAGAGGCCCTGTCGTCGGTGGCAGGTGTCTATCACTACACAAGCTACATGGTACGTGCCGGTGGCGACGGCTGGCGTGTGGGCGAGTATTCGACCGACGAGCTGTTCTGCCCGGGACGTGGCGGTGGCTGGTGGGACGACAACCAGGACGAGATGGCGCTTCATGCGTGCAAGCCGACCAACGAGCGTCTGAAGGGCTGCTGGGCCAACACACTGTTCCCGGGCATCGGCTGCGCCAATGCCGTGATTGCCTCGCTGGAGGCTTCGCCGAAGGCTGGCGAGTTTGCCGGACTTATCGCCGAGTGCCGCGCCCTGCGTGCCATCGAGTATTTCTGGGCCATGGAGTACTGGGGCAATATCCCCGTCTTCACAGGTCCGAAGGTCGATGCCAACAACCTGCCTGTCACTTCACCTGTAGCCGATGTCTATGCCTTCATCGAGACCGAGCTGAAGGAGGCTGCCGCTGCCCTTCCTTCGGTGACCACCGTGAGCGCAAGCTACTATCCACGTATCACCAAGGAGGCTGCCCTGTGCCGCCTGGCACAGCTCTACATCATGGGTGAGTTCTACACGGGTACGGCTCGTTGGGCAGACTGCGAGAAGGTGTGCGACCAGATCATCAACACGGGTGCCTACAAGCTCATGGATCATGTGGGCTACTGCTTCCGCGAGGATTACGAGGGCAAGACCACCGAGGTCATCTCAGGTTTTGCTGTCGATGCCAACCAGAATGTGGGCGGCAATGAGTTCTGGCTCTATTCCAACGGCGAGTGGGACATGGCGAAGTACGGCTGCACGGCCTACGGTGCTCGTGGCTACAGCTTCAGCGACGAGGCCTTGAGCCGCTATGAGGAAGGCGACGAGCGCCTGGAGCTCCTTGAGTACGGCCCGCAGTTCGACCTCAACGGCAACATGATCGATGCCACCGGCAAGGTGGTCACCGACCCTGCCGACCAGCTCGTGCTGAAGCCAATGACCAACAAGCGTGACTCGAAGACCGACGAGGGCTACATCGTGCTGAAATACACTCCTGTGGGTGGAACAACGAAGGGCAATTCGCTCAACAACGACTATGTGCTCGACCGCTATTCGAACGTCCTGCTGCTGAAATGCGAGGCACTGGTGCGCCAGAACAAGGACCTCGGCACTGCACTGAACCTGATCAACCAGGTGCGCAATCGTTCGGAGCTGCGCGACCTGACAGCCGCTGAGCTTACCCTTGCCAACATCGAACGTGAACGTGCCAACGAGTTCATCTGGGAAGGACAGCGTCGCCGCGATATGCAGCGCTTCGGCTCGTTCTTCACTGCTACCAACTGGTGGAAACCAACGCCCGATGCCAGCCGTGACACCCAGTTCTATCCGATTCCTGCCCAGCAGATTGCTGCCAATCCGAATCTGAAGCAGAATCCCGGATATTGATCCTATTCTTGAATGAAAACTACAGCTTTATTGGCTGCACTGGCTGTCATTGGCGTGACAGCCAGTGCGCAGCCTTTCCTCGACTACGGCTTCGAACGGGAATTCCCCACCTGCCTGGACCCGATGCACGAGACGCTGACCTATCCGATGGCGTGGGGTAACAGCCCCGTGAAGGCATTTGACCTATGGAAGGTAGAGGCACGAAAGTGTGTGCTCGATGCGATGCAGATGGCACCTCCTGCCTCGACCGATTACCGTACGGAGGTGGTGGCTACCGAGCGTCGTGAAGGCTACGAGGCGCGCAAGCTGCGGTTCAACCTGTCGGCCTTCACGCGTGCCGAGGCTTATTACCTGGTGCCCGATGGTGAGGGCCCGTTCCCCACTGTCATCCTGCTGCATGACCACGGGGGACACTATGTGATCGGGAAGGAGAAGATGGTGCGCCCCTTTGCGTGTCCCGACTCGATCAGAGAGGATGCCGAGTGGTGGCAGACGCAATGCTATGGAGGCCGATATGTGGGCGACTACCTGGCACAGCAGGGATATGCTGTCTTCGCGACTGATGCACTCTACTGGGGCGACCGCGGACGGCGTGAAGGCCGTCGGGAAGACACCCACATGCGCATGGCAGGCAACCTGATGGAATTGGGCTACTGCTGGAGCGGCATCATCACCTACGACGACATCTATACGGCCGATTACGTGGCAACCTTGCCTGAAGTGGATAAGGAACGTATCGGCTGCATGGGACATTCGATGGGCGGCTATCGCACCTGGATGCTCGCAGCAATGAGCGACAAGGTAAAGGCGGGTGTGGCCGTCTGCTGGATGGTGACCACCGATGTGCAATGTTCGTGGAAATATGGCAATGAGTACGGCGGGTTCGCCAATACGCTGCCTGGCATCAAACGCTATCTGGACTATCCGCATATCGCTGCCATGGCCAGCCCGAAGGCGATGTACTTCATCAACGGACAGCACGACAAGCTCTTCCATCCCGAAGGTGTGCGGAAGGCCTACGACTATATGCACGGCGTGTGGGATGGTCAGGGAGCGGGAGACAAACTCAAGACCGAACTATGGGATATGCCGCATTGGTGCGGCACGGAAGTGCAGGATGCCGCCAAGGCGTTCCTTGACGAGAACCTGTAACAATTGGGGTTTGAAGGGTTTGAGAAGTTTGAAGGGTTTGAGAAGTTTGAAGGGTTTGAGAAGTTTGAGAATTATATTATAAGTAATGATTGAAATGAAATTGTTTTAGTTAGTATTAAAAAGTGTGTGTAGTACGAATATCACTTGTTAAAGCTTAAACAGCACCTACTTACAATGGACCGGCAGTGGCGAGAAGCTACGGCCGGTCACTTTTTTCAGGAGGGTGACGTGTCGGGATTGAAGCGTGTTTTCCATTCGGTGGCTGTCATCTGATAATATGCTTTGAAAGCCTTGCCGAAGTAATGCGGATCGTTGTAACCCACCTCGTAGGCCACCTGTGCCACATTGAGTCGGCCCTCGTCGATGAGTTCGCCGGCACGTTTCATGCGCGTCTCGCGCAACAGGTCAAGCGGTGACTGTCCGATGAGTGCCTTGAGTTTCTTGCCATAGGCGCTGCGGCTCATGCCCGCGGCACGCGCCATGTCATCGACCGAATAGTCGGCATTCGAGAGGTTCTTCCGGAGATCGGCGGTGACAATGTCGATGAAGCGCTGATCGGCGGGCGAGAGGAGCGCGGCGGGAACATCGGGCTGCGAGTTGCCCGGCTGCTTGTCCTGCATGGCAGTGAGGGTGGGGGCTACGGCTGCCGAGAGACGATGCTGATAGTATTGCTGCAAGAGTTGCCGTTTCTGCAGGATGTTCTCGACACGCGCCAGGAGATAGGAGGCGCTGAATGGCTTGGTGATGTAGTCGTCGATGCCGGAACGCAATCCTTCGAGCTTGTTATCGGTGTCGGCCAATGCCGTGAGGAGGATGAGCGGGATGTGACACAATTCGTTGCTTTGTCGCATGCGCTGTGCAAGACCGAAGCCGTCGAGCTGCGGCATCATAACATCGCTGATGACGATGTCGGGCATCAGCTCGTTGGCCTTTTGCAAACCTTCGAGACCGTCGGCTGCTTCATACACCTGGTACTTTGATGCGAATATCTGACGAATGAAGCGGCGCAGCTCGTCGTTGTCCTCGACAATGAGCAGGGTGAGGTCGCTGTCGGGAGTTTTGGCCTCTTCAACAGGGGTGATGGCCGCAGGTTCGGCCGATAGGTCATCGCTGACGATGAATTCGGTGTCGGAGGCGAAGTGGTCGCGTCCCAATGGCAAATAGATGGTGAAGCAGGTGCCCACGTTGGGCTGGCTGTGGACGGAGATCTGACCATGATGCAGATCGACCAGTTCCTTGGTCAACGACAGTCCGATGCCTGTGCTCTCCATGCCAGAAGGTGTATAGCGTTTCCTGCTGCCGAAACGTTCGTAGAGGTGCTGGAGTCCTTCCTTGGTGATGCCTACGCCGTAGTCGCGTACCGAGAGGATGGCCTTGCCCTTGGCTTCCTCAACCATGACACGGATGGGATGGCCCGTATGCGAGTATTTGAAGGCATTGCTCAGGATGTTGTTCACCACCTGGGCGAGTTTGTCGCGATCGGCCCAGATGGGGAGTTTATCGACCTTGTGCTCGTAAATCAGGTCGATCTGCATGGTTTCGGCCAGCAGCTTGTAGTCTTCGACCTGTCGGGCTACAAATGCCACGAAGTCGAAGTTTTCGACCGTGAGCGACATCTTGCCGTTCTGTATCTTGCGGAAGTCGAGAATCTGGCTGACAAGATGTGACATCTTAGTGGCGTTGCTCGACACGATGTTGAGCTGTTCGGCCAGTTCGGGAGTGAGGTCGCCACGTTGGAGGATATGCTCCAACGGGCCAGTGATGAGGGTTAGGGGGGTACGCAGCTCGTGCGAGACGTTGGTGAAGAACTTCAACTTCAGGTTGGTGAGCTGTTCCTCATACTTGACCTTATGCTTGAGCCGGTAGATGACGATGGCAATGCCGATGATGAGAGCCAGCAGGACAAGGGCGGCCAGGAACTTGAGCACTGTGGCGAGCGTGGTTTCGCTGAAGGTCGGCAATACTTCGACGGGAAGGCTCTTCACATTATCGACCCAGAAACCGCCGCTATTGGTCGAGCGCACCTCCAACTGATATTTGCCGGGCGAAAGGTTGGTGTAGGTGGCCGTGTGTCCTGTGCCTACATAGGTCCAATCGTTGTCGAGCCCATTGAGACGGTAGGCATAGGTGATGACTTCGGGCGAAACGTAGTCGAGGGCGGCGAACTGTGCCACAAAGCTTCGTTGGCCGGGTTGGAGCAGGATGGAGTCATTGCCGAAGTGTATGGGGGGCACGAAGCGGTTGACCGATAGGTTGTTCGGATGGAAGTGGAGGAGGCCGCGTGTGGTATTGAACAGTAGTTCGCCATTATGGAGCGACGTGGCCTGTCCCTCGTTGAAGGTGAAACGGATGGGGAAGAGGCGCGCGCGGAAGTTGGTGATGCGTCCGGTCTGCAAATTGTAGCTGAACAGGCCATCTTCGGTAGCACACCATAGGTGACCGATGCTGTCGGTCTGCATCGAAAGTACCACATCGCCCGTTTCACGCTGTTCCATACTGCCCAGACGATGGAAGGTGGCAGTGCCGTCGGACGAAAGCTTCATCTCGCTGAGGCCGCCTCCGAAGGTGCAGACGAAGCTGCGTCCGTCGTCGGTGAAGCAGATGCCATGCACGTCGTCGCTGCCGAGTGTGGTGGGGTCGTTCTTGTCGTGATGATACCTTCGGAACGACACCTTGTCGGGAGAATCGAGGTTGCCAGGGCAGGAGAGCAGACCGCCCGTGGTTCCGATCCAGATGTTGCCCTGCTTGTCGCCCGTGATGATACGGGCACGGTAACACGAGATGAGGGGATAGGAGGTGAGCTGGTTGCGGGTGCTATAGAAACGTGTGGGCATACCGTCGGTGCCACGCTCCATGATGTTGACTCCATTCTGGAAGGTTGCCAGCCATATCCAACCGGTCGGTCCTTCGTAGAGGCTGTAGATCTCGTTGCTGCTGAGGCTATAGACGTTGTCGTTGGACGAAGTGAATTGCCGGAGTGTGAAGGCTGGTCGGCCCTTTTGTGCCGAGGATTGGGGCCTGAGCATATACAATCCATCACCTTTGGTGCCAATCCAGAGTGTCCCGTCGCGGCTTTGCAGGAAACCGTAGGCCAAACCGAGGCTTTCCTCCCTGTCGGGACGAACGCTGCCATCGCGGCAAAGGTTGCCCACAAAGCGGTAGTCGGCATCGAAGACACGGATCACACGGTCCTTGCCCCCTGCCCAAATGTAGCCTTCGCTATCCTGAAGGATGGCACGGGTGTTGTTGCCTGCGAAGTCGAGCGCCTTGCGGTCATAACTTTCGACGACAAAGGGATATTGCCCGAAGGAGGCCTTTTCGAGACCGTTGCCATAGGAGCAGAACCAAAGGTTGCCCTGGCTGTCACTGTAAAGGGCGGTGAGTTTGTTGGCATTGCTCCAGCGGTTCTGCAGATTGGGGTTGTAGAAGGGCTCGAGTTCATCGTTCTCGCGGTCGTACCATGCCAGGCCGCCGCCTGAGGGATGAATCCAAAGCTGGTCATCCACATCTTCGACCACTATCTGGTCGCCTCGCGAATCGGTTATTTCGTTGCCATAGACACCATGGAGGATGAATCGTCGTGCATTGCCGGTGACGGGATCATAATGCACTACACCCATGTGGTCGGTGCGAAGCCATAGTTCGCCCTGTCGGTCGATGTAGATGTCGTGAATGATGTTGCTGCCCAAGGCCTTGCAGTCGGCTGTGGTGATGTGCCTGGCTGGAACAGAGGCCGATGGGATGATGAAGAAGCCATCGGTGGCAGTGCAAGCCACCATGCCGCCCGATGGGTGGAGGCGCAGCATTTTGATGGAGGAACGTGTGTCGAGCTGATGATTGCGGATGTCGCGCCCTCCTTCGGAGATGTTGAGCAGGAGGCCGTTCCTTGAGCCGATATAGTAGGCGCCATCGAACTCGACGAATTCGTAGCATGACTGGTTGGTTACGATGGTGACCTTGTTTGTTCTTGGGTCAAAACGATAGGCCCCTTCTTCGGTGAGAATCCAGTGTCGGCCACTATTATCCATCGCCAGCGAATTGATTCGCGAGGGCTTGATCAGATCGTAGGTTACAAAGAAATCCTTCACATCGACCTTGGAGCCTGATGAATCCCTTCGTGCAAGGAGCAGTTCCTGCTGCTGGGTGATGAGCCATGTGATACCATCGTCCATGAGACGGATAGTCTTGACATGATGCGTCTCGGAAGTGATCTGTTCGAACTGCTCCCGATGCGTATCGAAGGTATAGACGACATCATCATAAGACACCATCCATAGATAGCCGTCAATGTCTTCTGCCAGTTGGTCAAGGCGGTTGTTTGTAGGTTTGACTCCATTGGCTCCGGCATTGAATCGCCGGAACTTGAATCCATCGAAATTATATAGTCCATCCCAGGTGGCGAACCACATCAGGCCTTGGTGATCCTGCACGATGTTTTGCACAACATATTCCTCCAGGCCGTCCTCGGAGGTGTAGTGGGTGAACTTGTGGGCCGGTAGGGCTAAGGTTTCCATGAGACTGAGGCTAAACAGCATCAGCAGCATGGCTTTCAGTTTATGGTGGCAGCTATTCATTTTCGTGTGTTTGATGCCGCAAATATAGGGAAATCTTTTTGAAAAATCAAGGAAACGCTGGAATTTGCGTGTTTTTTGGGCGGAATGTTGCTTTTTGTCAGAATTTTTCTTATCTTTGTGGCATGGATTACACATTATATATTATTATCGGGGCCATTTCCCTCGTCATCCTGCTGGTGCTGGTAGCTTCGGTTGCTCACCATATCGGCAAGGGCAAGGTGGAGTCGCAATTGGCCATTGCGAACAAGGAGAAGGAGATGCTGAGGCAACAGCTGGAGGAGTGGAAGACGGCTTCGTCGAGGATCTTGAACGAGGTGAAGGCCGAAGCCGACCGACGTCTGGCCGAGGCAAAAGCGGAAGCGAAAGAGGAGCAGGCTGCTATGCGCGAGCGTTTCCAGACGCAGATGAAGGTGCTGCACGATATGCAGGAACAGCAGTTGGCTGCGCTGAACGATCAGGTGCAAAATGCGACACGGCGGCTGCTGGAGGAACGACAGGAGGAACTGGAGCGTGGCAACAGTCGCCAGATGGATGCCCTACTGACACCTTTGAAGGAGAAGCTGGCCGAGATGAAACAGGCCTTTGAGGAGAGCAGGGAGAGCAATCACCGCAATTCGGCGGCGTTCGAGGCCCAGATGAAGGCGATGCTCGACGGCTCGATCCGACTGGGCACCGAGGCCCAACGCCTCACCGAGGCACTATTGGGCAACGGCAAGGTGCAGGGCGACTGGGGCGAACAGCTGCTGGCGAGGATTCTGGAGAACAGCGGTCTGCGCGAAGGCCAGGAGTACGAGGTGCAGGGGAACGTGAAGGACGAGGAGGGCAACAACCTGCGTCCCGACGTGATCGTGCATTGTTCGGATGGCCGTAACATCGTCATCGACTCGAAGGTGTCGCTGACGGGTTACTATAACTACGTGAATGCAACGAATGAGGAGGATCGGCAGCAGGCGGCTCGCGACAACCTGGTGTCGGTGAAGACGCACGTGAAAGAGCTGGCCGACAAGAACTACAGCAAGCTGGTGCCGAATGCCGTGCCTACGGTGCTGATGTTCATCCCCAACGAGGGCAGCTATATCCTGGCCATGCAGAAGGACCAGAACCTGGCGAACGAGGCTTTTCGTAAGGGCGTGCTGCTGATCAACCCGACGAACCTGATGCTGGCGCTGACGCTCATCTACCAACTGTGGAAGATCGAACACCGCGAGGAGGACGACAAGCGCATCGTCGAGGCGGCTACGGTGCTCTATGAGAAGTTCTGTGTCTTTGCCGAGACGTTCGAGCGCATCGGCGCACAGCTGCAGACGACACAGAAAAGCTACGACATCGCGAAGTCGCAGCTGAATGAGGGACGCGGCAACATCATCAAGCGTCTCGATGCCTTGCAGAATATGGGGGTGACGCCCCGAAGGGGCGGGGTGAAAGGTTTGAGGGTTTGAAGGGTTTGAGAGTTTGAAGGGTTAAGAAGGGTTAAGAAGGGTTCATGGTTAATGGGGGCGGTTGGCCTTGACTTTCTTGAGTTCTTTGCGACGGGCGTCGTAGCGGGGGCGGAGTTCGTCGATTTGGGATTTGTCGTTGCAGATCTCGTTGTATTTGGCCCAGACGCTCTCGACGTAGGGTGTGTCGATCATGAGGAAGAAGAACATGAGGTGAGAGGAGATGTTGTTGCGCATGGACTGGTTGCGGGTGCGGCGTGTGAGTTCTTCGAGTGCGGGCATGGTGGCGCTGCCTCCTTCGTTCTTCTTCTGCACGAAGCGGCCATAGGTGATGAGGTATTGTTGTAGGGCGGCTTCGTTGATGGGATTGTCGAAATCGAGAGAGTTGATGAAGTCCATGTAGGCGGTCTCGACGGAATCGAGGTTGGCATCGTGGGGGATGTAGTTCACCAGTCGCGCATGATGGCTGCTGGGGTCGTTGACGGAGAGGTATTCTTCGACAAAAACAGGATTGCCGATGGCTTGGGCACGCTCCAGGCGGTCGGCATAAAATTTATCCACGCTGTCCTTAAAGGCTGTAAATGTATCGAATCGGCGTGGATCGACCGAGGCGTTGTCGTTGACGAACGTTGATTCCGCCTGCGTGTCGCCGCTGAAGGTGGGGAGGATGGTGATGGTCGTGCTGTCGGCCTCCAGCACATGTCGGAGATCCACGTGGACAGACTTGCCCTTTTGCAGATAGAGGGTTATGCGTTCCTTGCCGATGCCCTTGTCACTGATGAGGATGGAAGCGACGGTTGGCTTTTCGACAGGCTGGCTGCAGCTGAATGTGCCATCGTCGCGAACGGGAATCTCGGCCACGACGGTGTTCTGCCTTTCGTCGGCAACGATGTCGAGCTGGAGGCGGCCATTTGGCGACAAATGATCAATGGCGCCAGTGATAACGGCTTCCTGTTTGTCGGACTGACAACTCAGGAGCAGGAGGAATAATAAGAGGTACTTTTTCAATTAACAGATAACAATTAACAAATAACAATTTTTTGTTTGGATGGGCAAAGATACATCTTTCCCCGACAAAATCCAAGAGATTTTTGGATTTTGTTGTATGATTCCCTACTTTTGGGCGGGAAAATTTGGAAAATTCAAAATTTGTCGTCATCTTTGCGCGGCGTAAAACGACGTATCTGATGAAAACTTTCCCTTTGGCCACCTATAGAAGTTACAAGATCTTCGGACTGACCATCAATCCGGAGAGCGACCTATGCGGCCGCACGTGGATTGTGTTCGACGAGGGGGCGAAGGAGGAGATCGTCACCTTTAGGAAAGACGGCACTGTGAGTGAGAAGAAGGGAGGCGGTGTAATATCGGGCAAATGGAGTTTCGAAGAGGGTGTCAAGAGAATACATGTCGAACTCGGGAAACTGGACTTCGTCTGTGTGCCCGTCATCTTCGAAGAGATGCTGCTGGCATTCGAAGTGCAGCCCGGACAGGTGGTTTTTCTGGTCGATCAGGCCAGACGTCATGCCTTCAAACCCAAGACCTTCGAACAACTACATACCTACCTGCTGGACTATGAACGCCGGGGAATCATCGAGATTGACGAGGGCAAACGTCCCGAATACAAGCTCTACCAGTCGTTCTTCAGCACCGTCGATTGGGGAGAGTTGCAACGTCGCTACCAGGAGGAGACCGATAGGAGAGAGGCACGCATGCACACCCCGCTCATGAATGGGCTGGCGGCACTCATCGTGGTGGCTTTGGCTGGCGGACTCGTTGCCTTGAGGGGCTTTGAGTGGGTGAGATATGTGCTTAGCCTCTTCCTTAATGCTTCGCTTTCCATGCAGGTGGTTTACCTGGTTGGCGTCGTTGCCATCGTGCTACTTGCCTTCGCCATTATCCGAATGTTCATCAGCGGCACGACGTTCTCGTCGGAGTGGCTTGAGGACTTTGCGGGTAGTTGCAAGAAAGCCTACTACGACACTCATCCCTACCTTTCGACGCGACAGATGCAGCAGATCAGCAAGATCAAGAATGAGGCGTTTGAACGAGAGATAAGATAGGGATAGAAATTCTAGATGCTCTAGATACTCTAGAAATTCTAGATGCTAAAATAAATAAAATTGGAAAAAGAAATAATGAAAAAACTACTTTTATTGGTGGTAGCCACCATAATGGCTACAATGCATGTAGATGCGCAGATGATGAAGGCATCCGACCTTGAGCAGTATGCCAAGGAGCGCTATGGCGACAAATGGCTTGTCGCAGCTGCCAACCTTGCACGGACGCTGACACTTGATAAGAACGAGAGCCTCACCTACCAGCAGATCATCGAAGCCCCCGGCAAGACCAAGGAGCAGCTCTACGTGGCGCTCAACTACTGGGCCACAGCTACCTTCCAGGATCGTCAGGCCATCACTCTCAACGACAAGGAGGCAGGCTGCATCATCATCTCCTCGACCATCCACAACATCGTGAAGCATATGGGCACAATGAATTCCTATTCGGTGAGCATCACTCCCGTGATCCGTATCGACATCAAGGAGGGGCGCGTGCGCGTGACCTATACTGTACAGAACTACGATATTCTAACGGACATCAGCGGCGGCTGGTTCAGCATTGTCGAACCCGACGAGCGCACCTATGGCGACTCGAAGCGCAAGGCCGAAGACAAGACGAACCCGAACCTCTACGACGAACAATGGGAGATTGCCAAGCATTACCCATTTGTGCCCAAGGACCTGCAGAAGCGCACTTGCTCGAAGGCGCTGGTGATGACACATGCCTACTCGAATGCCGTGCTCGACAAGGTGGAGGAGGCCATCAAGAACGGCCTTGTCGGCAATGAAGACGAAGACTGGTGATGAGAAAGGCAATATGTTGGGTGTTGCTGTCGGTCGTTGTGCTAGGGAGCAGTTGCATTGGGCGAAAAGACAAGGGGCCCGTTGCCGACAATGATGGTACATTGAAGACTGCGAACGATTCGACACAGGAGGAACAGGCATCGATAGCCGATGTGTGGAGTGATGCCATGTTGCCTGAAGGCATCGCGCAGAAACTACCCAATACGGCAGTGCTGCGCGACGTGAAGGGACGGATGGAACTATACACTAACCTCGACATCAAAGAAAGCGATGAACGTCCTAACCAATGGTCCCTTTGGCTCAGGGACAACAAGACTGAGAAGGTGGTCTTCCTATTCCATACGAACAACGATGCCGAGCCCCGTTGGGAACAGATGGAGGGCGGCAATGCCGTCGAAGTGCCGCTCGAACAGATTGCCGCAGGCGATTGCGACCAGGCCTTCCTCATTCCAAATGGCCGGGGACTGGTGTTTGTCGAGGGTTGTCCCGACAGCCGCAATGTGTGGTCGTACATCTACGATATCTACAACGAGCGTATTATCCAGCTGCCTTCGAACGAGGGGTTCCGCGACCTGGATATCCGCCACAATGCCATTAGCCTGAGCAATTACCGTTACCATCCCGAAGGTGGTCGCTACTCGGTGATCGTGAAGTATTCGTACGACGGACATTTTATGGGAGAAGAGGAGTCCGTGAGGGAGGATGGCGAGGATTTTTAAGGTAATGTATCTCATATTATAAACAATGAACGTAATGATGAAACGAATTGCACTCTTTGCCATCGGCGCGATGGTGGTGCTGACAAGCTGCCAGCACAAGGTAAAGAACGAAGCCGCAGCCACGGGAGGTGCGACGGGTGACAGCCTCGTCGAGGTAAAGGACACTGTGCCTATGCCGATATTCATACTGCCCCGTATGCCCTACCTTGAGATGCACTACTGGACGAATGTGGAGGAACCCGTGAAAGAAGGCGACGACGATGATGAATACTTCGCATCGTATCATGCGGCCTGGGAGAGGCAGGAGGCTTTCCGCCACCGCGCTTCGCAATATACCCACGTGCTCACCAATTATTCGGACTTCCGCATCAAGTTCTTCGATGAGGTGCTGAAGGATCCCGACGGCAATACGCCGAGCATCGGACAGCTGCATGGCCGCGACCAGATACCTTCACTTTGCGCACGCTACAAACTGGTGGATCCGCTGGACGAGGAGAATGAGTGGGTGGGCATCGTGGCTGTGACCGACAGTTACCTGCAGACACGCCGACAGTTGAGACTCACCTCCGAAAATGAGGAGGGCGAGGAGATGGGGCCATTGCCCGACACCATCGTGGCCAAGCTCGAAAAGCGTTACGGCATGAAGGCTTCACGTTCGCTCTGGTATCACACCGTCGATAATCGATACATCCAGGGCTGTTTGCAGTTCGAAGGTGAATACAAGGATGCCCCTGCCGACCAATGGGGCACCAAGCGCTGCCTCGCCCTGGAGGTGATTGCCGACAGCAGCGAGGTCTATGCACACGAGGTGCTGGGCTATTACGTTTCGGAGAACGAGTACGGCTGGAACGTGGATGACGAGGGAGAGTACATCAATTGCTATATCCTTACCGCGTTCGAAGGGCCCCATGGGCTGGAGTTCTGCTATTCCCGCTCTGCGCCCGAGAGCCTGGCTGTGGGTATGGCCTATCTGCGCGACGGGAAATATGTGCTGGACCAATACGACATCTATCAGTACATGATTGACGAGGAGATACCCTTGTGGAAGAGCGACATCGCCGAACTGAAGAAGCTCTATCATGACGCTGCTGCTGAGGAGGGGAAGGATGTGGTTCTGAGCAAGTATGCCCACTGCTTCTTCGACTTGGAAAATGAATGGGTGTGGGTGCGCGACAAGGATGACCAATATGGCGGCATCTTTATCCGCAAGGACGGGCATTTTCAGCTTGTGGGCCTGGAGACACCTCAGATCAAACCTAAGGAGATGAACCGCGACTACAAGATCTTCTATGTGCAGTTTGCCGGTCCTATTGACAGTACGACCTACAGCAGGCAGGTCTTCGCGTACAAGGATGGCGAGGAGATTGAGGAGTTCTCGTGTCTGATTGTTGATGGGGAGGTCACCGAATGCCGCATGGACGGCAGGCCTCTCAGCCCTGTAGAAGGAAAGGCGTATCTTGATAATCTGCCCGAACCTGAGGAGATTACCGCCTATTTCCACGATCCCGATTCGGAATATTGATGTTTTTTTGATAATTACGACAAAATATCGTTTCAGACGCGACAGTTTCGAAAGAACCTTGTCGCGTCTGTCGTCGTTTGGCCACGAACAATCAAATGGACGAAATGATATGTAAATGTTGTGAAATGGTTGCAAATTGTTATTTTAAAAACCAATCTACAAAAAAGTCAATTAAAAATTTGGAGATGAAATAAAAAATCCATAACTTTGCGTCGTTTATTACACCTACAGCGCGTGCATGACGAGCGTAAACCTTATACTGGAATTTGCTTTATTCATTCACAAAACAATAAGAGTAATAACAAAAACCATAGTCGATAGTTGTCGAAGAAGGCACAGCCTGTCAAAAAATACAAAAATGATCGCGAGATACTTGTTTTTATATTTCATCCTTATGTTTACGTCTGCATTTCAGGCGTGGGCACAGGGTGAGAGTATTGACTTCAGCGCACAGGGTTTCGGCAATGGAGAAGCCATGGATGTGGTATTAGGCTCAGGGTGTGTTGTCGAGTTCAGCATCGGCTCGAATACTCACGGCGCATGCCCCAAGTACTTTACCAATGGAGAGTCTGTGCGTGTCTATGTCAACAACACCATGACCGTTACGGCCGAAGATGATGCTCAAATCACGGAAATCAACTTTGTCTTCGGTTCGGGCGATGGGAGCAACATCATCAACGTCGAAAAAGGCACATACGCCGATGGTACTTGGACAGGCATAGCCAACGAAGTAACCTTCGGCATTGAGGGTAAGAATGGCCATCGTCGCATCCAAAAACTAGAGATCTACTACAAGTCCGATGTCGATGCGCCCGTCATCAGTGGCGATGAATCTTTCCTTAACACAACATACGTCCAAATCTCTGCCGAAACAGGTGCCGACATTTACTATACTACCGATGGCACTACACCTACTACGGGAAGCACACAATATTTCAACCGCTTCACGATCAACAAAACTACGGTAGTAAAGGCCATCGCTGTGAAGAACGACATAGAGAGTGCGGTGACCACTGCAGTCTTTGAGAAAAATGCCGGAATTTGGAGCGGATCGGGCATTAACTCCGATCCTTTCATCATCGACACCGCCGCGAAACTCGATACATTGGCCGCCCGTGTCAATGGTGGAGAAACATACGCCGGAACCTATTTCAAGATGACGGCCGACATCAGCTATAGCCATACCTCCGATTGGGATGATGCTGCGAGCGATGAGATCAACTTTGACATCATTGGTGTATATGGCAAAAAATTCTCAGGCACTTTTGATGGTGAAGGACACACCATCAGTGGCATTCGATATTACAATCCCAGCAAATACTTTGTTGGGCTATTTGGTAATCTGGAGTCGGCTACCATCAAGAATCTGACGTTGGCCGATACTCGTATCACTGCTGGGGATCGTTCGGGTTGCATAGCAGGTTATACCTTTGGTGGGATCATCGAGAATTGTCATGTGCAGTCGAATGTCTGCCTGCATGATAAGAGTAACGGTAACGACCATGGCGGCATCGTAGGCTATAATGGAAGTACTGTCAGAGGTTGTACCTGTGCAGCTACACTAACTATCGATAACGATAAAACAGGAGGTCCCTATGGCGGGATTGGAGGAAGAAATTACGGGCCAATCGCCAACTGCCTCACTATCGAGGCCAAGTTGCCAGACGCTGCTCATATTGCCAATTGGCAAAAAAAACCTCTTGGTGCCACGGTTGGATCGAACGTTCAGATAGTGACGAGTTCCCTCTATTATGACTGCTCCTTTGGCGATGTATTAGCCACCAAGGGTATTGGTGATTTTTCGAGCGAGAACTCAGGCAGCGGCACTCTTCCCGCCCACACCCTTACTTTCGATTGCGACAGGGTGACTATCCTCTTCGATGGCGCCGAGCCAAACCCCGACGTAGTGGAAGCTTATGATGCAGGCCTGGCTTATCAAGGCAAGTTCTATGCTGCCGAGAACAAGGCGGTGACCTTCTCGCTGAGGGTGCCCGAAGGATTTGTTGTCAAAGAGGTGTCAGCCTCCAGCGGCTCAGTTACCGCAAACGCTGACGGCAGCTACACGCTGACCATGCCAGACGAGGATGTGGTCATCACGGCGAGTCTTGGAACCGAATCGGGCACCATTATCCTCTACGATAACGAGGACAATAGCGACATCCTCATAACCTACGACGGCGTGATAGCCGATGTCACCCTCCAGGGTCGTACCCTCTGGAAGGATGACTCTTGGAATACCCTATGCCTGCCCTTCTCGCTAAGCAGCCTTGCAAACACTCCTTTGGATGGTGCTACGGTAAAGACGCTCGAATCTACGGCTTTCGCCAATGGAATCCTGACACTCAACTTTACGGATGATGCCGAGAATCTGACCCAAATCGAAGCTGGCGTGCCCTACATCGTGAAGTGGGTGAGTGGCGATCCCGTCACCGACCCCAATTTCGAGAATGTGACCATCAGCAACACGCTGAGCCCCGTGACTACTGACGAAGTGTCATTTTCTGGCCTCTATTCTCCCCTCACGGTGGGAAAGGAGAAGCCAACTGAGAACACAAGTTCAGGAACTTCGACCGAAGAAGATTACAGTGATCGAACCGTTCTTTACCTCGGTGCTGACAACACGCTTTACTATCCCAGCGAAGCAATGACCATCGGTGCTTTCCGTGCGTTCTTCCAATTGCAGGGCGACCTCATTGCAGGCAATCCTGTAGAAGGAGGTGAGACAGGAGGACAGCAAGTCCGCTCCTTTAAGCTGAACTTTGGTGACGAGACGGGTATTTCAGAAGTCTCTGACCGCTCCAACTATTCTGAGCGCACCGAGGGATGGTACACCCTCGATGGTCGTCGCTTGAACGGCAAGCCGTCGCAGTGCGGTATATTTATTTACAAAGGTGTAAAGGTTGTCATACAATGATCCTTTTCCTTGGCTTTCTTGAAAAAAATAAAAACACATAATCACTTAACATTAAATCTTTAATATGAAACGACTTCTTACTTTATTTTCGGCATTGCTTGTCCTCTTTATCGGCAGCATGGTCGAAAGTTTGGCTGATGTTCCTCAATCCAAGGAACAAACCGATGCCATTATTGCTGCCAAAGGCCAGATCACCGATGCACCTACGGTCTATATCTGGATGCTCGATGCAAAATTGAACAAGAAAGCAACCAAACCACAGGAGTACACGGACGTTTCGGACGTGACGGGCGACAAGAACGATCTTTACTACTTGATCAAGATGCAGGGCGGTATAGATTATGACACGCAAATCAGCAACAATATCATCACAGCCGACCCTACCATTACTGATGGTGCAGCCATTCTGCCCAATTATGGACAATATGAAGAAAAGTCAGACCAATACCGTCTGGCACGCATCAAAGTGGTAGATGCCAATGGCAGCATCAAGCTGCGAGACGAGTTGACCACAATTCGTGGTCGTGGCAATTCCACATGGTTTAGCCCCAAGAAGTCATATCGCTTGAAGTTCCCGTCGAAGACCAAGCTGCTGGCTCTGGGCGACGGCACCAACAACTATGCAGATGCCAAGAACTGGACGTTGCTGGCCAATGTGGCCGACAAGACCATGATGCGCAATGCGCTGACAACTGAAGTGGAAAAGCGTATCGAACAGAAGACCGGCGTGAAGGGACTACCTTATTATCCTGCCTACAAGTTTGTGGACGTAGTGATGAACGATGAATACATAGGTACCTACCAGATTTCGGACCACACTGAGATTCTAAAGGGACGCATCGATATCGATGGGGACAATGGATGGCTTCTGGAAGGTGTTGCCAGCGAGGCAAAGTTCGTTGAAGATCCTCATATCTTTATGAGCTACAACGGCCAAAAGGAATACGCAATCAACGTGAAGAATCCTGAAGACGATTTCTACACCGCCGAGGTAGAACAGTCAATTTCGGACTTCCTCAGTGCAGCATACACCTGCACGTTCACCAAAGACTTCAGCGAAGCCACTGGTTTGTTCAAGTATGTTGACATGGAGTCGCTTGTGGCCTATTTTATTGGCAATGAGGTTTCGGGCAACTACGACGGCCTCATCAGCAACTACGCCTATCGTGACATCAATCCTGATGACAAGCTGCATTTCGGCCCGCTTTGGGACTTCGATATTGCATATGGAAATTTCGGGGATCTGAGAAATGCCTTCATTTTTGATGGGGGAAAGAACTATACCACAGGTCCGAATAATGCATATTATCCCTATCTGCGTGAGTGTGTCAAAAACTTGGTTGAGAACAGTCCCGAATTCGTCAATCTGCTTGTCGAGCGCTGGGAACAGGTCTATGCTAGCCAACCTGGTAATTGGCCAACCAACAATGGTCTTACGAACTCCATGTATTACCGTATTGAAGACATTAACTCTGCCATGGAGCAGTCGCGCACCTTGAACTACACTCCGAAGGAAGCAGGTGGCGCCGGTTGGTCAATGGGCATTGACTATCTGGGCTGGGTAGGTGGAACCTACAACAGCTATGACGATGCCAAGAATGCCCTCTGGCAATTCGTACAAGACCACAATCATTGGCTTGAAGAGGCCATTCACGAGCTTAAGGACAATTTGACCTTGAATACGACCTTTACGATCGATGCCAACGCTTCGACTGTGAATATGGACGATTGCTTTGGCAAGATCTGTGACGTGCAGATCAACAACCGCACTTTCGCAGCTGGCGAGTGGAACACCATCTGTCTGCCCTTCTCGCTTAGCTATGACCAGTTGAAGGCCACCTTTGGCAATGACGTTGAGCTGCTCGAGTACAGTGCCATTGTTGGTTCGACGATGTTGTTCCTGCCTGCTGCCGACACCCGTCTCGTGGCCGGCATCCCCTATCTCATCAAGTTCAGTGGCAACGATGTCGTGAATCCAAGCTTCTCGCAGATGCCAATCTCGTGCCGCACTCCCGTTACTGTCAGCTATGCCGAGAACAATGATTTCGAGTTCAAGGGCGTCTTCTCGAAAACCAGTATCTCGGCCGATGGCACAACGATGCTGCTTGATGCCAGTCAGGAGCAGTTCGCTGCCAATACCTCAGCAAACGATCTGGTCGGACTTGGTGCATACATTACATGTCCCGTCGGACAGTTGTCCATGCCTATATTTGCTGTTGTTGCCCTCAGCGACGCTGCCGACAATACGGAAGCGCTGGCTGCTTTGGAAGGCAAGACTGTGAATGTCAAGATTGACGGACGCACGCTCTACAAGGACGGATACTGGAACACGCTCTGTCTGCCATTTGCGTTAGATAGCTTCGATGGTACAATCTTGTCCGATGCTACAGTGATGGAGCTTGATAAATCGAGCTTCTCGGGCTCGACATTGACCATCAACTTCAAGAACGCGACGAAGATCAAGGCCGGCAAGCCCTATATCGTGAAGTGGGAAGGCGATGACGTGATTGATAACCCAACATTTAATGATGTTACAATCAGCAAGACTCCTGACCAGAAGAAGAGTGATTACTTGTACTTCATCGGCAACTTCTCGCCCGTCACGCTTGAGGCAAACGACAACACCAAGCTATACCTCGGTGCAAACAACACACTCTATTATCCCGCTGCCGACGTAACTGTCAATGCTTTCCGAGGCTACTTCGAGCTGCAAGGTGGCCTCACGGCAGGTGATCCTGTTGGGCAACCGAGCACCATCCGTGCTTTTGAGCTCAACTTCGACGGAGAGGCAACTGCTATCACTACGCTGATAACAGACGAAGGAGTGCAGGGCATTGATACAAGCTGGTACACCCTCGATGGCCGCCGTCTGAGCGGAAAGCCTACCGCCAAGGGCATCTATATCCATCAAGGGCGCAAGTACGCTATACAGTAATATCCACCGCCACCACATTATCAGTTCACAATACGATGAAAAAGCTTATTACACTTATGTTGGCCCTCTCGGCAACAGCATTGTCGATGGCCTACGACTTCCAGGCCACCATGTCCGATGGACGTGTCCTCTATTTCAATGTCCTCTCGAACAGCGAATGCGAAGTGTCGCGTATGTACTACACCGAGCGCAATTCGTCGTACGTGAGCGGAAATCTTGTGATACCCACACAGGTGACCGATGCCGAAGGCAGCCGCTACACTGTCGTGGGTATCGGCAAATCAGCTTTTGTGCATTGCCGTAACCTCACTTCTGTCACTGTGCCAGCGACTGTGACCTACATTGGCAATGCAGCCTTCCAGAAGTGCCGCAACTTGACTACCGTTAACCTTTCCGATGCCATCAAGACCATCGGTGACGAGGCGTTTGAGGAATGCAGTTCGCTCACAGAACTAACTCTGCCTCGCAGCGTGACGAGCATCGGCATAGAGGCTTTCGAGGACTGCGATGCGCTGAAGACACTTTACGTCTATAGTGTCGAGCCTCCCACTGTTGCTTCTTCAGCATTCCCGCTGAATGACAGTGGCAAGGTGCCCTTCACGCTCTATGTCCCCTACGGCTCTTTCTCCAGTTACCGAAATGCCAGCTACTGGAGTGCGTTCGGCGACATCCGCGAGATAGGTGGTAATGGACAACAGGGCTATGGACAACAGGGCTATGGTCAGCAGGGCTATAACCAGCAGAACTATGGTCAGCAGAGCTATAATCAGCAGGGTTACAACCAACAGAACTATGGTCAGCAGGGTAACAATCAACAGAGCTATAACCAGCAAGGTTACAACCAGCAGAACTATGGTCAGCAGGGTCAGCAAAACTATCCATCACAGGGTTATGGACAGCAAGGCTATGCCCAACAAGGTGGGAATTACGACTCGTATGACAACTATAGCTATGATGATCAGATCAATGACCTGCAGCGTCAAGTAATCGAACTCCAGCAGCAGAATGCCCGCTTCAAGGATGCCATCTACAAGGCGCTCGTCAGCTCAAACTACGACGAGTGTAGGCGCATTCTTCATGGGGCCATTTCGGCCGAATAATCTTCTCGGCTTGCCTAATAATATCAGCTCCACCCAAGAGGGATCTCGAGGGTGGAGCTGTTATCATGTCTATGGCTTCATCATTTCCTGATTCTCAATACAGGCATGATACCATTGAGGGGTTCGTCAGGAAGGGTTACGACGAGTGCATCTTTTGTCCGCTGGAATTTGACCGGACCGTAGCCGAGGAGTTCGATTTTTGATATTCCTTTCGGGAACAGTTTACTGCCTTTGGCAAGGCTCTTGATAGTAATAGTGTGATTCTCGGGCCAGGCAAGGGCACTTACATAAAGATTCTTTGCCGTCTGTGTGAAACGAATCTCATCGCTGCCTGCTTTGGTGTAATTGCCATCGTTGAAACCTTGGGCATTGATTTGAATCGTCGATTCGGCAATGGGACCTTCACCGAAGATCTTCCATGGACGGGTGCCGATGATGCTCTCCTTGTTAACCTTCATCCATGCACCGAATTCCTTGAGTATCACCTCTTCCTTCTCGTCGAAGGTACCATCGGCACGGAGCGGTACCGAGAGTAGCATGTTGCCGTTCTTCGACACGATATCGACGAGAAGTTTTGCCACTGTGGCAGCACTCTTGTAGGTGCCACGCTCGTAAATTTCGGTGCTGTAATGCCAGCCACCGATGCAGTT
This sequence comes from Bacteroidales bacterium, assembly GCA_017561935.1. Lineage (GTDB taxonomy): Bacteria > Bacteroidota > Bacteroidia > Bacteroidales > UBA3663 > Liminaster. The sequence goes on along the minus strand of JAFZBE010000026.1, from coordinate 67,603 downwards.
GCAGCACTGCCAGGGTTCAGGCTCGATCTCATTGGGCGCTCCACGTTCCACATCCCAGACAAGGGCTTTGCGCTGTTGGTCGTTCTCGAGTATCTTGCCGAAGACGATAGCGCGGTTCTTGCCGTTGTTCATCGCCATGCTGTGGTTGTACATGTGGGCGGTGATCTTCATGCCCGCATCGCTAACGGGGTAGAAGGGCAGCACGGTGACGTCGAAGTAGATCAGGTCGGGGTTGTAGCGATTGATGGCATCGAGGGTTCGGTTGTAGAAATTGGTGGCAAATTCCTGTGAGGGAGGACAGGCACCATTGCCCCATCCCCATTGACGATGTATCATACCATTGGCCCATGAGCCTTCGCTCAGCGGATGGTTCTGGGCATAGAGCTGCTGCGGGTCATAGCCTTCCCACCATTTGCCCTTCCCGTCTTCCTTCGTCAACCAGCCGTCGTAGGGTACACCCATCTTGTCACCATGGGTGTCGTAGCGGCGTGATGGCTCGTACCATGTCCAGGCATGGTCGGCATGGAACGATATGCCGAAGGGCAATCCTGCCTTCTTAGCTGCAGCTGCCCATCCAGCCAGGATGTCCTTATGCGGGCCGATGTTCATCGAGTTCCACGGCTGGTATTTGCTGTCCCAAAGGTCATAGTTGTCGTGATGATTGCCCAGGGCGAAGAAGTATTGTGCGCCAATCTCCTTGTAGAAGGCTACGAGCCCTTCGGGGTCCCACTTCTCGGCCTTGAAGAGGGGCAGGATGTCCTTGAAGCCCACTTCCGACGGATGTCCGTAGTTCTTGCGGTGGAATTCATATTCGCGGGTACCTTCCATGTATAGGCTGCGGGCCATCCAGTCGCCGGAGCCTTCGACACATTGCGGACCCCAATGCGCCCAGATGCCGAACTTGGCATCGCGGAACCATTCGGGCACCTCGTAGGTGCTCAGCGATTCCCAGGTGGGTTCAAACTTGCCTGTTGCCATCGGTTCGTCGTTCTCAAGCACAGGCACTTCATAATTTTGTGCGTTCATCGTGGCAACAATGGCCAACGATAGTAGGGTAGTAATAGGTTTCATGGTGTACGTTATTGTTTTCTATCGGCAAAGATAGGGAATAATATTGAATTGACCAAATATAAATGCAAAAATTTTCCAAAATGGGGGAAGATACGAAGCACCTTCCCCCTACACACACATATATACAACAACTAATTGTAACCCTCGTTTTGTACAAGGCTCTTGTTCACATTCAGGTCATTTTGCGGAATAGGCCAATAGCGATTATGTGAGGCCCATGCCCTTTGTTCAAATTGATAATAACCATCAGCATCCTTGGATGAATTGCCGCCATAGTTGTGTGCTGAAGGATCATCGCTCAGCAACACACCTGTGAAATAATGGTTAAGTTCCTTGTCGGCAATTCCCCAACGCAGCACGTCAAATAGACGGAGTCCTTCGAAAGCCAACTCTACACGACGCTCCTTACGAACAGCCTGACGAACAGCTTCCTGGCTGGATAGCTTGTTCTTGTCAAGACTTGGAAGGAGAGCTCTGTCACGAATGTCATTAATCGTCAGGTCGAGTAACGTTTGATCGACTTGCGAGGGAGCATATTCATTCACAGCCTCAAGGTAACTCAGCAGGACTTCTGCATATCGTATGACAGGGACATACACATAAGCGCTCCAGATGTCCTCGTTCGATGGATCCAGACCTTTCTTTGGGCAATAGCCATTGAACAGGTTGAACTTATTGTAGGCATCGCTGCTTGAGCCTCCGTTGTAGCAGTCATAGACTTGTCCGTTGAATACGGTGCCAGGATATGTTCCCACTGGAGGAAGGAAGACTGATGCATATAGACGGACTTCGCGGTTGGCGTATGGATCCTGCTTGTTGTAGAGTGGCGATTCGTCGATGCTCAGGCCGTCCTTACAATAGTAATCCTTTACCAGTTCGTTATAGACGGCAAACTGGTGCCATCCGCCGTAGGTCTCGGGTGTGAGATAGATGTAGCGCGACCAGGTATATTGGCCTTTGGCACCGTTAATGAAGAAGATGTTTTCCTTGCTGTTCTCTCCACCATACCAGAACAGTTTCTCGTAGCTGTCTTCTCCATGGCTTCTATCAATCTCATATTTTCTGGAATCGATGATTGCCTTGTATTGGGCGGCTGCATCTGCCCAACGGTTCTCGGCCAGATAGAGGCGACCCAGCAAAGCGCGGGCAGCACCTTGGGTATATCGGCCATAGTCCTCAGACGAATATTCGAGAGGCAGGAGGGAGACGGCTTCCAGGAGGTCTTTTTCGCATTGATCATAGACCTGTTGCTGAGGTGTCTGACCGATTGTGTTGGCATCCTCAATGCTAAGAGTGGTAAGTGGCATAGGAACGTCCTTGTAGTGGAATGCAAGTTTCATCAGGAATGAAGCTCTGATACATTTTACTTCAGCTGACCATGCCTTAATTTTGCTCTCGTCCATTTTGCATGACTCGATATTGTCGAGGAAGGTATTGCAGTTGGCAATATTCGTATAAGCATTCGACCAGTAATAACGAAGGTTGCTATTGGTTGCCAGGGTGTTGGTACTGCACATCAGCGAAGTGAAGTTCTCTTTCTCGGTACCGTTACCACCTGCAAAATCCAGGTACAGCATTCCCTGCGGTGAATCGAAATTGTCGTGATTCCATCCATTGGATGAAGTATAACAACCTACCAAGGCAAGTTTCGCATCGCTTTCGCCTGTCCAGAAGTTGCCGTTTGAGATTTCTGAAGGCGGATTCTTCACCAGCAGGTCTTCATCACAGCTGCTCAATCCGAAAGCCATGGCAACAGCTGCCACGATGCACATCTTTCCCATAAAATAGTTTGAATATCTGGTTTTCATAATAGGATAGTCTTTATTGGTTAAACTTAGAACTTGACATTCATGCCGAACGAGAAGATTCTCGTAATTGGATAGTATGATGGAGCATCGCCTGTGCCGATTTCATTCTCCGGATCCCATCCCTTGTAGAAGGAACTCCAAGTGAAAAGGTTCTGGCCGCTGAAGAAGACACGCACATTGTCGATGCCGACTTTCTTGACCATATCCTTGGGCAAGGTATAACCTAATTGGATATTCTTGCAGCGCAGGTAACTTGCATTGCGTACCCAGAAGTCCGATGTCTGAGCATTCACATTGTTCATGTTCATCGTTTCGATGCGAGGATAAGAGGCCCACTTGTTGGGATTAGCCTCTGTCCAGCAGTCTTCGGCTTGCCATTTCTGTATCTGGCCACCATTGTAGAAAGCGTATGCCATATACGAGCCAATAAGACGTTTATGCCCACCAAGACCCTGGAAGAGTACTGCAAGGTCAAGCCCCTTGTATGAAGCGGTAAGGTTCAGTCCGTAATAGAATTTTGGAGTCATCGATCCCAGCACCTTGCGGTCTTCGTTGGCAGTCACCTTGCCATCGTTATCCAAATCCTTGTATCTGATGTAGCCGGGCTTGAGGCTCGACTTTCCAACGAGTTGTTCGGGTGCAGCATCGATTTCCGACTGGTCAACGAAGAGTCCTTCGGTCTCGTAGCCGTAGATTATACCGATTGGCTCACCGACGATACGGTTGTTGTTAAGGTCCTCCTTGGCGCCATCGGCAAGTTCCTCCACGGCATTCTTTACATACGTGAAGTTAGGAGCAATGCCATATTCGAAATCATTTCCGATTCGCCCCTTCCAATTCAGTTCCACTTCGATACCCTTATTCGATACAGCACCGACGTTCGACTGGCCGACACCACGGCCCATGATAGTAGCTACCTCGACCGAAGCAAGGATGTCGCTTGTATATTTGTTGAAGTAGTCGATAGTACCCGACAAGCGGCCACCAAACATGCCGAAGTCAAGGCCCACATCAAAGATGCTGGTGCGTTCCCATGTCACGTCCTCGTTCTTGTAGGTAGCGCTGTAGGCTCCCGATACTAGCGAGCCTCCCAAGACATAGTTATGACCGAGGGTATAGGTTTGCTGATAGGGATATACATCGATGTTCTGGTTGCCGAGTACACCCTCCGAGAGACGAATCTTCAGGTTGTCAAACCAAGATGATAGGGCAGAGTTCTTCCAGAATGATTCTTCCGAAACACGCCATCCGACAGAGACAGATGGGAAGATGCCCCAGCGATTTCCTTCGGCAAATCGCGAAGATCCGTCGGCACGCATATTGGCTTCAAAGAGATAACGGTCTTTGAATGAATAGTTGACACGACCGAAGAATGACAACAGCGTGTATTCAGTCAACGAACTGCCATTGGTCGAAGTGGATGCATCGCCCGAGGAGAGTTCATAGAGGTAGTTATTGGGGAACGAAGTGCGATAGCCATTCAATCCCTTGTTCTGGGTTTGCTCGAGCGAGGTGCCCAGCAGCACATTAAGTGTATGGTCAGCCACCTTGAGGTCATAGTTGGCTAATGCTTCAACGTCGGTATAGAGATTGTTGCTGCTGCTTACCGAAAGAGAGTTTGGACCGATGCTCTTGTTCTCATCAAACTGTGCAGTCGATTTAAACGTCTTGTTGTTTGATGTATAGTAGTTTGTTCCGGCTTTGCCTGTGAGTGAAAGCCCCTTGATGGGCGTGACCCATTTCAGTTGTGCCGATGCCGAGACATTGGTGGCGTAGTTTTTGACAAAAGATTCGCTATCGAGCCAGCCCTCCGGGCAGTAGTCATCCTGGTATCCATAGGTGCCATCGCTTTTCTTGCCAGCAATGATAGGAGTCTCGCGCACGGCATATCCTATAATGGCATCGATACTTCCCGATCCGTAGGGTGCGCCATATCGGTTGCGATAGGCGTTGAGATTGAAGGTGAGGGTCAGATCCTTATAGAGTTCGCTCTTCATTGTGAAGAGTGCGGTCAGACGCCTGTTGTTGGTGCGTGCGGTCAAACCATCTTGGTCGCGCAATCCAAGAGAGAGGTTATAGGTAGTGTTGCCACTTCCTCCTTGCACGCTTACATTGTGCTGGTGCTGGAAGCCCGAGCCGCTTTCGAGGAGCCATTTGAGGTGGTTGGCATTGGGATAATTGTCCTGATCGCTGCCCGAACGGTATTTCTGAATAACATCGGCCGAATAAACTTCGGCACGACCCATATTCGACATGGCCATATTATAATAGGTGGCATAATCAGCCGATTCCAGAAACTCTGGTAACTCATTGGCGGTCTGCCAACCGAACTGATTGCTGTAGGTCACGTGGGTTTTCCCCTTTGTTCCCTTCTTGGTTTCAATAAGGATAACACCATTGGCGGCACGGTTGCCATAGATTGATGCCGAAGCAGCGTCCTTGAGGAATGAAATGCTCTGGATATCGTTGGCATCAACGTCATCTACGCTTCCTGCCAGTCCGTCGATGAGAACCAGTGGATCGTTGCCTGCCGATGAGAAGGTGCCGGTACCACGGATCTTGATCGAAGCGCCTGCACCGGGTCGTCCGGAGTTGGCAACTACGCTCAAGCCAGGGGCTACACCTGCCAAGGCTTGGGCCGTACTCATCACTGGCTTGCTTTCAAGCTCTTTTGAGGTAATGGCCGAAACCGAACCGGTAAGGTCCACTTTGCGCTGTACGCCGTAACCTACGACAACGACATCTTCAAGCAGTTGTGAATCTTCTTCCATCGTCACATTTACGGTTCTTTTACTACCGATGACGATGTCTTGCGGAGTATATCCGATGTACGAATATTGTAACTCCTTGCAGTCGTCAGGTACTTCGAGCGAATAGTTGCCATCGATGTCAGTCACGGTGCCAATGGTTGTACCTTTGGCCAAGACGGTAGCTCCGGCAACCGGCTCGCCTTGCTCGTCAAGGATGGTGCCGGTCACGATGCGGCTGCCTTTCTTCTCGTTGGCCTTCTTGATGATGATGTGTTTGCCGTTAACCTCACATGTGAGACCTGTGCCGCTCAACATTTCATTGATCTTGGCTTCGATGTCTCCATTGATGTCACGTGTTTTGATGACTGTGTTCACATCAACCTCTGAGGCATTGTAATCGACAGAATACCCTGATTGCTGTTCAATCGCTGAAATGGCATTTTTCAGAGTGTCTTCTTTCGGATTGAATTTCACGGTTTGTGCCCAGATGGCAAAAGGAGCCATCATACACAATGAAGCAAGAACAAGACTTTTGCTCATGGAATGCTTTGTGTTCATTTGATTTGATTATTATTTGTTATAAGACTCTGTTTTCATAATCAGTGTGGTTTAAAATGATTGTTTATCATCTTTCACCATTAAGAAAGCAAAGGTCTTGAGCACACACAAGCGGGAGGAGATTTTTTTAGTTAAGATAAAAAGAAAGTGAAGAAAGTTGTTTGGACCCTCTTCACTCTCATCACCCCCTTTACTTATCTCACTGGAGTGATATATACGATGTTTTCTTCTTGTTTGTATGTAAAGTGATGGCTTAGTTTGTTCAGTATATCTAATGCTTCGAAGAGAGACTCATCGGCATGGAATTTGACGTAATATTCTCCACTCATCCTTTCGATATGCTCGCAAATGATAGTGACGTTGTATTTGCGTTCAAACGCTTGGAGAATAGTTTTGAAGTCTTCTCCTTCAAATATCAGGTTGCCCTTTTCCCACGATAGACGTCGATTGGCGTTTACCTCGGTGAGAGCGACTTCACCGGAACCTCTATGAAAGGTCAGATTCTGATTGGGCGTCATTATGTACTTCATGCCCGATGTTTTTGTATCTGGCTCCACTATCTCTACTTGCGTGCGCCCCTCTTCGAGCGTCGTGCTGGCCGTACTTGCATCTGGATAAGCCTGGACATCAAACTTCGTCCCCAATGCGGTCACATTAAAACTTTGTGTTTCTACGGTGAAAGGACGGGCTGCATCTTTCATGATGTCGAAATTCGCTTCGCCGATTAAAAAGACATTCCGTTTGTTCTTTGAGAAATGACTGGGATAAATCAATGTCGTCCCTGCATTGATGGTCACGCTTGTACTATCTTCAAGATATAGTTGTTTAGTTTGTCCATAAGGTACACTGATATGCACAAACTCATCACCTGAAGTCATCAGGTTGCTATGTATCAAATAGGTAGTAAGCGCCGTCACGGCAATAAGGGCAATAGCTGCAGCTGCTAGCCAATAATTCCTTCGCCCTGTGTTGCGATCGGGTTCTTTATCCTCTTTTATTTTAGATCGAAGGCCCTCCAAGTCATTCAAGGTCTGTAGATCTATTTGACCCAAACTTTCCTCCCAAAGACGCTCCATCGTTTCATCTTTGGCCTTGTTCTCATCAAGTGAATTGACCATCCACCATGCGTACTTTCGGCGTGTGGCTTCTGAAAAGCGGCTGCTGAAGAAAGTCCTTATGATTTGTTCTATATTCATTTTTCCCATATTGTTTCTTTATAGTAAAGAAAGGTAAAACAAGGCAAACACACAAAAATAATGATTATTTAGCATCCGAAAAGAAGAATAGCGAGAACCGTTATTTTGCGTAATGTAGCCAAAGCTGTCGTAATATGGTTTTCCACCGTTCTTTTGCTGATGCCCAGAAGTTGTGCAATCTCATCGTTCGATAGCCCTTCTTCGCGGCTCATCTCAAAGACGCGACGACGTTGCTCAGGCATATTTTTCACCGTATGGTCGATGAGTTTCTGCAATTCTTTTGCAAATAAGCTCTCGTCAGCACTGACAGTTCCTTCTGGCGTATATAGCATTTGTTCCACAAACTTGCTATTGACCAACTGATGGTCATAGTAGTTGTAGATTGAAAATTTCGCAGTTTTGAAAAGAAATGCTTTGAAAGAGCGTATTTCGCTACAAGTTTCTCGTCGCTCCCATAGCCTCATAAAGATATCTTGGCTCATATCCCGCGCTTCTTCCGTGTCCTTTATAAAGCCATCGATGAATGCTACCAGCTTGGGCTGGTAGTTGAGGAAGAGCAATTCGAATGCTCGAGTGTTACCTTGTGCAAATGCCTTTATGCATTGTATTTCTTCGGTATCAGTCATGAGCACATTGATAAGATGGGTTGTTGTCTTGTTTTTCATTGGCAAAGATAGAGGAAAAACAACAATTAACCAAAAATTTTCGGTTAATTTTTCAAAATAGTAGAGGTGTGATGTGGTTTATGTCGAAAGTGGACATGACAAATGGCCAAAAAATTGTATAGAACGCTACAAAATTATGATGGGAAGTATTTTGAAAAAGGAAAAATTAATTATCTTTGCAGCAGTTTTTTCACGAAAAACATCTCAAAGAATAGTTGAGTTTCATCAAATAATAACCCTTAAAACTAAGAAAGGAAAATACTATGAAAGTCGGAATTCCAAAAGAAATCAAGCAGGGCGAGAGCCGCGTGGGTATGACACCTGCAGGTGTGGCCGAGTTAGTGAAGCATGGACATACTGTCTTTGTGCAGCATACTGCTGGCGATGGCAGCGGTTTCCCTGACAACGAGTATGTCAAGGCAGGAGCCGAAATCAAGGCCACGATGGAGGAGGTCTATGCGGTGTCGGATATGATCGTGAAGGTCAAGGAACCCATCGAGCCCGAATATCCATTGATCCGAAAGGACCAGATTGTCTTCACCTATTTCCATTTCGCATGCGAACGGGAACTCACTGAGGCGATGATCAAGAGTGGGGCCGTGTGCATTGCCTACGAGACTGTTCAGAGGGCCGACCATTCGCTGCCTCTGCTCATCCCTATGAGTGAGGTGGCAGGACGTATGGCTACACTCAATGGCGCGTATTATCTTCAGAAGACCAAGGGGGGCAAGGGCAAGCTTATCAGTGGCGTGCCAGGTGTTGAACCTACGCATGTGCTCGTCTTGGGCGGAGGCACGGTAGGCGAGGCCGCAGCTCGAATGGCTGCTGGTCTGGGAGCCAATGTCATCATCACCGACATCAACCTGCCACGACTGCGTCAGCTGGGTATGGAGTTGCCACCCAATGTGCATACCGTCTATTCCACCGACCATAATATTCGTCAGCTACTTCCAACGGTTGATATAGTAGTGGGCTCGGTGCTCATCCCTGGGGCTAAGTGTCCACATCTGATTACGCGAGATATGCTGGGCCTGATGGAGCCCGGTACGGTGCTGGTCGATGTGGCCATTGACCAAGGAGGATGCTTTGAGACTTCTCACCCCACTACGCACGAGGATCCTATCTACACCATCGATGGAATCGTACACTATTGTGTGGCCAATATTCCGGGTGCTGTGCCCAACACTTCGACACTGGCTCTCACCAACGCCACGTTGACCTATGCCTTGGCTCTTGCCGACAAGGGATGGCAGAGGGCTTGCCGCGAGGATCGTTCGTTGTATCTCGGTCTGAATGTAGTGGGTGGCAAGGTCACCTTCAAGGCGGTTGCCGAAGCTTTCGGTATGAAGTATGAGCCTGTGGAGCTTTGATGGAAAGCCAGTATAGACGTCATAGTGGCAATAGATGCAATAGTAAATAAAAGAAACTATTGAGGTATTCAAAGCCATAATAACAGCATCGGGCCCGATGGAGATTTCCATTGGGCCCGATGTCGTTCAATTTAGTAATTATTTCATTTCCTTGGCATTGCCGATGCAAGAGTTTGGCATCTGGATGTGGATCATCTCGCAGATGGTCGGAGCGATATCGACGATGTAGGAGGGCTCGGAAGTCTGTCCGTGCTCGACATGCCAGCCATAGAGCACGAAGGGGATATGTGCGTCGTAGGGGTTCCACATCCCGTGAGTGGTGCCCACATAGTCGGGCTTATCGCTGACGTTCTCCCAGCCAGCCTTGGGGACGATGAAGATGTCGCCGCTGCGTGCGGGATTGTAGCCATTGGCGATGCGCTCGCGGAGCAGTTGGGGCATTGTGGTGGTGAGAGCCTTCTCGAAATCGACCACATAGATTAGTTCTTCGATCTTCTTGAGCTCGTTGATAACGGCCTGCTTGACTTCGCAGACCTTCTTGCCGTTTGCGTTGATGAAATCGTGGTTGAGGTAAATGCGTCCGGAATTCTCGGCTAGGATAACCCTGCCTTCACCTTCGATGCCGAATTGCGCCTTGACAGCCTCTTCGACGACTTTCAGCTTGTTCCACATTTCAAGGCCGCCCGAAGGTATGTTATGAGCCTTCATCACATTTGGATTGTGGGCACCACCGTGGTCGGCTGCCAGGAATAATAGGTAATTGCCTTTACCCACTTTCTCGTCAAGCACGTTGAGGAAGTTGGCCACCTGACGATCGAGTTCCATATAGACAGCCTGATTCTCGGGGCCACGTGTGCCGATGGCATGACCGATGACATCGGTCGAAGAGATGCTGATGGTCAGCAAGTCTGTTATTTCATCCCGTCCCATCTGCTCGTTCTCGAGGGCAGCGATAGCCATCTGGAAGGTCTTGATGACGCCTTCGGGTGAGCGCTTGATATCGACACCCGGCTTCACACCAATCTTCTTGTTGGTTTGCTTGGCCCACTCGGGCAACTCGGTCATATAGTAGGTCGAGCTGACGAAATGACCAGCCGATCCATCCCACCAGTAGGCAGCATCGGCACCATGACCGGCAGGCAGGATGGCGGCGCGATCCTTCAAGGCAACGCCGATAACCTTGGCCTTGTAGTCGGTATGAATCTTCAGCACGTCGCCAATTCCTGTAGCAATCATATTGCGGGGCGACATCTGTCCTTCCTTGCTGTCGGAACCAACACTTTGTACGGTCTCGTCGCCGCAGCAATAGGTGCGCTTGCCGTTGATATAAAAATCGTTGCCGCAGATGCCGTGCAGGGCAGGTGTCGTGCCGGTGAAGATGCTCGCGTGACCTATGGCCGTAATTGTCGGGACATAGTTGATCATCGTGTTCTCGAAGCTATAGCCCTCATCGACGAGTTTGCGGAGTCCGCCTTCGCCATATTGATCATAATAATAATATAGGTAGTCCCAGCGCATTTGATCCACGACGAGACCTACTACGAGTTTGGGCCGCTGTATTTCGGCCATGGCTGATACGCAAACCAGCGCAGCAACAATCACGGAAAAGATTCGTTTCATAATGTATAAATTATTAATGGTTATGCGGCAAATATATGCACTTTTTTTTATTCTTCCAAATATTTGGTGTGAAAATTTGCATTTACAAAAAAAACACTCTATCTTTGCACGGGCAAAACGATGACTTTGCCACATCAATAACTATTATCTTGACAATCTATGAAAACCTTTTCCCGTCTTCTTACTTTGGTATCATTTGCCATAATGGCTACGGTGGTCGTTGCGCAGAACCCTTACCTTCCCCTTTGGGAATTCATCCCCGATGGTGAGCCCTACGTTTTCGAGGATCCAGATCAGCCGGGTCAGTACCGCGTCTATATCTATGGTTCGCACGACAATCTGGTCACTATGTATTGCGGTCTCGATCAAGTTGTTTGGTCGGCCCCCGTCGATGACCTTCGCCACTGGCGTTACGATGGTGTGATTTTTGAATCGAAGAAGGATGCACGGGGCAACAACCTGCATCCCGATGGCAAGGGTGATGTACTTTTTGCCCCCGATGTCAACGAGGTTATCGGCAAGGATGGCACCAAGACCTATTACCTCTATCCGAATAACCAAGCGGGAGGCAGACAGACGATGGTGGCCAAGGCAAGCCGTCCCGACGGTCCTTTCGAGGTCTGCAACTGGAGCCCCGATAATCCGGACCAGACCGTGGGCATTTTGGGTTTCGATCCTGCCGTCTTCACCGATACCGACGGCCGCACTTACGCCTATTGGGGCTTTGAGCAGTCGAATGGTGCCGAACTCGACCCCATGACGATGGCTACCGTGAAACCCGGCACAAAGATTGTCGAGAACATGATACCAAGCAGCAGGCAGGACCATACATACCGTTTCTTCGAGGCTTCGTCGATGCGCAAGATCGAGGACAAGTATGTCTTTATATATAGTCGCGTCACCAACGATGGCGAAGATGGTTTGCACAGCTGCAACTACACGTTGGCTTACTGCTACGGCAATCATCCGCTTGGGCCGTGGACCTACGGAGGCACCATCATCGATGGACGTGGCAAGGAGCATCGTCCCGATGGCACCACTTTGGCTACAGCTACGCCATTCGGCAATACTCACGGTAGTATCTGCAAGATCGGAGACCAGTGGTATGTGTTCTACCATCGTCAGGCTGGCACCAACGAATATGGTCGTCAAGCCATGGTGGCTCCCATTCGTGTGGAGGTTGTGCCAGGAGAGGACGGTTATGTCAGAATTTCTGAGGCAGAATTCACTTCCGAGGGATTCCTCGTTGATGGCTTGGATCCCTATGAAACATATCCCGCTGGAATCGCCTGCTATTATACTGGTCCGGAACCAGCCACGCAGAGCTATCCGAATGTCAATTACCCCGGTTCGCATACACAGATTGTCCGTGGCCAGTACCATGGCTCTATCGATGCATACGACCTCAGCGTGAATCGTTGCCCAATGGTCAATAATACCGCAGGTTCGGTGGTTGGCTATAAATATTACAACTTCAGTAAGACTTTTGGCCAAACTGGACTGAAACTTGCACTCGACTATACTCCCGATGGTGTAGCTGGTCGCATCGACGTCTTCCTTGATCGTCCGTCGGAAGCCGAAGGGGGTGTTCGTCTCGGTTCGCTCAACGTGAATGCTGAAGGCATCGGGCAATCCACTACTGCTAAGATCGACGTGGAGCAGCTGAAATACTATAATGGCAAGCGTGCCCTCTTCTTTGTCTTCGATGCTGCGATGCCCAAACAGTCCATTTGCCAACTCAATTATCTTCACTTCGTGAAAGATTAAGAATAATTCGATCCCTCTGCATACTATCTGCCTCCTTCAACATGAACGGAATTCTTATTGTTTTACCAATTTTGACCCTGTTGATGTTCGACTTGGGACTCGTGTTGCGTCCCAACGACTTCATGCTGGTATTCAAGCAACCGAAGGCCATCATTATGGGGCTGGCAGGTCAGCTCATCCTCTTGCCACTCTTAGCTTTTGCTTTGGCCGAGATATTCCATCTGGAACCATTATTCTATATCGGTATCATGCTCATTGCATGTTGCCCAGGAGGCTCTTCGAGCAATGTCTTCTCGATGTTGGCGAAAGGAGATGTCGCCCTGTCGGTTTCACTGACGGCACTTAGCTCCATTATCACGCTGTTCACCGTGCCGATTATCCTCGATTGGACCACCTTACGCGTAGGTGAGGCTGTAGGTATTCATCTGCCCATCGGCAATTTGTTGGTACAGAATCTCATCACGATGCTCATCCCGATCCTCTTGGGTATTGGTGTTCGCCATTATTGGCCAAAGGCCGCCTCTCGCATGGAGCACGTACTCTCGAAGATTGCCTTCCCCGCCCTGATGCTCCTTGCGGGTATCTTTTTTGTCCAGCATCATGCCACTATAGCCGACAACTTCGGTATTCTTGGACTCTGCCTTACAGCTTTGATACTCCTCGCTATCGGATTGTCGTGGTGTGCCAGTCATTTCTTTGGACTTGAGACGCGCGAAAAGCGCACCATCGTCATCGAGGTTGGTATGCAGAATGCGGCTCAGGCCATCGCCATCGCTTCCAGTCCGTTCATTTTCAACAACGGAGTCATTGCTATCCCAGCAATTATCTACGCACTTTTGATGAATGTCGTATTGCTCACCTACGTTGGTATCATCATTAAGCGTAGGAAATAAGCCCCATTTCGTGTCATTTGCACTTGCCTAAGTGCCAGTTTTTCTGCAACAATTGTCATTTTTCAATGGCAAAATTTGGTGTTTTCATTTAGATGTCGTATCTTTGCGACATCAATATCAATGAAAGCATACCAACATGGAAAATCAAATTAGTGTCTTAGATATCAAGCTCGAGGAGGCTCCTTTCTATATACGGGAAGGGGTGATGGGTTGTGATGATGTCAGGGGCAGAGGGGATGTGGCATTGCTGGGAAAAATCCAAAACGTCTATGTTGTCTGCGATGGGAATGGGTTGATCAAAAGTGTATTGGCATATTTCCCCGACGACATTAAGGCGATTGACATGGCTCCTGACTACAACTTGGCAATAAAGTATTACGTTCGTCAACATTTGGTGGCGTATCATAATCTGCAAGGCGAGATCATCAGTGCTTCAGAGTTTATGCGCATGTATCCGGAAGTATTTATTCAATTGCATAAGGGATTGAAACACGCTCACTTCCGGACCGAACGTTGGCCGCTGTTTCGTCAGTTCGAAGCCGACCAGTACCGGACGGTGATGGCGGGAGACTGCCTCGTCAAGCGATATACCATAGATGAAGAGGACTCCAAAGGCTTCGAGGTAATACGAGTGACCGAATCAGATGGCTCATTGGGGAATTGCACTTTTGAACGCAAATTCATACGATTCGTGAAATCCAGCACTTTAGATGAGCACTTCACGGATGATGTTTTTTCCTCCAATGTTTTTCAATTGTTTGAACAAGGATATGACAGTCTTTCGGCTGCAGCATATTTGGATATCCTTGGAGCCATTGTGCAGTATCGTCGCGATGTACATGAAGCTGAAACGAGACTTGTCGAGTGCATTGAAGAGAATCTGTCGAATAAGTTAAATTAGGATGATTATGGCAGAGCAATCTTTACAATTGTCTTCGCAGAAGGAGGCATATCTACGGAATGAATTACACAACTTCACGGCCAAGATAACCAACTTGAGGTTGCGTGTGATTTTCATGTCGATGTTTTATAAGGTGAGTGCTATTGAGCCCTATTTCAATCTGTCTTTCGATGAGTTCGCGTCTCGCATAGAACGACCTTTGCGCTCAATCGATGTCAAGTTGCTTTATTTACGGGTTCGCGATTTCCAGCGCATTTACGACAGGGTTTTGAACATCCCCGTCGAACAACTTGATGTCGAGGAGATTATTCAGAAGTTCCCCTTTTTGGGCAAACCTGAGGCCAATTTTGTGGAGTCCTTCAAAGCCGAACATGGACATTATCCGATGTTCGCTATTTTGGAACATCGTTTATCGAAAGCCACGAAAAAGGAGGAGAAGATATTCGCCATGTTCAATGGTATAGGCAAATATATGGCCAAGGATAGGCGTGACATCGCACAGGAGATAGGAATGTCGAGCGACCGAGTGCGTCAGTATCTCAATAAACCCATCTTGAAAAAAGACGTTTATCTGATGAAAAATCCAGATTGGAACCGTTATGATCTGATGGATGAAATTATCCTGACACCAACGACATCCGATTTTGCCAAGATTTCTGAGCGTGAGTCTCTCTCGACCGAATTCGAAGGGTTCCTTGCAATGATCAGTCTGTTGGGGAAATTCACGATGTGTAAGATCATGAAGGAGTCCTACGCTATCGCTTCACCTTTAGCCGATACCTACGATTGGGAAGCAGGTTGTAAAGCGGTGTTGGCGGCTTCGAAGAAGAAGTACGATCACGACACTGATGTGCCCTTCCTCTCAGTGCTGCCTCATGTGGATGCCTTGTTCCCTGAGATCCGTGATGCAGTCTTCGATATCATGGCAACGTTGGCCTACGAACTGTTCGGCATCGAGATACAACAGAAACATCATTTCCATTTTACGCAAAATGGCATTAACGAGACGTATGCCTTGGTTGATATTCTTGACCATAATGGTATTCCAATGCACTTGCGCGAATTGCTAATGACCTTCAATACGCAGCATCCCAAATGGGCCATCGATGATGTTACTACGGTTAAGAAACTGCTCAACAAGTCTGACGAGGTCTTTGCCTGCGGCTATTCGGATATGTACTCATCGGATAAATGTGCTGACCCATTGGAGGTCTATGATGTCATTGAGAACATTGTCCGTGACATGCCCGATTATCCAGTCCATATCGACGAGATAATGAATGAGGTGCATGAATATTATCCCAATGCAAGTCGAAAGAGTGTCGAGGATCTCATTTATTATTATGAGGCTATCGATGTGGTTCGTCTGGAAGATGATTATTATGCTTGGCGCGATAGTTACAAGGGCAGCAGCACCTATCATTCCACACTTAAAATGCTTCCTCTCACTCGCAAACTCGAATACCTTCGCTACGCACGCGATTGTCGCTATCGTGCCGAAACATTTGGCAAGGTGTAAACACTTGGATATATTTACCGATAAAACTGGAAGAGTCCCGACACGCGTCGAGACTCTTCCCCAATAATACATGCTACACCAATCGAATTCGTTTCTTTAATTGCTATCGGTTCTTTTCCTTCCTGATCTCATTTCTGTCGGTCTGACATACATCAGGATCATCTTCTTCTCTTGTGGTATTGGTGTAACTTTTTCTCCAATCCCAAATATTTTCCATACATTCATCTTCATACATGTTCAATTTTCGTTAGACATTATCGAATCATTTTACCTCTAAATTCCAAAAGTCTCCTATCCCAAATCATCATCAACCACTTTTTCTGAGTGCAAATATATAATATTCCCACATTATTTGCAAATAATTTTCAAATAAAGTGGGAAATTAACGTAAAATAATTGAAATTGCTCTGATTTGTCAAATGAATGTATCAAAATCGAGGGAAAACCACGCAAAACGCATATTTCAATTTGGAATTATTGACTAATACATCGACAATGACGAAATCTGGTGAATATGTTCCAAACAGTTTATCAGAAATCCTGGTAGAAACTCAGCGTAGTAGCTTCGTCTTCTTCACGACCTATCTCTTCATCTAATTCTTCATTATACGAATTTAGGAAATTCATTGTGTGATGGACATATCTCTTCTTCAGGATTCTTGTAACTCCATCGGGACCTTTTTGGAATTTTCTAACAGCATCCTGACGTATAAACTTGCTGTCGAATAGTATTAGGTCGTGTGTAGCCACAAAGAGTTGGCACTCTCTATCGGCAGCCAACGAAAGGTACATCTTCAAAATGAATTCCACTGCTTTTGAATGCATTAATCGTTCAAATTCATCGATGCAGGCACTTTTCTTTCCTACAGCGATGTCATAAAGCACGAGTCCAAGTTTTATGATTTGCTTTGTTCCGTCCGATTCAGGATCAAATTCCAACGATCGATAGACTGTCTGATATTCTGTGGGATCGTCCTCTTTCAATTTCGGCAACTCGGTTTGCAGTTCGTGAATGAATCTAACTACTTTTTGCTTCAGATTACCGTTGGGATATTGTTGTTGTAATACATTTTTCACAATGTCGGGTGTCTCGTTCTTGATCAGGTCATTCAGGTTTATGCTCACCTCTTCAATACGGTAATCTACAATTTTTGAGCCGACATCCTTTAATAGTTGAGTAAGCAGTTCCTTGATTTTGGCATCCCTTTCCGGATCTCCTGTCGATAGTTTTTCAGCCATTGAAATATTCGCCTTATGAACAATACTAAGGCGGTTTACAAAATAATCATAGTTCGTCTTCATCAATTTGCTCACCAAATTCAATGAGCCGAAAGTGGCAAGCACAGTCGCATTATTCCAAAGGTTGATTTCCAGGTCATGCTGATCTGATTCGTTCAAGTCACAAGCACTGCCGAAATTGATCCTGATGGTTTCAGTTTCTTTGTCGTATTTTCTGGTATAGATCTTCTGCCCATGACCCTTGATCTTTAATTCTTCTTCCTCTATGCGATCGCGAGATATCTTTAATACATAGATAAAGTTTGTTTCATCGATGTAATAAGATAACTCAAATTCCGAGTTTTTATCTCTCGATTCATTGTCTAATAGGAAAGGTTGATAATTGGGCATGATGGTAGGCAACTGAGGTTTGATGGTTGCCTTTTCCTTCAAGTATTCTATGGCATTGAGCATTTTAGTTTTGCCTGCACCATTCAAGCCTACGCCAATCAAAAGCTTCAGTATTCTTTTCCCATCTATCTCCTTGTACCATGACAAAGGCAGGTCGTTGTTCGGCCCGCTTTCCTTGCGAGAAGCGACAAACGACAAAACTGTCTCATCACGATAAGACTTGTAATTTTTTACTTTAAAATATTCAATCATAAATAATGCTTATCAATTAGCTTATTTTTCAGTGACAAAGATACGCGTTTTTTTTATTTTTCACCAAAAAATAATTCAAAAATTTACACCAACGGTGAAAAAGGCACGGATTTCGCGCAATCCACTTTGCAATTTCCTGCTATTTCAAATTTATCCCGAATTATTGAATTAAAGAATTGTTGGGATGAGTAATAATTCTTAATTCTCTAATTCGGGATATTAAATCGTTAGGCGTAGGCTCTCAGGCAAGATACTTGTTTGCTCTTGCGAAGTTTCTGGATAGCGCGCTCACCGATCTGACGTACACGCTCACGCGTCAACCCCAGGTCGTGGCTTATCTCTTCGTTGCTGCATTGTGTGCATCCGATACCGTAAGCGTGTTTGAGCACGTAGATGTCGCGTGGTTTCAGCGTTTCGCCCATTACTTCCTCCAGGTCGGTGTGCAATGATTCCCTTTCGAGGCTCATGTCGGCGTAGTAGCTGGTTTCGTCGGGCGTGACATCGAGCAGGGTGCCACCATCCTCGTCGGAAAGTGGTTCGTCCAGGCTCATGTTTCGACGGCTGGCTTGCAGCAGTTCCTTGAGCTTATCTTCATCCATGTCCAATTCCTCAGCCACCTCCTCGACAGTGGCGGGACGGCCCTCTCGCTGTTCGATGCGGTTGAAGGTGCGACGCACATTGCGCAACAGCGTGTCCTGATTGTGTGGCAAGCGAATCTGACGTGAGTAGTCGGTCAGCGCTTGCATGATGGACTGGCGGATCCACCATACGGCGTACGAGATGAACTTCACGTTCAACTTTTCGTCAAAGGCTTCGGCAGCCTTTACCAAGCCGATGTTTCCTTCCGAAATAAGATCCGAGAGACCCATGCCCTGATCTTGATACGCCTTGGCCACCGATACTACAAAGCGCAGGTTGGCGCGTACCAGTTTGTCCAAAGCCTGCTTGTCGCCCTGATGGATGCGGCGTGCCAACTCCTTTTCTTCTTCTGGTGTGATACTCTTCTCTTTCGAGATGCTGTTCAGGTAAATGTCGAGCGAATCCTCATCACGATTCGTGATTCTTTGTGTAATTTGTAGCTGTTTCATCCTATTCCAAATTATTTAAAGGTTTGCGGGTGCAAAGATAAAGCCATTTCTTTGCACCCGCAACCTTTTTCAACCTTGAATTAGCTTATCCCTTACAACCATCAATGCAAATCCCAGTAGATTGATGCCATACCACTTCTCGGCATCCATGGCATCCTTGTTGTCCTCTTTCATTCCAATGCCCCAGACTCTGTCGTAGGGACTTGCTTCGACCAGTATTGCCGAGCCTGTCCCCAGCAGGAATTTCAGAAGCGACTCGTTTTGCCCGAACTTCGCCAGATTGCCCTTGACGACAACATCGAACTTGTGCTGGTCCCATACATCGGGATCGAAACCCTTGACCTCGCGTCCCAGTTGCTTGATCACATCGGGTGAATCTTCCTTCATGATGCGTTGGCGTGTCTCTTCGTCGCCGAAGATGCGTGCCTTTTCGGCCATCATGTATTGTTCGGCACAGTTGTAACTTACTCCATCTACTGTAAACTTGCACTTCTGCCATTGACTCAGGCAGCCTTTCGACACGTGTTCCAGCTTCGCACTGCCTTCTTTCCAGAAGAAGATAAAGTTCAGTTTCTTTTTTGCCTTCTGCTGATCCCACACCCAGATGGGGTTGTATTTCGAGGGATTGCCTTTCACGGCAGCGGCTAACTTCATCTCTTGCCAGCGGCTCTTGCGGGCCTCTCTCTTCTTGGCTTCCTCTTTCACGCGGACCTTCAGATCTTGCAATTGTTTGGGCCAGGCCGCTTTCTCCTCGTCGGTGAGCAGCCGTTCCACGGCTTTGATGATGAGGGAAGCGTGACTCAATGGCTTGCTTGCATTCTCAATGTCGGGATTGGTATTATAGTCCAATAGAACTACGACGCCTTCCACGCACATTTCCTTGATTCGCAGCACAAGGTTCCAGCAGCGATGTTCGAGCATCCAGTTGTAGGCGGGAACATAAATCTCTTTGCGTGCATCGATGTAGTCCAATAATTCCTCCGAATGTAGTCCCTTCTGATGCCCTCGACATTTGCCCAATTTTGTCTCGGTACGCTTGAGCCCGGTCATTCTCCTGTTGTACAACTTTTCAACATCTACGCCTTCTTTTTCGAAGACCTTCAACGCTTGCCAGATGCCTTCCACAGTTTCGGCTTCCTCCTCGGGGCTAAACGGCACGGGGATGCCACCAATGGGGAAGAATGGACTCAGTCTCACAAATTCGTTGTTCGACTTGCTGGTCACGTCGATGATCTGTGCTCCAGGGTACTTTTCCTTTAATTTTTCGATTTTTGTTCTTTTGTTTTCAATCAGGATCATTTTTTCTTTTTTTATTTTTTACCTATTTCCCACTACTCCCAATGTGGGCCTTCATCTTAATATGTCAAATCTACAGAAATGTAAACACATATTATATTATTATTATATATTAAGCACATCTGTCAACCATTATTTGTCATTTTTGACGGTTAATCGATATTTGTCTGTCGTTCTTCTCCATTTTCTTGCAAATCTCACATTTCTTTCGTATCTTTGCCCCAGTTTATACAATCAGTCTATGTCCACTATGCAAAAGCTTGCTCTTTCAATCCTCGCCATTGTCTTGTTTGCATCACCGATGCAGGCACAAACCTCATGGCTTGAGTCGTTGGGTATCGATTTTGACTTCGATGTTCCCAAACCTGTCGTTACCTACAAGGACCTGATTGATGTAGGTTCAGCACGTCATCTGTCAGGCAGCGTGTGCGTCCTATATCTCTTCGTGGGGACCGAGACCAGCAAGTGGAACCAAGACGAGATTGAAGCCACTGCGCAGAAACTGTATGCTGCGGAAGATTGGATCAAGGCCGAGGCGCTCCGTTATGACAAGAAAGTGGAGTTTAGGAATTACTCCATCAAACGCCAGCTCATCGACAACAACATCCCTGAAAATCCTTTCCAGCCCGAAGCTGTCGGCTATCCCAAGACGGTACTTCGTCGGTTTGGTTACAACAGCAACCGCGAATTGCACGACATCCTCACACGGAAGACCGGTTGCCAGCAATTCCTTGTGCTTGTCTTCGCTCACACCGCAGGACGTTGTTACGCCTCGGCCGTCAATCGCAACATGGCACGTAATGGATCTGGCCGCACCTTGCCAGAGAGTTGCATGCTCTATCAGATTTCCAACGATACGGGTCGAGAGCTTCAGGTAGGACGCATTGCCCATGAGATGCTGCATCTCTTCGGCGCGTGGGACTTCTATGCCGTTAATGCCAACGACAAGGAACGTAGTGAACGAGCTGCCGAGTTATATCCAACCAGCATCATGCTGCGTTCGTATGGCGACATCAACCAGCGTACCATTGACCCGCTCACTGCCTGGCTCACAGGCCTTAGCCGTAAAGAGCAGGACTGGTATGAGGACTTGATGCCACCACAGCAGTAGGCATTTTCGTGGACTTAACAACTTTTTTTAACTCAGTATTTTTGGTTGGAATGGGATAATCTGCTATCTTTGCACCGTCATAATATCGATTTTTTAATGATACGTCTTCAGAATATTCATAAGACTTACCAATCTGCAACCCCTCTCCATGTGCTCAAAGGCATCGATCTTAACATAGATGCAGGTGAGCTTGTCAGCATCATGGGCGCCTCGGGTTCGGGCAAATCTACGCTTTTGAACATCTTGGGTATCCTCGACGACTACGATGAGGGAACATATACACTCGATGGCACCCTCATCCGTGGCCTCAGCGAAACGCGTGCCGCCGAACTGCGCAACCAGATGATTGGCTTCGTATTCCAGTCATTCAATCTCATCAGTTTCAAGAATGCCATGGAGAATGTCGCCCTGCCATTATATTATAAAGGAGTAGGACGGCGTAAGCGCAATGAAATGGCACTGGAATACCTCGAGAAGATGGGACTGCGCGAGTGGGCTGACCATTATCCGAGCGAGATGTCGGGTGGACAAAAGCAACGTGTGGCTATCGCCCGTGCGCTGATAGCCAACCCGAAGATCATCCTGGCCGATGAGCCAACGGGTGCCCTCGACTCGAAGACGACACTCGAAGTGATGGACTTGCTGAAGCAGGTAAATCGGGAGGAGGGCAAGACGGTGATCATCGTGACCCACGAACGTGACATCGCCAATGCTACCGACCGCATCATCAACATCCTGGATGGGCAGATTTCAAGTGACGTGCGACAAAAATGATTACTGACCAGATTGAAGAGATATACGTCTCGATGAGCCGCAACAAGCTGCGCATCGCCTTGACGGGATTCAGCATCGCCTGGGGCATCTTCATGCTCATTGTGCTGCTGGGTGCCGGCAATGGTTTGTTGCACGGCATGGAGGACGCTTTCGCGTCGCAGGCCATCAATACGGTGTCAATCAACCCAGGATGGACGTCACAGAGCTATGAGGGACTGCGCAGATATAGGGAGATGTACCTCGACAGCGAGGACCTGCAGCTGCTGCGCAACCGGTTTCCGAACCAGATTGTCGATGCACAGCCGTCGTACGAGGCTTCTGTACGTGCATCGTATGGTCTGCTCTACACCACTACGTCACTTATGGGTGTCTATCCTGAATATATTGCATCGAACGGATATAAGGTGGTGCATGGTCGCGGATTGAACGAGATGGACCTGCGTGACAACCGCAAGGTGTGCATGATCACAGCGAAGACCAGTGAGGAACTTTTTGCCGATGAGGAACCTCACTTGGGCGAATGGATCAACCTCTACGACATCCCGTTCCAGATTGTGGGCATATACAAGGCACCGAGAGAGGGAGTAACAGAAATACTGTCGCCCATCACGACTGTGGGCACCATCTACAAGCCTGACGGGCACTTCTCGAGCATAACCTTTGTGGTGAAGAACCTTGAGACACCCGAAGCCAACGAGGAATTCAACAAGGCTCTGAAGACTGCGTTGTCGGCCTCCAAGCGCTTCGACCCCGAGGACAGGAATGCCTATTGGGTGTGGAACACGTACGAGGACTACCTTCAGACAATGAGAATCCTGCGCTATATCACGCTGTTCATCTGGCTGATCGGCATTGCTACACTGATAGCGGGTGTGACAGGCATCTCGAATATTATGCTCATCACGGTGCGTGAGCGCACCCGTGAGTTTGGTATCCGCAAGGCTTTGGGTGCACGACCTTGGCAGATTGTGTCGTTGGTATTGCTTGAGTCGGTTGCCATCGCCCTGGTCTTCGGCTATCTTGGCATGCTGGTGGGTACCCTATTGACCAAACTTGTTGACACCATGCTCAAGTTAGGTGGAGGTGATGGGGCACAGATGTTCAAGGATCCAACAGTGGATCTCCTTACGGTTGTAATGGCAACCTTGGTCATGGTGATTGCCGGCGTGATAGCGGGGTATATTCCAGCAAAGAGGGCAGTAAGTATCAAACCTGTAGAAGCATTGGCAGCAAATTAGTATGGAGGAACTTTGGCAAGAGATATGGCAGACAATCAGCCGCAACAAGTGGCGTTCGCTGATGACGGCCTTCGGTGTCTTCTGGGGGCTGCTGATGCTGATACTGTTGCTTGGCTTCGGTGCGAGCATCACGGGAGGACTGATGGAGGGTATCAAGAGTGTTCCTAGCAACACGTTGTTTGTGTTGGGCCAGCGCACGTCGATTTCGTACAAGGGGTTCGGGCGTGATCGCCGCATTACCCTCGAGAACACCGACATGGAGCTCGTGCGGCATGGCTTACCCGAACAGATCAGGTATATGACACCTCTCAACTTTGCGGGAACACGCAAGGCCAATGTAGGAGAATACAACTTCGATGCCTCGGTGGTGGGCACGACGCCCAGCTACTATCATGTGTTGCCGACACAGATGATTTACGGGCGATATTTGAACGAGGTCGATCAACGGGAACGTCGCAAAGTCTGCGTTATCGGACGACAGGTCTATGAGACCCTCTTCCCGGGAGGAGGTGATCCTTGCGGACAGATGGTGCAGGTGGGTGGTATCTATTGTGCTATTGTGGGTGTGGCCAAGAAGCTCTCGAATCTGATTTCGATAGGTACTGACCTGGACCGTTCGATACTCCTTCCCATTAATGCCGAGCAGCTGATGTATAATAAGGGCGACCAGATTGACTTATGCTGCATCACGCTGAAGGACGAGTTCCCGGTCAGCGAACGGCAGGAGCAGGTGCTTAGCATCATCAAAGAGCATCATTACGTGCATCCCGACGATAAGAGTGCACTCTTCTGCATCGACCTTTCCGATCTGGTCACCGCCTTCAAGCTGCTTTTCCGAGGTTTGGATATCCTGCTTTGGATTGTGGGATGCGGTTCGCTCCTGGCGGGTCTGATCGGTATCTCGAACATCATGCTGGTAACGGTAAAGGAACGCACGCAGGAGATTGGTATCCGCAGAGCCCTGGGTGCCAAGCCGCAGACCATCGTTCGTCAGATTCTGGCCGAAAGCCTTGTGTTGACGGCTTCGGCAGGCATCGTAGGCCTTATGACGGGAGTGTGGCTTTTGAGACTGGCAGGAAAGATCATCGAAGCCAATCCCCTGGAGGATTATCCTTTGGGAAATCCACAGATAAGTTTTTCGGTGGCCTTGGCCGCCACGTGTGTCATCGTGCTCGGCGGCTTGTTGGCTGGCTGGATGCCTGCTCGCCGTGCCATGAAGATCAAGGCCATTGAGGCTTTGAGAGAGGAGTAGTTGGAAGAAAAAGATAAACAATATAAATATGAAGAAGTACATTAATGTTGCAATTTGGTGCGTGATCGGACTGTTTGTCCTTTACACTTTTTATTACCTCTATCGACAGGCACAGCCCAAGCAGCGCGTCTATGAAGTGCTGGTACCCGAAGTGCGCGACATCGTAAAGACGAGTGTTGCCAGCGGCAAGGTAGAACCGCGTGACGAGGTGAACATCAAACCGCAGATTCAGGGTATCATCACCGAACTGTATGTCGAAGCAGGCAACAAGGTGAAGCAGGACGATCCGATAGCCAAGGTCGCCGTAATCCCCGACATGTCTCAGCTCAACAGCGCGCAGAGCAATGTGCGTACCGCGCAGCTGACGCTTGAGGAGACACAACGTGAACATGCGCGCCTCGAAACCCTTCATGAGAAGGGACTCGTTTCGCACGAGGATTTTGAGAAGAGCAAGAATGCACTCGACAAGGCCATCGAAGCACGTCATGCCGCTCAGGACCAGCTCGACATTGTGACCAATGGCATCAGCAAACGTTCGGGCAAGATCAACACGACCATCGTTCGAAGCACCATCTCGGGCACAATCCTTGAAGTGCCTGTCAAGATTGGTACTTCGGTCATCAATGCGAACTCGTTCAACGAAGGTACTACGGTGGCTACGGTGGCCGACATGGGTAATATCATCTTCCGTGGCAACATCGACGAGACCGAAGTGGGACGTCTGCGTCAGGGCATGCACATCGACCTCACCATCGGTGCCATCCAGGGCGTGACGCTACCCGCCACCCTTGAGTATATCTCGCCAAAGGGAATGGAAAGCAATGGCGCCATCCTCTTCGAGATCAAGGCCGCAGCCCAGATACCCGACACTCTTGTGGTTCGTGCCGGTTACAGCGCCAATGCGAAGATTGAATTCGAGCATCGCAGTCAGGTGCTTTCGATACAGGAGACGGCCATAGAGTTCGAGGGCGATTCGACCTATGTCTATCGTCTCACGTCGGGCGAAAAGGTCACGCCTCAGAAGTTCGAACGTATCCCCGTCAGCGTCGGTCTGAGCGATGGCCTCTATATCGAGGTGAAGGATGGCGTCACCGGCGATATGAAGCTTAGAGGCAATGAGATAAATGAAGAGAAGAAATAACAGAGGGTGCGGCATCGCCGCACCCTCTGTTGTCAATTGTTCGTCATTTAGAATCCCAACTCGGCCTTTACAAGCGGGAAGACATCATCGCACTGCTCGGGAGAGAAGTACATGATACCTGCTTGCTTGAGGTCGAAGATATAGGTGTAGCCGTACTTTTCGCCTACAGCTTGAATAGCCTGCGAGACGCGTTCGATGAGCGGGGCAGTCTTGGCCTCACGTTGTTCGCGAAGACTCTGTGCTGCCTTCTCGCGGAACTGTTGGATGCGTTGCTGCAACTGCTCAATCTCCTGAGCACGAGCCTCGGCAATGTTGGGGTCGAGCGTCTGCTGTACAGCCACGAAGTCACTTACCTTGATCTGATAATCTTCGCCCATCTTCTGTATCTCGTTGTCATAGGCGATCTTGATTTGCTCGAGTTCATTCTCGATGGCCTTGCTCTCGGGCATAAGCCTGAAAAGCTGGGCCATGTCGATGTTGCCGAACTTGGGCACCGTCCGTTCGGTCTGTGCATTCAGCCCGAAAGCGATGAGGACGGACAAAAAACAGCATGCAAGGAAGTGCTTCATAGGAGGAATTATTACTTGATGCCGAGTTCAGACTTGACGAGAGCCGTCACATCGGTAGTTTGAGAAGCCGAGAAATAGGTGGCATCGTTAATGGGGAATACGGCGAGGAACTTCTCGCGGTCGCCCACGGTCTTCACAGCCTTGAAGAGCTTCTCCTGGATCATGCCAAGCTGCTGCTCACGATACTGAGTAATCTGCTGGTAAGCGCTCTGCTGATACTGCTCAGCACGCTGCTGGAGTGAACGGAGCTCATCCTCACGGACGCCACGTGTCAAATCATCAAGCGTGTCAGCCTGCTCAACGTAAGCCTGGTACTTGGTCTGGAACTCGTCCTGCATGCTCTTGGCCTGAGTCTGGAACTTGGTGGTGCGATCGGCCAATTCCTTCTCGAGCACCGAAGTTTCGGGCATAGCCTGCATTACTTCGTCGAGGTTGACGGTACCAATCTTGAGGGTCTGAGCATAAGAAGTGATGCTTGCGGCAGCAACGATGGCTGCTACAAAGAGTTTTTTGAACATAGTTTTGGTGTTTGTTTTGTTTGTTTTATAGATTTCTGTAGATTGTTTTCTAATATCCCATCTTCTGCAACACCTCCTTCGAGATATCTACTTTCGGGCTTGCATAGATGATGCTTTCGGCCGAAGCGCGGTCGATGACCATCGAGAAACTGTTCTTCTCAGCAATCTCCTTCACGGCGTTGTAGATATCATCCTGGATATGTCCTACCAGGCTGTTGCGTTTCTGATAAAGTTCACCTTCGGGACCAAAGTACTTGAGGCGCAGGTCCTGTACCTCCTTCTCCTTGGCGAGGATGTCGTTCTCGCGCTGGATCTTCTGCTCCTGGGTTAAATAGACCATGTCGGCCTCATACTGCTTGTACATCTGTTCAGCTTCAGAAGCCAATGTCTCAACCTCGGCCTGCCAGCGCTTGCTGATCTGGTTGAGCTGCTCGTTAGCCATTTCGTACTGGGGGATCTGCTTCAGGATATAATCCATGTCGATAAGTGCATACTTCTGTGCAAAGGCATTCACGCTGCCCAAGAGGGCGACAACGCATGCGATGATGATTTTCTTCATATAGCAAAAGGTAATTTAAAGTTGTTTTTTGCTTATAAGACTTTACAAAAATGATGAAGTTTAAATCTTTTAGCAATAGGCGGGAGCATTTAGAACTCTTGGCCGATGACGAAGTGGAAGTTCGAACCCGAATTGCTTGACGAACCGAAGGTGTTGTCGAAACCATAACCCCAGTCGATGCCCAACATGCCGATCATCGGGAGGAAGATGCGGACACCAGCACCCAACGAGCGTTTCAGCGAGAATGGGTTAAAGTACTTGATGTCGGTCCAAGCGTTACCGGCTTCAGCAAATACAAGGCCGTAGATGGTCGATGAGGTTTCGAGCATGAACGGATAGCGCAATTCGGCAACAAGGCGAGCATAGCAGGTGGCTACGTCGTTGTAGCTTGAAGTAAGCGAGCCGTTCTCGTAACCGCGAAGCGGAATGTACTCGGTGATGTAGCTCGACGAGTAGTACGAGTTGCCGTCACCACCCATGTAATAGCTGTTGAAGGGCGACAACTTGTTGGGGTTGTAGTGGCCCAGGAAGCCGAAATCGGAGCGGGTGTGGAACACGAGCGTTCGCGTGTTGCCGATGATGGGGGTGAAAGTCTTGGTCGAGAACTTGATCTTCCAGAACTCCAGCCAGCGCATCTTGTCCTGCGAATACTTCTCCTGTGCAGCAAGCTTCTCCTTGTCCTGGAAGAGGGAGTAGGGTGGAGCCAACTCGGCATCGAGGGTGAAGGTCGAACCACGACGTGTGTAGTAAGGATTGTCGATCGAGTTACGCGAAAGGATAGCTTCGACGGAGAGGCTGTTCGACGTACCGTTCGAGACGGGGAAGTACTGCCAGTCCTTGAGGATATAGACGTGGTAGTTGAGCAATGCCTGCAACTGGAAGTAGTCGTCGGGCCAGCTCAGACGCTTGCCGAAGCCCAGTGAGGCGCCAATCATCTGTATCGACTTGTCGGGGTCGATGGCATATTCGTACGAGGCGGTGTTGCCGTAGCCGTAACCGTAGCCGCCATATCCATACCCGCCATATCCGTAGCCATAGGGGCTGTAGCCTCCGTAATAACCGTTGTAGTAATTGTTATAGTACGTATTGCTATAGTAGCGCGAGTTGATGTCCGACTGGCGGGAATAATAGATTGAGAGGTTGAGCGAATTGGGTCGCTTGTCTCCGAACCAGGGGTTCATGTACGACACCGAGTACGACTGATAGTACTGCGCGTTGGTCTGTACCGACAGGGTGAACGTCTCGCCTTCACCCGAGGGGTAGATGCCGTGATAACGTGAAGGATGGAAGATGTCCTTCATCGAGATGTTGGTCAACTTGAGCGAGATGCGTCCGATGAGACCTGTGGAACCCCAGCCGAGCGAGAACTCCACCTGGTCGTTGGCCTTCGACTCGAGGTCGTAGATGATATCTACAGTACCGTCCTCGGTGTTGGGCACGGGGCGAGGATTCATCTTCTCTGGGTCGAAGTGTCCTGTCTGTGCCAACTCACGTGCCGAACGGATGAGGTCAGTCTTCGAGAAGAGCTCACCTGGGCGGGTGCGTAGCTCACGGCGAATAACGTGCTCATAGAGTCGGTCGTTACCGTTGATGACCACTTTGTTGATGTGGGCCGGAGGACCTTCGACGACGCGGAATTCCAGATCCACCGAGTCACCTTCGATGTTCACCTCAATGGGGTCCATGTGGAAGAAGAGGTAGCCTTGGTCCATGTAGAGGGTGCCGATGCCATCCTCATCCTCGTCGATGCGTTTCTTGATCTTCTTCTGGTTATAGACATCGCCTCGCTCCAACTGAAGGAAGGCGAGCAGACGTTGTTCCGTTTCGACGGTGTTGCCAACCACCGACATGTGACGGATGTAGTATTTCTGTCCCTCCTCGACATCGATGGTGAGGTTGATGTGCTTGGCATCATACTGTTCCTGCTTGTCGCTCAGGATACGTGCATCGCGATAGCCCAGCTCGTGGAACTTGTCGATGAGCTTCTGCTTGTCCTCCTTGTAGGTCTCAGGCACGAACTTCTTGGCACGGAATGCGTTGTACCATTTGTTCACGGCGTTGGTCTTCTTGAGCGCTGCATTCGCCTTGCGGTAGGTCATGTAGTTCTTCTTAAGAGGGAGCAGTTTCTTGTGGCCGATGCTGTCCCAGGTGCCGAGGCCGTTGATTACGAGGTTCTTGATCTTCACCTTCTCGTGCTTATCGACATAGATGGTGAGGTTCACCATGTTCTGCAGCGTGGAGTCGTCCTGCTGATAGATCTCGACATCGGCATTCTGATAACCCTTGCCATCATAGTAGCGTTTGATGATGGTCTTTGCTCGGTCGATGATGTTGGGAGTCACTTGGCTGCCCTTGGCCACACCGATCTGTGCGTCGAGGTCTTCACGTTCGGACTTCTTGACACCATCGTATTCGATGTTGGCGATGCGCGGACGTGGAGTCAAGGCAATCTTTAGCCAGCAGTCGTTCTCATACACTTTCTCGAGCGTGATGGTCACGTCGCTGAAGAGACCTTGGCGCCAGAAACGCTTCACAGCGTTGGTCACCTCGTCGCCAGGCACGGTGATGGTCTGCCCGATAGAGAGACCCGAGAATCCGATGAGGACATAATCCTCGTAGTTGTCGGCGCCGGTGACCTCAATGCCACGGATGGTATATTTCTTCCCCGACTGCGCGGTTTGGTTGACCGTCGGGTGATAGATGGTGTCGTTGGGAAGCTCCTGGGCCAAAGTGATGCCCGCAAAAGACATTACGAGGAGGAGCAGTATCGTGAATTTACGTATCATTAATTTAATAATGTGTAATTACTGAGTTATTGGGCGCTGGCTTCAGCCTGCACCTGGGCGCTGGTCTTGCCGAATCGACGTTCACGTGACTGATAGTCCACAATAGCATCGTAGAACTGCTCGTGGTGGAAGTCGGGCCAAAGGACGGGGGTGAAGTAAAGCTCAGAGTAGGAGATCTGCCAGAGGAGGAAGTTCGAGATACGCTCCTCACCGCCGGTGCGAATCAGCAGATCTGGATCGGGGTACCACGAAGTGGTCAGATTACGGCTGATCATCTCCTGATCGATATCTTCTGGGCGGATGCTTCCTTCGACGCACTGCCTTGCCAGGCGTTGCATCGTATCGACGAGTTCCCATCGCGCACTGTAGCTTAGGGCGATGATGAGGGTGATATCCTTGCAATGCTTGGTTTGTTCGATGGACCAGTGAAGCTTGTCCATGGCAAACTTGGGTACACGGCTGAAGTCGCCGATCATACCGAGGCGCACGCCCTTGCGGATCATGTCGGGTGTCTCCAGCTCGACGGCGTATGCGATGAGGTTCATGAGCGTGTCAACCTCCTTCTGCGGACGATTCCAGTTCTCGGTCGAGAAGGCATAGACGGTAAGGTACTCGACACCTGCCCATTTTGCGGCCTCAATAGAGTCGTGCAGAGAATCGATGCCGGCCTTGTGGCCTTCGGAGCGATCTTTCCCACGCAGTTTGGCCCAACGTCCGTTGCCGTCCATGATGATGGCCACCGACTTGGGGGTGCGTGACTTATCGATTTGTTCAAGTTTTGCCATATCGCGTTCTTGTATTTGTCTTTGGTCAGGATGGGATCAAAATGAATGTCATTTCCTCATCTGATTCTTCTGGTTGTGGCATTCGATGCAACGTTCCTTGAAGTCGAAGGTCACGCTGAATTGGATCGATGCCATCCAGTCGTTGTCGATGAGCGAACTTGTTTCGATGCATTCGGGATCGACGCATCCGTCGAGCTCATCGCTGAATGTCTTGGTGAAGAGACAGGTCACCTGCGCATTCCAGCGTTTGGCCATCTTGAATTTGTAGCCCACGCCGAAGGGGATGCCCAACGCAAACGACGAGCCTTCGTCACCACCGTTCACCAGACCGGCCGAGAGGCCTGCCGTGAGGAAGGGGGTATAGCGTTTCTTCTCTCGATAGTCGCTGCCCAGTCCGTAATTCCAGAAGTGGACCTCTGGACGCACTTGCAGTTGCCAGTAGCGTCGGCTGAAGTTATAGTCGCCGCCCGGGAAGGCAGCATCGAAGTCGCGTGTGTCCCCCTTGATGCCCGCGCTCTGCAGTTCTGCGGCTAAAGCCCAGCGCAGGTTGAGGTTGTAGCGGTAGAGGAGGCTGTACGAAAGGGAAGGGTTATAGACAGCCTTCGAGGCATTAACGTCACCATAACCCCAACTGATACCGGTTCCAGCACCTATTTCGTAGAGGTATTCCTTCTCTTGTGCCATCGTCGCGGAGAGGGCGGTGGTCAAAAGACAGGTCAACAGCCATTTCTTCATGCGCATCAACGTAGCTTATCGAACGTTAGTGAGTTCAGCTGTCCACCCCAAACCGAGGTCTTGAACGTGCCATCGGCACGGCGACCGCCAAAGAAATACATCTGATAGGAGTGGGGATCGAAGAAGGCCGAGTTGCATGCCACCTTGCCTATCGGCGTATTGTCGGCATACTGGGTATAGTAGCGGCTCAGACGATGCCAGCTCACACCACTATCCTCCGAATAGTACAGCGTAGTGTAGTACTTGCCGAACAGTTTGTGGGTAGGCACGTCGCCCGTGGCAGTGAATCCCGGATGGAGCAGCCAGAACGTCTTCGGATTGTCGCTGTCGAGTGTATATTCGAGCACCGTAGCGCCATACATGCCTGGCATTTCGTCTTGCGTGAACTCCACCCAGTTGGGCCCCTGGACGTTGTCCGACCAGCCGTCGCACGACCATGTGCTCGACACGAATTGTCCCGAAGCTGTGAGGCCGCCGGTGATGTAGAGTCGTGAGGTGAGATTGCCATAGTCGCTGCGTGCCTCGGTCCAGATGGGACGTGTGAAGCCCGTCACGGGGAAGCCCTCGGGTATCTGTTGTGCCACATGCCAGCTGGCGGCATCGGCCGAAACGGCAAAACGATAGGCATCATCCACCTTGACGATGACGTTCAGCGAATCCTGGTTCCAGTTTCCAAAGACGTCCTTGGTGCGGTATTGATTGCCCAAGATGGCCACAAACGTATGTCCGCTGCTTGCCACCTCCCAGTGGAAGCCATCGGTCGAAGTCATCAGTCGGCCTTGGGTCTTGCCGAT
Source organism: Bacteroidales bacterium (assembly GCA_017561935.1). Classification (GTDB taxonomy): domain Bacteria; phylum Bacteroidota; class Bacteroidia; order Bacteroidales; family UBA3663; genus Liminaster. Next base: position 34,958 of record JAFZBE010000026.1, on the reverse strand, counting down.
GGCATAGAACTGATTATGCCAGTTGTAGAGGGTGGTGAGGTCAAGCAGCTCTCCCTCGGCTACGCTCACGTCGGACATGGGTTGCCATTCCTTGGGGCTGTTCTCGCTGAGCTGCGAGGTGCTCACCTTGTAGCTCTGACCATTCTCCTCCACAAACCAGAAGAGTGTCTTCCCGAGGGTGTCGGTGCGCTGGTCGGTGATGTTCATGTTGGCCCAAAGCTCGTCGGTGTAGTCATGCCAGATGATGGTGTCGCCCACTACCTTGTGGACGTTGACCTTGATGTGGTAGGTCTTGCGGTTGCCGCCATGGGCCACGAGGGTCATGCGGGCATCGGGGTAGGAGGCGAAATAGAAAGCCGAGTCGGTCGAGAATTCCGCATACTGGCCCAAGGTGCCATCGAGTGCGTAAAGATTCAGATAGGCACTGTCGGGCGAGGCATAGCTTACCGAGATCTTCACTGAATCTGCAATCGCCCCGCAAGGCAATGAATCAGGGTTAAAGATGATGCCGTCGTCGGGGAAGAGTGCATGAATCGAGTCATCGCTCAGCCCGTAGTTGTCGATGGTGAATGAATACTTCGAAAGGCCGGAGCAGACCGAGGAATTGTCTTCGAGCGAGAACGCCGTTATGATGCAGTTGTATCGGTTGGTCTCAACTGTCTCCGAATCGTTCGAGCCAAGGCACGAGGAAAGCCCGAGGGCAACGATAGCCCAGCAGAGCAGACCTGATATATATCGAAAAAGTTTCATATCTCGTATTTATACCAAAAATCGTGCGCAAATTTAGTGATTTTTCTTCAATTATTGCCCTTTTTGGGCACATAATTATATTATTTTAGTGGAAATTCGTGAGAAATGGCATATTTTTTAGAAATTATGACACCTTTTTATGCCATTATTTCACAAAAATACGCTAACTTTGCGCCATGCTTGACACCATAAAGTTATTACGCGCGAAGCTGTCACGGGTAGCCGATTCGCAGGGATTGCCTCTCTACGATGAACGCGAGGTGCGCGCCCTCTCCGACATGTTGCTCGAAGAGGTGTGCGGTATCACCCGTACCGATCGCCTCTTGCATCCCGATCGTATCCCGACTGCGGACCAGCGCACCCGTCTGAAGGAAATTATCGTCCAGATGGAGCAGGGCATCCCCGTCCAGCAGGCACTGGGCTATGCTTGGTTCTACGGAGAACGTTTCAAGGTGAGTCCCGACGTGCTGATTCCCCGGCCCGAAACGGCCGAACTTGTCGATTGGATTGTCGATGATGCGCGTTCGCGTCGATTGCCGTCACGCATCGTGTCCGACGACGAAGCGACACCTCTCACCATCTGCGATGTCGGCACAGGATCGGGTTGCATAGCCATCAGTTTGGCACGTGTTATCGAAGGCGCAAAGGTCCTCGCCCTCGATGTTTCGGCGCCTGCTTTGAACATCGCTCGCACTAATTCATGTCAACAACATGTTGATAACTTGCAATTCGTTCAAATCGACATACTTAGCTATGTTGATAACATGGATTCCTCAGCGAAATCAACATCTCTACACGAAACTTTTCCACAAGGTTATCAACATTTCGATATCATCGTCAGCAATCCGCCTTACGTCTGTCGGAACGAGGCCTCTGCGATGTCGGAAATTGTACTGAAACATGAGCCTGCCCTTGCCCTCTTCGTGCCCGACGACGATCCGTTGCGCTTCTATCGGGCCATCGCCCGTTTCGGTCAAAAACACCTGAACAAAGGCGGTTCGCTCTATTTCGAAATCAACACAGCCTTTGGCCAGGCGACGTGTCAACTGCTTGAAGCAATGGGTTACTCCAACATCGAGCTCCGCGCCGATGTCACGGGCCGCGACCGCATGATCAAGGCCGTGCTCAGTGCCACATAGTGCCCCTGTCCCCCCCCTATTTCAGTCGCGGCCAAGCTTGGCCACCCAATCCATCATCACCACCCCATATAACCCCTATGAAGACCCTGACCTACGACCAAGCCCTGCAAAAAGCGGCCGCCCTGTGCAGCCAGGCCGAGAAGTGCCCTAACGATATCTTCCAGAAGGTGCTCTCTTGGGGCCTCTCGGAACAGGAGGCGGCCCGTCTGGTCGGCGCGCTTACCCGTGAAGGATTTCTCGACGAGGCACGTTATGCTCGTGCCTTCGTGAGCGACAAGTTCCGTTTCGACCATTGGGGCAAAATCAAGATTGCCTACGCACTCCGAGGCAAGGGCATCGACGATGCTCTCATCGATGAGGCTTTCGACGAAAAGATTGATCCCGAGGAGTACCTGCAGGTCTGTGTGGAATTGTTGAGCGTCAAGCTGCGCACCATCGATCAACCCCTCTCGCAGGCCGATCGTGCCCGTCTCTTCCGCTTCGCCGCCCAACGTGGCTTCGAGTCATACGTCATCTCAAGGGCCTTGGCCGCTTGTACACGTTAGCACCTCCCAGACCCCCTCTTATCCCCCTGCTTAGGGGGAAGAATCAAGCCCCGGACAGGCAAGTCCTCCCCCTAAGCAGGGGGAATGAGGGGGTCTCCCATCGTCCCCACTTTCCAATGCTCAATCTCATCCTTCCCCGCCGGTGTCCCTATTGCGACAGCACCCTGCTGCCGCAGGAGGAGGGTGTCTGTTTGCGTTGCCTTCCTTTGCTTCCCAGGGTACATGCCGAACATCCCAACAACGATGTCGAGCGACGTTTGTTCGGACGTTTCCCTTTCGAACATGCCACAGCCTACTGTTACTATGGACAGAAGGAGCCTTTCGGAGCAATTCTGCGCCAGTCGAAGTTCAACGACCGCCCATGGTTGAACGCCTGGACCACCCGTCTGTTTGTCCAGGAACTGCAAATGGCAGCTATCGAAGAGGGAGGAGAGGGGTGGCCCTACGACATCGACGTCATCGTTCCCATTCCGCTTCATCCCCTTCGTTTGCTGTTCCGAGGCTACAACCAATGTGCGGGCATCGTCGAGGTGTTGACCAAAGCATGGCACATACCGTTGGAATCGGGATGTCTTCGCAAACGGCGCTACACCCGTTCGCAGATTGGCTTGTCGAACGAAGAGCGTTATCGGAATGTCGAGGGGTCCTTCTCGGTGCGTCATCCCGAGCGACTTGCCTCCAAGCATGTCCTCCTCGTCGATGATGTGCTGACCACGGGTTCGACGGTAGTGGCCGCCGCCGACGCACTGCTTCAATCGGTGCCCGACGTGCGCCTCAGTGTGCTGACCCTTGCATTTTCCAGAGGTTAGTCATTGCCCCCTCAAAATGCCATTTTTCTTCGCAATTCACCTTTTTTACCCATATTTTTGCAAATTTGTTCGTGCGTACACGCGAAAAGTCAATTTTTTGCGTTAACTTTGCAACGATATAGTGAAACTATTAATGTTCAAACATAGAATATGAAAACTATCGAACGTCTTGTAGCTGAAAAGCTCATGGCCATCAAGGCCGTCAAGTTGCAGCCCAACGAACCCTTCACCTGGGCTTCGGGTTGGCATTCACCCATCTATTGCGACAATCGCAAGACTCTTGCGTTCCCCGATATCCGCACCATCATCAAGACGGGCCTCGTCAGTGCTGTCCAGCGTATCTATGGCGACAAGGTTGATGCTATTGCAGGCGTAGCCACCGGTGCCATCGCCCAAGGCGCTCTCGTGGCCGATGCCCTTGGCCTGCCGTTCGTCTATGTGCGCTCAGCACCCAAGGATCACGGCATGGGCAACCTCATCGAAGGTCAGGTGCAGGAAGGCTGGAATGTGGTTGTCGTCGAGGATCTCATCTCGACTGGCGGCTCCAGTCTCAAGGCCGTGGCTGCCCTGCGTCAGGCCAAGGTCAACGTCCTCGGTATGGTAGCCATCTTCACCTATCAGTTCCCACAGGCCCAACAAGCTTTCAAAGATGCTGGTGTCGAACTGACCACTCTCTCCAACTACACCGAGCTCGTCGCCGAAGCCGCCGAACAGGGCTACATCCAGCCCAGCGACATCGAGGTCCTCAAACTCTGGCGCGCCAACCCCAGCGAATGGGGAAAATAACCCCTCAAACCCCTCGAACCCTTCAAACCCCTCAAACCCCTCTTAACCCCCAATCCCATGTCCAAATATCAAAGCGAAGTAAAGATCATCCAAGCATCCCAATATCAGGTGTGGAACCGCATCAGTGACCTGTCACAGTTCCAGACGATGAAGGATAACATGACACCCGAAATGAAAGAGGCGCTCCGTGCGAAGATCGCCGAGCAGGGTGGCGGCAAGATTTCCATCAGCGACCTGTCGTTCACCCGCGATACCGCCCTCTTCAAGGTCAACGGCATTCAGATTGGCATCGGTATCGTCGATCGCGAAGAACCGATGAAGTGTGTCAAGTTCCAGTCCGATCAAAGTCCCGTCGATGTGACCTTGTGGGTGCAGCTTCTTCCCAAGTCGCCCTACGAGACGCGCTGTCGTGTGACCGTCGATGTCGATATCCCCTTCTTCCTCAAGCCCATGGTTGGCAAGAAGCTCGACGGCGTGGCCGACAAGCTGGCCGAGATGCTCACCAAGATTCCGTATTAAACATGAAACTCTGGGAAAAATCCGTTCAAGTCGATAAAGACATCGAACGCTACACCATCGGTTGCGACCGCGAGATGGACCTCTATCTTGCGCCCTTCGATGTGCTCGGTTCGATGGCCCACATTACCATGCTCGAGAGTATCGGGCTATTGACCAAAGACGAGCTCGACATCTTGCTGCGCGAGATGAAACTCATCTACCGCGATGCTTGCGAGGGCCGCTTCGAGATCGAAGAAGGTATCGAGGATGTTCATAGCCAGGTGGAACTCCTCCTGACGCGCCGTCTGGGCGATATCGGCAAGAAGATTCATTCGGGCCGCAGTCGCAACGACCAGGTGCTCATCGACCTCAAGCTTTACATGCGCCACGAAATCGAGGCTATCGTCGAAGCCACGAAACGCCTCTTCGACATGCTTCAGGCGCAGTCCGAACGATATAAGGATGTCTTGATGCCCGGCTATACCCACCTGCAGGTGGCTATGCCGTCGAGTTTCGGACTGTGGTTCGGTGCATACGCCGAGAGCCTTGTTGATGACCTTCAGGTGCTGCAGGCCGCCTACCGCGTGGTCAATCGCAACCCGCTGGGTTCGGCAGCCGGCTACGGGTCGAGTTTCCCCCTCCGTCGCCAGATGACCACCGACCTGCTGGGCTTCGACACGATGGCCTACAACGTGGTCTATGCGCAGATGGGACGTGGCAAGACCGAGCGCATCGTTGCTCAGGCTTTGGGCGGCATCGCTGCCACCATCGGCAAACTTGCCTTCGATGCCTGCATGTTCTCGAGCCAGAATTTCGGCTTCATCAAACTTCACGACGCCTTCACCACCGGCTCGTCCATCATGCCCCACAAGAAGAACCCCGACGTCTTCGAGCTCACGCGTGCCAAGTGCAACAAGCTCCAAGGCGTTCCCGAACAGATCATGCTCATCACGAGCAATCTGCCTTCGGGCTATTTCCGCGACCTGCAGATCATCAAGGAGGTCTTCCTCCCCACCTTCGACGAACTGAAGGACATCCTGCGCATGGTGACGCTCATGATGGAGCACATCACCGTCAACGAGCATATCCTCGACGATACGCGCTACGACCTGATGTTCTCGGTCGAAGAAGTCAACCGTCTGGCCACCGAGGGCATGCCGTTCCGCGATGCCTACAAGAAGGTGGGCCTCGACATCGAGGCAGGCCGTTTCACCCCCGTCAAGGAGGTGCATCACACCCATGAAGGTTCCATCGGCAATCTCTGCACCGCCGAGATTCGTGCACTGATGGAATGTGTGCTCGAAGGTTTTAATTTCCAAAAGGCCCATGATGCCATTGCTGCATTGGTCAAATAGATTGTTGCCGTTGGTAGCTCTTTTCGCACTGTCGGCTTGTGTTGGCGTGGAGTCGGTCGAATCGCCCGTGCCAGCCTACAACGTGCACTACAGCTGCAATATCAGTACCATCAACGCAGCCATGGGTCAGAACGACCTTCCCAACCTCGACAGCAGTCCTGGTGTCGTACTCATCAATCAGTACCAGAACCTTTCCGACAACATCGGTGTCTGCGGCCTGTTGCTCTATCATGCAGCCACCGAAGATGTGTTCTACGCCTACGATCTGGCGTGCCCCTATTGCTATCGCAAAAACAAACTATCGGCCATCGGCATGAAGGACCCCTTCGTGGCGCAATGTCCGACCTGTGAGTCGGAATTCGGAGCCATCCAATATGGTTCTCCCGCACCCACTGCTGGTCCCGCCAACGCCGAGAACTTCCACCTGCGGCAATATCGCGCCCGTCTCACCAGCTATACCACGCTGGTCGTCACTCGCAAGTGATGCCCGTCCTGTTTGTCCTTGTCCGCAGCCAAACTTGGCTGCGACCATTTTCACCTATGCGCTCCCTTCTCATAGCCATCCTCATCCTCACTTTGACCGCCATTGCGTCCTGTAGCGACGACATCCTCACCGATGCCGGCGCACAGCCATCGTATGTGCTCAACGACAGCGGTTGCTATAACCTCGGCGTACTGCTCACTGGTCATCATACGGCCACGCAGAAGCTGATGCTCTACAACCGTCAGAAGGGAGAACTCGCACTCACCAGTATCTGCTTGCGGGGGGGTGAAAGCAGCATCTTCCGCATTAACGTCGATGGCATGGCAGGCACCGACTTCACCGACCCCGACTTCCTGCATATCGCTCAGGGTGACTCGCTTTATATCCTTGTCGAGGCAGCGTTCACGGGTGAGCAGGACGAGCGCGATGTTCTTCGCGAGGACTATCTCGACATCCTTTGCAACGGCCGTATGCAGAGCATTCGCCTTGTGGTCACCACACGCGATGTCGAGGAACTTCAGAACGACACCATCCGACGCGATACCACATGGCTCGAAGGCGGCATCGATAAGCTGATTTACGGTTCCCTTACCATTGCTAACGGTGCCACGCTCACCATCGAGCCCGATGTGACGCTTTATCTGCACGACCATGCATCAATCGAGGTCTATGGGACTCTGCGCATCTGCGGCACTTTGGAGCAACCTGTCACTCTGCTTGGCGACCGAACCGACAAGATTTTCGACAACCTCTACTATCGCGACATGGCGGCGCAGTGGGGTGGCATCCACATCTACTCGGGTAGCACTGGCAACCTGTTCAACTATGCCGATATCCGAGGCATGACCACAGGCATTGTCCTTGAGCAGGATTCCACCGACACCCGTTTCCTCTCAGAAGCTCCTACGGGAACTGTCATCCCAGGCGATCCCAAGCGTTATGCCTATGGCCCCGACTTCCTGAGTGACGAACGCCAGCAGCTCATCGTCCGCAACTCGCTCATCATGAACAGCGACTCATCGCTCATCGCCGCCCACGGCAGCAACATGATCATCGAGAATTCGTGCCTGATGAACTCGGCAGGTGCCCTGCTCGAATTGGCGGGCGGTGCCTACGACATCACCCATTGCACGCTCGCCAACTACAACTATTGGGCAGCATTCTCGAAGTGCGATGTGGTGCTGCGCAACTATGATGCGCCCACCGACAGCACCCGTCAGTGGCGTCCCCTCTATCGCTGCAATTTCACCAACTCCATCATCTACGGCAATTCCGGCATGGACCCGAATATCGATGCCAATGGCTATTGCGTCTTTGTCGATGAAGCTGGCATGCCCGTTGACAGCATCTACAACTATCGTCTCGACCACTGCCTCGTGCATTCCACCTCGGGCTTCGACGACGACGACTGCATCGCCATCCTTTGGGATGCCGACCCGCTCTACCTCCTCGTCGATATGCCCAACTACATCTGCGATCCGCACCTGCAGGCCGAGTCGCCCTGCGTCGCTGTGGGTGAGTCTCGCACCACCGCCCGCCTTCCCCAGGATCGCGACGGCCATCCCCGCGCTCCCCAGCCCACCCTCGGCTGCTATGAGCCATAGAGCACTCTCGCCCCTTGTTTTTGTCGGCAACCATGCATGGTTGCCCCTTACAACCCTCTTAACCACATAACCCCCAATGAAACCCACATTCCCCAAACAAGTTTATGTAGAGCGTCGGCAGCGACTCCAGCAGGCGCTCGGTGGTGGCCTCGTCCTCATGCTGGGCAATGGCATTGCCTCCTATAACTACCCCGACAACAACTATCCGTTCCGTCAGGACTCCACGTTCCTCTATTTCTTCGGTCTCGACTACGAGGGCCTTGCTGCCATCATCGACATCGACAACAATCAGACCATCGTCTTTGGCGACGAACTCACCATCGACGATATCATCTGGTCGGGTGTGCAGCCTACGTTGGCCGAAAAGAGCGCTGCCGTGGGTGTCAGCGAGACGCGCCCCATGGCTATGCTGAGCCGGTACCTCGAACTGGCCATGGACAAACAGCAGCCCATCCATTTCGTGCCTCCCTATCGCGGACACACCATCCTATGGCTGCAGGAGCTGTTCGGCACCAAGGTCAGTACCACGCCAGGCGATGCCTTCCTCAAGGGAATGCCCGTGGCCACACCGAGCCTTGAACTGTGCTATCACATCGCCGACCTGCGCAACCACAAGGAGCCCGAGGAACTTGAGCAGATTGCTCAGGCCATCGATATTACGGTGACGATGCACGAGACTGCCATCCGCATGGTGCGGCCTGGGATGCACGAGAAGGACATTGCGGCTGCCATCGGCGAAGTGTGTCAGCGCGAAGGGTACTTCTTCTCGTTCCCTACCATCTGCACCAGCCATGGCGAGACGTTGCACAACCATGGTTACATCCATCGTCTGAACGAGGGCGACCTGCTCCTGCTGGATGCTGGTGCCGAAAATGAGATGCACTACGCTGGCGATTGCACCACTACCATGCCCGTCGGACGTGAGTTCACCGCTCGTCAGAAGGAAGTTTATCGCATCCTCATCGACACCTATGAGAAAGCCGCTGCCATGCTCCGTCCGGGCATCACTTACCGCGAATGTCATGTGGCAGCATGGGCCAACATCGCCGCTGGACTCAGCCAACTTGGCATCATGAAGGGTGACCCGATGGAAGCCGCTGAATCAGGAGCCGTGGCTATGTTCATGCCCCATGGCCTTGGACACATGATGGGATTGGACGTTCACGACATGGAGAACTACGGCGAAGTACATGTGGGCTATCCGCGTGGAGCGCAAAAGGACCCTCGCTTCGGTTTCGCATCGCTTCGCTTGGGCCGAATGCTCGAGCCTGGTTTCGTATTCACTGTCGAGCCCGGCATCTACTTTATCCCCGACCTCATCGACCAGTGGTGTGCTGCAGGTAAGTTCGCCGACTTCATCAATTACGTCGAACTCAAGCATTGGCGTGACTTTGGCGGTATGCGCAACGAGGAGGATTATCTCATTACACCCGATGGCGCCCGCCGCGTAGGTCGAAAAAAGCCATACACCTTCGACGAAATCGCAGCGCTCAAAGCGTAAACGACGAAAGCCTTGTCGCAATCGAATAAAGCACTCTGTCGGCTGACAGAGTGCTTTCGCGATTTGATAGAGCATTCTGACGCGCGACATAATGCTTCCGCGATCTGATAAAGCACTATGACGCGCGACAGAGTGCTTGCTGCGATCTGATAGAGCACTATGACGCGCGACAGAGTGCTTCCGCGATTTGATAGAGCATCATGACGCGCGACAGAGTGCTTACGCGATCTGATAGAGCATCATGACGCGCGAAAGAGTGCTTCCGCAATCTGATAAAGCATTATGACGCGCGACAGAATGCTTTCGCAATCTGATAGAGCATTATGACGGGCGACAGAGTACTTGCTGCGATTTGATGGAGCACTATGACGCGCGACATAATGCTTCCGCAATCTGATAAAGCACTATGACGCGCGAAAGAGTACTTGCGCAAAACGAGGAAGCATCCTGTCGCGCGTCAGAATGCTCAAAGATGTAGAAGAACGAAAATACGCAGTGACGATCGTCTTCCCGACAAAGGATGATCAAATATTTTGCGAAAAAAGTGATGGACTCAGAACAAATCGTCAAGTACAATATTTTGATTCACATCCTTTGAATGTTCATTCTCTGTGATTCCGTTTGTGGTCACCAATCACGCCACCGTATGGATAGTAATGGGTCACCCCAATGGCAGCAGAGAATTGCACTTCGTGCAGAAGATCCTTCGGGTCGATGTTGCTTGTGCGGCTGGTTCACATACTGTAAAGAAGGATGATAAAATCGCCAAACTTATCTATGCCGAAAGCGCAGCACACACGATGCCGCGCCTTCGGTCGAATGGTTTGAGTGAGAAGGACTGATTCTTCTATGCTTCGATGTAGAATAGTCAGGTTATTTCAGGGCAAGACATTTAATAAATAGTAGATTTTGTTGGACAGTTGCATTAAATTATTCTTTCAGCTTTGACATAAGCACCATTGCTGACTCTCCCATCGCCTTATAGCCGGCATCGTTGGGATGTAACCAGTCACCGCATTGATATTCGGGGCGCAACGATAGTGTGTCGGCTGGATTTCGAACGGCCTTATCGAAGTCTATTACAGCGTCGAAAGCACCACTCTCACGGATAAAATGATTCACGACTTGTCGGACTTGTTCGTGGCCGGGTTGGAAATACTTGGAGTGGTAGAATGGTGTAATTGTGGCTCCATAGACGAACAGACCACGACTGTGCGCCTTGTCGATAAATTCGCGATAGGCGGCAATGAGACGGTCGATGGTACCCTCGCAAAGCGTGGTGTCGCCCTTCATGGCGCCAATGTCGTTAACTCCTTGAAACACGACGATGGCCTTCAGTCCATGCTGTCCCAAAATGTCATGGTCGAAACGCTTGACAGACGGTTCGCCCAAGCCGCGCTCCAGTGTGACACAGTTGGCTCCAATGCCGAGGTTCAAAACGCCTGTGTCATTGTCTTTCAGTTCTGAAGCCAATACATCGGGCCACGTGGTGAATCCATTCATCGTGGCACCATGTCCGTCGGTGATGGAGTTCCCGAGGATGGCAACCGCCGAAGCATCCGGACGCCAGACATCAATGGCCGTAATGTTGTACCAGTGATTGATGCGTTCGCTTTTCGAGAAATCGGTTTCAGGCCTAGATGCCCCTTTTTGCACATACGATGTCGAGAAAGAGCCGTTGTGACAGGTTATTTTCTGAGGACTCTCTTCATAATTGATGGTGATGGAAAGGCGTCCGAGAGGCGGCAGTTGATAATGGACTACATCGGAATAAATGTCCTCGCCAGGCTTTATGCTTACCGATTGCTGTCCATTGAAGGAGAGATAACGTGCCGTCGATGTGTCGATCAGGCAGGAATCGAGTGCTTTGGCAATATACACGCTTTGAATGCGAAGATCGCCGTCGGCATAACGGTTGCTTATCCGTAGGCGAAGTTGTTCTCCACCGATGGATGCCCTGACAGTCTGTCGCACAGAGGCTCCGCTAAGTTCCGTTTGTGGCATGAATTGCTCGGGAGTCTCTTGTGGAGCTGTGGCCCATGTCCCCACCCAACTCCATCCTTCTCCGGCGACGGATTGTTCGTTGCAAGTTATTCTCAGCGCCACGCCATGCGTGCTGGAAGCGTCCTTGGGCAGGGTGACGGTGACGACATCGCCCTGAATGGTATAGCCCACAGTTCGGCCCGTGGCGAGGTTAATGATGCGCGAACCTTTTCGAGGCTTGTTCCCCTGCCATGTGATAGTGGCAGGGATACCCTTCTCGTCATCCTTGGGGATAATGGCATAGAGCGTCTTGCCGTCCTTGTTGGCGGTGAACCACGCGTTCTTGGCTTCGTTGGTGTAGATCGGGGTGGGGACGGTGTTGTAAATGGCTTCTCCGTTGGCCTTCAGCCATCGGCCTATCTCTTGGAGACGCTCTACCGAACTATCCTCGATGAGTCCCTGCGGTGTCGGTCCAACACCAAGCAGGAGGCTGCCTCCCTTGGCCACAATCTCGGCAAGGATGGCAAGGACGCGATCGACGGATTTGTACTGGGGATGACTGTTCCAGCCCCAGTCCTGCGTGAGGGTGATGCAGCTCTCCCACGGATGGAGTATCTGATGGTCGGGGATGGTCTGTTCTGGTGTCTGGTAGTTTTCGAACTCGCCTCCGCAGGTGCGATCGACGACGATGATGCCAGGCTGCAGGCGGCGTGCATTACGGACGATGCGCGGCAGATCGATGTCTTCGCGCGGCGGGGTACACCAGCCGCCATCGAGCCAGAGGATATCGACGGGACCATAGCCTCGCATGAGTTCATCGACCTGGTCATAGACGTACTGCTTGTAGTTCTCCCATCGCTGGGGATAGTCCTTGATGTTGTAGTTGTGATGACGCGTAGGCGTGGCTTTGGCGGGCCACCAGTAGTAGGGGCAGTGCCAATCGGGCTTCGAGAAATACATGCCTGCCATGAGCCCCTCGGCGCGATAGGCATCCATGACGTAGCGCAGTACATCGGCACGCGGATTGCCTTTGAACCCCGAATTGGTGACCTTGTAATCAGTGGTATGGGTGTCGAAGAGACAGAAGCCGTCGTGGTGCTTGGTGGTGAAGACGACGTACTTCATGCCGGCTTCGCGCGAGACGCGTGCCCACTGTGCGGGGTCGAACTGCGTGGGATTAAAGTCGCGGCTGAGCCCCCAGTACCATAGCTTCTCTTCCTCGTAGGTGCGGGTGGTGTCGGGCGTGATCCAGTCTTCACTGGTGATCTGCCACGACTCGACCATGCCGGGCACGGAATAGACGCCCCAATGGAGGATAATGCCGAACTTGAGGTCCTGCCATGCCTTGAGTTTTGCCATGACTTCGGGCTCTTTGGGCCACTGATAGGGCTCATCCTGGGCACGGACCAGCAGGGAGGGGATAAGGAGAAGAAGGAGGGTGAGGAGGCGTTTCATGATTTAAAAGAAATTAAACCCAGCGCATGCAAAGGGCATACGCTGGGTCTAAATATTGACAAGTGATTATTCGTAACGGATAGCTTCGATGGGGTCGAGGTTGGCTGCCTTCTGCGCTGGGATATAGCCGAAGACAATGCCGATGATGGTGCAGACCACGAAGCTGAGGATTACTGACCAGAACGGTACGGAGGTCGGGAGGTGGAAGATTGCGGTGGCGAGTGCTGAGATCCCGTAACCCAGCAACACGCCCAACAAGCCTCCCGTGATACTTATGAGGATGGACTCGATCAGGAACTGTACGGAGATGTCGATGCTTCGTGCACCTACCGACATGCGCAAACCAATTTCCTTGGTGCGTTCGGTGACCGACACGAGCATGATGTTCATGATGCCGATGCCAGCGACGAGAAGCGAGAAGGCGGCGGCCACGACGAGGATGATGGTGATGGAATCCATCGTCGATGACATGGTTTCCATCATCTCAGCCTGCGAGTTGATGGAGAAGTCGTTGTCGGCTTCGTCCTTCAGCTTGTGGCTGCGGCGCAGCACTTCGGTGAGTTCCTCGATGGTCTGGTCGGTGGTCTCTTCGGTGAGCGACGAGACGTTGATGGAGGAGAAGTAGGTCTGCGCGAGCAATCGCTTCATGACGGTGGTGTAGGGCATGATCATAAGGTTGTCCTGGTCCATGCCGAACGAGTTGTAGCCTTTCGACTTGAGCACGCCGATGATACGGACGGGAGTCGATTTGAAGCGGATGGTCTTGCCTACGGGTGACTGTCCGTCGGGGAAGAGGTTATCGACCAATGTCTTGCCGATGATGCACACCTTGGCCGCAGTCTGGACGTCCTGTTCGGTGAAACTGGTGCCATCCTGGATTTCCCACTGTCGGATCTCGAAATACTCGAGGCTCTCGCCATAGACCGAGGTGTTATAGTTGTTGGCACCGTAGATGGCCTGTCCGCTGGCCTGTACTTCGGGCGAGATGTACATGACGTACTTACATTCGTTGCGGATGGCTTCGTAGTCCTCTTGCTTGAGCGTCTGCATCGACGAGGGGTCCATGCGCACGCCGCCACGACGGTCGGCACCGGGGCGTATCATGATGATGTTGGTGCCCATCTGCGAGATGTTCTTGCGGACCGACTCCTTCGAGCCTTGTCCGATGGACATCATGACGATGACAGCCGCCACGCCGATGATGATGCCGAGCATGGACAGGAACGAACGCGCCTTGTTGTTCGAAAGGGCCTTGATGGCCACTTTGAAGATCATGCCGAGCAGGCTTTCGTCGCGGTAGTGTCGATAGACGAGGAACGCTGCAACGATGATGGCTATGAGAATGATGATATTCATAGTTTGTTAGTCCTTTTTAGGAAGTTTTGCCAAGGCTTCTTCGGCATCGAGAATATTCTGGTTGATGGTATCGAACTGAACCTGTCCGTCGCGCAGGAAGATGTTGCGGGAGGAATACTGTGCAATCTCGGGGTTGTGGGTCACAAAGATGATGGTGTGGCCCTTCTGGTTGAGCTTCTGGAAGAGCACGAGCATCTCGAACGAGGTGCGGGTGTCGAGATTACCGGTGGCTTCGTCGGCCAGGATGATGGTGGGGTCGTTGACGAGGGCTCGCGCGATGGCAACACGCTGCATCTGACCACCCGACATCTGGTTGGACTTGTGTTCCAGACGGTCGCCCAGTCCCACTTCGATGAGTGCGTTGATGGCGCGCTGGCGGCGCTCCTTGGGCTTGACCTTGGCATTATACATCAGAGGGAGCTCGACGTTCTCGACGGCTGTGGTCTTGGCGAGGAGGTTGTAGTTCTGGAAGATGAATCCGATCTTGCGGTTGCGCAGCTTGGCACGCTGGTTGCTGCTCATCTTGCGCACCGACACTCCGTCGAGGTAGTATTCGCCCGAAGTGGGTGTGTCGAGACATCCGATCTGGTTGAGCAGGGTGGATTTGCCTGAGCCCGAAGTACCCTGGATGGTCACGAACTCACCTTCGTAGATCACGAACGACACTCCCCTGAGCGCATGTACCACCTCGTCGCCGACCTTGAAGTCGCGGCAGACGTTTTTGAGCTCGATGACGACTTTTCTTTTATCTTCGCTCATATTTTGAGGTTTGAGGGGTTTGAGATGTTTGAGGGGTTTGATGGGTTAACGCCTGCTGCCGCTGTTGCTGCTATTGTTGTTACGACGGCCGGGAGGGCCTGGCATGAACGGGTTGTTGTTCTGCTCGGGCATCTGCGGCATTTGGGTTACACCGCCGTTGATGACGGCTTCGTTGATGACTTCCTGTCCCTCGCTGACACCTGAAAGGATTTGGGTAAAGACACCGTTGGAGGCACCGGTCTGAACAGGATATGCCTTAAGTGTAGTGCCGTCGCGATACCAAAGATTGGTGCGGGAATGAGGGGGTTCGATGACATCGCCTTTCATGAGAGCTGTCTCGCGGGGCATGTAGCGCAGCGCCTTGGCGCTGACGCAGAGCACGTCTTGCAACTCAAGGGTGAAGATCTCGACATTGGCGGTGAGTCCCGGCATGAGCTTGAGGTCGGGGTTGGGAGCCGAGATGACAACCTGATAGGTAACCACATTGGACGACGTGGTTGCCTGCTGGCGCACCTGTGTGACACGGCCTTCGAACTTGTCGTTGGGGAAGGCATCGACGGCAAACGAGACGCGCTGTCCTGCCTTGACGCCACCGATGTCGGCTTCGTCAACATCGGCGATGACGCGCATGTCGGTGAGGTCCTGTGCGATGGTGAAGAGGGTAGGTGTGGTCATCGAGGCGGCCACGGTCTGTCCTTCTTCGACTTCGCGGCTGAGGATCACTCCGTCGATGGGTGAATAGATGTAGGCGTAGGAGAGGTTGGTCTGTGCCTCCTGCACGCTGAGTTTCTGGGAATCGTAGGAGATACGTGCCTTGTCGTAGGAGAGGCGTGCCGACTCGAACTCGTCATCGGAGATGTACTGCTTGTCATGCAGCTCCTTCATGCGGTTGAAGTTGTTGCGCTGGTATTCCATCTCGTTCTTGGCGCTGGTGAGCTGTGCGTTGGCACTGGCCAGGCGTGACTTGAGGTTGGTCTTGTCGAGCTCGGCGATGAGCTGTCCCTTCTTGACCTCGCTGTTGAAATCGACGTAGATCTTGTCGATGATACCTGACACCTGGGTGCCCACTTCGACCTCGGTAACCGGCTCGATGGTGCCGGTGGCTGTGATACTGGTGCTGATGTCGCCCTTGTGGACCTGCTCGGTGCTGTAGGTCACCTTGTAGTCTTTGCTTCCGCAGCTTGCCAACAGGGTGCAGCACAGAAGGCCGAGGGCGGTTGTTTTGATTGTAGTTTTCATTTTATTATGGGAGTTATGAGATTTATTGTCCTGTATAGAAGTCCATGAGCTCGAGGTCCATGAGAGCCGTATATTTTGACTGAAGTGTCTCCTGCTTGGCGCGCAGGTAGTTGTTCTTTTCGGTGAGCAGGTCGATGACCGACTCAAGGCCGACGTTGTAGCGCTCCTCCATCATCTCGAAGCTCTCCTTGGCAGAGGCCTCGCTGGCGATGGCGCTCTGGTAGCGTGACTGTGCCGAGAGAATGTCGAGGTGGAGCGAGGCGATGGTGTTCTGGAGCTTGAGCAGGGCATTCTCCTGATTGAGCAGGGCGTTGCTGTATTGTATCTTGGCACGGTCGATGGAAGTGCGGGTGCGACGATTGTCGAGGATGGGTACGGAGACGCTCACACCGATGTTCTCGCGCATGTGGTCCTTGATCTGGTCGGCGAAGCCGTTCTTATAGACGTTGCCGTTGCTGGAGCTGACACCGCCATTGAGTGAGACGGATGGGAGGTAGCCGGCCTTGGCGATCTTGGTCTGCAGTTCTGCCGACTTGGTGTTGACCTCGGCGGCCTTCACGTCGGGCAGATAGTTTTGTGCCATGAGAATGGCATCGGCCACGGGAGGAATGACCGAGAGGACATCCTCGTCGCTGAAGTCCTGATAGTTGATCGTGAAGTTGGTGTCGGGATTGAGCTGGAGGAGCTGCATGAGCGAAAGGATGTTGGAGGCCTCGGTGTTCTGGGCATTGACGAGGTTATACATATTCTGCTGGAGCTGGCTCTCCATCTGTGCTACATCGACCTTGGTGCCCTTGCCGACATCGAGCTTGGCCTTGGTGCGGTCGAGCTCGCGCTGTGCCACGGCCACGATCTCCTCGTTGGTCTGCACACTTTCGTGGGCATAGAGGATCTGATAATAGGCCTGGATGATCTGCACCTGGATGTTGTTGGCCGTCTGCTGTGCTTCGAGCTCAGAGGCCTGTTTGTTGAGTTTGCTCTGCTGGAGGGTACGCCAGTTGGCACCACCATCATAGAGTGTCATGTTGGCGCTTAGATTGTAGGAGCCGTTGTAGGTAGGGTTCTTCTGCGTGGCATCGAACGTGGAATAGCTCTGGCTTTCGACCTTCTGGAAGCCGAGTGACTGCGAAGAGCTGAAGGAGAGCGAGGGGAAGAGGGCGGCACGGCTGGACTTGACGTCTGCCTCGGCAGTTTCGACCGAATTCTGTGCTTGCTGCACCTGAATGTTGTTCTCCAATGCATACTTGATGCAATCGTCCAATGTCCAACCCTGTGCATGGACAGTGGTAAAAGAAGAAACAGACAGCAGCAATGCGGTCAATGAAAGGGATAGTCTCATATTATATATTTAAAAAACAAAATTAGTAATTAACAATCTCAATAAGGGTTTTCTCAACCTTTTCGGGTGCAAATGTACGGAAAAAGTTATGGAATCCCAAAGAAATCCATAACTTTTTTTTCGAATTTTGCAATAATTATAATTTGGGGCTTCTATATGCCCTAAATAATTGTTAAATGTTAAAACGTAATTGTTAAACGGCCAAAATGACCCTTTTATTACCTATTTTTTATGATTTGTTGAGCTATTTTTGCCTTTCGTTGAAGAGAATTAAGGCTATTTTGCCCCAATTTTGAGCAAAAATGCCTTCGAAACGTATTTTCCTGCTTTGTCGAAACCTTGCAGAAGAATGTGATAATTGCCGGGGACTGATGGAGCCGAAAATGACTTCGAATTAACATTTGTCTCCACGACATCGGGATTCCAGAAGACGGTGCCTGCCTGCGCGTCGGCGGGGACAATGAAGTCGGGATGATCTTGCGGGAAACTATAGGAAACGAGCTGATTTACGCGGTCGATGTTGAAGTTGGAGAGCCGCCCCTTCTGTGAAGTGAACGAGATGATGCCTCCGTAGGTGGTGCTGCCAAAAGTATAACGGTCGGTATAGATCTGAACGTACTTGAGCAGTCGCGCATCGTAGTCGAGGATATCGTCGATGTTGAAGATGGGCATACCATCGAGCAGCACGAGGGCCGACCACTTGGAATACAAATTCAGGTCGGGGTCGATGGTGAAGAGCTGGTTGACGCCGTGTACCTTGCTGCGTTTCACGCCGTGCACAAATTCGATAAGGATCTCGCGCACGCTCTTGAACTTGGTGTATTCGTCGAGATCGTAGCTGAATCGGGGTTCACCCGACAACAGTTTGGGATTAAAGCTTATTGAATCGTTGGCAAGCCAGTCGGTGATATCCTGTTCCCGCTGAGCGCTTTCGGCACGTCGCTGCAAGTCTTCCTCAGAGCATCCTACACTCAGTTTGGGCAAGGCGAGGGGGAGAATCTTGGCAAAGGGGGAGATGAAGTCCATGTGGACGGTTTGACCTTCGGTATTGTAGGCGCTGAGCATAGCGGGACGTTTGCCAAAGAGGTTGGTGGTGTAGTAGAGCCAGCTGCCATCGGATTGCCATTGTCCGTCGTAGATGGCATTCTGGCGACCTATCATCACGAGGCGTGTCTGTGCGATGATGGACTTTTGGTCGGTGGGACGTGCCAGGACGAGATGTCCTTCGAGCTCGGGCATTGTTTCCGAATTCTTCGGGTTGGAAGACAGAAGACGCCGTTCGGGCTTCAGGTCGGAATAGTCGGGTGCCTCAAGGTCCTGACGCATGATGGAGACCGTCGAGAACAGCATATCTTCGCCCAACGACAAAGGAAGGGAGACATTCCCTTCGGCATTGCAAACGAGTGGCGTGGCAACGGCATCGTCAAGGCGTGGTGAGATGCTGTCGGTGGGAAGAAAGACGATGTTGTCGGCCCGTGACACGTGCGTCGGGTTGACTATCGAGATTACCTTCGAGAACAACGCATCGTCGTGTGCCAGATCCAGGCTGCGCATGGCACGTGTATAGACAGTGAGCAGATAGTTGCCGCTATGCATCGAGGCAGGCAGGGCGATGTCGGCCCAGCCGCGTCCATGGTCGAGCGACACCATGCCTTGTGCGCAGAGGCGATAGGTGTCGGAAATCTCGACGTAGGCCACGCGGCTCAGAGTGGAGGGACGCATGTCGTCGTCGAGGATGCAAACGCTGAGGTGCAGTCGTTCGCCAGTCACATAAAGCTCCTTGTCGGTGAGGGCAAGGGCACGTTCGGCTGCCTGGCACGTCAGGGAGCCGAGGAACAACAGGGTGAGGAGGGGGAGGGATATGCGGGGCATTTTCATTGTTTTTTATTCTTCTTTATCTACCCAGAATGAGGGACGATCGAGGGATGCTCCCCAGGAGGGGTCGGTGCAATCGACACACCAGCGGCGAGTCCAAGTGGGAGGGAAGGGACTTCCCGGGATGTATTGATAGACACGCCATCCCATTAGCCAAAGCCAGTACCATGTGGATTGGAGAAGGTCTTCTTCGGCCATTTGCACCACGCGTCTGTCCACGTGGTTTACTTCACTTCGATTAGCATAGACATGGGCCGAAGTGGTGTTGAGGCTCACTCCGATATAGCCGATGGCCTGCAGGTCGGCTGTCTGGCACTTGATGTTGGTGGGCAAGGCAGAAGGCTGCGGGGTGAAGAGGCCTCCCATCTCGTCGCTGAGCTGACGAGAGAGATTCTCGTATTCATATTCTTCGCGGGTGATGGCCGTCTGATAGACTCGTGTGTAATAACGATAGACAAACCGGTCTTCATCCTTGTGGACCTGATAAACCACAAGGTTGTTTATCTGTCCATCCTGATAGTTCTCGTTGCTGCCGAGTTGGGAAAAGCGTCCGTTGGCATGTGCCCATCCGATATTGAGATAGTTCTTGACGGGCAGGATTATGTCCTGTTCTGAATCGTATTCGAAAGGGGCGACAAGAGGGGTGTGCACTTCCCAGGTCTCTTCGTAGCTCCAACGGTAATACTGCTCCTTTGTGTCGGTGGGGGCAGGGGTGACCATGATATTGACATACTGTCCATCGACCGACATTCCCCACGAGACGTTCTGAATTTCAGGTGTCTGGAGCGGGAGTTGGGGCTTGGAGATGTAAGTGTTGCCATTCCAGTTTATTTCTAGCCAGTATTCAGTGGACGGGTCGAGTTGTCCGACAGGGACCACGTAGGTGCCTTGCATGAAGCCATAGCCGCCGTAGCCGCTATAACCATAGCTGTCGGAGTAACTTTCGTAAATATTTCCTTCGTAAATGTTAAAGCCTTTCCATATCTGGCCGTCTGATCCATGCACGGCAATCTGTGCATCCCAGATTGCGAAGCCGTCGTAGAACTCATCATCGTTGAGTTTGATCGGGATGCCGTGTGAGAGGTAAAAGGTGCAGTCGGTATTGCTTTGGATGGAACCTTCAACACAAAGGATACGTGTGTCCGACGAAGGTAGATCTGCTTCGAACTCATCGATGCAGGAGCAGCACAGCAACGTGGCAATTATTAAATTATATATGTACGTGCGCATAGGTCAGAACTTGATATTGTAGGAAACGAAGGGGATGGGTGCGCCGAAGATGGAGAGCTTGTAGCCCTGAATGGAACCGTACTGGGCAAGATAATAGACCGAATAGGCATTCTTGCGGGCCAGGACGTTGTAACAGCCGATGGAAAACCAGGAATGGGTCAGCGCGGTGAGATGGTGCGATGGCTCGATATTGAACGAGGCATCGACGCGGAAATAATCGGGCAGACGATAATCGTTTCGTTTGGTGTAGAACGGGAGGAGACGACCCTGCTGATAGTTGTAGTACTGACCGGCGGGGATTGTGGTGGCGCGGCCTGTGCTATAGTCGAGGTTCATCGATAAGCTGTAGCGGTGGGTGAACTTGTAGTTGCCTACAAACTTGAGTTCGTGCGGGCGATCGTATTCGGCAGGGAACCATGTGCCGCCATTGATGGCCAGGGCATCGGGAGCATCGTTTTGTTGGAGTTCGGTGCGAGAATAGCTGTAGCTCACCCATCCTGTCAGCATGCCGACATCCTTCTTGAGCTGGAGTTCCACGCCGTAGGCGCGTCCATGGACACCGATGACGTCGTTCTCAAGGTCGGGATTCATAAGCAACTTTCCAGCACTGCGATAGGTCAGGTAGTTGTTCATCTGCTTGTAATAAGCCTCGACGTTGACCTCATACTCGGCATTGTGGGTCTGGTAATAATAGCCTGCGGCCACCTGCCATCCGTCCTGCGGCTTTATCATGGCGTTGCTGAGCGTCCAGGTGTCGGTGGGCGACATGATGCTGGTGTTCGAAACCTTGTGGATGAACTGGTGCATCGTGTTGAAACTGGCTTTGACGGACTGGTCTTCGGCCAGCTTGTAGCTTGCCGACAGACGAACTTCGGGTGAGTGGTAGGTATGTGTTTTGCCTTCGCGAAGGGCATTGAAGAGGTTGTACCTGAGGCCGCCAATAACCTTGAGTTGAGGCAACACCTGCCAGGTGTCTTCGACAAAGACTGCCGACTCGACGGCCTTGTCTTGATCGAGCTCCGTGTAGGCGATAAAGGATTCCTCACCGATGGGTTCGTAGGTGCCGGGGTTGATCTGATAGTACTGGGTATTGAGACCTGCCAGCAACTGGTGGTCTTCGGCAATATCGATGTTGACATTGGTTCGCACAAACCATTGATTGATGTCGAACGAGAGGCGTGCAGCATCATATACCATCTCTTTTTCCTCATTGTAATAGTCGTAGTGATCCATGCCGATCGAAAGGCTGGAGCTCACCCTATCGTTGTAACGACTCTTCCATTCGAGTGAGCCGTTGAGGTTGGTATAACCATATTTGTCGAACTCCGAGAACGAGAAGCGGTCGTTGCTGACGTAGAAATAGGCGTTGATGCGTTGATTGCGATTGATGGCCGTGGCGAGGGTGGCGCTGACATCCCAGAAGCCGGCCTTGCCGTCGCGATAGCCGCTCTTCTCGGGAATCATCTTCAGCATCCAGTCGCTATAGGTCGAACGTCCGCCCAAGAGGAGCGTGGCATGGTCGGCGACGATGGGTATTTCGAGGGTGGCCTTGCTGGTGACGAGTCCGATGCTGGCCGACCCATGAAACTCCCTCCAGTCGGCAGTGCGGTTGTGGATGTCCATGACCGAGGATATACGTCCGCCATATTGCGTGGGGATGCCACTCTTGTAGAGCTCGGTTTCGCCCACCATGTCGCTATTGAAGGCCGAGAAGATGCCGAACATGTGCATCGGATTGAAGACGGTGTTGCCGTTGAGCAGGATGAGATTCTGGTCGGCGGCACCGCCTCGTACATTGAAGCCGCTCGACGCTTCGCCCATGGTCTTGACACCAGGGAGTGTCTGCACCATCTTCATCACGTCGGCTTCGCCCAGTGCCAAGGGGATGTTGCGAAGCTGTGCAGGACGGAATTTCTCCATGCCCACCTGGGCGTTGTTGACCTTCTGCATGAAACCTTGAACAGTTACCTCGTCGAGGATGTGGTCTTCGCGAATGGGTTCGAGATCGGTGAAGATGTCCGATTCGAGATAGGTTTCCTCTTCCTCATATTCGGGTTTATTGTCACCACGATAGGCGTAGAATGCCTTGATGTTTACTGGTTCGTTCGAGAAGATGGAATCGGGAGCCTGGCTCCAAGCGAAAGTGCTCGGAGCTGGAAGACCCGAAAGGTCAGAAGAGTCCTGAAGAGAGAAGAGAGGGGTGCCTGCGAGCAATTGATCCAGATAGGCCACATCTTCGCACAGGCTTTTCTCGAAGTACTTGTCGTGGTATTTGTGCTTCAACTTGCGGCTATTGCTGCGCAGCGGCTGCTTGAATTGGGGATATGCCTCGATGAGGGTCTTGACATTCTTGAGCTTGAGAGGTTCCGAATCGGGCGTGTACAGGAAATAGTCGTCGTTGGTTATTAGTTTGTGCACCGTATGCAAATCTACAATGACATCGCCCATTCGACTCTTGAGGCGACGATGAACCAAGGCCACATGTTCCCCTTCCTGGAGTATTTGGCAGAAGTATCCGTCGATGCGTACAAATCGCTTGCCATCGATGACAAAGTAATCGATCTTGTCCTGGTCGGGAAGGATAGCTATTCCCCTTACCGGGGTGAGAACGGCCAGCCAGTCGCGATAGATGTCGAAGCGCAGTCCGACATTCGGATAAAGAATACCCTTGAAACAGATGTCGCCGACAACAAATTCCTTGCTGTCCCAGTAAGGATGGTCGGTCCATGCCTGCTGTGGGAACCCGGGTTCGATGCGCCCCTGATAGAGGGCCGCATGATCACCAGCAACTTGCAGGTATTGCTCTTTCGTTTGTGCCTCGAGGATAGCCGGGAAGGCAAGGAGAAGGAATAATAACCAGAGGAAAATACCTTTGTTAAACATAATGGAATGGAAAAGATATTTTTATAGTCGTCTATGATCTTGATTTATCAATTAAATGCAGAAAAATGGGAAACCTTGCATGACAAGTGATAAAAATTTCAACTTTCGCGAGAGCGAAAGTTGAAATTTTATTGTTTTGACAATGTTAGACCTATCGCCGAGAGCCCGACAAAGCCTGACGCGTCTCTGGTATCGGGTATCAGCATTATGCGATAGGAGCCTACCGAATCGAATCGTATGGTCAGATCGTTGATGTAGTTGTCGTAGTCGATGAGTGAACCCCAGGACGGTCCGAGGGGGTGGCCAAGGGTGTCGCGCACAGCTGGAGCTATGTGCTGTCGCAAGACATTGCGCACGATGTGCTCATGGCCTCCTGTGGTGTCGGTCTGCTGGATGATGAGATGCATAGGCACTCGAGCATAACGATAGTCGGCCGACATTCGGATACTGTAGCCCAACTGGTAGGGAATACCCTGAAGGAGAGGGGTGCGAATAGTCGAGGGACTAGTGATTTGAATGGGGAAGAACAGGGTGTCGGCAACTTTCCATCCGAGCATGGGAACATCGATGACCACATTGTAGTCAGGCTCAGTTCCGTCCGTGTTGTTTTGGCAGGCGCTCACCATCAGTGCTGCCACCGCCATTGTTGTCAACATCACCATTCGCCGGATTGCCCTGATTGTGACTATCCTGCTGTTTGTTGTCATTGTTGCGTATCTTGTTAGTGCGCTTTTTCTTTTTCTTCGATCGGTCGAAGCGATTGAGAGCCTCGTCGCCAACTCCATCGGTAAATTCCGGGCTGTTTACAGTCTCGCTGCCCTCGATGTCGAGTCGGTCGGGCTTCTCGCCACGTTTGTTCTGATGATAAACGTCAAACGCACGCTGGGCAGAGATCGTGACCAGGTTGAAGCCGCCTTCCCGTCCTGACGAATAGGTGCATTTGCGCGCTAGGGTATCGACCTTGAAGAGATGCCATTCGCCACCGAGTGTGTAAAGGACGATGTCCTTGCCGGGAATCTCGTTGTTGGCTTCCATGTAGCAGTCCACCTCGTAATTGAGGCAGCACTTCAACTTGGCGCACTGTCCTGCCAGCTTCTGGGGATTGAGTGAGAGATCTTGGAATCGGGCAGCAGCAGTGCCGACCGATTGGAACCGAGTCTGCCACTTGGCGCAACAGAGTTCGCGGCCGCATGGGCCGATGCCGCCGATACGCCCTGCCTCTTGACGTGCGCCGATCTGCTTCATCTCGATGCGTATTTTGAAAGCTGCCGCCAGATCCTTGATGAGCTGTCGGAAATCGACGCGACCGTCGGCAATATAATAGAAGATGGCCTTCTGCCCATCGCCTTGGAACTCTACGTCGCCGATCTTCATCTCCAGACCCAGGCCCTCGGCAATCTGACGACTGCGGAGCATCGTCTCCTGTTCGCGGGCTTTCGCTTCGTAATAGCGCTGCATGTCGTTCTCGCGGGCATGACGGAACACCTTCTTCTGGGCATCGGGCGAATCGAAGTGGAAGTTGCTCTTCTTCATCTGCAGATGCACCAGATAGCCGGTAAGTGTCACCTCGCCGATGTCGTGTCCGGGATTGCCCTCGACAGCCACGATATCACCCTTGTGCAGGTCCAGACCTTCGGAGTTGAGGTAGTATCCTTTGCGGGTGTTCTTGAACTGCACCTCCACATACGGGCACTCACCGACCAGCTCAGGAGCATCGTCCATGTAGTCATAGACCATCTGGGGTTTGTTCTGTCGGCAGATCTGGCAGTGACTTCGGCGGTTGTCCGAATCTTTCTGGCAGGGTTCCGATTGAAAAACCTCAAATGGTTCTATGGCGTCAATATACTCGAATTCTTTTTTTGCTGCCATGAGATATCCTTTCAGCAATAGCACCTCCGCTTACTTGGCGTAAGCTACGGAACGTGTTTCGCGAATCACGGTAATCTTAACCTGTCCGGGATAGGTCATCTCGGTCTGTATCTTACGGGCGATATCGGCAGAGAGCTTCTCGGCCTCGGCATCGCTGATCTTGTCGGCACCGACGATGACGCGCAGTTCGCGACCGGCCTGGATGGCATACGACTTGACAACGCCGGGATACGACTGTGCGAGGTTTTCGAGGTCGTTGAGACGTTTGATGTAGGCTTCGACAATCTCACGACGAGCACCGGGACGAGCACCCGAGATGGCATCGCAGATCTGTACGATAGGAGCGATGATAGAAGTCATCTCACACTCCTCGTGGTGTGCGGCGATGGCATTGACGATGTCGGTCTTTTCCTTATATTCCTCGGCAATCTTTGCGCCAAGCAATGCGTGTGGCAATTCGGGTTCATCGTCGGGCACTTTGCCGATGTCGTGGAGCAAGCCTGCGCGGCGAGCCTTCTTGACATTCAGTCCGAGCTCGGCAGCCATGATGGCACAGAGGTTGGCAGTCTCGCGAGCGTGCTGCAGGAGGTTCTGGCCGTAAGATGAGCGATACTTCATCTTGCCGATCATACGTATCAGTTCGGGATGGAGGCCATGCACACCCATGTCGATACAAGTGCGTTTGCCAGTCTCGATGATCTCTTCTTCGAGCTGTTTCTTGACCTTGGCCACCACCTCCTCGATGCGAGCAGGATGGATGCGGCCGTCGAGCACAAGCTGATGGAGTGCAAGACGTGCCACCTCGCGGCGAACGGGATCGAAACAGGAGAGGACGATGGCTTCGGGAGTGTCGTCAACGACGACCTCGACGCCGGTGGCGGCTTCCAGAGCGCGGATGTTGCGGCCCTCACGCCCGATGATGCGTCCTTTCACCTCATCGGAGTCGATGTGGAAGACGGTGACGGAGTTCTCGACGGCTGTTTCGGTGGCGACACGTTGGATGGTCTTGATGACAATCGACTTGGCCTCCTTGTTGGCCGTCATGCGGGCATCGTCCATGATTTCGTTGATGTAACTGGCAGCTTCGGTCTTTGCCTCGTCCTTCAGTCCTTCGATGAGGTTCTTCTTGGCTTCTTCGGCGCTCAAACCGGCAATCTGCTCGAGCATCTTGCGGCCTTCGGTGATGCGTGCATCGGCCTCCTTCTTCTTTTGCTCCACCAGATCGAGCTGCTTCTGCAGATTCTGACGGGTGTTGTCGTTGTCGTTGATGCGACGGTCCAGTTCGCTCTGTTTTTGCTGGAGCTGCTGTTGCTGCTGCTTGATGCGCTGCTCGTTCTGCTGCATCTTCTGGTTGCGCTGATTGGCCTGGCGGTCCAATTCGCTCTGCATACGGCTGATCTTTTCCTTCGCTTCAACGAGCTTCTGCTCCTTGAGAAGTTCGCCTTCTTTCTCGGCCTCAGCAAGGGTCTTCTTATAGGACTTGCCCAGGAATGTGTTCCATATAGCGAAAACGATGACGCCTCCGATGACGAAACCGATGATCGCTGCTAAGATTATTGATGTCATTGATAGAACAGGGATTGAAAGTATATAATAGAGTTAAAAATGTGCAAATGCAGCAGCGCCGACATTCTCGAAGAAGAGATGCCGGTAAGCGGTGGATGCTTGCGGGAAAAGGGAATTGTGTGTGCAGTCTTAGGCTTATAGTCGAGGATGCAACGATGGTTCAGGACTGTGTAGCGTCCTCACCAAGGAACTCCTGCAAATCCGCCACGATGTTTGCCAGAGTGGCTTCCGTGGCTTCGAGGTTGGCATTGTTACCTTGCTTTTGGCACAATACTGCCAAATCGATGGCAGCCATAGCCATCACTCGCTCGGAGGGGAGATTTGCACCTCGGAATTTGGTACTATAGGCAATGAGTCTTCGGTTCACCATACGGGCGGCCTCGCGAAAGAGTGGTTCATCTTTGGGCTCAACCCACAGGGGATAGATCGACTCTCCGACCTGTATATTGATTCTGATCTTTTTATCCATGTTGCAACGTCTGGATGCAAGCATCTATCTCGCTTACCATGGCGAGGTATTGTCTCTTCAGCCGTTCCACCTGCTCGGGATCATTTCCCGTGGCGGCCAGCCCGGACTGGAGATTCTGATATTTTCTGTCGAGTTCGGCTTTCTCCTTCTCCAGTTTCCTACATTTTTCCTGCTGTTCATCCAGTTGCCGCTGCAGGTCCGCTACGCGGGCTTCTGTCTCAAGGCAACGTTTCTTGAGTTGGCCTATCAGCCTGTGTAAGTCGCTGGTCAGTTTGCGAAAGTCGATACTCATGACATAAAATTGTGTGCGAAGATATGTATTTTTTTGGAATTGTCAAAAAAAATGCCCCGATTTTTGCAAAATCAGGGTAAATTTTCCTTGTTTTCTGTCTGTTTTGTTCACAACATGCCGATTTTTTTCATCTCATTGGCACATATTTCCAGCTCGTTGTACCACTCCTCTCCGAATCGACGAATCAGTCCGTCGCGAACGCATTGGTAGATGTGTATGTCCTTCTTCCTGCCGAGTTTTTTGGCACATCCGCACATGGAGGGCTGTTTGTCGTAATTCACTGCTGTGTATTCGCCGATTTTCTTCAGGCGGATAGGGTAAAGTTGGCAGGAAATGGGTTTGATGAATGGTGCCTTGCCGTCGCGATAGCCTGGCAATGTCGTGAATTTTCCTTCGCGAAATGCCTTTTCGATGGCGCAGAGGCAGGCTCCCTTGAGCGGAGCATCGACGTTGGTGTCGTTGTAGGTGCAAAAGACACAATCGTGTCCATCAACGACGGTGGTCACCCAGTCACCGGCCTTATCCTTGAAGTAAGGACCCGTTTCGCGAAGCGATTTCTGTCCGCGGGGTGTCAGGTCGTCCCACACGATGGGGATGACCTCCTTCATGGCCTGTAGTTCGTCTTCTTCAAGGGGTGCGCCGCTGTCGCCTTCACTGTTGCAACAGTTGCCTTTGCAAACGCTGAGGTCACAACAGAAGGCTTCAGAGAGTACGTCTTCACTGACCAATGTGTCGCCAATATGAACCATAGTCAATTAATAGTTAACAATTAATAGAAGGGGATTAGAGATTGGCGATGAACTTCATCAGCTTGTCGTAGATCCTGGGCGTATTGTCAAGGATGAAGAGGATGGCTTTGGGATAGGCATTCTTTTCAAACACTGAGGCGAAATGTGCGATGGCTTCCTGATTCTTCGCCTTTTCGAGCAATGCGTAGTAAGCTAGCAGGTTGTCGGTGATTGTCTGGATGTTGTCAGCCTTAATGTCGCCTGCTTCCAGATAGCGGAAGATACCGTCGTTGACTATGGCGAATTGGTGCAGTTTGTACTTGCTGAGCACGGTTTTGCATTTGTCGAAGTGGAGCAGTACCTCCATGCCCGATAGGACCTTGTCGCCTGTGATTGAACCGAAGAAACGGCTTGTGGCAGCGGGCCCGACGATGCCTGCCACAAGTTTCTTGTGCAGTTCGTTCAGTTCTTCCTTACCCACGATTACGTCGGACACTTTTTTCCAGGCACGACGGTCGGGAGTTTTGTCAAGGCCGGTGTCGATGCCAGCCTTTTGTCCCTCGTTGCCATCGAGCCACACACCTTCGTTCTGAATGAATTCCACGACGCGGTAGTCGATCTTCTCCCTTTCGGCCCATAGCAGCCATTCGTTGATGGTGGGGCGGAAATTATAGATGTTGAATCGAGAGACGAGTGCGGGATCGAGGTCGGTCAATTGATATTCTTCGCCGGCATTGACCGCCGAGATGATACGCGACCCTTCGGGCAGCAGTCTGCCGGCCAGTTTGCGATTCAGCGCAAGGTCCATGATGGTCTGGAGCACTTCCGGACGGGCGCGATTGAGTTCATCGAGGAAGAGCACGATGGGTTCGTTGTTGAGAGGCCACCAATAGGGTGGGATGAATTCGGTGCGAAAGGAGACATTACTGTTGTTGCTTCCTGTCGAGTATTCTGCTTTCGATGGCAAGCCAATCAGGTCGCCTGGATCAGACATCTGGCCCAGAAAGAGGGCGACAACTTTCATGCCTTTTGCCGAGAAATATTGTGTAAGGATTTCACTTTTGCCGATACCATGACGCCCCACAAGCATGATGTTCTGCGTGGCGGGTGTCTGGTCGAGGATTTCCAACAGATCCTGTGTCGTGATGTTGATACCCATTTTGCTTATTTTATTAAAAAGGTGTATATCTTTATCGTTATTGTGGTCTCCTATTCGAAAAGAGGGTGCAAATATACGCCTAATTTACAGAAAAAGCAAATATTTAGGGATGAAAAATATGTTTTAGGACATGTTTTTCCAAAAAAAACGACAAAACATTTTGTGTTTTCCGTGAAATTTCATATCTTTGTCCCCACAATTTGTTAGAACACGAAAGCGTATTTTACACTAGTCATTTTTTACCTTAAACTAAATATATTATTATTATGTTCCTTATGATTCTTGAGCTGCTCATCGTCTTGGGAGCGCTCTATGTAGGTTCGCGTTACGGTAGCCTTGCGCTGGGTGCCATCTCCGGCATTGGTTTGGCTATTCTCGTGTTCGGCTTCCACCTGAAGCCAGGTACTCCACCCACCGATGTTATCTACATCATCATCGCAGCTGTAACCTGCGCCGGCATGTTGCAGGCTGCAGGCGGTATGGATTGGATGATTCAGATTGCAGAGAAGATGTTGCGCAAGCATCCCAACAACATCACCTTCCTTGCACCTCTCTGCACTTTCTTCCTCACTGTGTTTGTTGGCACTGGTCACGTTGTTTATACCTTGATGCCGATTATCTGCGATATCGCTCTTAAAAAAGGCATTCGTCCCGAGCGTCCTTGTGGTGTGGCATCCATCGCCTCGCAGGTAGGTATCACCTGTTCGCCCATTGCTGCCGCCGTAGTGTCCTTCACCACGATTTCGGCAGCCAACGGCTTTGATGTCAGCAACCTTCAGGTCATAGCCATCACAATTCCCGCCTGTCTTTGCGGTCTGATGGCTGCAGCTCTTGCCAGCTACAAGCGTGGTCTCGACCTCGATAAGGATCCCGAGTTCCAGGCACGTTGCCAGGATCCCGAGCTCTATCACTACATGTATGGCAATTCGGCAACCCTGCTCGATAAGGAGATCACCCCTGAGGCCAAGCGTTCGGTGTATATCTTCCTCCTTGCCCTCGCCGTCATCGTCATCTTCTCTATCTGCCAGATTCTTGATTGTGATATCCGTCCGGTATTTGACGAAAAGCCACTGAAGATGAATCTCATCATCCAGATTGTCATGATTGCGGCTGCAGCATGTATGATTCTGTTTGCCAAGGCCAAGCCAAAGAAGGCCGTTTCGGGTGCCGTATGGCAGTCAGGTATGGTCGCCGTTGTCGCTATCTACGGCATCGCTTGGTTGGCCGATACCTATTTCAGCAACTACATGACCGAGATGCAGGCAGGCCTTCAGGACATTGTCGCCAAATATCCTTGGGCGATCGCCTTCGCCTTCTTTGCTGTGTCCGTGCTCATCAACTCGCAGGGTGCTGTTGTAGTAGCCATGCTTCCATTGGCCTACTCTCTCGGCATCGCAGGACCAGTGCTCCTCGGCCTGCTCCCATCGGTTTATGGATACTTCTTCATCCCGAACTATCCTTCCGATATTGCTACTGTGAACTTCGACCGCTCAGGCACTACAGTCATCGGTAAGTATCTCTTGAACCACTCGTTCATGATGCCAGGCTTGATTTCGGTAATCGTATCCTGCCTTGTGGGCTACGGCCTCATCTCGATCTTCTATTGATGGGTCCGCTCATTATCGAAAAAATATAGCGTCGGGTTTTTGCCCGGCGCTATTTTGTTTGGATTAAGGCAGACGTTCTTTATGTGTAGGAGAGATCTTTGATGTCTTGAATAGATACGATGCCGTTGACAATGGCGTAGATGACCAATCCGGCAGGGGAGTGGATCCCAAGTTTGCGGGCGATGTTTCGACGATGTGTTAGGACGGTGTGGATCGAAATGAAGAGATTATCGGCAATCTCTTTATTGGTCTGGCCTTTCACCACCCCAGTAATGATTTCCTTCTCGCGATCGCTGAGGGTGTTCTTTCCCAAGATGCCGTCGTTTGCATTGTCGTCCAAATCCTCGTTGATATCTACACGGCTTTCGAGGAGCGAGACGATGGGGATGAAGATGGTGTCCTCGAGCTGGGTGTGACTGCTGAGATCGGTTTCGAACTCGAAGAGATGGAGCAGAGCATCGTTGAGTTGTTCCTTGTGCGATGAGGTGGGACAGTAGCGGATGATGATGTTCTTCAGGTCGGACATCTTTTGGGCAATGAGTTTGTCGTGATCCTTGTGAACGCGGTCGTTCTCGAGGTTGGCGAGGCAGATGTCGGTCTTGCGTTTGCCTTGGAGCAGGCCTTCCACGTAGTTGAAGAAGTGTTCCGACTCGTAGGCTTGGTGTTTGGCGATCTCGGCCACATAGTCATCAAAGAATTTCAGAATGAGGAACCCAATCTCGTTGTGGGTCGAGCAATCGACCGAATCCACGAACTCCCGACGAATGCTCGGGAGCATGAAGTCGAGGAAAAAGTTGTGACTGTTGCGGAGGTAGGTCAGCAGACTCTCCACGTTGAGCGTGGTGAATTCGTCGAACGAAGGTTTGATGCCCTGGCTGATGAAGTTACAAACGGCGACGAATGTATCGGTGTCAACATTATTCTCCTTGCATACCTGTTCCACAAGTTTGTCGCCGAATCCGAGCGCAATACCGAAACGGCTGAGCACCTGTAGCAGTTTGAAGTCGTCACTGATGAGTTCGGCCAACGAGTCGTTTGCCTTATATTTATGTCCCATACCTTAGCTTACATTAACTGTTGTCTTTCACTTCTTGATTGTTCTTTTCTTTGGCACTTTGTGCTGGAGTTATGGACTCAAGTGGCGAACCACAAAACTTGCAGAACAGGGCATCCTTGTCGTGACCGATTCTTCCGCAGTTGGGACAGACGCGGCGAATCTGCTTCTTGGTGTTCTTCACCATTTCCGACGTGACGATGGCGGGTGGTACAGCCATCGTGGTATAACCCAGAAGCATCACAATGGTGCTAAAGAATCGCCCCATGCTGGTCACAGGGGTGATGTCGCCATATCCTACGGTAGTCATGGTCACCACAGCCCAGTAGATACTCGTTGGGATGTCGGTGTATTGCGAACCCTCGACACCACTCTCCACGATGTACATCACAGTACCGAGGCAGATAACCACGATGACCACGAAAAGAAAGAAAAACACCATCTTGTGAAGCGAGTCACGTATCGACTTGAGCAACAGATGTCCTTCTTCGAGGAACGCGAACAACTTGAAGATGCGGAACACACGGATCAGTCGGAATGATCGGAGCAATAGCATATATCGTGCTCCATGCAGAAAGAATCCCAAATACATCGGAAGGATCGACACCAGGTCGATGATGCCGAAGAAACTTAGTGCATAAGCCCTAGGCTTGGGTGAACAGTAGAGACGAACAACATACTCGATGGTGAAAAAGATGGTAAGCAGATATTCCAACACCACAAAGGTGCGTATGACCCAGATGTGACTGCGAAACAGCGAGTCGCACATTACAATCAGGATGCTCAGGATGATGGCGATAATCAGAACGACATCGAATTTCTTTCCAGCTTCAGTTTCGCTGCCGAAAACAATTCTATACAATTTGTCCTTCAGCTCCTGATTGGACATTAGGTTTTTCCAGCGTTCTTTGAAAGTCATATTGTCTTGTATTTTTGATGCAAAGATATACGATTTTGCAATATGATGGTGCAAAAATGATATAAAATCGGCCAAAATTAATAGAAATTCGGATTATTTGCATGATAGTGTTTGATTTTTCGCTATCTTTGCAAGCACAAAAACGATTCTTTCACGAAACACAAATTCCAATCAAAAAGAAGCATGAATGTTTTCAGTATTCTTTTGCGTCGCTATAGGAATCTTCAAAATCCGGCCAATTTAAAGACGGTCATTGGAGGTTTCCTGGCATTTATCGCCTATTTCGGCATTTTATTTCTCGATCCTGCTACCTATGGTCTTCCCAACCTCACAGCTGTTGAAGTCCGTGTGGTAGCCATCTTTTTGACAGCAGCCATTCTCTGGTTGTCAGAAGCTATACCAACATGGTGTACTTCGGTGCTCATCATTGTTGTGATGCTGCTTACCGTATCCGATTCCTCGCTATGGTTCATGAAGGTTGCTTCTGCGAAAGATCCCATCGAAATCCAGCAGCAGTATGGCCTTGGCATCGACTATAAGGCTATCATGGCAACCTTTGCCGATCCTGTTGTCATGCTTTTCATGGGCGGTTTCGTTTTGGCTATCGCTGTCGAGAAGGTGGGTTTGGACGTATTTATGGCAAAGGCACTGCTGAAGCCATTCGGTTCGCGTCCTGCTTCAGTGCTGGCGGGTTTTATTCTTGTAACTGCGCTTTTCTCGGCATTCATCTCCAATACGGCCACTGCAGCCATGATGCTTGCCTTCTTGGCTCCCGTACTCCGTTCGCTCCCTGGCAATAGCAAGGGCAAGATTGCACTTGCCATGGCCATTCCTCTGGGAGCTAATATCGGTGGTATCGCTACCCCTATCGGTACACCTCCTAATGGCGTTGCCATGAAGTACCTTAACGACCCGGCAACACTCGATATGCTGCGTGAGGCCGGACAGGAGGTACATGAGGTGTCGTTTGGCGAATGGTGTGCCCTCATGACTCCCGTGACCTTGATTACTCTCGTCATTGGATGGGTGGTACTTCAGCTCATGTTCCCCTTCCAGAAGGGTGAGCGTGTCGAGATCAATATCGAAGGTGGTTTGCGCAAAGGATACAAGACATGGGTGGTAGGCATCACTTTCGCCCTTACCATTATCCTCTGGTTCACGGGCGAGTGGAACCACCTTAACGCCAACGTTGTGGCTCTCGTGCCCATCTGCTGCCTCTGTCTCACAGGCATCCTGCACAAATCCGACCTTGAGAAGATCAACTGGTCGGTGCTCTGGATGGTTGCCGGCGGTTTCGCCCTCGGTCTTGGTTTCAACAAGTCGGGCCTCGCTCATGATCTTGTAACAGCTATTCCGTTCGGTTCGTGGTCGCCCATTGTTGTGCTCATCGCTGCAGGACTCATCTGCTGGATACTCTCCAACTTCATCTCTAACTCCGCTACGGCAGCCCTACTCATCCCCATCCTCTGCGCTGTCGGCGTGGGCATGGGTGACAAACTCCTTGAGATTGGCGGCATCCGCTGCCTCCTCTTCGGTACGGCTATGGCTGCTTCGCTTGCCATGACACTTCCTATCTCCACTCCACCCAATGCCATTGCTTCTTCGACGGGTATCATCAATACCTCTGATATGGCCAAGTCGGGTCTCACCATCGGTATCCTCGGCGGCATCGTGGGTTATTTGCTCCTCATTTTCTTGGGTTGAT
>JAFZBE010000025.1 GCA_017561935.1 Bacteroidales bacterium | reverse complement strand
TACGGTATGACAAGAACAGCAATGTCTCCGATGTCGCACGCTACGGCATGAATAACCTGCGCGGCTATGGAGTCATTGACAGCCTGGAAATCACCCGCAGCGGCAACCAGCTCGTCGCCATCGAGGACCATGCAGAGAAGAACCTGACCTATACCGGTGCCTCTGACTTTGTTGACGGCACGAACATCCCCCAGGAATACACGTACGACGGCAACGGTCGTCTGACGATGGACACGAACCGCGGCATCGGGTCCATCACCTACGATCAGTGCAACAACCCGCAGGCCATCGCCTTCAGCGGCACGAACGGCATAGACTATGTGTATGCTCCCGACGGGACAAGGCTGCGCACAGTCCATGTGCTGTCAGGCATCGGCGGCTCTGTGACACGGGACACGACCGATTACCTCGGGAACCTTGTCATGAGGGACAGCCATCTGGGCATGTACCGTTTTGACGGAGGATACGTGTCATTCAGCAATGACACCATCGACGGCTGGCATTTATACATTAGTGACTATATGGGGAACAACCGTTTGGTAGTCCGTGACAGCATTATCGAGCAAATCACCCACTACTATCCCTACGGTGGTGTGATTGGCGATATTAGCACGAACGAAAACGTGCAGAAGTACAAGTTTGAGGGCAAGGAACTTGACCGCACCTTCGGACTGGACAACTATGACATCCATGCGCGTCAGTATTTTGCCATGGCTCCGACGTGGGACAGGATTGACCCGATGACGGAAGACAATCCTCAATTCAGTCCGTACAGCTACTGTATGGGAGACCCTGTGAATTTGGGTGATTACAATGGACTGGACACACTTTATTTCAAAATGAATAAAGATGGGAAAACTGCCAATTATGACAACAAAATAATAAGTGATGGGAAACACATAGGGATAATAAAAACGGATTCGGGTCAAATAATACAATTTAGTTTTGTATATCAAAAAGATGCGGATAGATTTAAGAAAAAAGACAATTTAACAGATGAGGATATACTAGATAAAAGCTTATTAACTGGAGTTAGTCTCATTGATAAAGAAACTTTAAAAAGTCAAATAGAATGTGTTCCAGGTTGGTTAGGTAGTTTACCTTTTGGATATCGCTACTTATCATTAGCTTATGCTTTCATGCAGAGTAGGGGAACAAATGGAACTCTAGATTTCGTAAATTATCCCTTAATTCAAGATAGACCGAGACATTTGTTTATTCCAAATGATAACACAAATATAGCCCACGATAGTTTTAATTTTGGCAATTATCTTTGGGGTGCAGGGATGCGAAGATTGGGTATTCCTTTATCTGTGTCATTAATTGGAGGAAATATAGACAGCCTTAAACATAATAATCTTCAGTTTGATTCAATTGATGACATGAAATCGATTAGTTTAGGATACTTGTTTTGTCCTCAACCATCATTATTTAAGAATTACTTCGGATTTTGAAAGTATAAAATGACTCAAAAGAATAAAACGATTCTTTAGCTATTTTATAGATGAATTGTTGATGTAAGAATTGCCAATTACGTAAGAATGAAAGACTTTTTCTACAAATTGGCCATAGATATCTAAACACTAAAGTTATGAAATTGAAAAAATATTTATCCTTTTTCATTGTCTTTTTATTTGTTTTAGGTTTAGTAGTTAGCTGTATAGTATTAGCTGTTCGAAACGATATGCTAACCGCCAAGTCAAACAGGCAGCTCGAAGCAATTAACGATTTCTTCGAAGTGCGAGATGCAATTATTTCCAATAGGTATTTGTTAGACTCCATTGCCGAGCAGGCAGAGGAAAATCAATTGTTTACAGTTACAGGACCAACAGTTAGACGCGAAGATGTAAATGAGTATGGTAAAGATATCATATTATATTATTTTTATAGATTCCATAAAGATAGCACGTTTTTTGTTTTTGATTTTGGCCCTTTCAATCATGATAATTGTGGTATAAATCTAATGGAGAAATTTAGTATAAATAATAAACTGGCAATATTAAGAGAAAGAGATTCATTACAATTCGTCAATTCAATTAAAGAGACTTATGGTATATGTAATAACATTGCAGATTCTACATGTACATTATTTTGGGGTTATCTAAATTCGAGGTTCTCATTTCATGAACCTAAAGAATATATAACAATATTACTATATAAAAAAGGAATGGTATATCGAATAATTAAATCAGAACTCAAGATGGACGAACTTGACCAAGAAATGAACAATTATAATGAAAAGGAAGTAATAAATTCCACACATCTCTTTGATAATTGGTATTTGTTTGAAGTAAAAAATGATAGTTCTGTTCCAAAAGAATAGTAATTCCATTAATATTATCGAAAGTTTCCTACCCCCTACAAAGCTAATGTAGTGAAAAAGCTGCGCAAGCCACCTTTACATGAAGCCGGCATATGATCTTTGAAAAACAAGAAATTAACTGAGGGGAAATAACAGATTGTCAAAAAAACTGTATATTTCAGTGCGCCCTGAGTACCTACCTACTATTTCTACCTGAAGGACCATCAGGGAAACAATCGTGTAGTTGTCACGCAGAACGACAGCATCGTGCAGACTCTTCTCTCGGACGTGACCGTAGGGAACAACCACTACTACCCTTACGGCGCCTTGTTCGCGGAGAGCACCAACGGCGACGTACAGAGATACAAGTACAACGGAAAGGAGCTCGACCGCAAGTTCGGCCTCGACTGGTATGACCATGGCGCACGGCACAATGATGCGGCAATAGGTCGGTGGCATAGCATGGATCTAATGGCAGAGAAGTACTATGGGACTAGTCCTTATGCTTATTGTGGAGGTGATCCGGTGAACTTTGGAGTTATAACGGAATGGATATGTCTTGCCCTGAAACAACTTGACTAGATTATACATCGAAACATAGAAGATTCAGTCTTTTCTCGCTCAAACAATTCAACAGAAGGCGCGACATCGTGTGGTGTCGCGCCTTTGTCAAAGTGCAGTATGACCAATTTGCGCCAGGAATGGTTATTCTTCGGTTGGACTATAACCAATCTTGGCCAAGAATGGTCATTCTTCGATTAGACTATACCCAATCTTAGCCGAAAATGGTCATTCTTCGATTGGCGCATACCCAATCTTGGCCAAGAATGGTCATTCTTCGGTCGGACCATAACCAATCTTGGCTAAGAATGGTTATTCTTCGGTTGAGACTATAACCAATCTTGGCCAGGAATGGTCATTCTTTGGTTGGACCATAACCAATCTTGGCCGAAAATGGTCATGAAACGATCGCTGCATACCCAATCTTGGCTAAGAAAGGGTATGCCGTGGTTTGAAATAGGTCATTCCGCATTCGGAGTGACTTTTAGTTAGTTTAGCGCGGATTATTGCAGCGACCATTTCGATTAGTCGAAGACAAAAACCGATAATAACAAATAGGAGGTGAAAATGGATTTGAGACGTGGGCTTCAATAGCCCGTCTCACAATCCGGAAAATTGTCGCCTCAATGGCGACATAAAATTGCACTTCGTGCATAAAATAAAGCTCGTCCAAATTTGATCTTGGCTATTGAAACCAGAGACGATGCCATTTTTACCTAAATATCAATGAAAGCATTCGTTGTTATATAGAAGCTTCAGCGCTTCTCCATCAATATCTACGGTGGCCTTGCCTCCTTTCTTGAGGCTGCCGAAGAGGATCTCGCGCATCAGAAGGGGACTGAGCAGCTGGTTGATCTGACGATCCATCTCGCGGGCTCCCATCTCGCGGGTGTAGCCTTTTTCCAACAGTAGGTTGTGAGCTGCTTCGGTGAGTTCAAGGGTGACGTTGCGCGAAGCAAGACGCTGGCTGAGTTGGCGCAGCTTCTTGTCGAGGATCATCCCGGCCATGGTTCGATCCATGTCGTTGAAGACCACGGTGCCCGACAGGCGGTTGAGGAACTCGGGCTTGAATGTCTTCTTGACCGTGCCGAGCATGGCTTGTCCAGCCGAGACGGTGCTGCCGAAGCCTACCTGTGCGCGGTGGGCATACTGAGCGCCCGCGTTGGAGGTCATGACGAGGATGACGTGGCGGAAATCGGCCTTCTGTCCCTTGTTGTCGGTGAGCTTTGCATAGTCCATCACCTGAAGCAGGATGTTGTAGATGTCGCTGTGTGCCTTCTCGATCTCGTCGAGCAGGAGTACGCAGTTTGGTGTCTTGCGGATAGCGTCGGTGAGCAGTCCGCCGTCTTCGTAACCCACATAACCAGCTGGCGAGCCGATGAGCTTGGCGACGGTGTGCTTCTCGGTGTATTCCGACATGTCGAAACGCACGAGACCGATGCCCAGTTCCTGGGCGAGCACACGGCAGACCTCGGTCTTGCCCACGCCCGTGGGACCGACGAAGAGAAGCGAGGCGATGGGCTTCTGGTCTTCGAGCAGACCTGCCTTGCCCATCTGCACGGCTTCGACCACCTGGCGCACGGCATGATCCTGTCCGTAAATCTGTGCCGTGATGCGTTCGAAGAGGGTTTCGAGGTTCTGGGTGTCTTCGTCGTGGAGCGATTTGGGGTCGATCTTACAGACACGCGCCAGCACATCGTTGATGAGCTCCTTATCGACCCATTGGGTCTTCTGTGGCACCTGCTTGCCCTTCACCTTGCGCATCAATGGATGCAGTTCGCGATAGGCTCCGGCTTCGTCGATGAGATCGATGGCCTTGTCGGGCAGGAAGCGGTCGCTGATATGCTTGGCCGAAGCTTCGACGGCATAGCGCAACACGCCTTTGGCATATTTGATGCCATGGAAGGCTTCGTATTTGGCCTGCAGGCCTTCGAGGATGCGGATGGTCTCATCTACCGAGGGCTCGGGGATGTCGATCTGTTGGAAGCGGCGCACCATGCCCTTGCTCTTCTGGAAGTAGCGGTTGTACTCCTGGTAGGTGGTGGAGCCAATGAAGCGTATTTCGCCCCCTTCGAGGTAGGGCTTGAGCATGTTGGAGCCGTCGAGCGAGCCATCACCGCCGGTACCTGCACCGATGAGGGTGTGAATCTCGTCGATATAGACGATGGCGTTGCCTTCGCTCTTGACACCTTCCATCACGGCCTTGATGCGCTTCTCGAAGTCACCGCGATAGGTTGTGCCAGCCACCATCGAGCCCATGTCCATCTGATAGATGACGGCACCTTGCAGACGTTGGGGCACGTTGCCGCGTTCGATGCGTTCGGCCAGGCCATAGACCAGTGCCGTCTTGCCGACACCTGGCTCGCCCACATGCAGGGGGTTGTTCTTCTCGCGACGGCAGAGCACCTGAATGGTGCGGTCGAGTTCGGCTTCGCGTCCGATGAGCGGGTTATGATCGGCGAGCTGGTCGTTGATGCAGGTGACGAGGTTGCGCCATTCGCCCTTGCGATCACGTTCGCGTTCGGTTGTGTAGTCGTCGCTGAACGGTTCGAAATCGTCATCGATGGAGTAGTCTTCGTGCGACGTGGCGTGCATGGGCAGATCTTCGTTGTCCATGGCCATGGTGACGCATTGGAGGAATTCCCCCGGATCGTCGGTGAAGGTGTGAGCGAGGGTATGAAGGGCCATCGACTCGTTGAGATGCATGATGGCATTGAGAACGTGGGGGATATCCACCGTGTCGTTGCCGGAGCTGGCGGCCATCTGTTCGCTGACAGCGATGACCTGGATGAGTTGTGTCGAGGCAAGCAGTTCATAATCGCCAACTTCCTCGGGCACCTTGTCAACGAACCTGTCGAGATCTCTCTGCAGGTTCTGCTTGAATATGGTTGGATCGACCTGATAGCTCTTGAATAACGCCTCGAACTCGGGCTGCTCGACGATGCCGTAGAGCAGGTGCTCGGGTGTTACGAACTCGTGGCGGTTGTTCCAAGCATATCGGAATGCAAATTCGTAAGCCTTGTTAAGCCTGTCTGTCTTGTTCATTTTTATATTTTCTCCTAAAACAAATTGTTAATTGTAAATTATTAATTGTTAATTGTTTTCGGGTTCCCAAGTGAGTTTGAAGGGGAAGCCCTTGTCGCGCGCCATGCGCATGGCCTTCTGGCTTTTGCTGACGGCGACATCGAGCGTATAGAGGCCAACGATGGCCTTGCCTTCCTTGTGGACTTTGAGCATGAGTTGCTGAGCTTCTGCTTCTGGCTTGAAGAAGACGGTCTTGAGTACTTCGACCACAAATTCCATGGTGGTAAAGTCGTCATTGTGCATGATGACGTAGTACATGCAGGGGTAGTCGAGCGAAAGTCGTCTGCGCTCCTGTATATTCGATTGTTGTTTTGCCATATCAGATGGGTTTCAAAAAGTTTCCTCGTATGTTGCGAGTGCCGTTGCCGAACTGTACGGTGTAGGAGCCTCGTACTTCGTTAAAGTCTATGATGGTGCCTTCGCCGAGTATGTCGTGCTTGACACGGGTTCCTGGCGGGAACACATCTTCACTGGAGGGGAGAGAACTGCTGGTCATGGCATCGTCCTGGCCGAAGTCCAATCCCAGTGTTTTGACCATCTTGGAAGATTCCTG
Source organism: Bacteroidales bacterium (assembly GCA_017561935.1). GTDB lineage: Bacteria > Bacteroidota > Bacteroidia > Bacteroidales > UBA3663 > Liminaster. Next base: position 11,919 of record JAFZBE010000025.1, on the reverse strand, counting down.
CCAGAGCAGTTCATCCATATCGCCCTCGGTGACAAATAGGTCACGTTTGATTTCGCGTAGGAATCGGCTGGGATACTTCGAGAGGCGTGCTGCTGCGCTGAATCCTTCGCTTTCGGTGAGGAACAGTTCCTTCTCGGCACGTGTTACGGCCACGTACATCAGTCGTCGTTCCTCCTCTTCGCCATCGCGCTTGCGTTCGCGTAGCGTCTTCATGCTGGGGAAGATGCCTTCGCTGAGTCCCGTGACGAAGACGTAAGGGAACTCGAGACCCTTGGCCTGATGGATGGTCATGAGGCGGACTTTGGGGGAGGCTGTTGGCTTTTGGCCGTTGGCTGTTGGTCTTGGGGTGCCTTGCTTTACGTCGTCGAGGTCCATATTGGTGTAGAGGGCAATCTCCTGTAGGTAACTGCTGATGGAGAGCACTTCGTCTTGCTGGTGCGCTTCCTCGTAGCTCTGCACGCTTTGGAGCAGCTCGGTGAGGTTTTCCAGGCGGTCGGTGTCATCGTCCTCGCGCAGCAGCTGCTTGTAGCCGCTCTCTTCGAGCACCATGTCGAGCACGTCGCTGATGACGTGGTCTCGGCGCTGGGTGCTGACCACGGTACCGTGCTGGTCGAGCAGGATGGGCAGCTTCATGCGCTCTTCGACGAGTTGTCGGCACCGCTCGATGAGGTCGATGAAGTGGACCATCGATTCCTTGTAGAGTTCGCGTGCGCTGATGTGGCGTTTGAGGGCATCGTAGAGCGTGGTGCCATCGTGATCGGCAAATGCCTTGAGACGGCTCATGTAGGCGCGTCCCACCTTGCGGCTGGGTACATTGCAAATACGCAGGAAGGAGAGGTCGTCGCCTTGGTCGATGAGACGCAAATAGGAGAGGGCATCCTTGATTTCGGCGCGGTCGAAGAAGCGGACGCTGCCCCAAATGACGTAGTCGATGCCAGCACGCACCAGAGCCTGTTCGATGCCGCGGCTCAGATAGCTGGCACGATAGAGGATGGCGAAGTCGCTGAGGGAGGTGGTGGCGTCAGACGGAGGGCAGAGGGCGCGGATCTTGGCGACAATCCAGCGGGCTTCTTCTTCGTCGCTGCGACCATGGAAATGAGTGACCTTGGTGCCGCCGCTGCGTGTTGTGAAGAGGTTCTTGGGTACGCGGTTGCGATTTCGTCTGATCACCGAATTGGCCACATTGAGGATGGAGGAGGTGGAACGGTAGTTCTGGTCGAGGACAATGGTTTTGTCGTTCTGGAATTCGATGAACATCTTGGGCTTGGCACCACGCCACTCGTAGATGGCCTGATCGGGGTCGCCCACGATGAAGAGGTTGTGGTGGATGCCCTGCAGCGTCTCGACGATGGTCCAGTCGCTCTTGTTGCAGTCCTGCGCCTCGTCGAGCATGATGTACTCCATCTCGTTCTGCCAGTACTGACAAGCGTCGGGGAAGCGCTTGAGGATATGGATGGTGAAGAAGATGAGATCCTGGAAGTCGAGACCGAGCGTTTTCTTCTGTAACTGCAGGTAGCGGGCAAAGGCCATGTCGTTGGCTTGCTCGGGGTCGAGGGCCGATGAGTCGAAGCTCTCGCTGAGCCCCTCGGTGAGCATCATGCGGTCGATGTAGTTGGGCTGTTGCAAGAAGAGAGCCACCTTCTTATTTGCCGTCGCATCGAGGAATTGTCCGACGGTTTCAACCGTTCGGTTGAGGCCAAGCTCCTCCATGACCTGCTTGGCGAGCTGCTTCTGGTCGTCATCATCGAGGATCGTGAACGACTTGGGATAACCGAGGCGGTGGATCTCCTGACGTAGGAATTTGACGCAGAAGCCGTGGATGGTGCAAACGAAGTCGTTGTAGTCGCCGCTGCCCACGAGGCGGTGGATGCGTTGTCGCATCTCCTGCGCAGCCTTGTTGGTGAAGGTGAGGCAAAGGATGTTGGCGGGATCTACACCCAGCACGTTGACCAGATAGGCATAGCGACAGGTGAGCGCCTTGGTCTTGCCCGACCCCGCTCCGGCCACCACGCGTATTCTGCCCTCGGTGGCCTCTACTGCCTCACGCTGCCTGTGATTGAGGCTGGTCATGTAGTCATCCATTCTATAATTCTCAAATTCGTGATAGAGATTTACTTGATGCGTCCTGTTTCGGAATCGATTTTCGTGAGCCACTCCTCGTAGGTGCGCTTCCAGCGGTTGTGAGTCCACAGCCAGTACTGGGGCGCTTCGAGGATGTTTTGCTCGAGCATACGCGTATAAATCTCGGTGATCTCGAATTCCTTCGACTGTTTGCAGTCACGTGCCATGAGTACACAGGTCGCCTTCCAATAGCCACGGCGCAAACGCTCGATGTGGACGTAGTAGGCATCCATGTCGAACTGTCGTGTGAGACGTTCGGCACCCGTGAAGATGGGCGTCTTGGGGTGATTGAGGAAAGGTGTCCAATAGTGTATGTTGCGCCAATGGGGCACCTGGTCGGCGATGAAACCGACGAGGATGGGTATGCCTTGCTGGCGATAACGGACGAAGTGACGAACTGACTGTTCGACAGGGATGTTGATACTGCCCATACGCTGGCGGATGTATCCCATCAGTCGGTCCATAGCGGGGTTCTCGAGGGGATGGTAGAGCTGGGTGCACTTTCCTATTGCAGGGTCGAACCAGAGTGGCATGGTGCTGATCCATTCCCAGTTGCCATAATGTCCGAGATAGATGGCGCAATTCTTGCCACGCCGGCACGAGTCAACGACAGGTTCGATCTGCTCGAACTTCATGCGGCGCCGCATCTCGTCGGGGCTGATGGAGAAGAACTTGACGGTCTCGACCAGCAGGTCGCAGAAGTAGTGGTAGAACTCCTTCTCGATCTTCCGAAGTTCGGGCTCGCTCTTGTCGGGGAAGCTAGCAGTGAGGTTGCGGCGCACTACATGCCGACGATAACGCACCACGCGATAGATGAGCAGGTAGAACACGTCGGACCAGAAGTAGTGCCACCACATCGGGAGGAGCGACACGGCGTAAAGCGGCACGAGGATAATGTAGTATAGAGCTCGGTAGAAGAGATTGTCTTTCTTTTTGGCCATTGTTTATTGTGGATTTTTTATCACCAGGCTATCATTGACCATTCGCTGCATATAGCTTTGGATGATGGCTTTGGTGCGCTGGAGACGCGTGTTGAGGATGGACTGTGCAGATGGGTCGTCCTTGAGGTTGCGGGTCTGGTACCAGTCGCCGAGGATGTCGTAGAGGGCACGAGGCTGCAGACCGTCGAACTGCAGGAGGTATCCATCTTCGACATATTGGTAGATGCCGCCCGAATAGTTGATGGCCCAGGTGAGGTGGTCGGGCGTGGTGAGCAGGTCGCATCCGAAGGCGACGTAAGGCTCGTCATAATGAAGTGCCGAAAGCACGGTGGGCATCACATCAATCTGTTGTGCGATGGCATGACGACGCTGAGACGCAACAAGCGTTCCCGTGGGGTCGAAAAGAATGAAGGGTGAACCAAAATAGCCGAGGTCGGTCTGGTAATAGGCTTGATCGGTGAGGTTGGTGTGGTCGCCCGTAATGACGAAGAGGGTGCGATCGTACCAGGGCTCACGGCTGACACGTTCGAAGAAACGACGCAGCGCATGGTCGAGGTATCGGATGCACTTGTGCATGGCGATGCCTTCTTCGGGGAAGGTGTCGCGATATTGCTCGGGGATAGCAAACGGATGGTGCGACGAGGCAGTGAAAACCGTGGTCATGAACGGTTCCTGCATCTCGGACATCTTCTTGCCATAGAACTGAAGGAATGGCTCGTCCCAGATGGCCCAAGTGCCATCGAAGTCATTTTCTCCGTCGAAGTCTGGGTCGGCATCGAATTCGGTGCGTCCGTAGTAGGCATCGAAGCCCGTGGCGCGGCTGAAAGCCTGGAAGCCCATCGAGCCATTTTGTGCGCCGTGGAAGAAGGCGGTGGTGTAGCCCTTGCCACCGAGGCAGCGAGCCAGTCCACCCACTTCGTTGAGTGAAGCGGAGGTGAGGAAGAAGGGTTCAACGAACATCGGGATGCCGCTGAGGATGGAGGGCATGGCGTCGATGGACTTGCGCCCGTTGGCAAACGACCAGTCGGTGGTGAACGACTGTCGGCAGAGCTGGTCGATGAAGGGTGTATAGCCTTGATAATTGTCACCGCATTGGCCCATGTTGTTGAGTGCGCCGATGTATTCGCGGCCCAAGCTCTCGACGATAATGACTACGACATTGCGCGGTACGAAGGCGGCGCTGTCGGCAGGATAATGCTCGGGAGTGAAGTGAGCGTCGAGTTCCTCTTGAGAACTGAAATAGCCGGGATCGGCAAAGGTCTTCTTGCCTAAGGTGCGGATGATGGAGAAGGGCGTATTGAGTACGATGGCAGCATCGGTAGGACGGCTGACATATTGGTTGGCGTTCGAGATGGTAATGGGACGCACAGCTGTGGTGAAGCCGCCACGCATACCAGCCACTGTGAGTCCTGCCATGACGAGAAGGGCGGCCGTAAGGGTAGGATAGTAGGAGCGAAGACGGATGGGCTTGTCGTTATCGTCGTCAGTACACGGCATGACGTAGAGCTTGTACATCGCCCAGATCATCAGAACAAACAATAGCACGAGGTACCAGCTGTGAAGAAGTTCGGTGCCCACGATGTCGCCCAGATTGCCTTCGTTGGAGAACTCGTTGAAGACCGTTGCCGTGGTGCGACGACCCGTGAAGGGGAAATAGACAGCATCGGCGAGGTTGGCGATGATGCCGATGCCATTGAACACCAGGAAGACGATGCGCACGATGCGGTGATAGCGTGCGTTCTCCTTGAGGTGGAAAGGCAGCAGCATCAGGAGCAGATAAAGCGCATTGAGGTAGAGTAGGGCCGAGGTGTCGAACAACAGGGAGCCTGACATCAGATCATTCCAAGAAGTCTGGGCAATGCCTTCGTGGAAGGATGTCCAGTTGATAGCCACATAGACGATGCGGCAAATCATGAAGGCCACGTAGGCCAGAATCATGTTGAGAAGATAGGCTGCGATATTGCCTAGGGCCGTGCGACGGAGAGTATTATGCATCATTGTATATAAAAAACGGTGCAAAGTTAGCCTTTATTTCGCAAAATGCCAAATGAATTGCGCATAATTTCGTTGAATTTTTGCGAATTTGATTATTTGGGGGCTTAAGTTTTGCAGTTTTCTTTTCTTTTTGTTACCTTTGCGGCGGTTTTTATAGGAATAAATCGTTATGAGGAAGCTGATAATAATTTTTGCATCAATAGTGGGCTTTTTCCTGGTTGGAACGCTTGTTTTCATGCTGTTCCACTATGGGATCTTTGGACATTATGGGGCAGGGGACTGGCTGCGTGTGCTGGTGCACAGCATACCGCAGGACCTTACCACAGCAGGTTATGTGGTGGCTCTTCCGTTGGTCTTGAAGCTGGTTCACATCTGGCTGCCCGGCGAATGGTATCGTCACGTACTGTATTGGCTACTGGGTCTGTTGTTCTTCGTCGTTCTGCTGCTGTGGATCACCGACTTGGTGCTGTTCGGCTACTGGGGATTCCGCCTCGATGCTACACCGCTCATCTATCTGCTTGACAACCCTGCCGAGGCTTTGGCTTCAGCTACGTGGTGGATGTATGTGGTAGGCATCGGAACTATTATACTGATTCTCTATCTCATCGAACGTCTGCTGCATAAGCTATTGCCTCCTGCCGAGCGTACTCATAGCCACTTGTGGCGCGAGGAGGCAGCCAAAAATCAGGATCCGCTCGGGAAGCGAGTCCTCCATACCTTGGGCGGTCTGCTATTGGCGGGATTGACGTTCCTCTGTATCCGTGGTGGAGTGAGCGAGAGCACGATGAATGTGGGCCGTGCCTATTTCTCGACCGAGATGAACCTGAACCAGGCAGCCGTGAATCCCGTGTTTTCGTTCTTCTATTCGCTGGGCAAACAGAAGAAATATGGCGAGATGTATCGTTTCATGAGCGACGAGGAATGTGATGCGGCTTTGGAAGAACTCGATCGGATGACAGTGAATGTCGCGGATTCGGCAAGTGTTTGCCCCACGCTTTTGAAACCCCCTCGTCCCAACATATTGCTTATCATTCTCGAGAGCTTCAGCGGCAAAGCCTGCAGCGCCCTGTATCCGGATGCCGATCCACGTGTGATGCCGGAGCTTACGCGTTTGTATGGCGAGGGATTGGGTTGGACGCGTTTCTATGCCACTTCGTGGCGCACCGACCGCGGCCTGGCCTCCATCCTTGCTGGTTATCCGGCCCAGCCCACTACGACGGTGATGAAGGACCAGTCGAAATGTAATAACCTCCAGTATCTGCCCAAACGACTCAAGGAGGAGGGTTATCGCCCGCAGTTCGTCTATGGTGGCGATGTCAACTTCACCAATATGCTCGGCTTCCTGCGTACGGGCGGTGTCGAGGAAGTGGTAAGCATGAATAATTTCTCGCGCGCCGAACGCATGCAGCAATGGGGCGCTCCCGATCATCTGGTATTCGATCGTGTACTTCGTAACATTCGGGAAGAGGTATCTAAGAAGGAGGCTCCTTTCTTCAAGGTGGTACTCACGCTTTCGAGCCATGAGCCCTATGACGTGCCCTCGTTCAAACGTCTGGAGCATCCTTTTGCCAATTCGTTTGCATACACCGACTCCTGTCTGGGCGATTTCATCAGCAAACTGAAAGCCGATCCGGCCGTATGGGACAACCTCCTCGTCATTGCCATGCCCGACCATTGCAGTTATTATCCGGAGGGTGTGGAATTTCAGGAACCCGATAGATATCATATCCCGATGGTTTGGACGGGTGGCGCCCTGCAACTGCCGACCGATGGAGAAGGTAAGGAGATACATGCGATTGATGCGCTTGGCGACCAGACTGATTTCGCTGCGACACTGTTGGGCCAGATGGGTATCCATCATGAGGATTTCAATTTCAGCAAGGATCTGCTTGATCCTACGACACCGCGTTATGCCTTCTATGACTACCCCGATGGGTTCGGCATTCTGGCGGATGTTTGTGATAGCACGGGCGTAAGGACGCTCATGTATATGCAGGACAACAGGCAAGTCGATGTACCCCTCAAGTGGAGTCATGACACCGAGGGGCTGGCACAGCGCTGGGGCAAGGCTTACCTGCAGCGTGTGTTTGATGATTTGGATAAACGATGAGTAATTATATGCACACCTCATTGTAGAGGTCGTGCAGCTGTTCGGTGAGAGTTCGGGGGTCGAAATGGCTGCGTGCATAGTCGTCGGCCACTTCGGCCAGACGTTGGGCCATGCTGCTATCGTCGAGCAGTTCGGTGAGGTATTTGTGTATGGATTCGATGTTGTCGGGGTCGCAGAGCAGTGCACCGGGACCCGCGGCTTCGGGAAGAGAGCTGACATTGCTGGTCAGGATGGGGCATTGCTGGAGCGCCGCTTCGACCACGGGAAGACCGAAACCCTCGTAATGCGAGGGATAAGCCATCAGGAGTGCTTTGGAATAGAGGGCTTGCAGCACCTTATTATCGCTGACACCGGTCTCGATGCGGACATACTGCTCGAGATGATGATTTGCGATGTAATTCAATACAACCTGCTTGTATTCACGTCCATTGCCGACAACAAGCAGCGGTGGACGCTGTTCGGCAGGAATAAGTTCGAGCGCCTGCACGAGCCCCAGGAGGTTCTTGCGGCTATTGATGCTGCCCACGTTGAGGATGAAGTCTTGTGGAAGGGCTGACGAAATCATGCCCGAGGCCACAGCGTCGGCAATGAGCTGGTCGGCTTCATCTTGGGAGAGAGGTTTGTAGAAAAGGTCCTGTACGGGTTGATAGATGACTGAAATCTTGACCTCGGGAATGTCGTAGAAACGTATGATATCTTTCTTGGTGCTCTCGGAGATGGCAATCACATGATTTGCCACGTGGCAGCTGCGTCCGTACTTGAAGTCATAGATCTGACGATCCAACCAATGATACATTTGCGGATAGGTACGCCAAGCTGCATCGTGGAAAGTGAGGATGGAGCGGACACCACTCTTCAGAATGTCGGAAGGCAGTTCGTTGGAGAGACCGTGGAACAGCTTGCAACCATCGCGGGCTGCCTTCCTTCCTAACTTGAAGGTGCGTGAGAAGGTCTTCTCGTCATAAAGCAGATAGTCATCGTCGGGATAGAGCGCTTGCAGTCCCTTGATGATGGCGCGGCTGTAGTTGCCGAGGCCGGTGTGGTTGTGGTAATAGCGTTTGGCGTCGAAACCGATTTTCATTTTATCTTATTTTATCGAAGCCTTCACCGAAAACACCCTGACAGAACGTCTGGCTGACCATGGCATTGGGGTCGATGGCTTTGATGAGGTTGAATACATACTGACTCTCGTACTTGCGGCAGAGCACCATCAGCACCTCCACATCGCTCTTCGAATACCAACCCTCGCCATGGAGAATGGTGACGCCGCGATGCAAATTGTTGTTCATGGCATCGGCAATCTTCTCGTATCGCTTGGAGATGATGAGGAACTGCACGGTCTGATGGGTACCCTTGACGACATAATCAATCATAAAGGAGGCTACGAGTACGAAGCAGACACCATAGACAATGAGTTCGGCCGAATGGAAAAGGAAGTACGAACTGGAGATGATGCAGATATCGGTGAGTTGGAGGGCACGGCCGAGAGACATGCGAGAGAACTTGCTGATAAGTGCCACAACGATGTCGGTTCCTCCCGTCGATCCATTATGTACAAAGGCGAGTCCCAGACCGGCACCGCCCAAAAGACCCGCAATCAGGACGTGCATGAACTTGTCTTCGCCTGCGGTGATGATGGGATGCGACTCGAAGATGGGTTGCATCACGCCGATGGTGAGCGAGAGTAGCGTCACTCCGATGATGGTGCGGAAGGTGAATTCCTTGCTGATGAAACGGAAGGCGATGGCCAGCAGGATGGCGTTGATGACCCACAGCATGACAGCGGGGTTCCAGCCCAGCGAATAGTAGAAGAGGGTGGAGATACCGGTGACACCGCCCATCACGATCTTTTCAGGCAACAAGAAGGCACAATAGCCCACGCTGTAGAGGCAGATGCCAATGAAGATGAAGACATAGTCCTTGGCCATCTGCTTCAACTGACGCTGTTGGATAATTCTTGCGAATCTTTTCATTTAATTGTTATTTAATGCACTGTGACCATCGTGGCTCCGAAACCATATTGCTGGAAGGATGCATCTTGATAATCACACTTGGGATAATGCAGTTTGAGTTCGTCGATGACGGCTTTGCGTAGCACGCCCTCGCCCTTACCGTGGATGAAGACAATCTTCTGACCCTTGGCATGCTTGTAGGAATCCATCGTCTGGCGGAAGACGTGGAGCTGATGGCGTAGCATATCGGCATTGTTCATGCCTGCTGTGCTATCGACGAGCTGATTGATGTGCAGGTCCACTTCGATGATGCCGTTGCGCAACACCTCGTAGGGATTGGTCTTGATGGCCTGATGAACACCACCCTTGCCCTGCTTTTGCTGTTCGGCACTTTGGTACTGCGCCTTTAGCAACTGCAGCTTAAGGTTGCTCATCTCGGCTTCCAGTTCGTGTATCTTCGCCTTGAGCTGGCTATTCTCTTCCTTGAGCTTGTCAACCTCGGTCATCGCTTCGCGTGCTGCCTTCTGTGCACGTGTCAGCGGGGCTTGGTGCACGGGGGCATGGCCAGCCTGACGATCGTCATCCTCTTGGCTGACAACCACACATTGCGAAGCCAAGGTCGGAATCTCAAACCCGTCCTCGTCTTCGACCATCACAAGACCATTGCTATTGAAGCTCTTGACGATGCCGCCGCCTTGGGCATCGAGGAATCTGACTCTATCTCCGATTTTCATTTTCTTTCTAATTTGGGCACAAAGATAGGGGTTTTTACACAATTTGCCAAATAAATTTGGGAAATAATTATTTTCGCTCTATCTTTGCGGCTGAAAATTCAGTTGAACGTTACACAATTAATTACATAATGATTAATCCACGTAATCTAGAGATCAAGAATTACGATTATTCTCTTCCCGAAGAGCGTATCGCTAAATACCCGTTAGCGCAGCGCGACCAGAGCAAACTGCTGGTGTGGAAGAGTGCGATAGAAGAGCATCACTTTTGCGACCTGCCTACCCAGATTCCAGCCGGTTCAATGGTTGTATTCAACAACACCAAGGTGATACAGGCACGTCTGCACTTCCGCAAACCTACGGGAGGCATTGTCGAGGTGTTCTGTCTGGAGCCTGAGAGTCCAAAAGACTATCAACAGAATTTCGCGAGCGAAACAGAATGTACCTGGACCTGCCTGGTGGGCAACAGCAAGAAGTGGAAGGATGGCCCGTTGTCGTTGAGTGTGACCATGCCCGACGGACAATCAATCACTTTGTATTGCGAGCGCGCAGGAACTCTCGGGCCCAGCCAGCTGATACATTTCTATTGGAAACAACCTGATAGCGAGACGGCAGTCAGCTTTGCCCAACTGCTCGATGCCATGGGTGAACTGCCCATCCCTCCCTACCTCAATCGAGCCACAGAAGAGAAGGACAAGGAAACTTATCAGACCGTCTATTCGCGTATCAAAGGCAGTGTGGCCGCCCCAACAGCGGGTCTGCACTATACGCCGGAGGTGCTCGAAGCTCTTCAGCAGAAAGGCATCCGCCTGGAATACTTGACACTGCATGTGGGAGCAGGCACCTTCAAGCCCGTCAAGAGCGAGACCATAGAGGGGCATGACATGCACACCGAATTCATTTCAGTGCCCAAGTCGGTCATCGCTGATATTCTTGACTTCGAACTGCATCATGCGGAAGGGGCTTTGTTGGTGGCCACAGGGACTACGAGCGTGCGTACGCTGGAGAGTCTATACTACATTGGAGAGATACTTTCGACGATGGACGACCTGAAGGCTGTTCATGCCGAAGACCTCATCGTGCATCAATGGGAGCCCTACGATGAGGAGCATACCTTGAGCTTGGAGGAGTCGTTGTCAATAATCCTCGACTATCTCGATGCAACGGGGCAGGAGCAGTTGGTTACGGCCACACAGATCCTGATTGCACCAGGGTTCCGGTTCCGTTTGGTGGAGGCGATGGTCACCAACTTCCACATGCCTCAAAGCACCTTGTTGCTGCTTGTGAGCGCCTTTGTCGATGGGGACAGTCTGGTGGGAGAACATTGGCACAGCATCTATCGCTATGCCCTTGATCATGACTTCCGTTTCCTTAGTTACGGCGATTCCAGCTTGCTTTTCCGATAGCCATCTTGCAGGATGCACGGGTAAATAGCAAAGTCTATTTGGCAAACATTGGTACTAAACAACATTTTTGCAAAGATATTTCTCATAAATTGCACGACATTAGGCAAAAAACTATATCTTTGCATTGTCGTTTAAGACAAGTGTTCCTTCTAATTTCATTATTCACAATTAAAATTTTTAAGATAATAAGATGACAAATGTAGCTATCAACGGTTTTGGTCGTATCGGCCGTCTCGCTTTCCGTCAGATGTTTGAGGCAGAGGGTTATGAAGTAGTTGCTATCAACGACCTCACCAGCCCTAAGATGCTTGCACACCTTCTCAAGTATGATACCGCTCAGGGTGGTTTCGCTGGCAAGTTCGGTGAGGGCAAGCACACTGTTACATATAAGGACGCTGTTTTGGCAGAGGACGGCAAGACCGTTGTTACTCCTGGTTCTATCACTGTTGACGGCAAGGAGATCACCATCTATGCCAAGCCAAATGCTGCTGAGCTTCCTTGGGGCGAACTCAATGTAGATGTAGTGCTCGAGTGCACTGGTTTCTATACTTCTAAGGAGAAGGCTTCTGCTCACCTGACCTCTGGTGCAAAGAAGGTTGTTAACTCAGCTCCTGCTGGAAACGATCTGCCCACCATCGTTTACAACGTGAACCACAAGACACT
>JAFZBE010000024.1 GCA_017561935.1 Bacteroidales bacterium | reverse complement strand
TAGCACAAGGGCTCCACCTCTTACCATTCCGAACAGAGAAGTTAAACCTTGTAACGCCGATGGTACTACGAAAGTGGGAGAGTAGGAAGCCGCCACCTTACATGAGAGACCCGAGTTGCTATAGCTCGGGTCTCTTTTTTTGTATTATTTCCTACTTTTAAGCAATAAATTTCTGATTTGTTCGTTAAATAAATATCATTGTCATATTTGAAGACAATGTAACCTTATTTCGTGTCGGATACTCATATTATTATTTATGTCTAGGATCAGTCTTTGCATGCTTCCGTTTTCAGCCATTGTCCTTATGGGCATTCTGCTTGCTTCCTGTCGCGTGGATCGGCAAGCGGAACTTCGTGCAATTGAGGCCCTACAAATGGTGGACGAACAATACCATGCCGATAAGACTATCTGCGATTCACTCCTCTATGTAGCAATCAGCTATTATCTTCCCAATTTGGCAAAAGGGGATACTACTCTCTCATCCTTGACCTCTTCACCCCAACAAGCTGAGTGCATGCTCTACGAAGGGATTCGTCACCATGATAGGGCACAGGAACTGAAGCCTGACATGGATGCCTACACTGTTGAAATGACAAAGGCCTATCGGCTATTCTTGGAAGTCGAGAGGAATGTGGAACTACTTCCCGGCCCTTATTTGAAGGGAGTAGTCAACGACCGTATTGCTATTATCAATATGCGGAATGGGAATTATTATCTGGCACCGACTTTTTTCCGAAAGGTTTTGCAAAATGCTTATCAGGTTGGCGATACCACAGATATTGCCTTGTCCTATATGCATCTGGCTTATTCCTTTTATAAACTTGGAAATGGTGATTCGGCGCTGTATTATTCCGATAAGGCTCTTTTCCTGGCTCCACACCTCCCTAAAAGAGAGCTCGCTGCATTATATGCCAATTCCGCACATTTACATCATTCTTTCGGTCTTGCTGATGAACGTGGTGACTTTTTGTTGTGTCAAATCCCATTTGAGGAATGTACGCGGAATGACAGTTGTCGCATCTATGCCATTATTGTTGACTATTATCAAGAACGCAAACGCTTTGCAGAGGCAGACAGTCTGTTGAATTGGATAATAACTCATTCTGATGACAAACCGGAATTGCTTTCCTTGGCCTATTTGCGTCGTTCCAATCAGTTTGAACAGTTGGGAATGCTTGATTCTGCGCTTACATATCGCAAAGCTTTGGCTGAACAGCAGAAGATAGAACGTCAGTCTAAGTTAGGGACAGAGTTCGCCGAGGCGCAAGGCCGATATCAAAAAGTACAACAGCAACAGCATTATGAAAATATTGTCATCATCATTGTTGTTATTGCTTTACTTGTCATCCTGATTATCTTCATCCTTTGGTTGCGTCGAATCCAGCGGGTGAAACAACTTGAGCAACGTATCTCTGGTATTGCAGCGAAGATGAACCAGCAAATGGCAGAAAGTCAAGACAAAGAAGAAAAATGGAAACAGCAATTCAAGGAATCTGTCACAACCAATCAATCTTTGCATGGACAGATAGAGTACATGTTGCGTCGTTTCATTCTTCTTGACTTGAATGCTTCATGGCCTTCATCCATTTTTGAGGAGTTGTTAGTCATTTATCGCGAGTCAACGGCAAAACGTCGCCATCTTATCGATGAGCTCAACAAACTTTCTCTAACTCCTCGCCATAAAGCCATTTGTTTGCTGATTAGTGAACACAAGCACGACCCCAAGCAACTGTGGTATTATGCCGGTTGCGCTAACGAGGCAGCGTTTCGTGCCACGAAGTCACAGATTAAGCAAAAACTATTAACTGCAGCTCCCTCATCTCCTGAGATTCAATCGCTTTTGAAGTGCTTCAATCTGGAACGCGGATGCCCAGAAAAACCGATGCCCAATGTTAAAAGTGATGGCAAAAAGTAATTTTTCCACCTTTTCAATATCTTTATTTCCAATAACTTAAAAGCTAAAATGCTTTAACATATTATTGTTGCGGAAATAAATAGTTCATATCTTTGCACCACAAAATCTAACTAAAAACTCAGATGAAAGCAATCAAAAGAATCCCACTTGTCAGTCTGTTAGCCTTAGTTGTGTTTTGCGGCACTCAAACAATCAAGGCTAGAATCGCTCATGTGCCATTAGGCCTCATTCAGTTTTCTTATGTCGAAGAGAATAAAGACGATCCTTTTGTCTTTATTCCGTTTGATGGAAGAGCCACTGGTATTCCTTTCTATGCAGTTATCTATGATGATCGAACCATGGTTATTACATTCCTCTATCCCGTAGGTAGTGCGGAGGCAATAATATGCGATGGAAACTTTGTGGTCAGTACGTTTCACAAACCAGCGGGTAGTCAGAATATGAAATTGAGACTTCCTACTAAACCAGGCAACTACACCATCTATCTCCGTCTCCAAAATGGAATGATATATCAGGGGGATTATACGGTGGAGTAATCATTTTCAAACGAACGTCAGCCTTTTCTCATTCTATTCTTGTTGACAGTAGGCGCGGCATCTTTGGGTGTCGCGCCTTTCGTTGTTGGTATTGTTAAAAGTGATGGCAAAATTACTAATAATCTTTCATCCAATTCTCTTATTATCAGTTATATGTTGAAAATGTCGTGTTAACAATTTTTTGTCACGGAATTTATAATTTTGTAACTTTGCACCCGAAAAAATTATAAAAATATATATCAATGTATAACAAACAGGTAGCAGAAAGCAAAGACAGAGAGGAGGAACTTAAACAAAGGCTCAGTGAGACTGTCATCGACAATCAAACTTTGGACACCCCAATAGACTCCTTGCTGCGACGCTTCATCCTGCTTGACATGAACGCATCATTACCTTCGTCGATATTTGATGAACTACTTGCACTCTGTCGTAAATCTTCGCCGGATTGCTGCCGTCTTCTCGACGAATTGGATAAACTTGCCCTTTCTTCTCGCCACAAAGCCATCTGTCTGCTCATTAATGAGAATAGGCACGATCCCAAAAGTCTGTGGTTTTATGTAGGCAGTACGGGTGAGGCGGCATTTCGTGCCACGAAGTCGCAGATCAAGCGTAAACTTCAGAAGGCTGCTTCTTCATCGCCAGAGATTCAATCCCTTTTGAAATGCTTCAATCTCGTGCGAGGACGCCCTGAAAAGCCAATGCCCGATGCCAAGAGTGATGGTAAAAAGAATTAGGAATCTGCTTTTTTCCTATGGTCGAACATGAAAATATAGTTAAAAATCAAGTGGTTTTGATTGTAGAACCAAATATTTCTTTTATCTTTGCAACAAGATTACCATATTATATGTTAAATTAATTACTAAATTATTATGAAGACTAAATTACTTACCCTGATCGCAATCTTGCTGCCAATGGTAGCAACTGCCGATGTCGTTGAGATTGGCGGCATCTACTACGACTTGATTACCAAGGCCAAAGAGGCCAAAGTGACCAAGAATCCAAACAAATACACTGGAAATGTAGATATTCCAGCCACTGTCGCCTACGAAGGAGCTGATTATAGCGTGACATCAATAGATGAGTACGCCTTCAACGACTGTAGCGACCTTACCTCGGTCACCATCCCAAACAGCGTGACATTGTTAGGTTCTTATGCTTTCTCTGGTTGTAGTGGCCTGACATCCATCTCCATCCCCAATAGCTTGACGTCATTAGGTACTTATGCTTTTTCCCGTTGTACCGGCCTGACATCTGTCACTCTTCCCAACAGCTTGACGAGTATTGGTGGTTACTCTTTCAGCGGCTGTACAGGCCTCTCCTCGGTCACCATCCCCGATAACATAAAAGAGATAGGTTATTATGCCTTCTCCGGCTGTAGCGGCCTGACCTCGATTTCGCTTGGTGATGGTCTGCAATATATTGGAGAAAATGCTTTCCAGAATTGTTACAACCTAACCTCAATCACCATCCCTAAAAGTCTTACAGGAATCGGTCATTATGCCTTCAAAGGATGTAGCGGACTGAACATGGTAAACATTACCGATTTGGCCGCTTGGTGTGGAATATCCTTCAGTTGGGAAGCAGACAGATTCTATCAGCAAGACTACACGTCCAACCCGCTCTTCTTGGCGAAACATCTGTTCCTGAATGGAGTTGAGATAACGGAGCTCGAAATTCCCGAAGACGTGACAAAAATCGGAGACATAGCGTTCATCAATTGCACCAGCCTTACCTCAGTCACCTTCCCACAAACTAATGACTTGAGGATTGGAAGTTCTGCTTTCTATCAATGTACCGGCCTGACCTCCGTCAAGATTCCCAATCTTTCCACATGGTTGAATATGCGATTTTTGAGCGCTTCGAGCAACCCATTGATTTATGCACACAAACTCTATTTGAATGGCAATGAAGTCAAGGACCTGATGATTCCAAGTGGTATATCCAAGATTCAAGAAAATGCTTTCTGCGGATTTACTGGCCTCACCTCGGTCACTGTCCCCTATAGCGTGCAATCGATCGGAACTTATGCTTTCTACGGATGTAGCGGCCTGACTTCGCTCAAACTTACCGATGGTTTGCAGTCGATTGGTGGAAGAGCCTTCTACGAATGCACCAGCCTCACCTCGCTCACCCTCCCAAACAGCGTTACATCGATCGAACCATTGGCATTCTACGGTTGTAGCAATCTGGCCTCTGTCACTTTCCCCAACGGTTTCTATAAAATCGAAAACTGCGTTTTTCAGGCTTGTGGACTGACCTCGGTCACCATCCCCAACAGCGTGGTATCAATTGATTATAATGCATTTTCCAACTGTAGCAAGTTGACTACAGTCACCATTGGTAGTAGTGTAAAGTCTATTGGAAATATGGCCTTTGGCTCATGCCCTGAGCTGGCAGATGTCTATTGCCTTCCAGAGAAAGTTCCTACGGCAACGTATTGGGCCTTCCAGGATTCCTACATCGAATATGCTACACTTCATGTACCCGCCAATTCGCTCGAAGCCTACCAGACGAGTGATCCATGGAAGCGATTCAAGAGCATTGTTACCCTCGATGGAAGTACTCCAGTCGATCCAGACACACCTGAGACACCCAAGTGCGCCACGCCGACCATCCGCTACCTGAACGGCCATCTGTCGTACAGCTGCGAGACCGATGGCGTGGAGTTTGTGACCGAGATCACCGATCCGGACATCACCTATCACTATGGCGCAACGGTTCCCCTCTCGGCAACCTATTCGGTCACCGTCTGGGCAACGAAGTCGGGATACGATCATTCCGATCCAGCCATGGCCACCCTCTGCTGGGTAGAGGTGGAGCCGAAAACAGAAGGCATCGAGGATGGCATTACCGAAGTACCGGTACGTCCCGTAATGATTCAGGTGCAAGATGGTGTCTTCCACATTACGGGTGCTGAGGAAAACCAAAAGATCACCATTTTCAGCACAGATGGAAAATGTTTAGGCCATGGGATTAGCAGGAACGGCTCAGCCAGCATTTCCACAAGTTTGCGTCGTGGCAGCTACGCCATAGTTAGAATCGGTGAAATGGCCGTTAAGGTCATTATTCAGTAATTGACTTGTCTTACCCTGTATTTTCTTGCCCAGTATTAACAACTAATCTTAGGAAACTTCTGCCTCTTCTTGCTCAAACTTTTCTACCAAAGGCGCAGCACCATGTGGTGTGGCGCCTTTTCCAAAGTCTAGTATAACCAATTTCGGCTAAGAAAGGTTATGCCGTTGTTTGAGATAGGTCATTCTTCGTTCGGAGTGTCTTTTCAACTGTCGAGCAAAGAGGATTGTGCCGCAGTCCCTATCACCGCTTGAAGCAGCGCTTTGTGATGGCCGTTAACGATGATGTGATGATTACCGATGGGGTGGGTAAGGAAATAATGTGCCTTCGAGGGGTCAGATAGACGGATAATCTGTTGCGTGCGGCAAAGGTCGGGCTGGGCTTGGTTCTTCACCAATTCCCCTTCTTCGACAAAGCAGCGAGTGAGATCGCCCGACACTTTGAAGATGGTTACAGGACCCTCTTTCATGTAGCCTCGGATACCCACACCGATACCTGACTCGAAGTGGGTGTCGAATTCATAGCGTTCCACCATGTTGAGAGGAATGGTGCAATGGGCAAAAAGTATCTCGCCCGTCTCGGGATTGATACGTGCAGGATTGGCTTGGAATCCACTAACTCCTGTTAGAGCCTGTGATATCGACATGGATAGCATGGCAGGCACGTCACCTTCGCACCCTGCAACGATTCCCTCGGCATTGAGTCGAGCCAAGGCCAGACAACCCGTATTGTGGACCGCACTGAGCAGGTCGAAGCATCGCAGGGTGAAGCCTTGCAACTGATGATTTGATATTAGAGTCTTTAGCGCCTTATAGATTTGATGTGCCCCTGATAATGACTTTCGAATACCATTGGGCAAAGAAGCGCATAGGTCCGGATCACAACATTCGGGCATTGGACATAGGGTGGAGTCGAGGGGCGTGGCGGCAATCGTGTCGAGCAATTCTTGCATGGGGATGTCGATCAGCTCGATACCAAGTCTTTCCTTGACAACTTCTTTGTTGGCTTGACTGGAAATCAGCCAATCGGACGGTGCCCCAACGATACCTAGACGACTACCACGCAATTTCATCCTTGCCTCTTCGACTTGTGCCAGCAAACGGATTCTGCGTGTGATATATTCGGGGGCACCATGGAGAATCTCGCCCTGTAAACCATTCTGCTGGAGGTAGGATAATATCTCCATGGAGGCGGCCAGCGAGTTGCTTTTTCCCGAGGCGAGGAGGTAGAAAGGACTAGATTGTTTTGAGTGTGTGGTCAGTTTTGAGTTGAGGGAGGAAAGGAGACGAAGGAAGATGCCTTCAGTGCCCCCTGTGCGGACAAAGATCAGGCTGAGTGGATGACTGCCGTAATCGGAGAAGTCACAGCCTCGGAAGTCATAATCGATTGGGAGGCTGCTGAGAAACTCATTCGTCACGGCCGAGACTGCTTGTTCGTCGTGCAGCTCGGAGGTGAGTGTGTAGATGGCAATACGTTTCATAATCTATTTCGATTTCTCGTTTTGTTGAAGCTGAGCAATCTCGGCTTGCAGTTCTTCGTGCGTCTTGGTGATGACAGGACGAGTATAGAAGCGCTTGCGGTTGACTGGGCGCTGCTTCTTGCCTGTCTTTTTTTGCGCCTTTCGTTGCTCAAGGGCTTCCTGTTGGCGTTCCAGATAGTTGTCAGCCATATTTTGAAAGTTTATTTCACAACTACGTGTATCTTTTTGACGAGTCGCAGACGATATTTGGTCGATTTGCCTGCTGAGGTGATAGAGCCATTGGCGGCAAAATTGAACGTCTTGGTACCTTCGGCACAGAGATAGCGGGCGTTGTTGCTGGAGGTCGAAACGGAGATGGTATCACCATTTATAGATTCAGATCCGAAAATGAGATTCAACTCCTCATAGTTGCCTCCATACTCTTTCTTCAACGAACGTGCCTCATCTTCGGTTGGCACGGTCCAGTTTTTGAGGGCACCTTCGCTATAGGCATCGGCATAATCCGACATCTCGGTTTCGAAACCTTCTGCGATAGGTGCATGGATGTTTTTCTCTTCTTTCAGACTGAGCAATAACACATCAGCCTCGGTAGTCGTGGCATTTTCGACCAATGCAACGACATGCCCATTCCATTCGGAGCAGGGTTCGGGGATGGCTGATACCTCAACCTTCTGAATAGAGGTGGAACTACCGCCGCCACTGCTGCCACTACCAAATTCAAAGTCGAAGGAACGCTCCTCCTGCCAACCTTCGATAGTGATGACCCCCGTGATGTATGGGGCTGTGGATTCGACGTAAGTTCCTCGGATGGTATAGGGCACAGCGGCCTCCAACGGTTCGCTGAGTTCGTAGCTGTAGCTGGTTTGACCCTCGGCATTGGTGAGCGAGAGGGTGAGAGTGGTGGATGACCCCGCGCCAGGGAACAGATAGACCTGCTCGGAGGTCCATAGGTCGCCCTTTTTGGAGCATTTCACGTTGGCCGTGCTCGACCCGCTGAATGTGCCCGACATGTCGATGGCCTTGTATTGCTGCGAGACACCCACACTGACGGCACTTACGTCATCCGGTACAGATGCCAGCGAAAGAGTAAGGCTGGCCACACGGTAGGTCATGACGACGCTGACCCTGGCAGAAGCACTGGTCAGAAGTACATCGGCACCACCCATTATCAAGGGAGACGTAGCATAGCCTCCAGTAGGGATGTTGATGAGGGCCGACTGTTGGTTGTAGTTCGACGGCTCCGTGAAGCTTCCTTGTCCAGCGAGAGCAGTGATGTGGTAAGCCCCTTCGTTGAGTTTGAGGCTGATTTCCTCGCTTTCAGAACGAATGGTCTGCTCGCCTTTGAGCGCGCCCGATTCATCGTAGGCAATTACAAGAATAGGATAAGAAACTTCGCCAGAAGCGGCACGTGTGGTGACCTTCAGTCGAGTGGTTGCCGTAGAGTTGTCGATAATATCGGCATTGTCGTCGGCAGGAGAGAAGCAACTGGTCAGTGCAAGAGCTGACATCAAGGGAAGAACTGTGCGAAAAGAACAATTAGTTTTCATGGGAAAAATAATTATTGACTCAAAATTTAGTATTATATATTATTGATGAAGTGGTGCAAATATACAGAGAAAAATTAAATGTTGTGCAAAAAACATGAAAAAAATGAAGGAAAACTAGAAAAAAGTCTTCCTTCATTCAAAAAATGATGCAATTACGAACGTTTTTCTGAGCATTAACGATCGAAGAATCCGTTCGATCCCTGCTCTTTGAAGAGACGTGGTGTAGCGGATGCTGCCCCTACAGTGACGGGGAGCCACACTTCCATGCCACCCTTCTGTCCGCGATGATCCCAAGCATAATAGGGTATCAACGTCAGTTTGCCGTCGTTGACAACAAGTTTGCCCTCTGAATCGTAGCTCAGAGTCTGGACATCATTGGTAGTGAGGGTGCAGATGGGATAGGAATTGCCCGCCTCGGTCTTCAGTTCGGTGTCGGCAACACTGAACTTAGCTCGCGGATGGAGCAGGTATGTACGTACATCAGCTGCATTATCGGGCCACTCGGCACAATAGACCAACGGACCGCGCTCCACAGCCACCATACCGCGATCGGCTAGTACCTGATCGTTGGCTGCAACGATGCGGGGCACCATGTCGAAATGGATCTTCAATACATCACCTTTCTTCCACGTTCGTGCAATGGTGTAGTAACCATCGGCTGTGACACGGCCATCGGGATAAAGAGACCTGCCCTTCGCATCGGTGACGGTCACGCTGTACGAGGTTTGCTGCTGATCGACGAAACGATAGAGGTCGCTGGGTACTACATCGCCTTTCACCCAACCAGGCACGCGTACCTTGAGTGTAAACAGTCCCGCTGCATTCTTGTTGATGCGGATGTTGACCTCGTCGCCATAGGGGTAGGCGGTCTGTTGCTCAAGCTCCACTTTCTTGCCGTGCACATCGAGCGAAGCAGTATTGCCCATGAAGAGGTTTACATAAACATCGTTGTTACGGACTGCATAAACGTAACCTGGCAACGAAGGGATGAAGCGCGAGATGTTCGACGGGCAGCAGGCACAACCGAACCAAGCCTTGCGAGCATAGTTCATGTCGGAAGCCACGGCCAACGGATTGGGATAGAAGAAGCTGTTGCCTTCGAGCGAAACGCCCGAGATGAGCGCATTGTAGAGCGTGCGCTCAACCACATCGTAGTACTTCGACTCACCATGGAGGAGGAAGAGACGATGATTGACATAGACGTTGCCGATGGCAGCACATGTCTCGCAATAGGCTTCGGCATTGGGCAGCTCGTAGTTGTCTCCGAAAGCCTCGCCATTGTGGCGTGCACCGATACCACCTGTGATGTAGTACTTCTTCGAAACGATATTGTCCCAGATCTTGTCGATGGCATTGAGATAGGCGCTGTCGCCTGTAATGGCTGCTACGTCGGCCATTCCTGCATACATGTAGGTGGCACGTACGGCATGACCTACGGCTTCGTCCTGCTCGACTACGGGCTTATGGGCCTGACTATAGGCATCCTTGCGCGTGGTCTTGCCGCGACGGTCGAGGAAATACTTGGCTTGGTCGAGGTACTTCTTGTCGCCCGTCACGAGGTAAAGCTTCACCAGTCCCATCTCGGCAATCTGATGGCCGGGCACACGATCGACCTGACCTTCGCCCAAACCAATCTCGCGGCAGACGCAGTCGGCATAGCGGATGGCGATGTCGAGGAAGTTGCGCTTGCCCGTGGCCTGATAATGTGCCACGGCGCCTTCGAGCATGTGTCCCAGGTTATAGAACTCATGGCTCAGCACCTCGACTTTCTCCCAGCGACATGAGCCGTGCCATTGATGTGGATGCTTGGGATTCATGGTCCATGCGGTGTTCAAGTATCCATCGGACTCTTGTCCACTCTTGACAATCTCGAGCACCGAGTCGATGTAAGCCACCAGGCGCTTGTCGGGATAGGTTTGCAGCGAATAACTGGCACCCTCGATGGTCTTATAGACGTCGGTATCGTCGAACGAGAAGCCCTCTACCTTGACATCTTCGGTATTTTCGCCTGCCAACTGACGGGCTGCGATCTCGAAATTACGATAACGTCCAGTCTCCTCACACTTCGAGAAGGCGAGAGGGATGGTCACCTCGCGACTGGCCTTGAGACGCTGTCCCCAGAAGCCGTCACCCACTTTAACTTGGGTGAATGGCACGGGAGAGATAGGGTAACCGGGCACCTGCACTGGTGCCGACTTCTGAGCCTGCATGGTGGTGGCTGCCAGAAGGATAATTGCTGTTAGGATTTGCTTCATAGTATTGTGTCTTTTTCTAAATCTTGATGGTCGCTGCAAAGATAATGCTTTTTTCGATATTTTGGTCATGCAAACTGCAAAAAAAGCATCCGAAAGCAAATTTTTGCCCGATTCAGCAGCTGGCGTTGAGAAAAATGCGTGCCAAAAGGACGTCGCGACCCCTGTCTGTTCGCTCTTTCCTCTTGACACGCCCCACACATATATAAAGTGATAAGAGAGATTAATATCCTGGATTCTGCTTCAGATTGCTGTTGGTCAGCATGATCTTGTTAGGGATGGGATAGAGGTTCTTGGTCGCGTCACTTGCATCATGCGAGAACCATGCCTTGGTGGTGAACACGCCGAAACGGATCAGATCCTGACGACGTCGGCCTTCCTGGCAGAACTCCCAGCCCAGCTCGTCGAGCATGCGTCCATACTTTATATCCTGGCCACCATCATGGGAGGTTGCGTAGGTGTCGCGACGACCGTAGTCGTAGCAGCTGCCAGCAGTGAGGTCGGCATCTGTTACCACGGCCTTGGCAGGATTGCTGCCGAAAGCACGCTTGCGAACCTCGGTGACCAAAGCTCCTGCACCTGGCTTGCCTGTACGCATCAGAGCCTCAGCCTTCATGAGGAGAACGTCAGCATAGCGGAACTGCGGCCAGTCGTTGCTCAGACGGTTGGTGATTCCGATGGCATATTCGAACTTGCCCCAGCGATAGCCTTGATAGGGATAGGACTCGTCGATGGAAGGAACGACATTCGGATAGTCGAGGGCCACACCCGTGGTGCTCTCGAAGAGCGAGTCGCCCGAGTAGCTGTACTGCTGGCCGGTGATATACCAGTCGTGCAAACGCTGGTCATCGGGATCGAACGAGTCGATGAACTGCGGGATGGCGCAGACACCGCCCCAAGGACGTGCCTTGAGCTGATAGGTATCCTGGTTCTCGGGAGCCAGCGTGTACATGTGGAAGTCGAAGGCATTCCAGTCGGTTACATAAACCTCGTCGAAAGGCAGACCGAAGATGATCTCCTTGGAGTTCTCGTTCTCGGTGAGGAATGGAGCGTTTACATCGGCTTCAAGTCCATATTCGCCCGAACGCTCGGCAAAGCTGATTACCTGGTCACAGGCAGCTGCGCACTCGTCCCAATGAGCCGTGCCTGTATAGACCTCGGCATTCTGGTACATCTTGGCCAGCAGGGTATAGGCAGCCCACTTGTTGAAACGACCATAGTAGTAACCGCGGGCCGTCTCGCTCAGATTGTTGATGTTCTGGGTGATTTCGCTGATAATGAAGTCATAGACCTCCTTGCGCGTAGATTGCTGTGGCAGGTTGGTGTCCTTGAAGTCGGTCACGATGGGCACGTTGCCATAGAGGTCGCAAAGGATGTAGTAGTAGCTTGCACGAAGCACCTTGAGCTCCGATACCAGTTCGGTCTTGGAATCTCCTGTCACACCGATTACACCATCCTCGATCTGCGAGAGCAGGCGGTTGCAGGTGTTGATGCCTTCGAACGTGCGCTCCCAACCTTGCAGTACGCCATCGTCTTCGGTGGTCCATACATGCTGATGCCAGCGCTTGTAGATATAACCATCGACCCAGCCGATGCCCAGACGGGCAGGAATGACATCCTGGTCGGCACAGAGTTCCTGCGAACGCACTACGCCATTCCAGAGCAGCATGGTCTGACGCCAAGGTGTATAGGCGGCATTCACCAGATAGCTGATGTCTGCATCACTCGTTGGACTATATTTCTCCGACACTACCTGTGAATAGCTCTCGTCGAGCAGTTCGGTACATGCCGTGTTTCCCATCAAGGTCGTAGCTGCCAAAACGCCAAGCGACCAAATCTTTATATTCGTTTTCATTGTTGTGATTAGTGTTTAGAATTTGACGTTAAGACCTAATGTGAATGAACGGGTGCTGGGGTAGCGGTAGCGGGTGTCGTAGCCAGGAGTCAGGCCATCAGTGTTGACCTCGGGATCGATGCCCTTATAGCCCGTGAACGTGAATGCATTGAGGACGGAGCCATAGAGACGAAGGCTCTTGATGTACTTGCCGATGGCACCGAAGCTGTAACCCAACGAGATGTTGTCAATCTTCCAGTAGTCACCATCTTCTACATAGTAGCTGTTGAACTCGGGCTCCACCTCCTTGCTCAAGGTGTGCTTGCCGAAGATGAGGTCGTTGACCGAAGTCAAGCGGTTCTCATAACGGCTGTTCTTGGCGTTCTCGTAGTTCATGCGGGCACCGTTGATGAGCTGGAAGTCGAAGGCGCCACGCATGGTGATGCCGAGATCCCATCCTTTATAACTGAAGGTGTTGTTCCAACCTGCATAGTAGTTGGGCAGACCGTTGCCAATCACCTTCTTGTCGTCGGCAGCGTGGGTGAAATCAGTGTAGTTGATGAGGTTGCCATTGCGATCCTCGTAGATCCAACGTCCTTCGTCATCGACGTCAACAACCTTGAAGCCCCAGAAGTTGCCGATGCTTTCACCTACCTGTACGCGGTGTGAGTCGGTTACCTGTCCCGAATATTCCACCTGACCGGTGTTGAAGTAGTCGTACTCGGTCTTGAACACCGAACCGTTGAGACTCACGAGTTCATTGCTGTTGTACGAGAAGGTGACGGTGGTGTTCCACTCGAACGACTTGGTGCGATAAGGGATGGCGTTGACCATGATCTCGATACCACGGTTACGCATTGTGCCGCCATTGGCTACGGTGGTGTTGTAGAGGTTTGGTGGCGTAGGTACGGCATATTCGTAGATCAGACCGTCCACGTCGCGGTTATAGAAGTCGATGGTACCCGAGAGGCGGCTGTCGAGCACTGCCCAGTCGATACCGATATTGGTCTCCTTTTTCTCCTCCCACTTGAGGTCGGGGTTGGCATTCGAAGCTGGCACGATGGTCTGGATCCAGGAACCATTGGAATATGCGTAAGAACCATATTTCAGCATAGCTACGCCGAGGAACGAACGGCTGGGCTGCGAACCCGTCACACCATAACCCGCACGGAGTTTGAAGTCGTTGAGCCAGGTGACGTTCTTCATGAACTTCTCTTCAGTCAGACGCCAACCGAATGAGACTGACGGGAAGAGACCCCAGGCATTGTCGGTGCCCCACAGCTGGCTGGCGCCCTCATAGCGGAGCGAACCCATCAGGAGGTAGCGGTTGCGCCAAGCGTAAGTGGCACGTCCAAAGAAACCGATGAGGTTGGTGGTGGCCTTCGACGAACTCATGCCGGCGAGACCGTCCTTCAAAGCTGAACCGATACCGATGTTGTGCCAACCACCGAAGTAGTCATCTTGGAAGCCGTAGTTGTTCACATAGACTTCCTCGTAGTCGGTTTCGTTATAGCTATAGCCGCCGAGCACCGAGAACTTGTGCCCCTTGATTTCCTTCTCATAGCGTGCAGTGAGTTCGAGGAGCTTCTCCATGCTGGTGCTTGCTGTGATAGTGGTCCATCCTGCCAGACCGTCGCGCAGGCTCGAGATGTGCTCAAGGGTCTCGCTGTAGCCATTGTTGTAGTTCTGACGCTCGTATGAGCCTACGGCCTGCAGAGTGAGGTCACGGATGGGGTTGTAGGTGATGCTGCCGTTCATGCGGAGTGTGGTGCGCTTGCGGTTGCCATCCACCTCGTAGATTTTCGATACAGGGTTCTCATACTCGAACTTCGAAGTGTTCTCATACCAGCTGCCATCCTCGTTCTTGACGGGCTCGGTGGGGTTGCGACGAGTGGCCTGGCTGAAGATATAGCCATCGTAGCCTCCGCTGCCGGTGTTGTTGGCCTCGGTCTTCTTGCCGAGGATGCCGAATTTGAACTTCACCTTGTCGTCGAAGAGACGATGGTTGATCTCGGCACGACCTTGGAATGTGTCGAAGTTCGAGCGCTTCAGGATACCTTGACGCTGCGAGATGTTGATGTTGGCAATGTAATTGGTCTTCGAATTGCCACCCATGGCGGTGATGTTATGTACATGGGAAACCGGCACACGGGTAATCTCATCCTGCCAGTCGGTATCGTAACCCTTGTTCTGGTCGGGATAGAGAGCAGCATACTCGCTGGCGCTCAGCATCTCAAGCTTCTTGGCGATGGTCGAAGTGCTGATATAGCCGTTGTATTCCACCGAATTGATGTCAGCGCCTTTGGCTGCCTTGGTGGTGATCAGGATGACGCCGTTGGTGCCACGTGTACCGTAGATGGCAGCAGCCGAACCGTCCTTCAGCACGTCGATACTCTCGACATCTTCGGGGGCCACGGTGCTGAAATCACCTGGGATGCCATCGATGAGGATGAGCGGGTTGGTGTTGGCACCACCGATGGTGTTGGTACCACGCAGACGGAGCTGGGTCGAGCCTGAGGGGTCGCCACTTGGGTTGGTGATGGCGAGACCTGCCACCTTGCCCTGAATGAGCTGACCGACATCTTTTACCGAACCTTTGACGAAGTTGTCAGCCTTTACGCTTGCCACCGAGCTGGTAACATCGCCCTTGCGCTGGGTGCCGTAACCGATAAGCACCACTTCGTCGAGCAACTGGTTGTCTTCATGCAGGACGACCTTGACCGGCTGTCCTTCGGTAGCGATTTCCTGTGTGGCATAGCCGATGAAGGAAACAACAATGACAGGGTTGGCCTTGGGAGATTCGAGCTCGAACTTGCCATCGATATCCGTGATGGTACCAATGGTCGGATTGTCTTTCAGAATGATGGTAGCACCGGGGACGGTCTCACCAGTCTGATCCTCTACTTCGCCCGTAACCTTGTACTGGGCAAATGCCGAAAATGAAACGCTTAGTAGAATAAGCAAAGAGATTAGATGTTTCATTCTTGTGATTTGGTGGGTTAATATTATTATTATATGTGGATGGGAAGTTCGGGTATGAGGTACTAAGTGTCGTTTGACGCTGCAAAGATAGAGGGATCTTCTAACCTAATTGGCCAAAATTGCGCTTAATTGGGCATAAAAATGGGGCGAAAACCGTTTTTGCACGATTTTCGCCCCATAATGGTTCAAAATTATCCCTATTATTCGTCGGGATTAGAATCTAAGACCTCCTTTCGATAGTCGGTTGGCGTCATTCCGAACTCTTTTTTGAAACAGGAAGTGAAATATTTGCGGTCGCTATAACCTAGCGATATGGCAATCTCGTTGATGTTGCGATCCTTATCCTGCAACCATAGCTTGGCTTGACGCATCTTCTGTATCCGGATGAAATCGAGAGGCGACATGCTGGCCACGCTCCTCAGCTTGCGGTTCAAGGTCGATTTCGAGACATTGACAGCCGTCGCCAGTTCTTCCACGCCGAAGTCCGATTCGTCCAGATGGTCCATCACCGCCTGTTTCACCTTGGCAAGGAATGCGCGGTCAAGAGCCAGGAACTCACTCTCGGGCAGACGTTCGCCCGTTGGTGTGTCGTCCTTGATGTAGTTGCGCATGCTAAGCATCTCGCGGCTGTCACTCCACATCTGTTCATTTTTCTTCTCGTCGCTGCGATGCACCCAATAGATCAGGGCGGCCAAACCCAAGAGCACCAATAGGCAATAGAGTACGTAGGCAGCCGTACTCTCGTAGAAGGAGGGTAGTCGCTCTATCTCAAGTAAAGTGACTGGTGTACTCCAAAGTCCATTGCGGTCGGTGGCCTTGACCTCGAAGGTGTAGTGTCCCTTCTTCAGCTGGTTGTAGAAAGCCGAATTCTCGCCCGCCACGGTGTAGTTCCAATCCTCATCCACGCCATTGAGCCTGTAGGCATAGCGCACAAACGACACATCATAATGGTCAAGTGACGAGAAGAAGATCTCCAGGTCCCTGTCATCGGGCTGCAAGGTGATGCAGCTGGTGTTCTGACGTGCGGCCAGCGTGTCGAAGCGCAGCGAATGCTTCATCAGCAACACATCAGTGATGCGGGGAATCACGACTGAGCTCTTTTTGTCGAGGCTGTTGCTGGGTGTAAACCGCATTATACCTGGGATGCCTCCGAAGTAGATGCGCCCCGAGCTGTCCTTCATGGTCGAAGTGGGCAGGAAACGTGTCAAGGGGATGCCGATGTCATTGGTCTTGAAGATTCGGCTGGCATTGTTGCGGGGATTGAATTCCAGAATACGTTGATTGGTCTCCACCCAGAGGTGTCCGTAACTATCGTCCTGAAGCTGGTTCACACGGTCGCCGTTCAGGCCAATCTGTACGCTGTAGTCCTCAAGCACCCGTTGTTGGGGCTCATAGCGGAATACACGTCCCAACTGGGTGCCCAGCCAGAGGTCACCATCGGGCATGATGCAGAGCGCCGAAAGCGGCTCCCCGATCTCATGACAAACGTTTTCCGTAGCGTTGCTGAAGTCATAGAGACGGCCCTCAATCGTGGTCACCCAGACGTGGCCACGTTCATCGGTCTTGATGGTCGAGACATATCCCAGTGAGGGGAAGTCGGCCAAAGGTTGAAGGCTGGCGGCATTGAAAATATGGAGCCCCCAGTTGGTGCCCACCCATAGACGGCGCGAAGTGTCCTCAAGGAGCTGGGTCACAATCTCCCCCGGACGAGCTTGTGCGCTCAGATCAATGTCTGCCACCACGCTCATCGACGCTTCCTGACGCGTCACGCGATAGACGTGCATCTTCGCATCATGGTTCACCCAGATGCCCTGCGACGAAGGCGCGATGATGCGTCCACGATCCAGCTCGTAAGTCGCAGCTTGCCGACAGTCGCTGTAGAGCACCACCTTTCCCGATGGGCGATGCACCAGGCACAGCCCCGTACGCTCCTGGAAGATCCACCACCAGTCGTCACCTGCTTCGGCCATATCCATCACGGCGGCATTGAACATCACGCGGTCCGTCAACGTTTGGAGAGGGATGTACTGGAAGATGTCGGTCTTGGGTCGTAGCATGAAGTTCTTGCAGTCGAAGGCCGAGACAAAAGTGAACAGACTGTCACACCACACGCTGGCCAGCATGTGGTTGGGAGGTGTGTCATTCTTTGTGCTATAGACCAACGTGAGCCGGTTGTCTTCCGCTTTCCGATAGGCATTTACCCCTGTCAGGTTCATCAGCCAGAGGGTATCGTCGTAGGGGCTCTGCTGCAGGCGATAGGAGAAGCCTCCCATCGGCACATCGCACTCATACGGTTCGATCTTGAAGCTTTCGCCCAAGTCCTTCAGGTGACAAATCTTTCCCGACTCGTCCAGCAACCATAGGCCTTCCTTCTGGCGGTCGATGTCGAAGCACACAATCTTGTCGAAAGGCTTCGGCAAAGCAATGGGATGCAACTCGGACTGCCCGCTATCGACATAGCAGAAGCTGTAGTCATTGAAAGCAATGTAAGTCTTTTTATGAAAGGGGACCGACCAGGCAATGCCCCTTTCGTTACCGTCCTTGTCCTTCCAGCAGAACTCCCTGATCGGGCGACCCACGCTGTCAACCCAGATGATGCGGCTACGGCTTTGTATGAGGAAATCAGGGCCGATATCCGCAGGCAGGATACGGCTGATGCGTTCGCCCTCCCAGCGTTCGGGACACAAGGCATGGATTGTGTAGTCGGCCTTGTCGAGCCAACTGAGTCCGTTGTCCGAGCCGAGCCAGATGTGTCCACTCGGGTCTTCGGCCATACATGCTATCACCCTGTCCTGGGCTTGCAGGAACCCGGGACGAAAAACCTGCAACTGGTATCCATCGTCACGGCACAGGCCGTTCACGGTGCCGTACCACAGGTATCCCTCCGTGTCGCGAAAGACCGAATGGATGGCACTGACGGGCAACTGGTCCTGCGTGTTGAGATAGCGTTTCTCATAACAAGTTACTGCCGCCGACGATGCGCAGGGCATCAGCAGCAGCAACACTGTATAAAGTAATATGGTCAAATTCTTCATTATTTACCAACTCTTCACGGGGATGAGGGTGAAGGTGAAGTCGTGGTCGGCATACTTGACGAAGTACTCTTCGCGCGGCAGAGCTCCCCAGCTGTTGACGCAGCCCAGGCCCATCTGCTTCTGGTCGATGCAGAGGTTGGTGAGCGGACTGGGGTCAATGTCGGGCGAATGGAGATTGCGTTTCTCAAAACCTTCGTCGAGACTCTCGATGGTGTAATGGAGTGCTGAGGCCGAGAACGGCTCGTCGGCTACAACCATCAGTCCGCGGCCCGAGGCATCGGTGAGTCGCCACCAGCGCAGATCGACGTGATTGCCGTTCTCCTGCGGACGGATGTAGGGATAGAACTCTCGGGTGACGGTGCTCTCGTAGATGCCCAGATGCTCCGAGTCCTTGCGGTCGCAATAGGTCTCGACGGGGCCACGGCCGTAGTATTTGATTTGTTCCATCGATTCGGGCATAGGCAGTTGCATGCCGAAGCGGAACATGTCGGAAGCTTCGGTGCTTCGCTCACCTTCGGCAATGGGTGCATCGCGTGGCGAGATACGCTGGAAACGAACGCGATCGACGCGCTTCTGCTGCACGGGATCGACGGTCATCTTCTCGTTCACACGCACAGCACCATCGCCCGTGATGGTATAGGTCAAGGCAAGTTTGGCGGCCACCGATGCTATCTCGAACTCGGTCTGCACCACGACTGCGCCTTCCTCGCTGTTCGACTTGAACGAGGTGAGCTTGAGTGTGGGGTTGCTCCATGCGGCATATTTGCGCTGCAGGTTGGCACCAAAGTCATTGTCGGTGGGTGCACGCCAGAAGTTGGGCTTCAGCTTGGCACCATCAGCAAGCAGACTTACACCATTGGCCTCGTAGCGGTTGATGAGTCCCGAACGCTTGTCGAAGCTGACGGCGAAGTTCGGTCCCTCGACAGTGAACACGTCGAAGGCATCGGTGACCTTCGAAGGGTTCGAAGGGTTTGAATAGTTTGAATAGTTTGAATAGTTTGAATGGTTTGAATAGTTTGAACCATGCCCCCTTAACCATGAACCTTTCACCCCCTTCGAACTCAACTCAATCTGCTGATGTGCCATCACAGAACCTGCCTTGAGCAGAGGTTCGCTGCGCTTGAGCACATACTTCACATTGAGCAACCATTCGCCGTTGTCATTCACTTCGCTGAGAGGCAGTGTGACGTAGGCTTTCTTCTGAGCGGGTACGTTGAACTGATCGACGGTGCCTGTGCTGACAGCTTCACCATTGCAAAGCAGCTCCCACTCCAGGCGGTAGTTCGAAAGGTCGCGGAACCGGTATTCATTGTATATCTCAAGGGTATGGCTGCCATCGTCAATCTTGCCTGCGAGGCTGGTCCAGATGTTCTGATAGTAGTATCCCACTTCATACATGTGCGGATTGGGCTTGCGGTCGGGCGAGATGAGGCCATTGTCGCAGAAGTTGCCGTCGTGCTGGTCGGTGCTGTTGAAGTCACCACCGTAGGCCCATATCTGACGTCCCTTGCTGTTGGTCCAGCGAAGACTTTGATCGACAAAGTCCCAAATGAAGCCACCCTGCAGATTGGGATACTTGCGGTAGAGATCCCAATATTCCTTGAAACCACCCTCCGAGTTGCCCATGGCATGTGCATATTCGCACTGGATGAAGGGCTTGATGTTTGCCGTGTTCTTGCCGTAGGCTTCGGTCTGGGCATAGTCGTCATACATGGGGCAGAAGATGTCGGTCTTGGCAGCCTGCTGCGACACCACACCGTCGCGCATGCCACGCACGGCACCTTCGTACTGCACCAGGCGCGAGGGGTCGTCGGCCTTGATCCAGTCGTAGGCATCGGCGAAGTTCTGGCCATAGCCGGCTTCGTTACCGAGGCTCCAGAAGATGATGGCGGGATGATTGTACTGAGACTGCACATTGCGCTGATTGCGCTCGAGGTGTGCAAGGTGATAACGCGGGTCGGCGGCCAAGGTCTTTTCGCCATAGCCCATGCCGTGGCTCTCGATATTGGCTTCGGCTACCATGTAGAGGCCATACTTGTCGCAAAGGTCGTAGAAGTAGGGGTCGTCGGGATAGTGGCAGGTACGTACGGCATTGAGGTTGAACTGCTTCATGATCTGCACATCCTGCAACATACGTTCGCGGCTCACCACAAAGCCTCCATCGGGGTCGAGCTCGTGGCGGTCGGCACCCTTGATGAGGATGGACTGTCCGTTGATGAGTACCTGTGCATTCTTCACTTCTATCTTGCGGAAGCCCACACGGACGGGCACCACCTGCAGCACCTTGCCGCCCGATCCGGTGAGGGTGGCACGCAGCGTGTAGAGGTTGGGTGTCTCGGCTGTCCACTTCAGCGGATTGGCCACGCTGAGGGTGACAGGTTTGCCGAGGCTCTCGCCTTCGGCCACGGTCTTGCCGTCATTGTCAAGCAATTCGAGCTGTACCTTTCCACCCGTTGTCTTGACATCGACGGTGAGTGTACCGTCGGTGTAGGTGTTGTCAAGGTCGGGGGTGACGCGAATGTCGTTGATGTGCTGATAGGGTCGGGCGAAGAGCCAGCAGTCGCGACAAATGCCCGCATAGCGGAAGAAGTCCTGGTCCTCGAGGTACGTGCCGTCACACCAGCGGAATATCTGGATGGCGATGAGCGCCTTCTTGCCCGGGACGACATAACGGGTCAGGTCGAATTCGGCAGCAAGCTTCGAATCCTCACTGTAGCCCACATAGCGTCCATTGACCCAAAGGTACATGCAGCTCGAAGCCGAGCCAATGTGGAGGATCACCTGCTGGCCTTTCCAGTCGGCAGGAATTTCTACCTCGTGGCGATAGTAGCCCACGTGGTTGTTGTCGGTGGGGACGATGGGCGGGGTGTTCTCATGCTGTCGTGCCCAAGCGTATGCAATGTTGGTATATTGTGGATCACCGTAACCATAAAGCTCCCAGCAGCCGGGCACAGGGATGGTCTTCCAGTTGGCATCGTGGAACGTGGGCTTGAAGAAATCGCTGCGGTAATCTACAGCATCGCGCTGCCAGCTGAACTTCCAGTCACCGTTGATGCTAAGGTAACGCCCCGAAGTCTCGGGCGCACGCATCGAAGCCTCGACCGATTCGTAGCCAAAGAAAGTAGTGTGCATTGGCAGGCGGTTCACGGCATTGATTTCGGGATCCTGCCACTCCTTGAAGGTTTGGGCGCTGGCGGCAGTAACCAGAATGCCCAAGGCAAGTGAAAGATAATGTTTCATGATGTATGTATTTAATGTAACTGTCTTAGAGTCGCCGCAAATATACTCATTTTTTTTGATATTGGTATGAAGAAAGACGAAATAGTCATTTTTTTCCTCAGATTTTTGGTTATTTTGTCCAAATCAGCTATCTTTGCAAAAGTTATTTGTTAATTGCTAATTGATATTTTGCAAATGAAGAACACCTTTCTCCTCGTTTTGGCCATGAGCGGTCTTCTGTTTTCGCTCAGCAGTTGTCAGCGTCTTGCTTCCGACGACGTGGCCTACATCTTCACCTCCTTCCGCGAGCCTTCAACGCAAGGCATGCAGTATCTTTACAGCCTCGACGGCCTCCATTGGGATACCCTGCCCGGCATCTGGCTGCGCCCCGAGGTGGGCAACGACACCACCTATATCGATGCCTGGACGGGCGAAGTGCAGGCACCGAATTACTATCCCGAGGAACGTGTGCTGCGCGACCCCAGCATCGTCCGCGGTCCCGACGGCACCTTCCATCTCGTCTGGACCACCCAATGGATGGGCAGCCGCGGCTTCGGTTATGCCTCGTCCACCGATCTCATTCATTGGTCGGAGCAGCGCGTCATCGATGTGATGGCCGACATCCCCACCAACAACGTCTGGGCTCCCGAGCTCTTCTACGACGACGAGCAGCAACAGTTCCTGATCATCTGGTCATCGCAGATCAACCCTAAGGATTACACGGCTGCCGATACGCTGGGCACCAACTTCTGCCACCGCCTATGGTACACCACGACACGCGACTTCCAGACCTTCACTCCAGCACAGCGCTATTACGACCCAGGCTTCAACAGCATCGACGGCTATCTGCTCAAACGCAACACCAAGGACTATGTGCTCGTCGTCAAGGACAACCGCAAGCCAGGCTTCAGCAATCTCTTCTGCGTCTTCAGCGATTCACCTTACGGGCCGTTCCACACCTTCGACAACATTCCCGCAGGCACCACACCCACCACCACTTTCGGACGAACCTTCTCCGAAGGGCCTTGCGCCCTCCATTTGGGTAACGAGTGGATCATCTACTTCGACCAATATCATCCCCAGGAATACGGCGCCGTCTCGACACGCGACTTCCTGACCTTCACCCCCATCCCCGAGCGCATCAGCGTCCCCGCCAACCACAAGCACGGCACCATCGTCCAGATCACTCGCCCCCAGCTCGATGCCATCATCAATCATGCCGAAGGAAAATAACATTTCATGAAACAACGACAAGCAAGTCCTCTCCCCCCTAAGCAGGGGGGGCGGGGGGGTCTCCTCATAGTTTTTATAGCCTCTATCCTCTGTTCCTGTTCAACCCCACAGGAACCGCAATACCGCATCGGTGTTTCACAATGCTCAAAAGGCAATTGGCGCGAGAAACAGAATGCCGAAATGGAGCGTGAACTGCTGTTGCACGATGGCATTACCATGGAGCTGCGCACAGCCGACGACGACAGTCAGCGACAGAAGGACGACATCCGATACTTCATCGATCAGAAGGTCGATTTGCTCATCGTGTCGCCCTACGAAGCCGATGACCTCACTCCCGCCGTCGCAGAGGCTTACGATGCCGGCATCCCCGTCGTGGTCTTCGACCGCCGCGTCGGGGGCGACAAATACACGGCCTTTGTGGGTGGCGACAACGAAGGCGCAGGCCGCCTCATCGCCCGTTATGCCCTGACGCTGCCCAAACAGGGCGGACGTATCCTCGAACTCACCGGTGACATGAATACAACACCTGCACAGATGCGGCACAAGGGTTTCGTCGAGGAGCTCGAACGACATCCCGAGTGGACACTGCTCGCCACGGTCGATGCACATTGGTCAGGCGATGAAGCCGCAGCCATGATCGACTCGTTGCTCCGTCGCTATCCCAACGTCGATGTTGTTGCCACTCATAGTGACTGGATGGCATGGGCAGCCAAAATCAGAGCCAGGGAACTGAATGCTGATAGCGGCATACGGTACATTGGTATCGACGGCATTGTCGGCAAGGGCGAGGGCATCGAAGCCATTGAGCTGGGCAACCTCGATGCTACAGCCACCTATCCTACGGGCGGTGACGAAATCATGAAGACGGCCATCCGGATCCTCACCGGCCAGCCTTACCAACGCGAGACGTTGCTCGAAAGCCATCTGATTGCAAGCCGTGAGGAAGCGCTCCTCACCAGCAGCATGCAACATGCCATCGATGCCAATGCCGCAAGCATACGCGAGCTGCGCAGCCGGCTTGACTACTTCTGGCAGCAGCACAACCTGCAACGGGCGCTGACCCGTGCAATGGGTGCCTTGCTTCTTCTCGCACTCGGTTTCATGCTGACTCTCTTTTTGTTCTACCGATCCAGCCGCCGCACCAGCCAAAGCCTCGCCCGTCAGCGTGCCATGCTCAAGGAGCAACGCGATCGGTTGCTCACCCTGACGCACGAACTCGAGGAAGCCAATCTCGCTAAGATGAACTTCTTCACCAACGTGAGTCACGACTTCCGCACACCCCTTACACTTATCTCTGCACCCCTTGAACAACTGAGCCAGGATGCCAACCTGCAGGACCCGTCTGCCCGCCAGCTCCTGCAGCTGGCACAGAAGAACATCGGCGTGCTGCGCCGGCTTGTCAACCAGATTCTCGACTTCCGCAAGACCGAGAGCGGCAAGATGTCGCTCGACCTGCAGCCCATCGATCTCAATGCTGCCTTTGCAGCCTGGACCGACTCGTTTCAGACACTGGCCGACAAACGCAAGATCTGTCTCACCTACCAGACAAGTGGACGCGGATTCAAGACCATGGCCGACCAGGCCAAGCTCGAGCGCATCTTCTACAACATTATGGGCAATGCGTTCAAATTCACACCCGACGGAGGTGACATCAGCGTCTCCCTCGCACACACAGGCGATAATTATATTATACGTATAGGCGACACCGGCCCAGGCATCGCCGAAGAAGACCTGCCGAAGATTTTCGACAGCTATTATCAGGCCGACACCCTCCACTACGAGGGCACCGGTCTGGGCTTGACGCTCGCCAAGAACTTCGTAACCCTGCACGGCGGCACCATCAAGGCCCAGAACCAGCCGACTGGTACAGGCAGCATCTTCACCATCACCCTCCCCGCAAGGGCCATTGAAGCTATCCCCGCTTCTCAGAGCAATCCGAGTACTCCGACTATTCCGACCACTCCGATTCCTTCCGAAGATCTCGAAACCCTCGAAAATCAGGAAGACCTCACCACTACCGACGACGAGCCCAAGCCCATCGCCCTCATCATCGACGACAACGCCGACATCCGGCTCTTCCTGCGCACGCTGCTGGCCGAGAAGTACCGTACCCTCAGCGCCGCCAATGGCGAAGAAGGCTTCCGCAAGGCACAGGAGGCGGTGCCCGACATCATCATCTGCGACGTGATGATGCCAGTGATGGATGGTCTGGAGTGCT
Source organism: Bacteroidales bacterium (assembly GCA_017561935.1). Lineage (GTDB taxonomy): Bacteria > Bacteroidota > Bacteroidia > Bacteroidales > UBA3663 > Liminaster. The sequence goes on along the minus strand of JAFZBE010000024.1, from coordinate 9,016 downwards.
GTCACCAGATCAAGACCACTCCGGCCACGAGCCACATCCCCGTGCTGATGCTCACCGCCTGCTCGATGGACGAGCAGCGTGTGCGTGGCCTCGAAGAAGGGGCCGATGCCTACATCGCCAAGCCATTCAGCAATGCCGTGCTTCTGGCTCAGATGGATTCGCTCATCCGAAATCGAGCAAGGGTCATCGAGTCGGCCATCCCTATAGATATCGGCAAAGTAGCAAAGCGCAGTTCGACACCTGTCACCCCTAAGACATCGCCCGTCATCATCGCCGCATCTCCTACCTCCGACGAGCTAACAGTACCCGCTCCGCCTCGCCTGTCGAAATACGACGAGGAGTTCCTCGAAAAGCTGCACCAGCTCATCCAACGCAACCTTAGCGACGAAAGCTACTCCGTCGAACTTCTGGCCTCCGACATCTGCCTCAGCCGCACGCAGCTCTTCCGCAAATGCAAGGCACTCACCGGAACGAGTCCCGTCGAACTGCTTCGCAATACGCGTCTGCAGAGGGCACAGCAGCTTTTGGCCGAAGGAAAGGGCAGCGTTGCCGAGGTTGCCTATAGCGTGGGATTTACCGATGCATCCTACTTCACCCGTTGCTACAAGGCATATTTTGGCACAACACCGCACGAAATAAATAAGCAAAAATATTGAAAATAGGACATAAGTTGTATCTTTCTTAGGACTCATGTTGCAAATTATGGGGTTGAAACAAATGTTTTATTTGTTGCAACCTCATTTTTATTATGTGTATTATATATGGCGTATCTTTGCAGTGCAAAAACGGAAAGGACACACTTCCTCCGGCAGCAACGAACACATTCATTACACATTTTAAAAAATAAAGCACAATGAAGAATTACAAAGTTCTGATTTCAGGTCTCGTCCTGATTCTCCTCTGCACAATGAGCGCTTGGGCGCAGATGCAGGTCAAGGGTACAGTGACCGACCAGTCGCTGGGCGAACCGATCATCGGTGCCTCAGTAGTTGAAGTAGGTACCACCAATGGTACGATCACCGACCTCGACGGCAATTTCTCGCTGCAGGTCAACTCGGGTGCTCAGCTCCAGTTCAGCTTCGTGGGTTACGTCACTCAGACTCTCGCCGCTGCTCCCAACATGAACGTCATCCTCGCCGAGGATAACGAACTGCTTGAAGAGGTCGTTGTCACCGGTTATACCACCCAGCGTAAGGCCGACCTCACTGGTTCGGTGGCTGTGGTTTCGACCAAGGGACTCAAGAACTCAAGCGACACCGACCCCATGCGTGCCTTGCAGGGTAAGGTGGCAGGTATGACCATCACATCCAACGGCTCACCTGCTGCAACGGCTACCGTCCGCATCCGTGGTATCGGCTCCTTCAACTCCAACCAGGATCCCCTCTACGTCATCGACGGCGTGCCCACCACCTCGGCACTCAATACTCTCAACATGAACGATATCGAGTCGATGCAGGTTCTCAAGGATGCCGCTTCGGCCTCTATCTACGGTAGCCGCGCTGCCAATGGTGTCATCATCATCACCACCAAGAGCGGAAAGAAGGACCAGAAGGTGAAGGTTGATTTCTCGGCTTCGGCACAGGCTTCGTTCTACAATGGTCAGTCGAAGATGAAGCTCAGCAACACCTACGAATATGCCACCACCATGGCACAGGCTGCCCTCAACGATGGTCTCGACCCAGTGATTTACGCCCAGAACTACGGCCTGAATCTCAACGCTTCGGCAGGCGTGCCCATCAAAGCATACGATCCCGCTACAGGACAATATGTCAACTTTACCGTCAATGGTCTTTACGATGGCTACATCAACACGCGTCAGACGATGATGTTCAGCGACACCGACTGGCTCGATGCCATCAGCCGTACGGGCTTCACACAGAGCTATGACCTCTCCATCAGCCACGGTTCCGATAAGGGCACTCAGATGTTCAGTGTAGGTTACAAGAAGGCCGACGGTATCCTGAAATATACCGACTTCGAGAACATCGCCGTTCGTATGAACACCTCCTACAACGTCAACCGCGTAGTCACCGTAGGCGAAAACTTCACCCTCACCTATAGCGATCAGGTCGATTGCCAGCCACTCGAGAACGCTCTCAAGATGTCGCCCACCGTACCCGTCTATGAGAAGGACGGCGTGACCTTCGGTGGCCCCGTGGGAGGCATGTCCGACCGCCAGAACCCCATGCGCGAACTTTATCAGAACCGCGACAACCGCCTCACCATGTGGCGTCTCTTTGGCAACGGATACGTAAACCTCAAGCCCTTCAAGGGTCTCGATATCCGCTCCAACTTCGGTCTCGACTACAATGCCTCGTTCATCCACTCGATGACCTATACCTTCATCAGCGACATCGTCCGTGAAGATACTCCTAAGACCAGCGTTGGCCAGACCAACGACCTCAAGTGGAACTGGTCAACCACCGCCAATTACCTCGTACCGCTCCCCGAAAGCCACACGCTCACCGCTCTGGCAGGTGTCGAACTCTACAAGCAGCAGGTCATCGGCATCAGCGGCACTGCTGAGGAGTTCGCTGTCGAAAACGCCCTTTATATGTGGCCCACCGCATCAACCGGCACACAGAAGCTCTATGGCAGCCAGGCAGGATATACCCTCGTCTCGCTCTTCGGCAAGCTCGACTACAACTGGCAGGACCTCCTGCTCGCCAGCTTCACTATCCGTCGCGACGGCTCCAGCCGTTTCGGTAAGAACAACCGCTACGGTACCTTCCCCGCCGCATCGCTCGGCTACCGTCTCTCGAAGCACCTCAAGTTCGATTGGCTCGACGACCTGAAGCTCCGCGCTTCATGGGGTCAGACCGGTAACCAGGCCATCGACAACTCGGCACGCTACACCATCCTCACCGCCGACTACGGCTCGGGCCGCGATGCCTCGACAGCATACGACCTCCAGGCCGAAGGCTCGGGAACCTATCCCAGCGGCTACCGCGTCACTCAGACCGGCAACGACAACATCAAGTGGGAGACGGCCACACAGTACAACGTCGGACTCGACTACACCCTCTTCGACAATAGCCTCTATGGCACCGTCGATGCCTATATCAAGAAGGTAGAGGACATGCTCATCAACCCCGCATATCTCGGCTCAGTGGGTGAAGGCGGTGCCAGCTGGCAGAACGGTCCATCCCTCGAGAACAAGGGTATGGAGTTTACTCTCGGCTATCGCAACAAGCTGCCTTTCGGCATGACCTACAACATCAATGCCAACCTCGACTTCTTCCGCAATACGGTGACCTACCTGCCCAGCACCACCACCGGCTCCTATGCTCACACTGCCACCCAGAACCTCGTAGAGGCTGAGGTGCCCTACGGATCCATCGTGGGTTATGTGGTCGAAGGACTCTTCCAGTCACGCGAAGAAGTGCTCGCCAGCGGTCAGGAGAATGCACGCCTCGGCGGCCTCAAGTATGCCGACCTCGACGGCAATGGCATCATCAACTCGTTCGACCAGACTTGGATCTACAATCCGGTACCCGACTTCAGCTACGGTCTCAACATCGAGCTGGGCTACAAGGGCTTCGACTTCGCCATGTTCTGGCAGGGTGTACACGGACAGGATGTCTATAACGGACAGAAGTTCCAGACAGACTTCTTCAGCCTCACCGACCCAGGTTCGAATAAGGGCTCGCGAATGATGGAAGCCTGGACCCTCGACAACACAAGCAGCACAATCCCCGCACTCACTACCTCGAACGTGGGTGACGAAGGTCGCACCTCCAGCTACTTCGTCGAGAACGGCGGTTACCTTAAGCTCCGCAGCCTCCAGCTCGGCTACAGCCTTTCCGACAAGCTGCTCAAGAAGGCTCACATGAGCAACGCACGCGTCTATGTGAGCGGCAACAATCTTATGACCGTCAAGTCGAGCAGCCTCACCTGCTCCGACCCCGAGAACCCGGGATGGGGATATCCTATCGCAACATCCGTCAGCCTCGGCATCCAGCTTGGCTTCTGATGCATGTTTTCAATCCTTTAGTATTTCACATTATAAACAATAAATCGATAAAAATATGAAAAAGATATATATGATGCTCCTGATGGTCGCTGGTCTGTTTGCTGCTACCTCTTGCGACGATTTCCTTGAGGTGAAGCCATCGGGCACTGTCGATGAGGAACTCGCTTTCTCCGATCCTGAAGGCATGGTCACCGCTGCCTACGCTTCGCTGGGCGCCGACTGGTACAACTATCCGTTCAACCTCTGGCCCTACGGCTCGCTCTCCAGCGACGATGCCATGAAGGGCGGTTCGGGCACCACCGACACCAACTATCATCCCGTCGAAGTGTGGTCTAACCTCACCGCCTCGCAGCCCGACCACATGGACGAGCTTTGGTATCGCCTCTACGTCTCCATCTCACGCAGCAACCGTGCCATCCTCGCCCTTCAGGAGTATGGCGAAGAGAAGCTCGGTGCCGAGACGGCAAGGGTTCGCATGGGCGAAGTCAAGTTCCTGCGCGCTCACTTCTACTTTAAGATCCTCCAGCTCTGGTACCAGGCTCCCTGGATTGACGAGAACGTCCTCGCTGAGGCCGCACAGGAGCAGACTCCCAACAACGAGTTCACTCACGAGGAGCTGATGCAGAAGGTCATCGCCGACTTCGAGGAGGCCTACAACAGCGTGCCCGAGCGTCCTGCCGACAAGGCCCGCGTCAACAAGTACGCTGCCGCTGCCATGCTCGCCAAGTGCTACCTCACCCTAGCCTACGGCGACGGCTATGAGGCCACCAACGGCTACAGCCACATCAACCAGCAGTATATGCAGAAGGTGGTCGAATACACCACCTACATCGCCAACAGCGGCAGGTTCGGCTATGAGGCCGACTTCGGCGACATATTCATGGAGGAAAACGAAGGCAACTGCGAAACCATCTTTGCCGTACAGCACTCCGACTACCTCGACGACAACACCAAGTTCGGTCGCAACAACTGGAGCAACATGCTCAACGGCTGCTGGGGCATCTGGTCGAAGGGCTGGGACTTCCACAAGCCCACTCAGAACCTCGTCAACGCCTTCAAGGTCGATGACAACGGATTCCCGATGTTCGACACCTACGACAACGAGCACAACATCCACCCCGTCAATGGTATTCCCGTTGACCAGAAGTGGGATCCACGTCTCTTCCACACTGTAGGCATGCCCACCTTCCCCTACAAGTACGAAGCCGAATACACCCTCACCACCGACAACAGCCGCAATCCTGCTAACTATGGCTTCTACACTTCTCTCAAGGAGGTGCCGCAGCGCAGTAAGGGCGAAAGCTACACCGAATCCACCTGGCAGGGCTTTGCCATGGACGACTACGTGGTGCGTTACACCGAGGTGATGCTCTGGCGTGCCGAAGCACTCATCGAGACTGGCAACATCGCCGAGGCCATCAACATCATCAACCAGATTCGCACACGTGCCAATAATTCGGTAGCCAAGTACATCCCCTACGCAGCCAACCAGGTGCGCACTCTCGGATACTATCAGACGGGTGTCAGCAAGGAGGATGCTCGCAAGTACCTCCGCTGGGAGAAGCGTCTCGAAATGGCAATGGAGCCCGAACGCTACTTTGACCTCCGTCGCTGGGGCCTGGCTTCAAGCACACTCAACGCCTTCTTCGCCTCTGAGAAGGAAGGCAACTACGACGGCACTGCCTTCGCTGGATATTACAGCGATGCTTTCTTCACCGCAGGAAAGAACGAATACTGGCCCATCCCTTACAATCAGCTCTTCTACGTCCCAGGTCTCTACACCCAGAACAAGGGTTACAACTAATCTCCGATCACTTCGAATATTACGATCACTCTGATAAAAAAATATATCTCATGAAACTCCAGTATATCCTCTCCACCATAGCAGTGATGGCTGCCCTCAGCGCCTGCAACCCCGACATGGACTTCGACATCGCTGATCCCATCCTCAGCAAGCCCGATGCAGGCAGCATCCAGGCCAACCTCCAGGGCGACGACTACGTCATCAGTTGGCCCACAAACGGCCAGAGCATGCAGGTGACACGTTATGCCGACGGCACCAAGGCAGGCACAGAGACCGTCACCGGCGGCACCTACACCCATCGTTCGGTCGAGACCAACGTGGCCAACAACTATGTGCTCAAATACACCGACGGCACCAACTACTCCGAGGGCGTAGTCCTCAGCTACACCCGTCCGGGAGCCAGCAAGTTCAGCGGCATCTCCATGAGCCAGATTGAAAAGGTCGGCGGCTACGATGCCTATGTTGAATGGAACGCCAACCCATCTGCCACCACCACCCACTTCGTGGCCACTAACGGCGCAGGACGCACTATCACCGAGACCTTCATGGCCAACGTGACCAACTACACTATCCAGGACGTCATCCAGGGCGAGACTTGGACAGTAACCCTCACTGCCGAGAACGAGAGTGGCAAGTCGCTCCCCGTCTCCAGCAGTCTCCGCATCGGCAAGACAGCCATCGGCTACCTCTCGGTATTCGATACTCCCGAAGAACTCATCGCCAACGGTGACGACGACGACGCCTCGGCATGGCTCTGGTTCCACGAGACCTATCCCACCGGCACCTTCGTACCTTTCAGCAGCATCAATTCGGCCGACGTGCTCGAACCCTACCGTGTACTGTGGTGGATGCGCGACCTCGATGACAACAGCTCCGTATGGGAGATGCCCGAAGTAGTCATGAACGCTACACCATCCATCCGCCAATGGTACAAGGACGGCGGCAGCCTCCTCCTCTGGGCACACGCTACACCTTACATTGGCACCCTAGGCCGCATCGACATGGATCTGCTCCGCAACAACGACAACGCCATCAACACCGCTGAAGGCGGCTACAACCCCGACGTCTGGAAAATGGCCTGCAAGCTCAACTGCAACTCGTTCGTCAAAGATTATTCCACCCATGCCGTCTATCGCGGCCTCGACATCGAGGACAACGGCACCACCAAGCTCATCGCCTTCAAGGGCGCAGGTTGGACCGAGGACCACAACTGCCTCTACTTCAACATCCCGTCGGCCCTCACTGGCCTCGGCAACCAGGACGAAGCCAGCCTCACCATGCTCAACAACAAGTTCGGCATCTATCCACTCGGCACTTGGGACAGCCAGATCTGGTGGGTAAGCCAGCTCAACGTCTGGGAGGCTCAGCAGGGTGACACCGAGTTCCAGGGCACAGTGATCTGCGTCGGCAACGGCGGCCTCAACTTCTCGATGAAGAACGACGACGGCACTCCCGACATCAGCGCTCACCCCCGCAACAACGCTTATCAGGACAACATCCTCATCTTTGCCAAGAACGCTCTTGAGTATCTCAAGACCCGTTGATGGTAGGTTCGATAGGTTCGAATTGTTCGAACCTATCGAACGGCTTCTTAACCCCTCTTAACCCCTCGAACCTCTCACACCCCTCACACCCCTCAAACCCCTTCTTATGCTTCTTCGAACCATAACTATAGCCGCAGCCATCCTTGTCTCTCCTATAATGGCATCATGTGGCTCCGACGACCCGGCCAACGATTTCCCCATTCCCGTCACTCCCGACCCATCAGGGGGAGGTTCCGACAATCCTTCGGGCGGTGGTGGCGAACAGGGAGGCGACACACCTCAGGCCAACTATAGCGAACTCTATCGCCCCCAGATACACTACACGCCAGCCCGCAACTGGGTCAACGACCCCAACGGTATGGTCTATATCGACGGCACCTGGCATCTGTTCTACCAGTACAACCCCTACGGCAACAGCTGGGGCAACATGAGCTGGGGACATGCCACCAGCACCGACCTCGTGCATTGGACCGAGCAGCCCACTGCCCTCGTCAAGGATGATTTGGGCGACATCTTCTCAGGTTCGGCCGTATGCGATGCAAACAATACGGCAGGTTTCGGTGCCAATGCCATGGTGGCCTTCTATACATCCAGTGGCGCCCATCAGCAGCAGAGCATGGCCTACAGCACCGACGGCAAGACATTCACCAAGTATGCCAACAATCCCGTCATCGCCAACACCACACGCGGCGACTTTCGCGACCCCAAGGTCTTCTGGCACGCCGAGACCAACCGCTGGGTGATGTGCCTCGCACTGGGCTGGGAGTATGGCATACAGTTCTGGACCTCCGCCGACCTGTGCACCTGGCGCGAAGCAGGCGCCTTCACCACCGACATTACCCGTTGCAAGCGCGGACAGTGGGAGTGTCCCGATCTGCTGCGCTTCAAGTACAATGGACAGGACAAATGGGTGCTCATCGTCAGCGTCAACCCAGGTGGACCCGTCTCGGGCTCCGGCACCATGTACTTCGTCGGTGACTTCGATGGCGAAAAGTTCGTCGCCGACGACCTCTCTTATCCCCTTTGGCTTGACTATGGTATGGACAATTATGCAGGTGTTACCTGGAGCAATGCTCCTGACGGACGCATCATTCTCCTCGGATGGATGAACAACTGGCTCTATGCGGGCGACGTGCCTTGCGACCCGTGGCGCTCCACTTTCACCCTGCCGCGTGAGCTCAGTCTTATCGACTATCAGGGCAAGCCCCTCCTCGCCAGCCGTCCAGTGACCGAACTCGACAAGCTGGCAGGCGAATGGAACACCATAGGCAACACGGGAGGCAGCATCAACGCCTCGGCAGCCTATCGTCTGCAGGTCACTCTCGATGCAAACCAAGCCAACACCATCACCCTCAGCAATGGCGAACATGAGACCTACGAACTCACCTATAGCCCCTCGGCTGGCAGTCTCATCGCTCACCGTAATAGCAAAACAGGAGCAGCCTCCTTCAACGGCAGCTACTCCATTCCTTCTATCACAGGTATATTAAGCAACACGAGCGACGTGCTGACCTTCGACATCTACGTCGATCAGTCCTCAGTCGAGATCTTTACTGCCAATGGCTCGATGGCCATGACCAATCTCGTCTTCCCCACCACCATCTACAACCAGGTCACATTGTCGCAAACCGCCCAAACCGTCCGTTATCAGGCCCTTTCCTCCATTTGGTGAACGGTGAATGGTTCATGGTTCAC
>JAFZBE010000023.1 GCA_017561935.1 Bacteroidales bacterium | reverse complement strand
GCTGACATTTTGCTATTAGACAAAAATCTCAGCAGAAAAATTAATTTCAAAACCACCGCGGCATATTTTCATTCGTCAAGTATATAATTCTCAAATATTTATATTAACTAATTTTGTCCGTTTATTGGACAGCAGTGCATTTGATTGTTTCCATCTCGTTTTTTTATTTTATATGAAGATAATGATTCTATAATAAATGTAGATATTGCAGAAAAGTAAACATAATCATTTCCTGATAATTGAAATACCCACATATTTTCAATAACCTCAATGGATTCAAAGTGCATGGAACGTTCTGTTATTTAGGGCTTTAGGATTCGAAGTTTACCTTTTCGATTATTATACATATTATATTGAACACTAATTAATCGTAAAAATCGAATATGGAAAAACTATTCATGTTGGTAGCAAATACACTTGATGCAATAGCTGCAAGGCTCAACACCACCTACAATGTCGTGAACATCATCGTATATTACTGCCTCGTGCCGTTGTTCTGGGCAATCATCATTGACTTTAAGTTCGATATGTTTGCTTGCTCCCTCGCCGTGCTCAGTTTCTGGATCGGCATCCTGTGCTTTGATCGCCATTTCAAAAAGGACTGTGATTATTGGTTCAAGAAATCTCGGGACTTTCTGTTATGGTTCAAACGAATTGGCTGGAATTATGTTGTAAGCTCGGTAATCATCTGTGTGGTTTTGCCCATCATCTTTACCGTTATCTTGTTTTTATTGTAAAAGATACTTTGCTTTCTCGTTTGATCGCCGCATAGGCCATTTTCTCAAACTCATTCATCATGCCATCTATGTTCTTTTACGTAGATCTATGATCTTTTCTTCGCTCTTGTATTGGTTACTATGCTTTTTGGTGCATTTTCAACAGTTTCACTGCCTGTCCGTATGGACTTGATGTTACACTTGTAAAATAGGCAGACATATCTGTTGTATAGGTGCATTTGAAGTAGCCTTTGGTAAAGAGTTCTTCTTCTGTAAAGCTCTCGGCTAGTTGGAGCATTTCGTTGTGAGTTACTTCGAGCAAACGCTTTGCCTCTTCTAGTGAAGTGCCTTGGTGCTTATCAACAATCATCTTGTCCATTTCATGATAGTTCTTGCGGTACTCGTCGGGAAGATAATCTTTCTGCTGTCCGTTTCGGATGTTCTGCACAAAGACACGCATCAGGACCTGCCATTCGTAGAGGTGTGCCAATAGATCTCGGAGACAGCAGTCGTATTGCCAGCGCACACCACTTTTTTTCGGGTCGGAAGAGAATCCAAACGGTTGTTCAGTTTTCTCCTGCGACATCTTCGCTATCTGCTCGTTAAGCTTGGCATAGCCGTCTGCCATTGCCTCCAGCAGCTCTGATCTTGTTCTTGGATTTGCCATGTCTATTTTTGTTGTTCATGTTTTGTCATATCAATTATATCAATTGTCCTAGTTGCGTATCCATGGCAATTGAAATGATTGATTTATCGCCGTAAAAATACACTAAAAATCCCAATTATTCAAATTTCCCCTCATCCAAATCTTCAAACACCCCCATTTTCTCCCTCAACTCCCTAAACAATCCATTGCACAAAGTCAAAAAAGAGGTTAGAAAAAGAGATGTTGATATAATTTTGCAGCAAGCACTCTGTCGCGCATCATGATGCTCTCTCCAATCGAGCAAGCACTCTGTCGCGCGTCATGATGCCCTATACAAACGAGCAAGCACTCTGTCGCGCGTCATGATGCTCCATCCAATCGGGCAAGCACTCTGTCGCGCGTCACGATGCTCCATCCAATCGGGCAAGCACTCTGTCGCGCGTCATGATGCTTTATCCAAACGAGCAAGCACTCTGTCGCGCGTCATGATGCTTTATCCAATCGAAGCAAGCACTCTGTCGCGCGTCATGATGCTCTATCCAATCGAGCAAGCATTCTGTCGCGCGTCATGATGCTATCGCAAAAAGAGGAAGCATTCTGTCGCGCGTCAGAGTGCTTCCTCAATTTGAGATTATAAGATCACGGATTTTACGAATCTTACAGATTTTCAGCTAGTCTAATGGATACCAGTGGTCATTTCTACGCCGACCACTGGAGCGGATTCTACGGATGCCAAACCAATGAATTCATGATCATTCATGATAATTCGTTGTATGAAAAAAAAGCACCGCTCAGAAGCGATGCTCAAATCTCGAGAGGAAGATAGGCTTTAATGATGTTATCCACAGTTGCCCCCATTGCGGCTATCATATCCCACATCTTGTCAAAGGACTCGGTATCCAGATGATAACAATCATCATAATGAGGTTTCTTCCTTCCATCGAAAGAGTGGCTATAAGACATCAGTCCTTCTTCCTCAAAGAAGTCCAAATCCTTAATCTGCCAATAACCATCTTCGAAACCTATGACTTTTGCTATCCTTCGATAGCCAAAATTGTCATAATAGAAGAATGAACCACCAATCTCATATTTGACATCTTCTACATCAATAGGCTTGTCCTCTTTGACATACGTCTCAAGCTCAATCATCGTATCATAGAAACTGTCAAAGAGCTTAATGAACGCCTCCCTGGATATCTCAGTTATAATAGAAACTGTTCTTGGATCCATCCTATTCACACGGAAGTGTATCATCTCACCATCATGACGAAAGTAATCCAATATACAATATGATTTAGTCAAGGCTGATACCCTTGCAATATATGTGACCTTTCTTTGATCAAGAGTCACGAGATAACATTTGTTTTTTTCCATATTCGAGGCGCGAAGATATATATAAAATGAATATGACGGACAAAAAAGAGGATAAAATAGTCCGTCATATCAAAATCTTGACAAAAATGGTATAGATTTGCTATTCCTAACGTATAATCAGGAGGGCGTTTTTTCATCTTTTTTGAGCTCTGACGCGACAATTCCGAAAGGGGGTAGTCGCGTCTGTCGCCATTTCGGGGTTGTGTCGCTATGTGTGATGCAGAAAATGGAAAAAATGTTTGGAGGGTTCGAAAAATGCCCGTACCTTTGCACCGTCAAAATCAAGGAAACGCTTGACGAGACAACAAAACAAGCAAATAATGTTTAACAATTAAAAAATACAAAATTATGAATACAAAGAGCTTTTCACTGATCGCAGTCGCCACCCTTATCGTATGTGGCAATGTCAACGCACAAACAACATCGTACTATAACACCCGTCACGAGATCGGCATCTCGATCGGTTCGGGAGCCACAACTGAGATCGTCAGCGGTCTGGCAGACTTCACCGCCATTGGCATCGAGGCAGCCATCTCAACTATCATCACTGGTGGCACGACCACAGCCTACTACTCCTACGGCGACGAGAATTATATCCCTGCCATCTCGGTCGAGTACTACTACCACATCAATAAGATTGTCGGCCTTGGTGGATATGTTGCCTTCAACGGCATGGACCGCGACATGTACTACACCTGGAGAACTGACGGTGTCGATCACAAGGAACTAAGTGGTAAGGCCAAGCGTCAGAACCTCAGCATCATCCCCACCGCCAAGTTTGACTGGCTGCGCAAGGAGCACTTCGGTCTCTATTCCAAGGCTGGTATCGGCGTGAGCATCATGCACGAGAGCCAGAAGGATGACAAGGAGGGCAGGACCGACTATAGCGACACCTCAGTTGTCCCCAACATCGAATTGACGTTCATCGGCATGGAGGCCGGTTCGCAGACCTGGCGCGGATTCCTCGAGTATGGCCTTGGGGAGCAGGGTATCCTCTGTGCTGGTTTGAGATATAAATTCTGATTCAAGTTTCGCATTTGCTCAACTTGTTGATATAGGGGAGTAAATAGGAGTTAATGGGAGTTAACGGGAGTTAGTGGGAGTTAGCGGACGTTACTTTCGTCTGTCGAAAAGAAGTTTCTACAGTACATTCGTCCGTTAACTCCACAGGCTAAATGCCTGTTAACTCCCGTTACTCCTGAAACTCCATTAACCTTTGGATCCCACTTGATAGACGCGAATTAGCGGAATAAAATCACGCGGCCGTGATATTTTTATCGAATTGTGTGTGTCGATAGAAACTATTCCCTGATAAATTGATTCTCCGTTTCGGGGGTTTCTGCGCTTGTGTAACGCTCTACGGTCATGTGGAGGTCGTACTTTTCACGTAGATTTGCAATGACTTCCATCATGGGTGTAGCATGATGTGCGTCGATGGCTTCCTGACTGGCCCAACTGTCGATGAGGAGGATGGTCTCGGGGTCGTCGAGCGACTGGTAATACTCGTACCTGAGATTACCTTCTTCGGCACGGATGGCGGCTACTGTTCCGCTGAACATCATCTCTTCGGCGAACTTCCAGGCATTTCCGTTCGTGCCGGTGTATCTAAGGTTTACGGTGATTGGCATGTTCTGTGTCTGTTCTTGATTTTGATCTTGATACTGTTCGTGCTTGATTTTGATACATCCTGTCAAAAGCAAGATGGCGGAAAGAATAAAAAATGCTTGTTTCATGTGGGGTTTTGTTTTTTGTTACTTTATCCTATAATCCATTTGCTCCCTGGAATCAGCGAGATGAGCTTCGAAGTGATGGCACAACAGATGAAGGTCAGGATCGCAATGCAGGGGATGGCCAGATATACGGGGATGAGCGGGTTCGCCTGATCGCCAGCGACAAAGACTGGTGCAATGTTGCTCAAGAAGAACAGATGCATCAGGTACATGCCGAAGGACAGCTTCGAAAGGGTAGTGATCCATTGAGGTGCCTGCTTCTGTGTAATGCAAGAGAAGAGTAGGAAGGCGCCGAAGGTGGCACATAGCACGTTGGGCGTACAGAACTCCCACGACCACTCGAGCATCGGTGTCTCGATGATCTTGCCTGGCACTCCTGCCACCCAGAACGACCACCCGGTAAATGCACTGCCCAGAAGGAAACAGAGCGCACCGACACATAGCTTCGTGGCGTGGTTCCAAGTGAGGTGGTAGCGGATATAATGCGCCATCACCAGATAGCCCAAATAGCCCGAGCAATAATAGAACATGCCGAAATATGGATTCCAGAAACAGGTACCCCAGAGGTCGCTGCTCACAAAACGAGTGAGCCAGGGCACGAGGGTAGAGATGGCAAAGAAGCAGAGGAAGAGACGTTCGTCTTTCGCTTCTGCCTTTTCCAGCCACGGCGAGACGACAGGGATGATCAGATAGAGGGAGATGAGCGGGTACATGAACCATAGATGTCCGGCCATCGACGGGAAGGTGTAGGGTAGCATCTTGAAGTCGTGCACTGATTGCTCCCAAGTCATCTGTCCCCAAAGCAGAGGCAGGAAGGTATAGAGCAACATGAAGATGATCATGGGTGGCAGGATGCGCTTAAACCTTCGCTTGTAGAAGTCGCCCATGCTCATTCCCGCCTTAACAGGCACCAGCAGGAAGGCGCTCACCAGCAGGAACAGCGGCACACAGGTGCGTCCCAATGCGCCATCATAAACCGACACCCAAAGCCTGTTCTGCTCATTCGCTACCATCGACACGTTGCCTGCCAATCCCGAGGCATCGGCAGCATAGAAGTTCTCGCTGGCATGCACCAGCATCACAAGGAAGCATGCCACTACACGAATGTAGTCGATAAATACTATTCTGTTGTCTTTCATTGTTTTTTAGAAGCTATAGATGTGATAGATGCTTTAGAGGCGATAGAAACGATAGACGAAATGGACGCTGCAAAGATAATGATTTTTCCTTATAACTCCAAAATATTTCGAAATTATGTAGCAAATGCTTGCAGCTGAATAGCAGGAGCAGGGCGTAAATAAGCAAGTCGAATTGCCAAAAAGGATTAAAACTGAGGTGATTCGACTTTTTTTGAGTAAAAAGTTGGGGTTAAGGGAACCGACTTTGGTTGAAATTATATATCTTTGCACCCGCGTTTCGGCCAAAATCTGCGGATGGAGGGCTGAACACATTAATTAAATAACCATCAAAATTTACAACTTAAAGGTTCAAAACCAAATGAATCATTACGAAACCGTTTTCATTTTAACTCCCGTTTTATCTGATGCTCAGGTAAAGGAAACGGTAGAAGCTGTAAAGGCTGAACTCGAAAAGCGTGGTGCTACCATCATTAACGAGGAGGCTTGGGGTATGAAGAAGCTCGCTTATCCAATCGAGAAGAAATCTACCGGCTTTTACTTCCTGTTGGAGTTCGACGGCGAAGGCACCGTCGTTAAGAAGCTCGAGACTTATTTCCGTCGTCAGGATCGCGTGATCCGTTTCATCACTGTCAAGAATGACAAGTACGCTGCAGAGTATGCTGCCAAGCGTCGTTCACTCAAGGCACCTAAAACAGAGGAGGCATAATTATGGCAGAGACAACCGAAATTCGTTACCTGACCCCCGTATCAGTTGACGTCAAGAAGAAGAAGTATTGCCGTTTCAAGAAGAGCGGCATCAAGTACATCGACTACAAGGATCCCGAGTTCCTGAAGAAGTTCCTCAACGAGCAGGGCAAGATCCTGCCACGTCGCATCACCGGCACCTCTTTGAAGTTCCAGCGTCGCGTTGCCACCGCCATCAAGCGTGCACGTCAGATTGCTCTGCTTCCATACGTTACCGACCTTTTGAAGTAATTATTAACCAAGTAAATTTAGACTAATTATGAAGATCATTTTGATTGAAGACGTCCAGAACCTTGGTTATAAGGACGACGTTGTAGAGGTTAAGAACGGCTATGCCCGTAATTTCCTTCTCCCACAGAAGAAGGCTGTTCTTGCTACCGATTCTGCACTGAAGCAGCTTGCTGAGAAGCAGAAGCAGCAGGCACAGAAGATGGCTAAGATCAAGGCTGATGCCGAGGCTCTTGCTGAGGCTGTTAAGGCTGCTGGTCTGCTTGAGTTTGCCGTGAAGGCATCGGAGGAGGGCAAGATCTATGGTTCTGTTTCGAACGCTCAGGTTGCCGAGGCTCTTGCAGCCAAGGGTGCCAACGTTGAGAAGAAGCAGATCGTGCTTGACAACATCAAGGTTCTTGGCGAGTATGTTGCTGTGGCTAAGCTCCACCGCGATGTTACCGTTGAGATTCCTGTGAAGGTAGTGGCTGAGGCCGCTGAGTAAGCTTCACGCTTTTTGCAAAGATAAGGCGCATCACTGAAAAGTGGTGCGCCTTTTTTACGCTCTAGACTATCTAGACTATCTAGATAATCTAGAAGCTCTAGAAAGTTTGGCTCATTCGAGCCAAAGATAATCGTAGTGAACGAGGGGTTTCTGACCTTTCTTGCCGATGACCTTTTGTGCGCGCTCGGAAGAGCAGCTGATCTTGCCGACGCCGAGGCGGGAGCCGTCGGCATCGGCGAGGATGCGGACGATGTCGTCGGCTTCGAACGTGCCTTCGATGCGGGTGACGCCCACGGGAAGGATGGAGGCTGCCTTTTCGCCATGGAGGGCTTGGATGGCGCCCTCGTTGATGTAGATGGCTCCCTTCGAGAAGTCTTCAGAATGGGCAATCCACTTCTTGACGTTTGAGGTCGCATGGCCTTCGGCGATAAAGCGCGTGCAGCGTACTTCGGGAGCAATCTCGTTACGGCCTGTCCTGGGGTTGACGTGGACGAGCTCGAGCAACACGCCCGGGCGCTTGCCGTTGGAGATGATGACTTCGATGCCTTCGCTGGCTACTTTGCGAGCTATGCGCTGCTTGGTGACCATGCCGCCGCGTCCGAAGCTTGAACGGCTGGTCTGAATATATTGGCTGATGTCGGCATCGTCGCTGATGATTGGAATGAGTTTAGACTCGGGGTCGGAGGGGTTGCCCGTGTAGATGCCGTCGATGTTGCTGAGCAGGATGAGCAGGTCGGCCGACATCATTGTGGCGATGAGGCCAGAGAGCTCGTCGTTGTCGGTGAACATGAGCTCGGTGACCGAGATGGTGTCGTTCTCGTTGACAATGGGCACCACACCTTCCTGCAGCATCACCTCCATGCAGTTCTTCTGGTTGAGGTAATGGCCGCGAGAGCCGAACGACTCCTTGGTGGTGAGCACCTGGCCGCATGAGATGCCGTGGTCGCGGAAGAGCTCATAGTACTTGTTGATGAGCTTGGCCTGTCCGACGGCAGAGTAGAGCTGGCGCTCATCGACGGTGTCGAGGCGATCGGCAGAGATTCGGCCCTTGAGCTCGCTGCGACCGCTGGCTACCGCGCCCGACGACACGAGGATGATCTGTATGCCCTGGCTATGGAGCGCAGCGACCTGATCGACGATGGCCGACATGCGGGTGACGTCGAGTGTCCCGTCGGGACGGGTCAGGACGTTGGAACCTACTTTGACGGTGATGCGGAATGGGTGCATGAGGAGGGGGTTAAGAGGGGTTAAGAGGGGTTAAGAGGGGGTTAAGAGGGGTTAAGAGGGGGTTAAGAGGGGTTAAGAGGGGTTAAGAGGGTCGAACAACCATTCTTAACTGCGAGCACAGCGAGCTCTTAACCGTTCTTAACCTGCCTTACTTTAGGAAGGCAAAAAACACGGCGAGGACGATGCAGGCGAAGGCGGCGATGTGGTTCCAGTGGATGGGCTCACCCTTGAAGACCGTGGCCACGATGAGTGTGAAGATGATGAGGGAGATGCCTTCCTGGATGACTTTGAGCTGCATCAGGGAGAATGGGCCTCCGTTGATTTGCGAACCGATGCGGTTGGCGGGCACCATGAATGAGTATTCGAAGAACGCAATGCCCCACGACATGAGGATGATCAGGATGAGGGGCCAGTCCTTGATCTGCGGATGAATCTGCTGCATTTTCAGATTGCCGTACCATGCAAAGGTCATGAACGTATTGCTGACGCAGAGCAGGAGAATCGTACCAATCGCGCGAGAAAACATTGTATTGGGAGGGTTAAGAGGGGTCAAGAGGGGTTCGAAGGGTTAAGAGGGGTTAAGAGGGGGTTCGAAGGGTTAAGAGGGGTTAAGAGGGTCGAACAACCATTCTTAACTGCGAGCATAGCGAGCTCTTAACCGTTCTTAACCGCGAGCATAGCGAGCTCTTAACCATTCTTAACTGCGAGCACAGCGAGCTATAACCGTTCTTAACCCGATGGATGTTCGTTCGAATTCATAGGTTTATCAAAGTATTTTGTGCCAACAAAATCGGGTGATTTTAGGGATTCAATAAAGCGAAGTATAGAAGAGCTAAGCCTCTTGCAGTCTTTATACATCTGCTGATACGTTTCCTCATCAATAAACTTAACATCGTACGCTCTATTTAGTTGAGAACGAAGTTCTCCACAAGAACCTTTTGCAAAATATAAGAAGTTTTTGAATTCTTTATTCCCTTGTCGCTCGAAACCCTCGGCAATATTGTCGCTAATTGAACCAGCAGCTGCACGTATTTGCTGGACAAATCGATAATCATTTTTGAATGGCGACACATTCGTGATATCATATATTTGTTTAGCAAGAGCGCGCGAGTTTTTATAGATTACTAAATCCTCAAAATCCGTTACAGTCATACTTATTAACCTTTAAGTTATCTTTATTCATTTCTTTAGTCGCTGTAAGAAAGTAGTTCGTTGTAACGATCCTTCGAACCACTCTTAACCTCTTAACCCCTCTTAACCCTTCTTAACCTCTCCGAAGTTTTAGGGCTTGGCGGCGGCGACGCTTGCGCAATTGGCGGGTCTTTTTGTCGATGAGGATGATGAGGATGAGGGCGATGACGACGAGGATGAAGGTGAGCATCTTCCAGTTGAGGTTGTTGCCCTTCACGTGGCTCCACATCTCGAGCATGGCCTCGTTGCGGTCGGCGGTGTCGTGCATGAGGATGGAACGTTCGATGACGTCGATGTTGGGATAGAGCACGTGATTGAGGTGGGCGGCCTTCGAGTCGATCCATGTGGTGTCGCCTGTCTCGGAGTCAACCGAGGGGAAGGTGATATCGCCGAAGAAGTAACTGGCATCGACGGTCTCGGGGTAGTCCTCTTCGCTCGACATACCTTCGAGCACTTTGGGTGTGCCGATGACCGACACGTAGCCTGTCTCGTCCATGTTGCGGATGGCGACTTCGGACTGGCATAGGAAGTTGATCCAGTAGGAGGCGGCCTTCACGTTCTTTGCATAAATGGGAATTACCCAGCCGTCGAACCAGCAGTTGGTGCCTTCCTTGGGCACCACATATTCGAGGTTGCAGCCCACTTCGGCAGCTTCGTCGATGGCCCAGGCGGCATCGCCGCTCCAGGTGAGGTTGATCCACGCCTTGCCTTGCGTCATTCGTTCCTTGCCGAAGTCGGCCTCCCAGCCTGCGATCTGGGGACGTGCCTTGATGAGGATGTCCTCGACGGCCTGGATGTTCTCGTCGCTGAGGTTGGAGGCTTCAAAATCGCGTGTGGTCTTGCCGCTGAGGATGTCGTCTTGCCTGGCCAACTGGATAAGCACGGAATAGACGTCGCGGTAGGCATCCTTCACGTAGATCTTCTGCTGGAACTTCTCGTTCCAGAGGGCTGTCCACGATTCCACTTCCTCGGGTTGGACAAAGTCGGTGTTGTAGAGGAAGCCCGTGGTGCCGCTCATGTAGCCTACGGCATAGTCGCTGACGCAGAGCGAAGGATTGACGAGGTTGAACTTGTCGTCGTCCTTTGGTGCCATCTGCTGGAACTTTTCGGTCACGAAGGGGGCTACATGTTTCATCCAGTTGGGGGTGTGGGTACGTGCAAAGTCGGTGGTGTCGATTTTCTGCAGCAAGCCGCGCCGCAACATGCGTTCGATGATGTATTCAGAAGGGCAGACCACGTCGTAGTCCTCGTGTCCCACTTCAATCTGGGTGAGCATGTTCTCGTTGATGTCGAAGGTGGAGTAACGCACCTTGACGTCCTCGCCCGTCTGCTCCTTGTACCAGGCCTCGAACTCGCTGATGAGGTCCATGTCGAGGTAGTCGGCCCAGTTATAGACCTTAAGGATGTTGTCGCGGCTTTGCGCCTCGGCCTTTGGGGCCAAGGGTAAATTTGACAGAATGAACAGTGCTAGGGTCGAAAACAGCAATATCTTCTTCATTTCACAAACAACGATTTAGTCGTTACCCGTCTGCTTGGCGGTCTTAAGGTTGTAGAAGACGAGCAGCACGAGGATGACGATGAAAATGATGGAGAACAGGGGACGCAACTCGGGCGTCAGACCACCCTTGCGCGCATCGGCATAGATGTAGGTCGAGAGCGTCTCGACAGTGCCTGAGCCCTTGGTGAAGAGGGTGACGGCGAAGTCATCGACCGAGAGGGTGATGGCAAGGATGAAGCCCGAGATCATGCCTGACTTGAGTTCGGGGATGATCACTTTGCGGAGTGCCTGCATTGGTGTGGCTCCGAGATCGAGAGCAGCCTCGTAGAGGTTGGGGTTCATCTTCATGAGCTGCGGCATGACGTTGAGTACCACGTAAGGTGTGCAGAACGCGATATGGGCGCAGATGACACAGAAGAGGCCGCGTCCGATACCGAGGAAGACGAAAAGCAGGAAGATGGAGATACCCGTGATGATGTCGGGGTTGATCATCGGGATGTTGTTGGTGAAGGTGATGGCTTGACGCACGCGTCCGTGCCGCATATTGTGGATGCCGATGGCTGCAAACGTGCCGAGGATGGTGGAGACGGCAGCAGCGACGAGGGCAATGAGCACGGTGTTGTAGATGGCGTTGTTGAGCGCCTCGCCTGCCTCACCTGTCAGCAGGTTGCGGTAGAGATTGGCCGAGAATCCCGTCCATGAGCCGAGCACCTTGGCTTCGGTGAACGAGAAGACAAGGATAAGCAGGATGGGCGCATAGAGCAGCAGCATCAGAATCCAGATGTAGGCGTTGGCAAATGCTTTCTTCATTTCTGCGTCGGTTTGTTACTCTTCGTTGTCGAAGAATGAGGTGAGACCAATCAATATGAGTATGATGAGCGAGAGGGCTGCACCATAGCCCAGCAGACCTGCGTTAATGTTCTCCTGGATAAGCGTACCGAAGAGCTTCACGTTGTTCATTGTCAAGAGTTCGGCGAGGGCGAAGGTCGAGATGGTGGGCATGAACACCATGACGATGCCGCTATAGACACCAGGCATGGAGAGGGGCAGGAACACCTCGGTGAACACCTTGCGTGGAGAGGCACCCAGGTCCTGTGCAGCTTCGATGAGCGAACCGTCCATCTTGAGCATCGTGTTGTAGATAGGATAGACCATGAACGGCAGGAAGTTATAGACCATGCCGAATATCAGTGCTCCTTCGCCCAGGGGGAGGTGTGCGAAGTCGAAGAGAGCCACCGTAGCGAGCGTGCGCAGCAGCACGTTGATCCACATCGGAAGGATGAAGAGGGCGGCCATCACCTTGGGCAGGCGGTACTCCTTCTTCGACATGAAGTAGGCGGCCGGATAGCCCAGGAGAATGCAGAGGATGGTGGTGATCATCGCGATGCCAATGGAGTAGATGAGCGTGTTGACCGAGTCGGTCGATAAGAAGAACTTGTGGAAGTTGTGCAACGACCATTGACCCTCGGCATCCTGGAACGAGTAATAGACGATCATGACCAGCGGCATGACCACGAAAACCAGCAGGACGATGGCGTAGGGCCATGCCCAATTGGCTCGGTTGGAAAGAATTTTCGACATCATATCTTAACCCTTCTTAACCTCTTAATCTTTCTTAACCTTCAATGACTCTTATGTCTTCCGGTTTGATGCTGATGCCGATCATATCCCAGTCCTCCCATACGTCGTTGGTGTCGGCCTGGATGTTGGCACCATTGGAGCACTTCACATCTATGAAGTAATGATTACCCTTATAGAGGATGTTGCGTATCTGTCCTTCGGCAGTGCCGTCAGCGGGGTCGTCGAGCATATCCACCTTGTCGAAGTCAACGGCCACCTTGACGTGCGTTCCCTTGGGAAGTGTATGCAATTTGGTTTCGAAGGCAGCGCCCAACATGAAGACATGTGTCGCGTCGATGACAGTGGCATCGATGGAGTTGAAGAGGCTTTTGCATGGCATGACATGGATGTTCTCGGGAGCCACACTCATGCCCACCTCCGAATCGACGGGATAAGCGGTATAGTTCTGCACCTGTATCTCGTAACCGTCGGGTGTCTGGACCAGCATCTCGTAGTGGATGCCCTTGAAGATGCACGACGTGACGCGGCCCGTCCATTGACCGTCGTTCGGATCCTTGTGCATCACCACATCCTCGGGACGTATCACCACGTCGATGGGGGCGTCGTCTTCGAAGCCCTTATCGACACACGGGAAGTCCTTGTCCATGAAGTTCACCAGATAGTCGCGTTTCATGATGCCGTTGAGGATGTTGCTCTCGCCGATGAAGTCGGCCACGAATGGGTTGGCCGGCTCGTTGTAGATGTCGGTGGGAGTGCCAATCTGCTGCACGACCGAGTCGTTCATCACGACGATGGTGTCGGACATCGACAGGGCTTCCTCCTGATCGTGGGTGACGAAGATGAAGGTGATGCCCAGGTCGCGGTGCATCTGCTTCAGTTCGAGCTGCATATCGACGCGCAGCTTGTGGTCGAGGGCCGAGAGCGGCTCATCGAGGAGCAGCACCTGTGGGCGATTGACGATGGCACGGGCGATAGCTACGCGCTGCTGCTGTCCACCCGACAATTCGTTGACGTTGCGCTCCTCATATTCGGTCATGCCCACGATGCGGAGGGCCGAGAGGACGCGCGTGTCGATCTCGTCCTCGCTCACCTTCTGGAGTTTGAGGCCGAAAGCCACGTTGTCGTAAACATTAAGATGCGGGAAAAGGGCGTAGCGCTGGAACACCGTGTTGACGGGACGCTGATAGGGAGGCAGTTCGGAGATGTCCTTGCCTGAAAGGAGTATGCGGCCTTCGGTGGGCTTGGTAAAGCCTGCAATGATGCGCAGCAATGTTGTTTTGCCACAACCAGATGGGCCTAACAGGGTTACAAACTCGCCTCGCTTGATGTTGAGACAAACATCGTTGAGCACCACCTTGCCGTCGTCGAAGCGCTTGGTGACGTGCTCCACCTGAATGATATAGTCGTTGTTATCCATTACCCTAATTAAAACATAACACGGTGCAAAGATACCACAAATCCTTGAGTATTCAAAATAAAAGGGAATAAAACTGTATTTTCGTACTCAATTTTGGCATATTATGGAATAAAAATACAATAAATAATGGCCAAAAAAACTTTTTATGTAATAAATTTGGAGTGATTCGAATTATTGTTTATCTTTGCAGCATCCATTTCGACAAGTCGAAAACAAAAGCGGAATATAACAAGAAAAGGAGGCAAAAATGGATTTGAGACGTGGGCTTCAATAGCCCGTCTCACAATCCGGAAAATTGTCGCCTCAATGGCGACATAAAATTGCTATCGCATAAAATCCATCCGGCCCCTGTACGCTGAATTTCTAGCAATCTGGACAAGCTTTATTTTATGCACGCAGTGCAATTTTATGTGACCTATTGGAGGTCACAATTTTCCGGCTGAGTCTCGGCTATTGAAGCCAGAGACGAGGCCATTTTCACTTAAATATCTATGAAAGCATTTGTTGTTATATAGAAGCGAGCATTGACAATTAACAATTAACAAATAACAATTAATAATTGTTCTGCTTGCCCTCAACCCCCTTAAACTTCTCAAACCTCTTATATCCAATGAAGCAACTTCTTTCCATTCTTCTTTTGGGCCTGGTTACGACAGCATGCAGCCAGGAACCACAGCAGCACGGCAATCTGCAGATGGGTGACTACGGTTACCTCTATTGCCACATGTCGGACCATAGTCAGTGGACGGCCTATGCCCTGTCGCGCGACGGCTTGCATTACCACGACCTGCTTTGCGGCGACTCCATCTTCTCGGCCTTCGAGATGGCCAAGATCGAAGGAGGCACACGCGATGCCTACCTGTGCCGCAAAATTGACGGTTCGGGGTACCTCATGGTGACCACCGACATGAATAATTCGATGACTCAACGCATGGGCAAGGGCGGCGAGTGGGAGAATTTTGGTATCGACCTGCTCACATCAGACGACCTCATCCACTGGCAATCCACGTCGTTCGACTTCCGCAAGGGCCTCGCCATCTTCTGTGACGGCGACGACACCAGTCATCCCGCCTACAAGGACTTCAGCACCATTTGTCGTGTATGGGCACCGCAGATCATTTGGGACGGCGACTACCGCTGGGCCGACGGCACCAAGGGCGGCTACATGATCTACTATTCGTTGCTCAACCGTCCCGAGGAGGGTTACGACCGTATGTACTATTCGCATGCCGACCGCACATTCACAAAGCTCACGCAGCCCCGTGTGCTGATTGACTGGGGCTATGCCACCATCGATGCCGATATCAACTGGCTCGACACCGACCAGCAGTATCACCTGATGATCAAGAAGGAAGGCGGCAAGCCGGGCCTCTTCACTTCGGCCTCTCCCTCGTTGCTGGGTCCGTGGCCTGAGCCCGACGACACTGACTATGTCAACTTCGAGGGTAACAAGATGTGCGAAGGCGTTTCGGCCTTCCAGATTGCTGGTGAGGAAGGCTGGCGCATCGGCTACATCGAGTACAGCAGCAACCCCAAGAACTACCGCATCTGTAAGGCCGACCAGAATATGCGCAACTTCTCCGAACCGCAAAACATCGAGGGTGTGAACGGCCCACAGCATGGCTCGTTCCTTCGATTGACGAAGGAGGAGTACGATCGTCTGCAGGAATGGAGCGATGGTGAAGAGGCACGTCACTTGGCCCCAGATGTATCAAATCCTGTCATCTCGGGACTGTTTGCCGATCCCGAGATCCTTTATTCCGAGAAGACCAAGCGCTATTACCTCTACCCTACCACCGATGGTGTGGAAGGATGGAGGAATCATGACTTCCGTGTATATTCGTCGCCTGATCTGCATCGCTGGCACGACGAGGGCGTAATCATCGACCTGAAAACGGACATCTCATGGGCCGACGAACGTGCATGGGCACCGTGTATTATTGAGAAGGGGGTGAAGGGTTTGAGTGGTTCGAAGGGTTTGAATGGTTCGAAGGGTTCGAAGGGTTTGAGTGGTTCGAAGGGCTATAAGTATTACTACTATTTCGTGGCCAATGGAGCTATCGGTGTGGCTGTGGCTGATAATCCGGCCGGACCGTTTCGTGATGCATTGGGCAAGCCTCTGCTGACACGGGAGGAAACCAAAGCCCCGGGTCAGGTAATCGATCCCGATGTCTTCATGGATCCCAAGACGGGCAAGTATTATTTATATTGGGGTAACTCGTTCCTTGCCTGCTCTGAGCTTGCTGACGACATGGTGAGTATCGTGCCTGGATCGACAAAGTATTTGATCACCCGAGACAACAAGGATGCTTTCCACTACAACGAGGGCACGTACGTCTTCTATCGGAAAGGGCTTTATTACTTTATGTGGTCGGAGAACGACACACGTTCGGCACTTTACCAGGTGCGCTATCTGATCAGCGAATCGCCTACCGAGTTTGTCCGCAACGGACAACCAGCACAGGTCGAGCGTCAGGTTGTGTTGAAGCAGAACCCTCGTTTGCAGGTCTTCGGTACGGGGCATCACTCCGTCATCCAAGAGCCGGGTACCGATCGTTGGCACATCGTCTATCATCGTTTTGCTCGTCCCGATGCCATCAAGATGGGCTGGGCAGCTGGTTATAACCGCGAAGTCTGCATCGACGATATGGAGTTCAACGACGATGGCACCATCAAGCCCGTTGTCGTGACACTATAAACCTTCAATCTTCATCGGTCTCGTGATAAAGACGATGAGGAGGGATGAGGGGAAGGATATCGGGGTTGAAGTGCTTGCCGATGCTGATGCTGAAGCCTGCGTCGAGGAGCCGTTGGGCGAGCTGGGGACCTTTGCGGAAACCGTGGACAATGTAGGGGTTCGAGGGGTTCGAGAGGTTCGAAAGGTTCGAGAGGTTCGAAAGGTTGACTTCCTTGATGAGTTCGTTCCAGAGTTTGACGCAATGGATGATGACGGGCTTGTGGAGGGAATGGGCGTGTTGGAGTGCGCAGCGGAAGGCGGCAAGTTGGAGGTCGATGGGTGTGGCGCAAAGGCCATCAAGCCCACATTCGCCGATGGCGACGAAATGTGGATCGTCGCGGTATTGGTTGACGACGCTTTCGAACGTGGCGATGCTGTCGGCAGTGAGGTGCCAGGGATGAAGCTCGATGCTGTAGAACTGTTGCTCGGCGTCGGGCTTTGTGAGGTTGTCGGCAACGACAACACCCACCTTCTCGTCGGGTACCGAGAGGATAGAACCCGGTCGGCCAGGAGTGTGGGTGTGGATGTCGGAGAAGGGAAGGTACATGGGCGCAGTAGAGAGTACCGGATTTATGGCCTTAGTACCTTTTGGCCGTTGGTGATGGTGATACGGCGGGAAGAGATGCCCACAGGGACGGGACGGCCGAAGAGGTCGTAGTGACGGGCGACTGGAGCTTCATCGATGTTGATGGTTTCGATACCTGATGCGTTATAGACGCGGATCTCGATGGGTTCGGGCGCGGTCTCTTCGCCATTGGTACCGATGACCTTGAGTTCCTGATCCTGACCATAGACATCGTGGTAGAAGGGCAGGGCGTAGTATTTCTTCATGCCCTTGGCTTCGGTAAGCAGACCTTTGACGAAAATGGTATCGACCTCGGTGTTCATGGCCAATTCGACTTCCTCGGCTATCGAGAAGGCTGGTGTGCCCGAAGCGGTCTTGCCGGTGTAGAACTTCATGCCCAGACGGTCGGAGAACTTGCCGCCCTTGTTGCTGAGAACCAGCTGGAACTCGATTTCGCCATCGACCTCACAGCGTTCGGTAAGGAGTTGCGGGGTTTCGAGCAGGTGGAGTGCGGCGGGCGACTCGTCGGTGAACTGCGCCGAGAAGGCGATTTCGATGTCCATCGGACATTCGGGTATTTCGTAACCCATGGGCAGGTTGTAAGCCACGAGCCGTGCTCGCCAATTGCCTGCCTGAGTGATGAGGAAGGGAATCTTGAGAGTGGTGGTCCCGCCTGCGGGAATGAAGATGTGTGGGTCGGGGCAGTCACAGTCGGGTATGCTGCTCTCTTTCCCGTCGGGGGTGAGGATTACAAGCGAAATAATACCGCTGAATGGGTCGTTGCCGAGGTTATCGACATCGATGGTGGCCACATATTCCTTTCCGATGGCAAGTTCCTGGCCTTGCAGGCTGAAGTTGCGCCCTTCGAGGCGGTTGGTGCCTGAACGGTCGTGAACGGCGGTAATCCGTTCATCCTTGATGTTGAAGTTGAGGGCAGGCGTCATGTAGTAGTGGGTGGGCACCTCGCAAATCACCGTATCGGCTGCGAAATGCTCGAAGCAGAGGCGTGCGGTGTAGTTGCCGTCGGCCAATCCTCTTGCGTATGAGTAGGTGTTGGTCCAAGCGAAATAATAATGGTTATGGCGACGGTCCCAGGTGGCATAGGGATAGACGGTGATGGTGTCGCCCATTTCGTAGCGCACATGCTGGCCAAGGCTGTCGAGCACTTCGATGCCGCATACGCCCTGCAGGGTGTCGTAGGTGGCGTTTTCCATATAAGTGCTGAGGACGAAGGCCGTCTCGTTGTAGTTGGGATAGACGCCGCTCGAAATGATGGGGCTATAGGAACGACCTACGCCCTTTTCGGGACATAACTGAACAATGGCTGTCTGACCCAAGCAGAAGCCAATCTCGGTTTCGGTGGCACCGATGCCGGCACCGTAGGGATTGAGGATGCAGATGTCGAAATAGCCGTTGTACCAGCCGTCCCAACCCCAGTTGACGTGGTAGAGCCCGTGTGCATCGACACCGTCAATGACAAATGCATGACCGGCCTCGTCGCTGCTGGCCGAGAAGATGATGGGACGACCTGCCTCAAGTTCGCTGTCGAGCAGTTCGAGCCAGTCGTCGTAGGAATAGCTTTGGCGATAGACGAGAGCCATGCGTTCGTTGTAGTCGAAGTAGTTCTTGAGGGCGTAGGGGATGTGTTCGCAAAAGGAGCCGCTGCCGTCGGGGGCCCACATCATGTCGATGGCCACACCGCAATGATAGCTGAGCTTGGCTGCCTCGGCCTCCTGTTCGGCTGTAGCATGTGCCGACCAGCCGTATTTGGGTAACATCAGGTCCCAATTGTAGGTGGTGGCGCCGAAATCGACGGTATGGGGCGTGCCGTTGTACACCCAGGTGTGCGAGCCGTTGCCCTGTGCGGGATGCTTCCAATAGAGCATGACCTGCGCCATGGCGGTAGCTACGCAACCTACGGGCGTTCCCGAAGGACAGAGCGCATTGTAGGGCGCGCTTTGGTCCCATTCGATATTGCCAAGGAGGGGACGGATGACCTTCGCGGGGGCTCGATAGTCACCCAGTTGGATTTCGGGATGCTGCTCGACATAGGCGGCACCCTGCTCGACGCATTCGAGCCAGTATTGCATGTTGGCGGGAACCTTGACATCAGCAGGCACGGGCTTGTCGGTGTAACCCATCACCTTGGCATCGGCGGCGGGGGATGCGATGACGTCAAGACGACCGGAGGATGCTACCTGCATTTCGACACGCTGGCATTGCTCGACCTTGATGTGGCTGCCTGGCGCGAAGGGTTGAGAGACTTGTGCATGAAGACTGACAATGCCTGTTCCAGCCAGAAGGAGGCTTAGGAAGTGGCGGATGTGGGTTGGATTCATAATTTCTAAGGGTGGGAATAATCAGAGTGATTGGATAATTCCGAGTAATCGGAGGACTCAGAATAATCTGAGTATTCCGAGGACTCGGAAGGTTCGATTAGAGCGACAAAGATAGGCAGAAAACATAAATCATGCAAGAATTGCGGAAAATATTTCATCTTTTTGTTAAAAAAGAGGTGGAAAATTTGGAATTTTTAAACTAAAGGTATAACTTTGCCGCTTTATGATGAAGAAAATGAATAGAATTGCCGCGCGATATACGGTTGCAGCAGTTTTTGCGCTGCTAGCACTGCCTGGGTGTGCACAAAGCAAGACCCAAAGAGTGAATGAAGAGATAGCCAAGGCATCGGTGCGTTTCCATGATGCACCTCCCGTGGTCGAGGCAGGACGACGTTACCATCTGCCTGTCGATACACGTCCCGCCTTGGCAGGCAACTATGGTGAATTACGTCCTGATCATTTTCATGCAGGACTAGACTTCAAGACCGACCAGACCATTGGACATCCGGTGTATGCCTTCTCGGACGGCTACATACGCCGTGTCGGCATCAAGCCGTATGGTTATGGTTTGGCACTTTATGTGGAGCATCCCGAACTGGGACTAACATCGGTCTATGGTCACCTCGACACGTTCAGCAAGAAAATCTGGAAGAAGGTACGTGAACGACAGGTGAACGAAGAGCTTAACAACTGCGATCTTACCTTCGGTCCCGAGGAGTTGCCTGTGAAATATGGCGAAGTGATCGCGATGAGCGGCAACACGGGCAGCTCGGGAGGCCCGCATGTCCACTTCGAGCTTCGTAACATTCCTGATGACGACAACGACATCTGCTACGACCCGATGATGTTCTTCCTGCGTGAGTTGAAGGACACTCAGGCGCCCCGCATCAGTTACGTCTATCTTTATCCGCAGCCGGGCGAGGGATTGGCCAACGGTATGACGACGCGACAGGTGAGTCCCGTGACGGGTGTTTGTGCCACAACGGGCGGCATCGGTGGAACCTTGACCAAACCGTTCACTGCATGGGGACGCGTAGGATTGGCCTTGAAGGCTTACGACTACATGGATGGGCAGTCGAACCGCTTCGGTGTGAAGCAGCTGCGTTTGCTGATGCGGCTGGAGGGGCAGTTTGCTGATAATGGCGAGCCGCTCTACCAGGAGATCTTCAGTTTCCGACAGGATGCGTTCCGCTATTCGGAGAACCGCTTCAACAACACGGTGACCGACTACGCTGCGTGGGTGGGGCAGAAGTCGATGATCATGAAATCGTTCATCGAACCGGGTAACTTCCTACAGCAGGTTGATCCGACGGTGGGCGACGGCATCGTGGACATCAATGAGGGGCGTGCCTACCACTTCGTGTATGAACTTACCGATGCACATGGCAACTTCACGTCGCTCGACTTCACTGTTTGTGGCGTACCGCCTACCGAGCCCATTCCCGCAGTGGAACACAACGAAGCATTCTGGGCACAGGCCATGCAGCCTCTCGAGATTGACACGGCAGGTTGTTACTTCCGTGCTGCGCCAGGTGTGTTCTACACCGATGTGGATTTCCGGTTCCGCATTGCCGATAAGGCACAGGCCACGCGCACTGTGGTCAAATATAGAAAGAACAAGAAAGGGCGCCGCATCGCCTACAAAGCTGAAGAGAAGTACGACGTGCCGTGCGTTTCGAAGGTCTATACCCTGGGGCAGAACGATATACCTATGCATACATGGTGTGACGTAAGTATAGTGGTGCCCGATTCAGTGCGTCATCCCGAGCAGCTCTATTTGGCCAATGTCGATGGAGAGGGCGCGGTGAGGCGTTCACGCTTTGAGGCAGCGGAGAAGAAGGGAAAGCCGGCGCGCGTCAGCGGACAGATACGCGAATGCGGAAGATATGCTGTACGCCGCGACAGCAAAGGTCCCGAGATCACTCTCGGCAAGGTCGGTTATCAGAAGATACAGCTCGACATCGTCGATGCGGGCTGTGGTGTCGCGAAGCACAAGGTGACCATCGACGGCAAGTTTGTGCCCTTTGCCATGGACAATACGGGTCACTATTTCGGTGAACCTTGCAACTACGGGATAACCCAGGGGAGCAATCATAAGATCGTGGTCTATGCCGTGGATCTGCTGGGCAACGAGACGCGGGTCCAGTGGGAGCGGAGCTTTTAGGGGCAGCCATTCACTGCCACAGCAACACTAGAAAAACAGACAAAAAGAAATATAGTAATGAACAAGAGAATCATCGCGGCAGCCTTGCTTAGTGCTGCCATCATGCCAACAACAATGGCTTGCACCAATTTGCTGGTGGGAAAGAAGGCGTCGGTCAATGGTTCGACCATGATCAGCTACAATGCCGATAGTCATCAACTCTACGGAGACCTGCATTATACACCGGCTGCCGACCATCGGCCGGGCGAGATGCGACAGGTGATCGACTGGGATTCACAGCGTCCCTTGGGACAGATTCCTCAGCCTACGCATACCTATCGCGTGGTGGGTAACCAGAACGAGTGGCAGGTGACCATCGGCGAATCGACGTGGGGCGGCGACTTGAGCCTGATGGACACCACCGCCGTGGTTGATTACGGTTCGTTGATGTATATTGCCCTGGAGCGTTCGAAGACGGCACGTGAGGCCATCGATGTGATGACGCAGCTCGTCGAGGAATACGGCTACGCCTCGGAGGGTGAAACCTTCTCGATCGGCGATCCGAACGAAATTTGGGTGATGGACCTCATCGGCAAGGGCGTGCCCGGTGCACCGATTTGCGAGGGTAAGGCCATTGGACAGAAGGGCGCCGTGTGGGTAGCTCGGCTCATTCCCGAGGACTGTATCTCGGGACATGCCAATCAGGCCCGTATCCATACCTTCCCGCAGGAGGGTCGCAAACTCAAGAAGGTGGCCAGTGTGATCAATTATCCCGGCTTTGGCATCAAGACCAAGAAATACCAGCGCTACGAGGTCGGCGATTCGTGTTACTTCAGCGCCGATCTCATCACCTTCGCGCGTCAATGTGGCAAGTATGCTGTCGATGGAACCGACAAGAACTTCGACTTCGCTATGGCCTTCGGTGAACAGGACTACAGCTCCTATCGTGGCTGCGATGGTCGCGTATGGGCTTGGTATAACCGCTGTGCGAAGGGAATGGACCGTTATTTCCCCTTTGTGGATATGCAGGGCAAGCCCACGGCCAACGGCTACGTAAATGATAAGGGGGAACAGGTGGAAGTGCTTCCTCTCTACATCAAGCCCGACAAGAAAATCTCGCATCTCGACGTTCAGGCGGCAATGGCCGACCATTTCGAGGGCACGCCGTGGGACATGACGCAGGATATAGGTGCTGGGCCGTTCAAGGTGCCTTACCGTTGGCGTCCGATGCATTGGAAGGTCGAAGCCGACGGGCCGAAGGATGCACCCACCTACCTGCACGAGCGTGCCATTGGCACCCAGCAGACGGGCTTCACTTTCGTGGCTGAAATGCGTGGCTGGCTGCCGCGTGAGGTGGGTTCGAAGACGTGGTTCGGTGTGGATGATGCTGCCACGGCCCTTTACGTACCTATATATAATAATGTGTCGGCAGTGCCCGAGTGTCTGCGCCCCGGCAACGGCGATTTGCTGACGTTCTCGTGGACATCGCTCTTTTGGATGACATCGTGGGTGTCGCAGCAGCGCTATACCCGTTGGTCGGACATGAGTATCGATGTGGAGGCTGTGCGCGACTCGCTCTTTGCACGTTGGGACAGGCAGGAGGCCGAGGTAGATGCCCATGCGAAGGCGCTCATCGAGACAGGTGACGAGGCCGAGGCTACGAGGTACTTGACGGGTTACTGTGCAACGGAGGCCAATGCGGCTACAGCATGTTACAAGGACCTGGCGGTATATCTGCTCGTGAAATACCTCGACGGCAACATCAAGAAGGAGAAGAACGGCGAGTTCCAGCGCACCCAATGGGGTGTGCCTGTAAGTCCCTTGCAGCCTCGCTACAGCGATGACTTCTATCGCGCCATTGTCAGGGAGCGCGGCGATGAGCTTCTGGTGAAGTAGTATCGGAGAAAAGGATGAAGGGGCGCTAACCCATCGGATTAACGCCCCTTATCTTCTAGCTCTTGGCTTCCCAGCTATAGAGTTTCGGTTCTTTTCGCGTGTCTTTCATGTTTTAAGGTAGAGATACGTCTGTCATTCTGTAAGTATAATAGCTTTTATCTTAATGCGCTGCAAAGATACGACAAATTATTGATTGCGCCAAATTTTTGCGCATTTAATTGCACAAAATTGCACATATTTAACATTTATTACCAAAAAATGGAACGAAAGAAGAAGAATTTGCCTATTCTTGAGAGTATAACAATCGAAAGATACGCTGCTGAAGGTAAGTGCGTAGCCCACTTTGATAGTGTGGGAAGCAACGGTGGGATAAGCCGCGACAAGGATGGTAATCAGATTCGCAAGGTGCTGTTTGTGCCTTTTGCCGCTGAGGGAGACGTCTGCGATGTGCAGATTTTGAAATCGCGCAGTTCGTATGCCGAAGGTAAGATTGTTCGCCTCGTGGAGCCGTCGCCTGTGCGTGTGCAACCGGTGTGCAACTTGTTTGGCGTTTGCGGCGGCTGCAAATGGCAGCATATCCCCTATGCCGAACAATTGCGCTTTAAGCAGCAGCAGGTGATGGATGCCTTGCAGCGCATTGGCAAGGTGGAATTGCCGCCGTGTCATCCGATTGACGGCTCACGTGATACGTTGCGCTACCGCAACAAGCTTGAGTTTACCTTCTCGAATAAGAAATGGATCTCGTTTGAGGAGATGGATGAACTGCGTGCCCAGGGCAAGGAAATTCCAATGGATCCAGGTGTAGGTTTCCACATCCCCGAGAGTTTCGACAAGGTGCTGGATATTGATCATTGTTATTTGCAGGAGGAGATTTCGGATGAAGTGCGCCTTTGGGTCAAAAATTATGCCATCGAAAACGGTATGACGTTCTATGACCTCCGTCAGCGTCATGGCCTGCTTCGCAATATGGTGGTGCGCACTGCTTCGACAGGTGAGAAGATGCTTATCGTCGTGTTTGGTGAAGATGAACCCGAGCAAATCCGACAGTTGATGGATGCCTTGCACGAACGTTTCCCGCAATTCACTTCGCTGATGTATGTAATCAACCGAAAACTCAATGATGCGTGGAGTGACCAACCTGTTGTAAGTTATTGGGGCAAGGACCACATCGTTGAAGAGATGGAGGGGCTGCGGTTCAAGGTAGGACCCAAGTCGTTCTATCAAACCAATTCGCATCAGGCTTATGAACTCTACAAGCATGCTCGCCATTTCGCGGGTCTCGACGAGAAACAGGATGCGCTGGTCTATGACCTCTATACGGGTACGGGTACCATTGCCAACTTCGTGGCACGCAATGCCCGCAAGGTGGTGGGCATAGAGTATGTGGCCGAAGCCATCGAGGATGCCAAAATCAATTCAGCCTTCAATGGTATTGACAACACTCTGTTCTTTGCTGGCGACATGAAAGACATCCTCACCGAGGACTTCGTTCAAGAGCATGGACGCCCCGACATCATCATCACCGACCCTCCACGAGCAGGTATGCACGAGGATGTGATCAATGTAATCCTGATGACTGAGCCAAAGGTGATTGTCTATGTGAGCTGCAATCCAGCCACCCAGGCCCGTGATTTGCAATTGCTCGACGCGAAGTATCGCGTCACCGATATTCAGCCTGTCGATATGTTCCCGCATACGCAGCATGTGGAGAATGTCGTGCGATTGGAACTGAAGAACTAATCGCTTTGCCTTTTTGGAGGGTTTGTCAATTATCAAGGGGCAGAAAATGATGAATTATCATTTTTTATCCCCGAAAATTTGGAAATGCGATGCAAAAGTCCTATCTTTGCATCGCGTTTTTTCACTTGGATGAGTACAATAGAGGAACAAATAGAGGCACTGCGGAAGAAAAGCGGCCAGGCCGACTACGATCCGACGGACGAAGGGAACATCATCGTCAAGGGTGCACGCGTGAACAATCTCAAGAACATCGATGTTGAGATTCCACGCGGCAAGTTCGTAGTTGTGACGGGCTTGTCGGGCTCGGGTAAGTCGTCGCTGGCTTTCGATACCCTTTATGCCGAAGGACAGCGACGCTATGTGGAGTCGCTTTCGTCGTACGCTCGTCAGTTTCTGGGCAGAATGGGCAAGCCTGAGTGTGATTATATCCTCGGTATCCCACCGGCTGTAGCGATACAGCAGAAGGTCGTCGTGCGCAATCCGCGAAGCACCGTGGGCACATCGACCGAGATCTACGACTATCTGCGTCTTCTTTTTGCGCGCGTGGGGAAAACCTACAGCCCCGTGAGTGGGCAACTCGTGAAGAAACATACGGTGGAAGACGTTATCGCGCGTGCCAAGCAAATGCCTGATGGTACCCGATTGGCCATTCTGGTGAGGGTCGATGTGCCCGACGACAGGACATTGAAGGAGCATGTCGAGGTATTGATCAAGAGCGGTTTTTCGCGCGCTGAGTCCAATGGTCGATTCATTCGACTGGAGGAGGTGGAGTCGCATCCGTTCAACCTCGTCATCGACCGAGTGTTGTTGCCATTTTCCGATCAGGCTGCGCTGTCGCGTTTCGCCGATTCGGTCGAGACGGCATTCTATGAGGGCGATGGGGAGTTTATCCTTAAGTCGTGGGGAAGCAAAGATGCCTCGTTCGAGGAGATCCTTTTCTCCAAGCATTTCGAAGCCGATGGGATGACTTTCGAGGAACCATCGGACATGATGTTCAATTTCAACTCACCAGCTGGTGCCTGCCCAAAGTGTGAGGGTTTCGGCAAGGTATTGGGCATTGACGAGGACCTGGTGATCCCGAACAAGGCGTTGTCGCTCTACGAGGATTGCGTCGTCCCTTGGCGTGGCGACAAGATGTCGGAGTGGAAGAAATACTTCATTGCGAGAGCTGGGGAGGTGATTCTGAGTGACGGGCAGTCGTTTCCTGTTCACCGACCCTATTATCAGCTGACACAGGAGCAGAAGGACCTGCTTTGGCAAGGATATCCTGCGGGTGTGATGTCGCGTAAGGAACGCGAAGAGGCGGCACGCGAGAATGCGATAAACGAGATTACCGGCTGGGAGGAAAGCAAGACGCTATACGGCATCGACGACTTTTTCCAGATGGTATCGGAGAATCTTTACAAGATCCAGTACCGTGTCATGCAGGCTCGCTATCGCGGCAAAACGATTTGCCCGGTTTGTCACGGCTCACGCCTTAAGAAGGAGGCCGAATATGTGAAGGTGGGCGGAAAATCGATTGCAGAAGTGGTGCGAATGTCGGTCAGTGATCTCATCGAGTGGTTCGATCATCTGACCTTGCAGGAGCACGATGCAATGATTGCCCGGCGATTACTAATCGAGATCAAGAACCGTCTGCACTTCCTTCAGGAGGTGGGCCTTTCGTATCTGACGCTGGATCGCCTCTCGAATTCGTTGTCGGGTGGCGAATCACAGCGCATCAATCTGGCCACGTCGTTGGGTTCGGCACTTGTGGGGTCGATGTATATCCTCGACGAACCGTCTATCGGTCTGCATAGTCGCGACACCGACCAGTTGATCCAAGTGCTCAAAGAGTTGCGAGACCAGGGGAATACGGTCATCGTGGTGGAGCATGACGAAGAGATTATCCGTTCCGCCGATTGGCTTATTGATGTGGGGCCTCGTGCAGGACGCTATGGCGGTGAGATCACTTATCAGGGTCCGTTATACGACTTGACCAAGGGAGACAGTTATACTGCCCGATACCTTACTGGACGTGAGACGATACCCGTGCCGAAACATACGCGGCCATGGTCCTCCTATATCGAAGTGCGAGGAGCCGTGCATAACAACCTCAAGAACATCAACGTCAAGTTCCCTCTGGGTGTGATGACGGTGGTGACGGGTGTTTCCGGTTCGGGCAAATCGACCTTAGTACGCGACATTCTCTATCGTGGCATGTTGCGTTGGATAGGCGAGGCCAGCGATGCACCAGGTGCATTTGCCGGATTCGAGGGGGACATTCATCGCATACAGCACATAGAATTCATCGACCAGAACCCCATCGGAAAATCTTCGCGCTCAAATGCTGCCACCTATCTGAAGGCATACGATGAGATTCGCAAACTCTTTGCCGAGCAGCCCTTGTCGAAGCAAATGGGCTTCACTGCTGCTACCTTCTCGTTCAATGTCGAAGGTGGACGATGCGAGGAATGTAAGGGAGAGGGTACCATCACTGTCGAGATGCAGTTCATGGCCGATCTGGTCATCGAATGCGAGGCCTGCCATGGAAAACGTTTCAACAGCGATGTCCTGGAGGTACGTTACAAGGACAAGGACATCTCGGACGTGCTCGACATGAGCGTCGATGAGGCCATCGAGTTCTTTGGAAATAGTGATACCAAGGAACTGCCTGGTGCAGGTTACGCTGAGAATGTGGTGCGACGATTACGTCCGCTTCAAAAGGTGGGCTTGGGATATATTAAGCTTGGACAGTCCTCTTCCTCCTTATCGGGTGGAGAGAACCAGCGTGTGAAGCTCGCCTTTTATTTGGGCGATGCCACCGACGACAGGTCACGCAATGCACTTTCGAATATCAGTGTATCATCGTCGAACGAGGGCAAGACACTCTTCATCTTTGATGAGCCGACCACGGGTTTGCACCTTTATGATGTGCGAGTGCTTCTTGAAGCGTTCGATTTCCTCCTGCAGCGTGGTCATACCCTTGTGATCATCGAGCATAATCTGGATGTCATCAAGTGTGCCGACCATGTCATTGACTTAGGACCAGAAGGAGGCGCACAGGGTGGCCACCTCGTCTTCCAAGGCACGCCACGAGACCTTTGTGCCTGCGACAATTCCTACACCGCTCGATATCTTCGTTCGAAATTCAATTGACAAATGACAGAACTCCCGCTTATCACCGTTATCACGGTTTGCCACAATAATGCAGATGTTATCGAGCGGACGATATGCTCCGTTCTGAACCAGCAGTATCCCAGGATGAACTACGTCATCTGGGACGGCTGTTCGGCAGATGCGACATTGGATATTGTCAAGAAGTACGAGGAACGTATCTCCTATTGGGCCAGCGAGTCGAACAATGGCACCTACGATGCCATGAACAACGCGGCAAGGAAGTCCATCGAGCTGGCGGGCACCGACGACCAGTGGCTCTTTTTTCTTTATGCTGGCGACAGGTTCGCTAACGATAGGGCCCTTGCCAAGATTTTTTCGATGGAAGGATTGGATTTTCGTAACCTTAAGATGATCGGTGGCGGTGTGTTGAAGGAGAAGCCGATGGGTGGAGATACCAGCTTGGAATCTGCCAAATCGGTTTCGGTAATCCCGAAGGAGCCGGCTTTTGGGGTGGCATCGAGTTTCATTCGCGCTGACATTTGCCGGTTCGACCTCGACTATCCTTTGGCTGCGGATTATGCATTGCAGTACCAGCTCTATTTTAAGTCGGGTCCAGATTGCATAGCCGTTGTCGATGTGCCGGTGATTGTCACGCAGGAGGAGGAACGGGATGCACGCCTTTTGAGCCAACGGATCGTCAAAGGCGAGTATCTTGGCGTACAGTCACAGCATATCTCCTGGCGATGGGTGAAAGAATACTTCAAGTGGCGATTCCTGGGTTAAACAATTCGACCTATGTACCCGAAACAGACGATAGGACACGTTACCTTGGGTAACAAGATGCGCCGTGCGGCATGGAACGCGGTGCGTCTCATTCTGTTTCGTCCTTTCGGTACCAAGGTGTTCCGTCCTTGGCGTATCGTCGTATTGAAGCTTTTCGGAGCAGATGTGGCTTGGAGTGCCGAAGTATATGCATCGGCCAAGGTTTGGGCTCCGTGGCTGTTGACGCTGGGCAAGCACAGTTGCATCGGCCCACATGTCATCGTCTATAATCAGGCCAGAGTGACGCTCGATGACGATGCGTGCCTTTCGCAATATGCTTACGTTTGCACGGCAGGACACGAGACGGGCATGACTAACAATGCTCGGATGGGGCTCCAGATTGCACCCGTGACTGTCGCTAAAGGTGCTTGGGTAGGTACTCGGGCCTTTGTCAATATGGGAGTGATGATTGGCGAAGGCGCAATAGTCGGGGCGTGTGCCTGTGTGGTCAAGGATGTGGCTCCTCGAACTGTGGTGGGCGGCAATCCCGCTTCGGTCATAAGGGCATTGGGCAATTGAATTCTTGTCGGCTTATGTTAGACATAGCATGTATCATACTCACCAAAGATGAGGAGCTCCATGTAGAGCGTTGCATCCTTTCAGCCCGAAAGGTGTGCAAAGACGTCTGGGTGGTTGATTCATATAGCTCCGACAAGACGTGCGAGATAGCCGAAAGGCTCGGGGCCCATGTCGTCCAGCATCCTTTCAACTATCAAGCCGAACAGTTCAACTGGGCCATCGATCACCTTCCCATCGACAACCGGTGGATCTGGCGATTGGATGCCGATGAAATCATCACCGACAACCTGGCGGCATTGGCCGAGCAGAAGTTGCCGACGCTGGCCGACGATGTGAACGGCATCTATGTCAACAAACAGATCGTTTTCATGGGACGACCACTCAAACATGGGGGGTGGTATCCGGCACCACAGATCAAGATTGTGCGTCGAGGATTCGGACGCTGCGAAGACAAGCTGATGGATGAACATCTTATCGTATTGGCTGGGGAAACGGTCTATTGGAATGGCGACCAGACCGACTGGAATCTGCGCGACCTCGATTGGTGGTGGGCCAAACATCAGGGTTATGCCAAGCGCGAGGCACGCAATATGCTTCAGATGGAGCGACAGAAAGCAGGCTCGGACGAAGTGCGAGGAAGGTTGTTTGGCACAAGCGCTGAGCGCAAACGGTGGGTTAAGCGGCTCTATGCCCATTGTCCGCTCTTCGTTCGTCCCATCATTTACTTCATCAGTCGGTACATCTTCATGGGCGGTTTCCTTGATGGATATCCCGGATGGTACTGGCATACCCGCCAGGGTTTGCGCTATAGGATGCTGGTAGATTATGAACTTTACAAACTTCGTAAGGAGTCAAGGCAATAAAATGCGACTTTTCGCGTTATTACAGTACAACATTGTTATTCTTGTCAATTAAACAAATCAGACCATGCGACTCAGTTTCATTATACCTATATATAATATATCTAAGTGGCTAGGCAGATGTCTGGCATCGGTTCGTAATCAGGGTCTTGACCCCGACGACTATGAAATCATCTGTGTGAACGATGGATCAACCGACGACTCGCGTCAGGTACTGGACGACTTTCTTGCACGTGAAGCCCAGTCGGGTGA
This sequence comes from Bacteroidales bacterium, assembly GCA_017561935.1. Classification (GTDB taxonomy): domain Bacteria; phylum Bacteroidota; class Bacteroidia; order Bacteroidales; family UBA3663; genus Liminaster. The sequence continues at coordinate 7,028 of JAFZBE010000023.1, read as the reverse complement.
GAAGACGGCTCCTGTCATAATCATCGACCAGGAGAACCAGGGTCTCAGTGCAGCACGCAACGCTGGCTTTAAGAAGGCGCGTGGCAACTATGTTTGGTGGGTGGATGGCGACGACAGTCTGGAGTCATGTTTTGCACCGCGTCTGCTCGAGAGGGCCGAAAAGGAGCGCCTCGATGTGCTCTGTTTCGGACTCAACTTGGTAGATGAGGACAAGGGGACGTCGGAGCCGTATAAGATCATCGATAAGACAAATGGACGAACGGTGAAGGGTGAGGAGTTCCTGCTCAAGTGCGGTATGCCTGCTGCTGCCTGGGCGGCCATCTATCGACGTGGCTTCGTCGAGCGCTACGGACTACAGTTCCTCGAAGGCGCTTACCACGAAGACCAGGAGTTCACACCAAGGGCTTATTTCTTTGCCCGACGTATCGCATTCGAGAACATTAACGTTTATAACTTCTATCAGCGTCCGGTCTCGATCACTTTCAGCAAGAATCCCAAGAAGACTGACGACCTGCTCAACATCTGTCAGATCTTGTGGAATTTTGCCATGGAGCATACACAGATCGAGTCGGCCATTCGCTACACCTTCATCAATCGAGTGTCCTATCTCTTCTCGCAAGCATTGTCGAACCTCTGTCGCTGCGGATTGTACGTATTCCCTGGTGACTACAAGTCACTGCCGTACTATCCGCTTTCGGTCAACAAATACCTGAACAAGACCGAACGCTACAAGTTCACGCTTATCAATCGAAGTGTGCCGCTCTACTTGAAGTTGTATCGCAAGTTCGTCAAGCCTACACGACAAGTGAACAAGCTGCGCACACATGCATAAAAAGCGGTTTTTTACGTGCGTGAGGTGACAAAACATGCACAAAATGGGAATTATGAGCAATTTTTTACTTTTTTCGCATTTTAAATTTCGTGTGATGAAATAATTTTCCTATATTTGCAGTGTCACAAAACCTTGGCTCTTGTTGCCAGTAAACCCTTTGAGCAAAAATTATGAATGGACATGTCCTCTCCTTTTTAAATTATATACAGTACGAGAGGAACTATTCAAGTCGCACTGTCGAGGCATACTCGGATGACTTGGAGTACTTCGAGGATTTTGTGACCCGCATGACCGGCTCGTTCGACCCGCTCCAGCCCGATCTTAACATTGTGAGAGGGTGGATGGCCGAAATGGGAATGAAGCATCAGGCCGCTTCGAGCATCAAGCGCAGAATCTGCTGTCTTCGCAGCTTCTATCGCTACCTGAGGCGTCAGGGGTTGATCAATAACAATCCGCTCACGCTCCTGCCTTCTCCCAAAGTGCCCCGGACGCTGCCCGTTTGGATCAGTGAAGACCAGATGGATTATCTTATCGACGGAATTGACTACGGGCAGGACTTTGAGGGCATTCGTGATCACCTGCTTATCGACATGCTTTATTCGACAGGCATGCGTCGTTCGGAAGCTGCAGGTCTCAAGGATCGCGATGTCGATCTGGAAGGTCATCAACTCAAGGTGCGGGGCAAGGGGAACAAGGAACGGTTGATTCCCATTGGTCCTGAACTTGAGGCCCTCATCGGTGATTACCGTGATCGCAGGGATGCCGAGGTGGGAACGGAGACTGAACATTTCTTCACCGACATCGACGGCAGACCGCTCACTCCGGAAAGAGTTTATACTTTGGCTCACAAGTACCTGACCAATCTGCCGCAACTGTCGCGCAAGGGAGCACATGTGCTGAGGCACTCGTTTGCCACCAATATGCTTGCCGAGGGAGCCGACTTGATGGCCGTGAAGGAGCTGCTTGGCCACGCTTCCCTCCAATCGACAGAAGTCTATACGCATCTCACGCCAAAAGACATTATCGAGAACTACAAACAGGCCCATCCCCGTGCAAAATGATGCGGAGAGGCCACAAGTGATAAACAGCAAGTTAACTTTAACATCTTAAAGAAAGGAGACCATTATGGAGATCACTATCCAGTCCGTCAACTTCGAGACATCAGAGTCACTCAACGCGTACATCACAAAGAAACTCGGCAAGATGAACCGATTTACGGAGATTCGTGTAGCCGAAGTACAGTTGAAAATTCTTAATACCAGCGAAAAGTCGAATAGGGAAGTAGGAGTCAAGCTCCACGTCGGCGACGAGTTGTTCTACGCATCCAAGATTGCCGAGAAGTTCGAAGACGCCGCAAGTCAGGCCATCGAGGCCCTTGAACGTCAGGTTATCAAGGCCAAGGAAAAAAGACATTGATTCACTCCATTCACACGTGCTTAACTAGTTTTAAAGCAGCAATTTGACATTTAGAAACGACAAATTTGCAATACGTCCCTCCCGAAAAGGCGAAAAATCACCTTTTTTGGGGGGATTTTTCAAAAAAGTCATAAAAATATTTGGCGGAACAAAATAATTTTTCTACCTTTGCACCCGCAAAACGTGGGGACGATACGCCCCTTTCGTGCGGGTATAGCTCAATTGGTAGAGTGTCAGCCCTCCAAGCTGAATGTTGCGAGTTCGAGTCTCGTTGCCCGCTCCAAGCCACCAATCACGTGTGTTTTGAAGTAAAAATGTTGCCGTCATAGCTCAGTGGTAGAGCGCATCCTTGGTAAGGATGAGGTCCCGAGTTCAACTCTCGGTGACGGCTCAAGAGGTCGTTTTCAAATGGCCCCGAGAGACAAATTCTGGAAATCAGACCAAACAATATAAACATTTAATAAAAATTATTACAACACTATGGCAAAAGAACAATTTGACCGTTCGAAACCACATGTAAACATTGGCACCATCGGTCACGTCGATCACGGTAAGACTACCTTGACCGCAGCTATCACCCTCGTACTTGCTAAGAAGGGTCTTTCTGAGGTGAAAACCTTCGACCAGATTGATAACGCACCTGAGGAGAAGGAGCGTGGTATCACCATCAACACCGCTCACGTTGAGTATCAGACTGAGAAGCGTCACTACGCTCACGTTGACTGCCCAGGCCACGCTGACTATGTGAAGAACATGGTTACTGGTGCTGCTCAGATGGACGGCGCCATCATCGTAGTTGCTGCTACCGATGGCCCAATGCCCCAGACCCGTGAGCACATCCTGCTCGCTCGTCAGGTGAACGTTCCACGTCTCGTGGTATTCATCAACAAGTGCGACCAGGTGGATGACGAGGAGATGCTTGATCTCGTTGAGATGGAAATGCGCGACCTGCTCGACCAGTACAACTTCGAGGAGGATACCCCATTCATCCGCGGTTCTGCCCTTGGCGCCCTCAACGGCGTGCCCGAGTGGGAGGATAAGATCATGGAGCTCATGGATGCCTGCGACAACTGGATCCAGCTGCCTCCACGTGCTCTTGACAAGCCATTCCTGATGCCTATCGAGGATATCTTCTCTATCACTGGTCGTGGCACCGTTGCTACTGGCCGTATTGAGACCGGTATCGTTAAGGTTGGTGACCAGGTACAGCTCCTTGGCCTTGGCGCTGATCGTCTCACCGTCGTTACTGGCGTCGAGATGTTCCGCAAGCTCCTCGATGAGGGCGAGGCTGGTGACAACGTTGGTCTCCTCCTCCGTGGCGTTGACAAGAACGAGGTTAAGCGTGGTATGGTTCTCTGCAAGCCCAACAGCGTTACTCCTCACGACCACTTCAAGGCTCAGATCTACGTGCTTAAGAAGGAAGAGGGTGGCCGTCACACGCCATTCCACAACCACTATCGTCCACAGTTCTACCTCCGCACCATGGATGTAACTGGCGAGATCATGCTCCCAGAAGGTGTTGAGATGGTAATGCCTGGCGATCACGTAACGATCGACGTTACCTTGATTACCCCAGTTGCTATGGCTCAGGGTCTGCAGTTCGCTATCCGTGAGGGTGGCCGCACCGTAGGTTCCGGTCAGATCACCGAGATTCTCTAATCTCTGATTGCAACGAGTAATTTTTTTGCGGACTATCGGCGCCACATGCGCGGGTAGTTCGCATTCTACGGGTGTAGCTCAGTCGGTAGAGCACTGGTCTCCAAAACCAGGTGTCGTGAGTTCGAACCTTACCACCCGTGCCAATAAATAAATAGAACAATGAAGAAAATCATCAACTACGTAAAAGAATCTTATTACGAATTGGTCAATAAGGTTTCTTGGCCAACCCTCCAGGAGGTGACCAGCAGCTCGGTAGTCGTATTAACTGCTTCCGTGATTATCGCTCTTGTGATCCTCGCTATGGATATGGCTTTCGGAGCTTCCAAGTTCAGTCTGATGCAGCTCATCTATTCTCTTTAAGCACATCTCTAACCTTTCTAAAGCAACTCGAGTATGGCAGTAGAGTACAGATGGTATTGCCTTCGTGCGATTAGCGGCAAGGAATTGAAGGTGAAGGAACTTCTTGAGGCTGAAATCAAGAACGGTGACTTCAACGGCAATGTCGAGCAGGTAATCGTTCCAACCGAGAAGGTTGTTGTACAGAAAGGCAATAAGAAGGACATCAAGGAGAAGGTTCTTTTCTCTGGCTACGTCTTCGTGCGTTGCAAGCTTGTGGGCGAGGTTCAGGCACAACTGGCTAACACGACCAATGTGGTTAACTTCCTCATGGGTCGTGTAACCAAAAAACCCGAGCCACTGCCTGACGACCAGATTGCCGCTATGCTCGGCAATGTGGACGACCGCATTGATGCACAGGAGGCTGCACAGGTAACATTCATGGTCGGTGAGACCATCAAGGTCAACGACGGTCCTTTCAAGGACTTCGACGGTGTTATCGAGGAGATTTCCGATGAAAAGAAGAAACTGAAGGTGAGCGTCAAGATTTTCGGTCGCAAGACCCCTCTTGAGCTCAATTTTGACCAAGTCATCAAAGAGGCCTGATTCAGAAGGGAGTTTGTACTGGTTCCAGAGCCAGATGAGCCTGGCAGCTGCGTGAGCAGTCTTGTTACGCTGGAAGAGAAGCAATCCCGTTTGACTGATTCAGACAATATTAACCGCCAGTGTGTCGCGAGTCTAAACGACGTCTGTAGCGATGCTGGCACAAATCATTTTATTCCACAATGGCAAAAGAAATTGCTGGACAGATCAAATTGCAGATCAAAGGTGGCGCTGCAAATCCAGCACCTCCGGTAGGCCCAGCCCTTGGTTCTAAGGGTATCAACATCATGGCCTTCTGCAAGGAGTTCAATGCTCGTACGCAGGACAAGGCTGGTAAGGTGCTTCCCGTGGTGATCACCTATTACACCGACAAGTCTTACGATTTCGTTGTTAAGACTCCACCCGCTGCTGTCCAACTCCTCGAGGCCGCTAAAATCAAGGGCGGCTCTGCTGAGCCTAACCGTAAGAAGGTTGGTTCTGTTACTTGGGATCAGATCAAGGCTATTGCCGAAGACAAGCTCCCCGATCTTAATTGCTTCACCGTTGAGTCAGCCATGAATGTCATCGCTGGCACAGCTCGTAGCATGGGTATCACCGTAACCGGCGAAAAGCCACAGTTGTAATCCTTAACACTTCAAACTAACAATGGCAAAACTTACTAAGAATCAGAAGGCCGCCGCTGCTAAGATTGAAGCAGGTAAGGCTTATACACTCTCTGAGGCTACAGCTCTCGTAAAGGAGATCACTTATACTAAGTTCGACGCCTCTGTCGATATCGATATCCGTCTTGGTGTCGATCCTCGCAAGGCTAATCAGATGGTACGTGGCACTGCATCCCTGCCTAACGGTCTGGGTAAGGTTGTTCGCGTCCTCGCTCTCTGTACCCCCGACCAGGAGGCCGCTGCTCAGGCAGCAGGTGCCGACTATGTTGGTCTTGATGAGTACATCCAGAAGATCAAGGAAGGCTGGACCGACGTTGATGTCATCATCACTCAGCCTGCTTGCATGGGTAAGCTTGGTCCTCTTGGCCGTATCCTCGGTCCTCGTGGCTTGATGCCTAACCCCAAGTCCGGCACCGTGACTATGGACGTTGCCAAAGCTGTCAAGGAGGTTAAGCAGGGCAAGATTGACTTCAAGGTTGACAAGGGTGGTATTGTTCATACCTCCATCGGTAAGGTTAGCTTCACTCCACAGGCTCTCAAGGAGAATGCCAAGGAGTTCATCCAGACCATTATCAAGCTCAAGCCAGCTACCGCCAAGGGTACTTATATTAAGTCTATCTTCTTGTCCAGCACCATGAGTCCTGGCATCAAGGTTGACACCAAGTCTATCGACGAGTAAAAACTTCGGGTTCATCCCGGTATAAGATTTATCTATCCAGTCTGGCAACCCATTGACTGGGACCAAACTGAAACAATTCAACAATTATGAAGAAAGAAGATAAAGTCCTCAATATTGAGAAGCTCGAAGGTCTCATCTCAGACTATGCACACTTCTATGTAACCAATATCGAGGGTCTCGATGCTGCTAAGACAAGCGCGCTGCGTCGCGAATGCTTCAAGCAGGATGTGAAGCTTGTGATGGTTAAGAACAAGCTCTTCATCAAGGCTCTTGAGAAGAAGGGTATCGATGTGTCATCTATTGCTTCCGCTTTCAAGGGCACTAGCGCCATCATGTTCTCCAACACTGGCAACGTGCCTGCCAAGCTGATCAAGACCCTTAACAAGACGGAGCAGATTGTTGCTCTCAAGGGTGCATACGTCGAGGAAGGCTGCTTTGGTGCAGACCAGCTTGAGGCACTCATCGCCATCAAGAGCAAGAACGAGCTCATCGCCGATGTTATCGCTCTCTTGCAGTCTCCTGCAAAGAACGTTCTCTCTGCCCTGCAGAGCGGCGCTGGCACCATTCATGGTGTGCTCAAGACCCTGGGCGAGCGTCCAGAGTAATCGGATTACTGGCTGGGATCCGAGCACGCTCGTCAGGGCTGCGTAACATTTCTGGCCAAAAACATGCAATTAATCAATAAAAATAATAATATTTTAAAAATTACAATTATGGCAGATTTGAAAGTTCTCGCAGAGGAGTTGGTTAACCTCACCGTAAAGGAAGTAAACGAACTCGCACAGATTTTGAAGGAAGAGTATGGTATTGAGTCTGCTGCTGCAGCTGTTGCTGTTGCTGC
>JAFZBE010000022.1 GCA_017561935.1 Bacteroidales bacterium | reverse complement strand
TACAAAAAAATTGTGACATAGAGCACGGTAATGGCAGATAAAGGCGTATGTGTGCCTTGATTTTTAGTTTTTCGGGGCAATTTGTTCCCTTTTTTTATCTCGACTGGCTTATAATTCGGATATTTTATCTATATTTGCAGCGTCTAAATGAAAACAAAAGAGAATATGGCACGATTAGAAAACAAGACAAAGGACAACCCAAGACTTGAACAAAGAGTTTTGGCAGATGGGCAGATAAGCCTATATTTGGAGTATTATTTAGGCAGGGAAGAGGAACCCGTCTTAAATGAATTTGGAGAGCAAGTATATTACGAAGGTGGCAAGATGGACGGAAAGCCAAAAATGAAGATTAAGCATATTAGGAGAAAAGAAACCTTAAATCTTCATTTGGTGGCAAATCCGCGCACGTCAATAGAGCGCGCCATGAATAAGCAAACCCTACAACTTGCAAAGAAGATCAGGCAAGAAAGAGAGCAGCAGTTATTAGAAGATAGGGACGGCTATAGGTTGAAAAAAGATCGTCCACAAATTGACTTTCTTGAATATTTCCAGACCTACATAGACAACTATACGAAGAAAGACATTCGCATGGTTAAGATAGCTTTGCAACGCTTTAAGGATTTTTTGAGCGATACACCCAGATACAACCATTTTGCAAACGGCATACACCCAGGCCAGATTAACAAAGATATGATGGTATCATTTACGGAATACTTGCAAAGTAGGAGCATAGGAGAGGGGGCGCAAAGCATTTACAAGCGTTTCAAGAAAGTCATTAATTATGCGATTGAGCATGAAGTGATGACAAAGAACCCATGCAAGGGAATTGTAATAAAAGTGGACGATGAGATATTGAAAAAAGATGTGCTTTCAGTAGATGAGGAAAAGCAATTAATAAGCACTCACTGCAGAGGGGAAAACCCGAATATAAGAAGGGCATTTATTTTCTGTCTGTATTGTGGACTACGTTTTTGCGATGTGAAAGAACTTACATTTGCAAATGTGGATTTCTCAAACAAGCTATTGAAGTTTGAGCAGGCCAAGACAAAGGGACATTCAGCAAGCAGCGGTGTAGTAATACCCTTAAATGATGGACTGTTGGCACTCATTGGAGAGCAAACAACCGAACAGACAAAAGACAGTCTTATTTTCCCTTTGCCAAGTTATGAAATGTGCCTAAAGGCTCTTAAACATTGGGTAGCGAAAGCAGGGATAGACAAGCATATTTCATGGCATTGTGCCAGACATTCATTTGCAGTGAACATTCTAAATAATGGTGCTAACATTAAGACGGTCGCAAGTCTTTTGGGACATTCGGGACTAAAGCACACTGAGAAGTACACAAGGGCAGTCGATAAGCTAAAAGCAGACGCGATTAACAGTTTGCCGACACTTGACATTTCAAACATATAGTTAAACAATCAAATAATTATCATCATGAAAACAACCATTCAACAAATTAAAGACATTGACGCAAGAATTTGGACGGAACACGGTAAACGGTGCGAGGCATTAAAAGCGGTGCAAGCCTCACAGAGCAAAGACGAAGTTTCGGCATTGATTGGCCGTTTAATGGACAAGACGCGAAGAGCAGGCCGTTTAATGGACTTGAGAGAGCGTTTAATTATTCAACTTGAAAAGGAGTATTGCAAGGCATAACACCGAGTAATAACACCGAAAAACACCGAGAGAATAACACCGAAAAACACCGATAAAAGGCACTCTAATATACATTATTAGGGTGCTATATTTGTTTTCCCTTTTTTGCAAAAACGTACAAAATTCGTACAAAATTTTTTCATTATTTCATTTGTTGTATTCTTTTTTACTTTTATCTTTGCAGCGCAATATTGACTCACTTTGATGGTAACCCATAAAAACAAAATATAAAAAAAATGAATACAACAAACCAAAACACAAATAAAAATATAGACACAAAAGAAGTATTGACAACCACCGAGGCGGCTCAATACATGGGTGTTTCAAAATCATATCTCTACAAGCTAACTATGCGCCAAGAGATACCCCATTATAAGCCATGCGGAAAGATGGTATATTTCAACCGTGTCGAGTTGGTGGCATGGCTGCAACGTAATCGTGTGGCCACAAATGAAGAACAAGATCAGAGGGCGCAAACCCATTGTTCAACCAGATAATTATTTGCAGATATGGCAAGAAAAGGACAGACACCGAGAGAGAGGCCTACACAATTATACCCAAGAGATTTCGCTTTGCTTGAAAAGGACTTAATGCAAGATCCTCAGCGGAAAGCGGAATTTCTTGATGCATTGAAACATTACGTTTATGGAGATTTTAATTTCATACCTGCTGACGAGATTGTGCAAATGGCCTCTGAACAAATGCGGTTAGCATTGATTGATCGTGCAAATTCATACGAAGAATTACGCAATAAAAACCGTAATAACGCAAACAAGCGGTGGGACGATAACCAGAACCCCGCATACGAATGCATGCCACCGCATACGAACGCATACGAACGCATGCCACCGCATACATATACATATATACCTATACCTACACCCACACCTACACCTACACCCACACCTACACCTACACCCGGCCATGCAGACAGTGGGGCAAGTGGAGGGAAGGAAAATATTTGTGATATGGATAATAAATTTATATTCTTTTGGAAGTTATTCTGTGAGTTTTCGACGATGGCCGACGATGAGGGGCGCGCACTTGCGTATCATGTTGCTGCAAACCCCAAAATGGTGAACTATTGCCAGCTTATAAAAGAAGAGCCAGACAGAAACAAGCGATCAGAGATGAGGCGAGCGATAGAGAACGACAGAGAACACCAAAAGGCGCGCGAACAATTCATGAATTATTCAGAATGGAAGAATTTTTGGGAATTGGCCGAGAAGTTGAAAAAGATGAGCGCATCAATGGGGTATATTATAGCATTTGCCGAAGAATACAACGCGCATACAGATGAGCCAGGAATTTTTAAAACGCTTTTATTGAAAGCGGGCTACATTGATAGCGGCAAGCCAATTTCTAACATTAAAGGTTTTTTGGCAAATAGGAAGATATGAAACGATATGCAGGTGATGGTCGAGGCCGCGAAGGGGGCAGGGCAGCAGGGACACCAAACAAGGTGACGCAAAGCGCACGCAACGCATTGGAGAAACTGTTATTAAGTCCAAAGGCATTAAAGCAGATGGCGAAGGATTTGGAACAGTTGCAACCATATCAGCGTTTGCAGATACAAGAAAAGCTATTGGCATACGTTTTGCCACGAATACAATCGACAGAATTACAGATTGAGGAAAATTTCCCACCACCCAGACGATTGACGGAAAATGAGGCGGTGGAATTGTGGCAACAAATGGAAGAAACGTACTAAAATAGTGAAAAGTAGTGTAGTCTGTCCTTTCCATATACTCTTTTTTCGGGGTGGCGGTGTAGAAATACGAAGCTACCCTTTTTTCGTCCCTTCATGGAGGCGATGGTTGAGGCCTACCAGGGTGCAGCCTCCAGGCGGTGGCCGTTCTTCGAGCTGACGGCCTCATGGTGGCCTCATCGGTCGATGAACCATTCATAGATCCAAGCGATGAACCAGGGCGCACCAGGCGCACCAGGCGGGCATCCTGCAACCTTCATGGAGGCGATGGTTGAGGCCTACCAGGGTGCAGCCTCCAGGCGGTGGCCGTTCTTCGAGCTGACGGCCTCATGGTGGCCTCAAATTGCGCTTTTTTGTTAGATAGTACACTATTAGTACACCTTAAAAAAGAAAACACCCTTGCAAGTTGCTCACTTACAAGGGTATGCGAAAATATAAGGGTACCCCAAGCGGGGGTCGAACCCGCACGGCCTTTTGGGCCAAGGGATTTTAAGTCCCTCGTGTCTACCGATTCCACCATCAGGGCCTGTCGTGGACACAACGCATAGAGCATCGGTTTTTGACGGGCGCAAAGATACGCGATTTTTCTGAAACCACCAATTTTTTCGACCGAAAAATGTCAATTCTGTGTGCAAAAATCGTGAAATAACACGAATTTGGCGATTGTAAATATGCTTTTCTACGGTTTTTGTGATAAGAATCGCCTAAAATATTTGGATTATTCATATTTATTCATTATATTTGCACCTGTTTTTTGATCAAGAAACCCTAACGATGAAGAAAAAGATTATCATCTACCAGGCTTTGGTGCGTCTGTTCGGTAATGGAAATACGACCCGTGAGTACAACGGCTCGATAGAACAGAACGGCTGTGGAAAGATGAGTGACTTTTCGGAGGTGGCACTGCGCTCGATACGCAAGCTTGGCTGTAACTACATCTGGTACACCGGATTGCTGCAGCAGGCCTCGGCAACCGATTATTCAAGATATGGTATTCCCCGCCAGAACCCCCAGGTTGTGAAGGGTATTGCGGGCTCTCCCTACGCCATTTCCGATTATTATAGTGTGTCGTGCGACTTGGCCGATGATCCCGATCGCCGCATGCAGGAATTTGACGCCCTTGTCGAACGCACCCACAAGATGGGTCTCAAGATGATCATCGACTTCGTTCCCAACCATGTTGCCCGTCATTACAAGAGTGTTACCAAGCCCAAGAATATCAGCGACCTCGGAGAGTACGACATTGTCGAACACCCCTTCAATCCCCAGAACAATTTCTATTACTGCAACGAACCTTTGCATCTCGACAGGGTAGGGGTGGAGCCCAGTCCGGAGATGGGTCCTTATGTCGAGAATCCCGCCTGTGCCACCGGCAACGACGTCTTCACTGCCTGGCCCGACAAGTACGATTGGTACGAGACCGTGAAGCTCAACTTCGGTATCGACTATATGGGCGGCGGGCGCGACTACTTCGAGCCATTGCCCAACACATGGCTCAAGCTGCGCGACATCCTCGAATATTGGACACGCAAGGGCGTCGATGGCTTCCGCTGCGACATGGCCTTCATGGTGCCCGTCGATTTCTGGCATTGGATCATCCCGCAGATCAAGGCCATCAACCCCGACATCATCTTCATCGCCGAGATCTACGAACCCGCGCTCTATTCCAGCTATATCAATTACGGCGGTTTCGACTACCTCTACGACAAGGTGGGGCTTTACGACACTCTGCGCCGCATCGTCGAATGCCGCGAGTCGGCCAGCGCCATCACCCAGGTATGGCAGAGCCTCAATGGTGTGCAGGAGCACATGCTCAACTTCCTCGAGAACCACGACGAGCAGCGCCTTGCCTCCGACTTCTTCGCCGGCGACCCAATCAAGGGGCGTCCCGCACTCATTGTCAGCGCACTGATGAACAACTGCCCCTTCCTCAACTACTTCGGTCAGGAACTTGGCGAACGCGGCATGGACCGAGAGGGTTACTCCGACCTCGATGGCCGCACCTCCATCTTCGACTACTGGACGGTCGAAAGCATCTACCAATGGCGTGGCAAGCAGGGACTGTGGCGTCGCCATCAGTTGCCCAAGAGCGTGCGCGACCTGCGCGACTACTACAACAAGGTGTTCGATATCGCCAATTCCTGCGATGCCCTGCGCGAGGGCGAATTCTACGACCTCACGTACTGCAACTACAACAATCCCGACTACAACATCCACCGCACGTTCAGTTTCATCCGTCACTCCAAGCACGACGTGGTGCTCGTCGTGGTCAATTTCCAGGGCGAAGATCAGCAGATTGCCGTCAACGTGCCGCAGGAGGCATGGGAGTATGTAGGCATCACACCCGGCCGTCGCCGTCATGTGCAGAACCTTCTCACGGGCGAATGGGACTTCGGCATCTTCTCGACCACCGAGCCCGTGCGCGTCAAAGTACCCGCCTACGATGCCGTCGTTTTGCGCATAAAAGGTAAATAATAATGAAAAATCAGCTAAAATGGAGCAGAAATCGCAAATTATTTGCAATTTCTGCCCTATTTTTTACCGACCTATTGTTTTAAAGGTTATATTTGCACCGTATTACATATTTACATATTAATATGAACAACAACTTCCTCGTATTCTCGGGTCGTGCTTCGCGTTACCTCGCTGAAAAGATTTGTGCCAACTTGGGCTGCCCCCTTGGCAATCTGCTGATTCAGACGTTTGCCGATGGTGAGTTCGGCGTCTCGTTCGAAGAGTCCATCCGCGGCAAGTATGTATTCCTCGTGCAGAGCACCTTCCCCAGTGCCGACAACCTCATGGAGCTGCTCCTCATGGTCGATGCCGCCAAGCGCGCCTCGGCCGCTCAGATTGCCGCCGTCGTCCCATATTTCGGTTGGGCGCGCCAAGATCGGAAGGACAAGCCGCGCGTAGCTATCGGTGCCAAGCTGGTGGCCGACATGCTGGCTACAGCAGGCATCAACCGTCTCATCACCATGGATCTCCATGCCGACCAGATCCAGGGATTCTTCGATTGCCCTGTCGATCATCTCTACGCCTCCAGTGTCCTCATGCCTTACATCGCCAACGAGGTAGGCCTCGACAACCTTGTGATGGCTTCGCCCGATGCTGGTGGATCGAAGCGTGCGTTCACCTACTCCAAGTACTTCAACGTACCTATGGTCATGTGCGACAAGCATCGCGACAAGCCCAACTCCATCGGCGAGATGTTCCTCATTGGCAACGTTTCCGGCAAGGATGTCGTCCTCGTCGATGACATGGTCGATACCGCCGGCACCATCACCAAGGCAGCCGACCTCATCATGCAGATGGGCGCCCGTAGCGTCCGCGCTTGCGCCAGCCATTGCGTCATGTCGGGTCCCGCCAGCGAGCGTGTCGATAACAGCATGCTCAAGGAGATTGTCTTCACCGACTCCATCCCATATCGCGGCTCCAGTCCCAAGGTTCGGACCATCACCATCTCCAACCTCTTCGCCGAGACCATCCGCCGCGTCATGAACAACGAACCCATTTCGAGTCAGTTCCTGATTTAATATTATCTATTCAATGAAGCATTTTCTTACGACACTTGCAGTGGCGTTGGCCCTTTGTGGCAGCGCCCTTATGGCACAGCAGATGCCACAGATGCCACCCTTGCCTATGGATCCACAGGTCCGTTATGGCAAGCTTCCCAACGGCCTTACTTACTACATTCGTCACAACGACCTGCCCGAGCATCATGCCGAGTTCTATATCGCACAGAAGGTAGGTTCCGTCCTCGAAGAGGAGAGTCAGCGCGGCCTTGCCCACTTCCTTGAGCACATGGCCTTCAATGGCACGAAGAACTATCCCGATAAGGGCTTGCTCGAGTACCTGCAGCGTCATGGCGTGAAGTTCGGCACCAATGTCAATGCCTACACTTCCATCGACGAGACTGTCTATAACATCTCCGACGTGCCCATCGACGAGACACTACATCCAGGCATCGTCGATAGCTGTCTGCTCATTCTCCACGACTGGAGCGGCTATCTCACCCTCGATGGCGACGAGATTGACAAGGAGCGTGGCGTCATCCACGAGGAGTGGCGCACCCGCAATAGTGCAGCTTTACGCATGTACGATGTCATCCTTCCCAAGCTCATCCCAGGCAACCGTTATGCCGAGCGTATGCCCATCGGCCTGATGTCGGTGGTCGATAACTTCTCCTACGACGAGCTGCGCAACTACTACCACAAGTGGTATCGTCCCGACCTGCAGGGCATTTTCGTCGTTGGTGACGTCGATGTCGATGCTGTCGAGCAGAAGATTGCTGCCCTTTGGTCCGATATCCACACCCCCGAGGACGCTGCCGAGCGCGTTTATTATCCTGTCGAGGACAACGAGGCACCCCTCGTAGCTGTCGCCAGCGACCCCGAGCAGGCCTATAACCTCCTTTCGGTCATGTATAAGAGCGACCCGCTGCCCGACGAAGTCAACCTTACGCAAGTGGGCTACATGACCAGCATCATCAAGAACATCATTTCTTCGGCACTCAACCAGCGTCTGCTTGAGCTTACCGAGAAGGCCGATGCACCCTTCCAGCAGGCAGGTGCCGACTTTGGCAAATACCTCGTCTGCAAGACCAAGGAGTGTTTCGAGGTCGATATCATCTTCCGCGAGAACGAGTGGCAGAAGGGTCTCGATGCAGCCATGGGTGTTGTCCTTTCGGCAGCCAAGTACGGATTCACCGACAGTGAGATCGAGCGCGTCAAGGCCGACATCCTGAGCGGCATGGAGAATGCTTACAACGAACGCGACAAGCAGAAGAACCGCCCCATCGTGCGCGAGATACAGCGTCACTTCCTCACCGCCGAGCCTATGCCTGGCATCGAGATGGAGTGGCAGATGGTGCAGCAGCTCCTTCCCATGTTCAGCGCTGCGATGATCAACCAGGTGATGGCGCAGGTTGTTACTCCCACCAACGTGGCCCTCTTGATCATGGGTCAGCAGAAGGAGGGTAATGTGCTGCCCACCGAGGAGGAACTCCTGGCTGCCTACAACGCTTCACTCCAGCAGGAGGTTACCGCCTACGAAGAGGCACTCAGCGGCATCGAGCTGCTTCCCAATGCACCTGCACGCACCGGCAAGGTGGTCAAGGAGGAGGCTGGCGATTGGGGTTCGACGGTATGGACCCTCTCCAATGGTGTCACTGTGGTCTATAAGCCCACCGACTTCAAGAAGGACCAGGTGCTCATGAGCGCCTATTCGAAGGGAGGCACACGCCTCGACATGAGCCAGCCCAACATCGTGCGTCAGTGCATCGAGGATATGGCCACCGTCGGAGGTCTCGGTCAGTTCAGCAGCACCGATCTTCCCAAGGTTCTTGCAGGCAAGCATGTCTCCGTCAACCTCAGCGTCGATGGTTTGAGCGAAAGTCTCAGCGGTTCGGTAGCCCCCAAGGATCTGCGCACCCTCTTCGAGCTCGTCTATCTCAACATGACCGACCTGCGCTACGACGAGGATGCTTATCAGGCATGGTTCAACCGTCAGAAGACGCAGCTCGAGATGATCCAGGACAACCCGCAGAAGATCATGAGTGACTCGTTGCAGCTCACCCTTTATCCCGGTCGTCCAGACATGGTGCCCACCCAGCTTGCCGACCTCGGCCTGCTCGACTACCGCAAGGGCTATGAACTCGCCAAGCAGCGCTTCGCCAATGCCGCCGACTTCACCTTCTACTTCGTCGGTAATATCGACGAGGATAGTCTGCGCCAGATGTCCGAGCAATATCTCGCCAACCTTCCCGCTACCCCGGAGCGCGAACAGCGTCCAGCTCCCGTACTTCCAGTAGCCGGCAGCCGTGAGAATCGCTTCGACCTGCCTATGCAGCAGGCCAAGACCTCGGTCTATGACATCTTCTATCTCTACGATACACCTTACACCCTCAAGGACGGACTCACTGCCAGCATGCTCGGCCAGAGCGTCGCAATTATCTTCACCGAGACCATCCGCGAGGAGGAGGGTGCTGTCTATTCGCCCCATGCACAGGCCACGATGGATGCCAACACCGGTCTGCTCACGCTCCTCTATCTCTTCGATACGGGTGCCGAGAAGCTCGAGAATGCCGAGGCAGTCGCCTATCGCGAGATTCAGAAGATTGCCGACGAAGGCGTTCGCGACGATGTCTTCCAGAAGGTTCACGACTACATGGTTAAGAGCCATCAGGAACAGGTCAAGGAGAACAGCTATTGGCTGAGCAACCTGCAGTCGAAGCGCGAATTCGGCATCGACAGTGTCGATAACTGGGAGGAGACTTTCGACAGCATCACTGCTGCCGATGTCCAGAACATGCTCCGTCGCTTCATCTCCGACGAGGCCACACGCATCCAGTTCGTCGCCAATGGTGTCGAAGTAGAGAAGTAAATATCTCTTAATAATCCCAAACAAAGAAAAGGTCGGAGCCCTGTGAAAGCAGAGCTCCGACCTTGCGATTAAACTAGTAGAAGGTTACGGAAGAAAGTTCTTATTTTGCTTCGCCATCGCCATAGATGAAGGCGAAGGCACCGCTGGTGTATTCGAAGATTTCATCGTCGCGGAAGAATCGCTTCAGCTCGATTTCGGCGTTCGAGGTCGAGTCGCTGGCATGAACGATGTTCTGCTGGTTGCTCATCGAGTAGTCGCCACGGATGGTGCCGGGCGCTGCCTCGCGACCGTTGGTCGAGCCAGTCATCGTACGTACCACCTGCACGGCATCACGTCCTTCGAGGGCAAGGGCAATCACGGGAGAGGTCTGCATCGAGGCTGCCAAAGCGGGGAAGAACGGACGATCGACGAGGTGGGCATAGTGCTCACGCAGGATCTCGTCCGAGAGCTGCATCATCTTCATGCCTGCAATGCGCAGTCCGCGACGCTCAAAACGATTCACGATCTCGCCAATCAACTGACGCTGTACGCAGCTGGGCTTAAGTAATACTAAGGTCTTTTCCATGTTGGTATGTATTAATGGTTGAGGTAATATTCACCGAATTGTGGTGACAAATATACATATAGTTTCCGAGAATATCGTATGTAATGGCGAAAATTTTAGAATTATGGCCACATTTGACAATTTTTTCCGCCAAATATTCCGATAAATGCAAGCCGAGTTAGCAAGGATGGAGATGATGGATGAGTTTTGATGGGGTTGTGTGTTTTTCCCGCTGCTCGATTTGGTGGAATGGATGTTTTTCACTTACTTTGCACCGTTCGTTTCGACCAATCGAGACAGAAACCGATTTTATCAAGAAAAGGAGGCGAAAATTGCTGACGCATAAAATCCTGCTGGTCGTTAAGACCGCTGATTCGGGTATAAAGATCACGGATCTGCCAGATTGAACGGATTCGTTGGTTCGCCCTCACGGAACCAGTGTTTATCGCTTCGCCAAACACTGGGCTGATAACGCGGATGCGGGTCGCGTCAAACATCAGTGCAGATCCGCGCTGAGTGCGACGCAGTAATGCACTCAGCTATCCAATGCGACCTAACCATATCCGTAAGATCCTAGTTATCCGTGATCTTTCTTGGCTATTGAAGCCAGAGACGATGCCATTTTCACAAGAATATAAGAAATAAACACTCATAAATAATACTATGAACGAAGTGAATACATTAGAGCCATCGAAGGTGACCGAGAAGGCCCCGGGCCTGAAGCAGATCGAGCTGTGTGCCGACGGGAAATACCGTTGGGTGTATGAATTCAACATGTTGAAGAACCCGACCATCTTTTTCACGGTGCTCAACATCTTCGGTGTCATCATCCTCATCCAGGTGGTGATCTTTGGCATCATCGGCTTGTGGGACGGCAATTTCCTCGAAACGCTGAAGTCGGGAGCACAGGTGGGCGCAATCATGTTGGGCCTCTTCTTCGTGCTTACTATCCTCGGCTACCTTGTCGTTGCAGCCCGAAACAACTGGAAGTATGTGGTGCTGTTCGAGATGGATAATGATGGCATCATGCACCGTCAGCTCAAGAGCCAGGTCAAGAAGGCTCAGGCCTTGGGATGGATCACCGCCTTGGTCGGTTTGGTAGCTGGACGGCCCTCGACCATTGGCGCCGGCATTCTTGCTGCCACCAAAGAGTCCAGTTATTCGACCTTCTCGGTCGTTCGAAGCGTGAAGCCCTATCGTCGCCGCCACGTCATCAAGGTCAACGAGCCGTTCTGCCTGAATCAGATTTATGTGGATGAGGATTTCGACTTCGTCTATAACTTCATTCTCTCGCATTGTCCTAAGGTGAAACAATAATTGCAAGCACTCTGTCGCGCGTTATGATGCTCTATACAAACGAGCAAGCACTCTGTCGCGCGTCATAGTGCTCTATACAATCGAGCAAGCATTCTGTCGCGCGTTATAGTGCTCTATCCAATCGAGCAAGCACTCTGTCGCGCGTCATAATGCTCTATACAATCGAGCAAGCATTCTGTCGCGCGTCATAATGCTCTATCCAATCGAGCAAGCACTCTGTCGCGCGTCATAATGCTCTATCCAATCGAGCAAGCACTCTGTCGCGCGTCACGATGCTCTATCCAATCGAAGAAAGCACTCTGTCGCGCGTCAGAGTGCTTCCTCGATTTGAGATTATAAGATAACGGATTTTACGAATCTTACAGATTTTCAGCTAGTCTAATGGATACCAGTGGTCATTTCTACGCCGACCACTGGAGCGGATTCTACGGATGCAATGCCAAACCAATGAATTCATGATCATTCATGATAATATGTGTTAAAGAATACGGGATACTAAAAATTCATGTCAATTCACGATAATTTGTGTACGATGTAATTTTCCTGTACAGCATAGTAATCTACACTTTTCAAATGAATTATAGCCTCAAAAAATACACTTTTCAATATAATTTTCTGCTTCTATATAACAACAAATGCTTTCATTGATATTTAGGTGAAAATGGCCTCGTCTCTGGCTTCAATAGCCGAGACTCAGCCGGAAAATTGTGACCTCCAATAGGTCACATAAAATTGC
>JAFZBE010000021.1 GCA_017561935.1 Bacteroidales bacterium | reverse complement strand
TTTCCTTGACAATCTGTTATTTTCCCTCAGAATTCTTCAAGTATTTCAAAGAACGTCGTGCCAGCCCCTCATATTGGGAACTGGACTTGTAATATTAGCTACATCCATCTGAAACGGATGTGGGAAACTTTAGTTATTATTTATCAGAGGACTTGACGAAAGCGTTGAGTAAATACACACATTTGTTTGACAACTGGGAACCCTATCAACCCGATAATGATGAAAAGTTTAAGATTGATGGCATATATTATGAATTGTACGAAGAGACAAAGGAGGCAAGGGTAGTTAGTGGGTATCCAAAATATCGTGGCGATATTAAGGTGCCTCCGACAATAATGCACCAGGGAAAGAAGTATGTCGTAACGACGGTTGGTGATTTCGCATTTAGTTCAGACAGCATTACTTCCATTCATTTGCCCAGCACAGTAACATCCATTGGTGAATATGTTTGTGCAGGTTGTTTTGGTCTGACTTCCATGGTCATTCCACAAGGAGTGAAAGAGATTCCTGATTATTCTTTTAATAACTGTGTGAGCTTGACTTCGATTAATATACCAGATGGTGTGACATCGATTGGCAAATCCGCATTTTCAGATTGTATAAAAATGGCTTCTGTACGTATTCCCAATAGTGTGATTACTATCGGACGAGAGGCTTTTGACGGATGTGAAAGCCTTACTTCAATGACTATTCCAAGTAGCGTGATGAAAATAAGCGAACGGGCCATTTGCCGCTCGTTGGATACTATCATGGTTGATGCGGGCAATCCTGTATATGATTCGCGAGTTAATTGCAATGCTATCATAGAGACCTCGACGAATCGTCTGATTACTGGATGCCGGAATACGGTCATACCTGATGACGTTACTTCCATTGGTGAATTTGCATTTTTCAGATGCGAAAGCCTAATGTCAATAACTATTCCTGAAAGTGTGACTTTAATTGACGAACACGCCTTCCATGGCTGCGGCATATCATCCCTCATTATACCAAACAAAGTGGATTCGATAGGTGACTATGCATTTGTCCGCTGTTCCAAACTATCCTCTGTCACCCTTCCTGCGGAAATATCTTCCATCGGAAGTGGTGCCTTCATGAACTGTGAAAGTCTGAAGGAAGTCTATTGCTTTGCCGAGAAGGCTCCTTTGATTGTACCAAGAGTCTTCGAAGGTACGCCTATCGAGAATGCAACACTATATGTGCCTGAAGCATCTGTCGAAGAATACAAATCTGCAGATACATGGGGCAGATTCAAGGAAATAAAGCCTTGCATTGTACCGACCAATCCATGATAACCATCCCTATGTGACGTGGCTTAGCGGAACTATCAAGGACCTCAAAATAGAACATTATGGGAAATTTTGATTACAAAAACTGGATAGTTCAAGTTGATCTTAAAGACAACTTAACTGATAAGCAGATATTAGATTATTTAAGGCGTACTAACCACCGATTTACGCAAAAGGAATATAGACTATTTCTGGAACAATGTAAAAGACCGCTTTATAACAGTATTGCGGAGAAGATTATCCTTTTTTTTGTCACATACGATAATGGCAAATTGATGCCAGATCGGTATAATGCTTTTGAGCCTGTCAATAAAGTGTTTTCTTTAGATAAAATTCCAAATGTAATAGAATCATTGTGTTGGCCGAGAGGATGTCTGTATCTAAAGAAACTTAGGAAATTTGAAGTTTCTATAGAAAACTACGAATTTGCAGTTGTATTTTCAGACGGGGAAAACATCTTTCCTCGAAAACCATCATATCCAGAATACATGACAACTATACAAATTTACTTCGACAAAAAGAGGAACAAGAACCCCATGGTTTTCATCAAATTGCTCCATGATTTATGTGGCTATCTGGGCACAAACAGAGGCTTTATAAAAGATCAGGAGGACTGGATAAAAGATCAAGGGGACTGGAATATTATATACGAAGTCGCCAATGTGTAGTACAATTATTCGCAATAAGTTCAGACATTTCTATGTAGCCATAGCATTGCTTACATTGCTGAATGCAACTGCACTGCAAGCACACCCCGATTCTGTCTTCGTGGATGGGGCTGACAGCGAGGAGGAATACGAGTACAATGACAACGGGGCGCTGACGAAGGACCTAAACAGGGGGATCACCGGCATCTCGTATGACGATCTCGGGAATCCCAGGAAGATTTCATTCACCGTCAGCAGAAGTATCGAGTATGTCTATTCAGCTGACGGGACCAAGCTCCGGACGATACACAAGAAACCGAAGCTGAAGAACAGTCATCCCGAGATGCTCCAGTTCGACGGTGGCTATGCCAGCTTCAGCCACGATACGATTGACGGCCTGCACTACTACATTCAGGACTACCAGGGTAATACATTACAACTATGAAATATTTCATCATTAAAGAGTGTCTCAATGAAAAGATTGTCGGAACACAGTATCCGCAAGTTTGGGACTTTGTCAAGGGATATAAACCAGACCCCGAGCACAACGGTGTTTTTTCGCTGTATAATATGTATCAAAAAGGATTCCCAGCGATAGATCCAAATCTCTCGGGCCTGAAATTGGCAAATGGTGCAAAATTCACAGATTTTATGAGCGGTGCTTTTGCTGATTATCTCTTCTTGCTCAGCAAAGAAGCCAAGTTCGTTTCGAGGGAATGAATTTGGAAGAACATCGCTTTTATCCTGCCAAAGTGGTAAGCCTTCGCAAAAAAATAGAAAGAGACTATATTATGATGAAGATAGTCTCTGATAATATCAAGTATGTAAATTTCAAAGAGTCTTTTTTTGTGGAAATGGAGCTTTTTTCAGGCACACCCATAAAAACCATTCCATTAGAATCCTTAGATGATTTCTATGAAAAGGATGCTGAGATTGAGAGTCAATCTAAAGGTTCTAATACTCTTGGAGCCATATCAACAAAGATGTTGCCGTCATTCTTTGATCTCGGTCTTGATATGTTCCATATATCTAATCCTTCGCGATGGTATATTAGCACAAAACTCCATGATAAAATAGAGGAGTCCAAATTGACAGGATGGGAATTTACTGAAGTGGATCTATAATGCCAATGGGGATATATTTGCAAAATCACAATATGTGTTTTTTAACAGATGAATTGTCTGTCCAAATAGGCAGTTACAATTATGTTGAAGAAGTGTCTTTCAAAATAAATGGAGTGATATACCGAGTTGACTGTTGCTATATTGACAATAACAATGTTGTTCATATTATCGAAGTGAAAGCAGGGTTGACATCTGGCTTAACCACCAATCAACAAACTGCAATACCAGCATTGTTGAATGGTGGAAATGTGAAAAAACCACCCCTCTGAGTGAGGGGTGGCAGAAAGTCCAATCCATTGTAGGAAAGATACTAGGGGATTCAAAATAAAGAATAATCACAGCTTTTCGCAAATGACATCATTTGCCTCGACATGCAACTTCCTGTCGCCTGCGCCCTTCAAGCCTGAAGGGATGGTGACATCGACATCAACGGCTGTCGCGGCATTGTTGATGGCCACAAGCACGCCTTCGCCCATATAGGTGCGGAGATAGACGAGCGTGTTGTCATCGACATAGAGGGGTAGATAGTCCCCGAACTGCAGGGCGATATTATTGCGACGCAACTGGGTGAAGCGGCGAACCTCGTCGAGGTTATGCTGTTCGAAGTGGTTGTAGTCTCCAAAGCGCATGAAGCGACGGTTGTCGGGATCGTTGCCTCCCTCCTGTCCGTACTCGTCGCCCTGATAGATACAAGGCACGCCGGGCAGCGTGAGATTGAGTTTCTCAAGAAGAAGCGCCTTGGCATAGGCACGAACGGTGTCACCGATGCCAACGTGACGAGTCCAACCAGCTGCCTTTCCATCTTCGTCCCAGCTGACGGCTCCACCGGCAAGGCTGATGAAACGCGTCTTGTCGTGATTGCCCGAGATGATACCCATGGTATGATGGGCACCGTATGCAGCGCCACTCTCCTCGATGGTGCGAGCCAGGTCACGCATCGAGTGTCCTTCGCGTTCGCCAAGCACATCGATAGCCGTATGGTAGATGTTGAAATCGAACTGGGCATTGAGCATACCGCTCTTGATGTATGAACCGATAAGCTCGGGGGAACCGTAGGTCTCGCCAATCATCCAGATGTCGCGATCCTTGAGCTGCGGATCGACGGCCAGCTTTCGGCCGAAGGTGCGCCAGTAGTTCAACGGGATATGCTTGCACGCATCGTGACGGAAGCCGTCGAACTCGAAGTTGCGCACCCAATAGAGAGCCGAATCGGTGAGCTGGTCGGCAACGTTGCGCCGTGTCAGGTCGAGGCTCGGGATATGACGGTCGAACCAGGTGGTAAGACGATAGTCGCCATCCCACAACTCAAGATTCGGCTTGCCATCGGCTGTGAGCGAATCGGTAGCCCAGTCGGGATGTGCCTGAAAAAGGGGAGACTCGATGTGGAGGTGATTGGCCACATAGTCGAGCACCACATTGATATTGTGCGCATGGGCTGTCTGGAGCATCTCGCGCAACTCGTCATCGGTGCCGAAACGCTCATCGACCTTCGTGATATAGATGGGCCAATAGCCATGATAACCTGAGAAACGGGTGCGCGGCTTCGTGTTCAGGCCCCATGCGCTATACGGGTTCTGCGTGATGGGGCTTACCCAGATGGTGTTGATACCAAGATTGTCGAAGAATCCTTCCTGGATCTTCTGTGTGATGCCCACGATGTCGCCACCCTGATAGTCGGCCTGCGGGAGGACGAGCTTCGGATTGTTGATCTTCCAGTCGTTTTCGGTCTTGCCGTTGTTGAAACGGTCAATCATCAACGAATAGAGAATCTGCGTCTCGGGGTCGTGACGATTGAGCTCACCAGCCGAGGTGATAACCTTTCCGTTCTGGAGTGGAATGAGGATATCGCTCATCGGAGCATCGGCAGTTGCACCATAGACGCGCAGATAGGTGCGCTCACGACTTCCTGCTGGCACCTTGGGCAAGGTCACCACAATCTCATTATCGCCGACAACTACATTCTTCTCGGGCAACAGCGTATTCTGCCAAAGGGCCAAGACCTTCTCGGGTTTCTGGGTGAAACCGATGCCTACCTTATTGTCGCGCGTCCAAGTGGTAAAGAGATGGGCATAGCCCGAAGTGAAATGACTGCCATCCTCAACGACGAGGGTAAGCTTCTTGCCCTGACTCATGAGGTCGATGGTGCCAAGCATCGCATCAGCGGTCACGAAGAAGGTGGAATCGGTGTAACTGTTGATGGTGACACCAGGCCCTGCGACCACGGCATCGAACTTATCGATCGATGGGAAGTAGTCGGTGAAGTAGTTCTCCTGATTGGGAGCCGTCGCAAACACCACACTCGAACGATGCTCGTTGCCTGGGATCTGCTCGATGGTAAAAGGCTTGTTGCAGGCCGACAAGAGAGTCAGCGCTGCAACGAAGCAAATAGAAGATAGTTTGCTAATCATTTTAGTAATTTTTTGATGAGCAGGTAAGCCGACTGAGCATCAAGCTGACCATGAATGATTCCCTTCTTCACTGAGAACACCTTACCCGTGAGGGCATCCTTGTACTTGCCATTGGGAAGGGTGGTAGCCAGTGAAATCTGCTTTGCATCGGAGGCGATGTTGATGAGGGCAACGCCCTTGATACCACGGCAAACCTGAAGGACAGCGCCATCGGCCGAGAAATTGATGCTCTCGGGCTGGCCCTGCATCTGGTGACGGAAACGATTGGCGGCCACTACGAGCGGGTGCTTGAAGTTGTCGTTGCCCTTGATGCCCACGAGGTTCTTGCCCCAGAAGTTACCAGCAGGACCATCGCTGCCATCGGGACGGTTGTAGAACAGCGGCATACCATTGGCACGAGCTGCGAGATAAACCCAACCCAAACGGATCTGCAGATCGGAAAGCTGTGCCGACTCGTGATCGTTGCAGTAGGTATCGTGACTCTCGACCCAGGTGACGAGCTTGATGGGATCGACGGGATGGCAATAGCCCTTGACATCCTTTTCCATCCAGTTGGCCTTTTCGAGGTCATAGCGCAGGTCCCAGCCCAAGCCGGAGGCCGTCATGCCCATGTATTCGGCATACTCCTCCTCCTTGACGTTCTTGTCCTGCAGCACCTCGCCATAGATGAAGAGACTGTCCTCGGGCAGGCAGAGATTCACACCATTGGCCGACTCGCGACCTGTGGCCACTGCCCAGAAATTGTTCTTGGGCGACAGTTCGTCCTTCGGGTCACTGGGCAGGCCGATGTGCTTGGCTGTATCGTAGCGGAAGCCGCGCACGCCGCACTTGATCAGGTCGTTGCAATACTGCAGGTAGTAGGCCTGGAAGTCGGGATTCTCGGTGTTGACGTCGGGCAGACCGCCCATCTGGCCGGTGGTGCACTGCAGACGGTCGTTGTAGTCGCGTATCTCGGTGAAACCTGTGGAGTGATAGAGCTTCTCATGACCACCCACGGCAGCATCGAGATCATCGCTCACACGCGTATCGTCGATGGCAGTATGGTTGGGAAGGACATCGACGATGATGCGGATGCCATACTTGCTGGCTTCGTCGCAGAGCTGCTTGAGGTCGTCGCGGGTGCCTACTACATAATTGCCGATCTTCCAATCGACAGGCTGGTAATAGTAATACCAACGGCCATGACCGAAGAGCTGCGGACCACCACCCTTGTCACCCTTGGCTTCGATGACACACTTCTCAGCAGGAGAGGTCTGTACGATGGTATAGCCGGCCTCGGCAATGTCGGCAAGGTTCTCGCGGATGGTGTTGAACGACCAGCACCAGGCGTGCAGAATCACGTCGTCGTTGGTGTTGACAGGCGCAACCTTCGTTTTGCCTGATAGCTGAAATCCGATGCCCATTGCCAGAATGACGATGGGCAGAATAACCTTATTCTTCATCTTTATACTATGATTATCAAAGGGGAGCAGTGCTTGAGTCACTGCTCCCTTATATATTTATTTGAACATAATCTTGCGACCGCCACGGATGTAAAGCTGACCAGCCTTCATCTCGGTGACACGACGACCCTGCAGGTCATAGATTGCATCGTCGGCGGCAGCATTGTCCTCGGTGATGGCACGGAGACCAGCATACTGCGAAGTGACATCGCTTACCGTAAACTTGGAACCGTTCTTGGTGCTGTTGATAATGTAATAGGCATCCTGTGTCATACCCGTGACATCTTCTGACTGCTGATTGCCCGCAGCATTGGTGAATACGAAATTGATGGCGTAGTCACCCGTGTTGGGGATGGCAAAGGTCTGGACATACCATGTCAAACCACCCTCTTCGACAGTCTCCTTGGCCTGAGCGCCTGGCCAACCGCCGTTGAGCTGCTCGTTGTCGGGACCAGCCCAAATATAGATATAGAGCGGATTGAGCGAACCGGACTGGTTGCAGACATGCATGGTGGCTGGATGAGAATCAATCACCTCGACCTCCTTGAAGATATAGGTGCGGCTCTGCACATTGCTCACTACACCATTGCTCAAAAGGCCCACCTTTAATGTGGTGGTGACAGCGAAGGAGAGCTCCGAGCCACTCTCCAAAGATGGAGAAGAGGCAGTAGGCTCCGAACCATCGGTGGTATAGACCAGCTTGGCATTGGCATCCTGGGAGATGGCAAGCAGGGGCACGTCAACAGACTCGCCAACGCTATAGACACCCGAACCCTTGCCGATCCAGGGAGCCTCGATGGTCTTCAGCACATAGTATTTGTAGTTTTTGCCAGCAAGAACCTCCTGATAAGTGTTTGACACATTATAGGTGTAGTTGCCACAAAGTACACGCAACGTGCCCTTGGTGCCCGTCACGGTGCGTCCCACGTAAGCCGTACCGCCCAACCACTCGGTGTAGGTGCTCTGGTTGTTGATGCCAACCAGACGGCGCACCTCGATCATGTTCTTGATCTCCTCCTTGCAGTCGGTCCAATGCTTCAGGAACACACATGGGGTGCCCGGCATGGCCAGCATCCAAGCATTGAGAGCAACCGTATCCTTTCGGATGGGATCCTGGGAAGCAGTGGCCGAACGGTACTCGGTGTCGTGATTCTCGACGAAGGTGACAGAATACTGGCGATAGTTCTCGTCACTGATACCCGAGGTATTCTTGAGGTTTGACCAGTTGTTGTTGTTGACAGCATCGCGACAGGTGTAACGGAATGCGAAGTCGAACGCAGCGGACTGTGGCACACCATCGACTTTGGTGCCGTCGATCCATTTCTTGACATTGGACGAATTGCCATCCCAATACTCGCCTACGGAGAATTTGGTGCCGGAATAGACATTATACATACCCACGCGTGAAGCATTGAAGCCCTTCACCATATCGTAACGGAAGCCGGTGTAGCCGAGGTCTTCGATAAGATATTTGGTGTAAGCCTTGACACAAGTCTGCACATTCTCCGACTTGTGGTCGAGGTCGCGCATGCCGTCCCAACCCTCGCCCTCGTCGTTGTTGGACGAGAGGCTGTAACCGTTACTGGTGGCCCAGCTCAATGTCTGTCCGCCATCATCGTTGCGAACGATGTCGGTGCTTTGCATCTGATAGGTCACACCCTTGTAGGTCTCGGCAGGGAAATCCACCCAGTTGGAAACATTCTTACGATGATTGACCACCACATCGGCAATGATACCCGTACCCTTCTCCTTGTAAGTATTGATCATGGAACGGAGCTGTTCCTCGGTGCCAAAGGAGGATTTCTGCTGGAAATAGTACAAGGGATCATAGCCCATGGATGTACTGCTTCCGGTATAGGCAGACTGCGGAACCCAGATGAGAGAGAAATAGTTGGATATTTCATCGGCCTGGGATTCGAGTTTGCTCCACTTGGTCGCAGAAAAAGAATCCCAGTAGAAGCCCTGCAGCATCACACCCTCGTAGTTGGCGGGCCAACCCTGGGCATCTGCAATAGTAGCAGACATTGCTGCAAGCATCAGAAAGGAAGTTAAGAAATTCTTCATTGTCGATTAGTTTGAGATAAAAATGAGGAGCAAGGCAAGTCAAAAGCTTGCAACTTGCTCCTCAAGAAAATACTATCCTTTACTCAACAGTAGCGTAAGCCTTGCCTTCGCAATTTGGCCAGAACTTAATCGTGTAAGTACCTGCCTCGATTGCGATGTCGCCGCCGTTGTAAGTGAGGTTGGTGAGGTCACCACCCCAGTTGAAGGTCCAATCGCCATTGGCGCGGAACTTGAACTTACCTGTAGCGAGCTCGCCAGTGTAGGTCCAGCAACCCAGCGTGGTATCGAAGGTCATCTCGGTATCGCCATCCCAACCATTGCGGGTAGCATCGCCAATCAGACCGATCGTAGCGGGAGTAGCCTCGTAGGTGAGGTTGGCCATATCGGCTACGAGCATGTAGAAGCCTTCGGCGATATTGATGTTTCCACCCTCGGTAGAAAGCTTGCCGTCGCCGGCATCGCCATACCAGGAGCCATCGACGAACTTGAAGCCCCAGGTCGTTTCGCCATCATCGGGAAGCACGTAGTACCAGCCGCGATAAACGCCTGCGCCTTCGTGAGCCATTGGGCTTGCATTGGCATCCCAACCATTGGCACTGCCTGCATAGTAGATAAAGTCGCTGAACTGCTCACCAGCACCTGAAGTCTCGGTGAAGACAGCCTTGTGGTTGCCCTCAGTAGAAAGGATCAGGCTGATGTCGTAGGTGCCGGCACTGACACTGATGTTCGGGCCATCCTGGGTCAGACCATTCAAGTCACCGCCAAAGTTGATTGCCCAGTCACCGTTTACACGGAACTTGACACCGCCCTTCGGGAGCTCTACGCCCTTGACCTCCCAAGCACCGGTAGCAGTGTTATAGGTGAGATCGACATCGCCGCCCCAAGAGTTGAAGTCGCCGATAAGACCAATCTGGTTGATGGTCACGAGGTTGTAGGTCATCGAGGTGAGGTCAACATTGATCTCATAGAATCCGGCACCCGGATCCGGGCAGTTGTCGCTACCCTGACCGATGCGGTTGTCGCCGAGATACTCCCAGTCGCCATCCCAGTCGTTCTCGTTGGGCTTGAACTTGAACTGGCCATCGAGATAGTAGTAGCCCTTGTATAAGCCATCGCTTGCAGGACTGCGGAGGGCATGTGGTGTGCTCCAGCCCGATTCGTTACCAATCTCGTAGATGTACTCGTTGAACGACAGAGCAGCAGCATTCCAGGTCATGTTCATCATATCGAAGGTAACACGATAGAAGAGCGCATCAGGATCGTAAGGAACCACGAAGTTGCCACCCTCGTTATTATATTTGAACTTGCCAGGATTGTCCTCATCGTTGCCAAGACACTTGCTCCAGTCACCACCAAGGCCGGAAGCCGGGGTAACCTTGAACTGAAGGTCCTCGGTAAGGTCGGCAGGAGCATTGAAGGTCACGGTGAAGACAGGATTCTCATAGACATCACCACCACCGTTGGTCAACGCATAGTCGGTATTGGAGTTGTTCCAACCATTGAAGTTGCCGGTGAGATAATAAACCTCCTCGATTTCGGGAGCCTCAGGAATGGCCTTGATGGCAAATGGCTGGGAATCGTTCATGCGAATACTTGCAGCAGAACTGGTCTGCCATACAGAGAGGACACCCAGGAGCTCACGCTCCTCGGGACGCTTGCCGTAAGAGTCCTCGAGATAGCGCTGCAGGGCATCAGCCGACATAAAACCGTCGGTAGTGATGTCGTAGGTGGCAGCATCGAGGATGTTGTCGGCCGTAGATAGTGTAATCTTATACTGGGGCGCATAACCTTCAACAGAAGCTGTGGGGGCATTGATGTTGCAGACCTTAACCATCTCAGCCTCAAGTGTGCGGAAATCGATGGTGCCGACACTTGACACACTGCCATCGCCAAAGGATACAGGGGACTCTTGTGGAACGCTCTTTGGTTCACTCCAGTCCTTGTAGTCATCGGTACATGCAGCGAATGCTGCTGCACCAAGAACCACGGCATATAAAAATTTCTTATTCATTGCTTTGTTGGATTTTCAGTTCCTTCCTGCCCCATTGCTGAAGCAGGAAAGGACTTAGGTTGATTACTGGAGAACGAAACGATAGAAACGTGTAATATCGTTGTAGATCACAAGATAATTGCCTGGGGTGAGATAGATATCTGCACCATTATTGGTACCATAGCCATAGAAACTGCCATCGGCGGTCTCGAGGACATCTCCACCGGAGTTGTAGTCCCACGAACCGGGCTCCTTAACCTTGATGGCCTGGCCGTCGCCGATAGTTACAGTAGCATACCAGTCGTGGTTGATGGCGCCATCATAGGTATGTACAGGCTTCATCTCGGTGTCGCCCCATTCGTTGAAGTGTCCGGCGATGCACATGCCTGTGAAAACTCGAGCTTCGCCCTCGTACTTCTCAATGGTGAGCTCGTCCTTCTCGGTGTTGAGCGTAATGGTATAGTAGCCAGCTTCAGGCACGGTGATGTTGCCCGAACCGCCATCGTTCTTCACGAACGAACCGAAGCTGTCGCCCTGGCCCCACTGCTCATCCCAAGAGTCGAGCGTGTGCTTCAGCTTGAAGCCATTGCCAGCGAGGTAACCCGTCCAGGTGATAAGTCCGGTACCCGTCTTAGCATCGTACTCGTAATCGGCCACAGTGTGCATAGGATAGCTGCTGGTCGGCATATCAGAGGTCCACTTGCCATCGCCAATGTCGCCACCGATGAGATACCAGATGTCGGGATCGGCAGCCTTGAGCTCGATGTAGTAAGGAAGGACATTGAAGTTAACGACATTGGAAGCCACGGCAGCCAACTTTTCGAACGAAGCGTTCTGAACGAATGCGAGGACACGTGCATAGACGGTAGCACCGTCGGTGAATGCAGGGCTGGAGGCATCCCAGCCATTGAGCATCTCAAGTGCCTTGTCGATAGCCGTAGCCGAAATCTCGGCAGTGCAAGAAGTATAAACCTCTTCAAGCGGGAAGTAGTCGGCACCCGTATTGTCTTCGGCAAGTTCGTCGAAGGCTTTGGTAAAGCTACCAGTAGAGGAAACCTGAACCTGGTAGTTGGCAATGACAGGAGCGCTAGGATTGGTAAACTGTGGCTGTGACCAGCTCATAGCAACTGCATTGGAGGTCTTGAGGTCGATCTGCGAAGATCCGTACACCGGAGTGTTGACAATGAATGAACCTTCGGCCGGAGACACCAGAATCGGGTTCGATTCATCGTCCTTGTCGCATGAGATGAATGCCAGGCTACCAGCCACGAGCATCATCGCGAATGAAAATATCTTTTTCATATCTGTTCAAATCGTGTTGAATTAATAACCTGTATTCTGAGTGAGGTTCGGATTGGCATTCATGTCCTCATCAGGAATAGCGAAGACGTTGAGATAGGCAGGAAGGCTGACGCCGGTCTGGCTGCCGCCCTTCCATTCCCAAAGGTACTGGCCGCTGTTGCCGCCTCCGAAGTAGCCGTAACGGATAAGGTCGGAACGACGGAATCCCTCATAATAGAGCTCACGTGAACGCTCGTCGAGGATCTGGTTGAGCGAGTACTGGGTTTGAGTCGAAGCGTTGGCACGCTCGCGAAGTGCGTTGACACGTGCTGTGCCAGTAGCAGAGGTGGTTCCACCATTCTGGCGAGCATCAGCCTCGGCAGAGATAAGATAAGCCTCGGCAGAACGCATCAGGAAGAAGTCCATATCGATGAACTGGGTGTTATGAGGAGCACCGCCCGAAGCGTAGGTGTTGCGGAACTTGGCAACAGCAAAGCCGCTGGTGTATTCGGTAGGTGTGGAAACAGAGAGTTCACGATCGACGCCAAAGAAGATCGCACGGTCATCGCCTGCAGCAGCGACCATATCCTCGTAGGTAACATTGGGAGCGTCAGCATTGGGGAAGAACTTGTCAATAAGCTGACGACGTGCACGGTTGCCGGCCCAGAATTCGGTGGTACCATAGTCGGAGTTGATATTCATGTCCGACTTCCAGGTAGAAGCCATGAGGAAGAGCGATGTACCCCAAGATGTAGTAGTGGTACCATCCTGCAGGACAGGGAAGATTGCCTCGGTAGCGGCGCTTGTCTCACCATTGTCGCCCATGAAGAGCATCTGGTAAGGGCTCCAGCCATTGAGACCTGTGGTGTTGAGCTTGTGAGGACCATTGACAACAGTCTCGGCGTAGCTCTGAGCATCGGCCCAACGGGCATTGCCGGTATAAACCTCGGCATTCAGATACATACGTGCAAGGAGCAGGTTGGCTGCATCCTGGTCAACACGTCCATAGCCGCTGTCTTTGCTGGAAACGGCACGAGGAGCCATCATGCTGGGAAGGATCTCCTTTAGTTCGTTCTCGATCCAGGTGAAGAGCTCAGCACGTGGCATCTGCTGTGGACTTTCGGCAGAAATCTCGAGTGTGAAAGGTACATTTCCGAAGAGGTCCATCAGATAATAGTAGTTGAGGGCACGAATGAAACGAACCTCAGCTGCACGTGTGGCATCGACATCGCCGCAGACACTCAGATAGTGGTTGCAGAAAGCAATGCCTGTATAGAGACGATAGTAGAAACCACGAAGCATCGGGTGGGATGCATCATACTGATTGTAGTTGAAGGCCGGAATACCGGGGTCGCCCCAAGCGCAGATAGCCTCATCGGTAGGAAGCTCCTGAGCGTTCCAGAGCTGACGCACATAACCTGTGGTACCGCCATCAAGGCCATCGATATCACAGTCGCCATTGGCACCGGTGTTGCCAGCCAGGCCAATGTTGGCATAACACTTTGCAAAGAGGGCAGCCTCATCGGGCACCATAGTCGTACTTGGGTCCTTTGGAGTAACATCCAAATCGCTGACGCAAGAACTCATACCCATCAACAATGCAAGTGAAGCAAGTGAAAGAATATATTTCTTCATAGTGGTAATACGAAATTAGAAGTTAAGTTGGAGACCCAGCTGCACGGTAAATGGACGTGGGTACATGTTGTTGTCGATGCCACCAAAGACTTCAGGATCGACACCTTCGTAATTGGTGATGGTAAAGACGTTGGTAGCAGAAGCGTTTACACGACCGGTGATCTTGGTGCCGAAGAGCTTGTTGAAGCTGTAGCCCAAGGTGACGTTGTCGCACTTGAGGAAGCTTGCATTCTCAACCCAGTAGTCGGAGATTGCATGATCGTAGGTCTTCCAATTGCGCTCAACACCCTTGAGGGTACCGTTCTGAAGGTAAGAGAACGAGCTGTCGTAACGCTTGTCAATATTCATCTTGCCAGCCTCGGTATCGTTGAAGACGTAGTTGTCGAAATTTGCACGGAGCGAGAAACCGAAGTCCCAGTTCCTGTAGCTGAGACGAGAGCTCAAGCCAGCAGAGAACGGAGCATCAGGGCTCTTATAGAAATAGAGGTCTGAATCGTTGATTTGACCATCGGCATTGCGATCCACATAGACACCTTCGAGCGGCATGCCATTGGAATCATAAACCTGCTGATATACGTAGAAGCTGCTCTTCGGATGACCTGGAGAATGTGCCTGTACGGTATTACCGGTACCTGCTGAGATGCCACCGGTCTTAACAACGGCACTTTCGCCCGTTAACTCGGTAATCTCGTTCTTGTTGTAGGTGAAGTTCGTGGTGATCTCCCACTGCCAATCCTTGGTCTGGATAGGACGGATGGTAGCAGCGAGCT
This sequence comes from Bacteroidales bacterium, assembly GCA_017561935.1. Lineage (GTDB taxonomy): Bacteria > Bacteroidota > Bacteroidia > Bacteroidales > UBA3663 > Liminaster. The sequence goes on along the minus strand of JAFZBE010000021.1, from coordinate 19,573 downwards.
CAATACCTGTATTCTCCATTGAACCAATATTCGAGGTCACCTGGTTGCGGAAGTTAGTACCTGCGCTGACCGTAGCGGTGTTGATCAGGTCGGTAGTCTCACGATAATACCAGTCGGCTGTGAAAGTGAAACGATCGCGGAGGAATCCGAGGTCGATACCGACATTGGTCGTTGTGGTGGTCTCCCACTTCAGGTTCTCATTATATGCGTTCGGGCGATAAAGGAGACCCGCGTCGTTTACACCCAAGATAGGATAACGTCCGTCACGGTTATCGGCGTTTACGTGATATGAAGCGAAATAGTTGTAGTTGCCGATGCCATCCTGCTGACCGGTCTTACCCCAGCCCAGACGAACCTTGGCTTCTGACAGCCAATCAACATCGCGGAGGAAGGCTTCATCCTTGATCTTCCAACCAACGGCTACCGATGGGAACAGCGACCAGTGGTCCTTGAAGCGTGAAGAACCGTCGTCACGGACAGTCACGGTGAGGAGGTAACGGTCGAGGATGCTGTAGTTCATACGACCGAAGAACGATACGAGGTATGACTCCTGCAACCAGCGGCCCTGGCTCTTGGAGTAATTGCCACCAGTGCGGGTGTCAGCGTATGCGCTGCTGCCCCAGTACTTCATGTGGCTCCACTCGTAGCCGACCATGAGGTCGAAGTGATTGGCCTCGTTGAAGTCCTTCATATACTGTGCATAAGCCGAGTAGGTGAGGTTAAACTTCTCTTCTGCCGAATAGCCATCGTTGCCATAGTAGAAGTTCGACTGGCCCCACTGGGCGTATGTGGTATGCTGCTGGCCATTGCCATAGTCGCCAGCGAAATTCATGTGGAGGCGAAGATCCTCAAAGCCATGAATCTTATAGTCAAGCTCCAAACTGCCCTGCCATGAGCGGGAATGGGCCACATCGTCCTTCTCGTTGAGAAGGGCAACAGGGTTGGAGGCCGAATTCCTGTTCTTGGTCAAAGGATAAGCAGGATCGTTCAAGGCTGCACCGTTGTCGGTCCAGGTGAAGTAGCCGCCGAAGTTATCGAAGCCGGGAGCTGTCACAGGTTGCGTTGGGTCAAAGCGACCAGCCTCGCCCACTGCTGCTGTGTTGGCATAGTTCGTATTGGCATACATGAACTTGGCATTGGCGGTCACGGTGAGGTGGTTGTCGAAGAACTTGGGATTGAGGTTCAAGCTGGCTGTAGTACGCTTGAATGCCGAGGTCTTCAAGATACCTTCCTGATCGGTATAGCCTGCCGAGAAACGGTAGGGAAGATTCTTGAGGCTGCCAGTCACTGTCACGTTGTGGTCATGGCTGATGGCGTTCTGGTAAATCTCGTCCTGCCAATCGGTGGAAGCATTACCCATGAGGGCGGCAGCTTCGGAATTGGGGCCATAATAGCTGTTGATGAAGTTGCGATACTCGTCAGCTGTCATCACATCGACACGATTGGCAGCGGTGCTAAGGCTTACATTACCATTGTATGTAACCTTCGGCTTTCCACTTGAACCTTTCTTGGTGGTAATGATGATGACACCGTTCGAACCACGGCTACCGTAAATGGCGGTGGCCGAAGCGTCCTTCAGCACGGTGAAGGTCTCAATGTCGGCAGGGTTAACCATAGAGAGTCCGTTCGACAGACCCTTGACGCCCTGGTTATCCATTGCCATACCATCGATCACGATAAGTGGGTCGTTGGATGCGTTGAGTGATGAACCGCCACGCACACGGATGGTGGCACCTGTACCAGGAGCACCAGAACCTGGGGTAACGTTCACACCAGCGATCTTACCCTGGAGCATGTCCTGGGCGTTGGTTACTACACCACGGTTCTTCTCATCGGGTTTCATTGCGGTAACCGAACCCGTCAAGTCATTCTTGCGAGCGACACCGTAACCGATGACTACCACATCTTCGAGGAGTTCGGAATCCTCCTGCAAAGTAATGTTGAGAGGAGAGCCGTCGAAAACTACCTCCTGAGGCTTATAACCGATGAAGGAGATTACAATCGTGCTGCCCTTGGGTGCACGGAAAGAAAAGTTGCCGTCGAGGTCGGTCGTTGCGCCATTGGTAGTACCTTTGACAACAACGTTCGCACCAAGGACAGGCTCTCCAAAGTCGTCAATGATTGTACCAGTGACCGGAAGATCCTGGGCAAATACACTGACCGACATGAAGATTCCTGCGACCATAGCCACGAGGAATCGGAAGTTGAACTTCGTTCTCATGTGTTTTGTTTTTGGTTTTTGTTTTAAAATTAATATTGTGTGAAGAATATATAATTTCCGAATATCGGATTACTTTTAAAATGCAATTTCTATATGGCAATGTTTTTGCGCTGCAAAGGTAAGCATTTTTTTCCCCCGATGGAAGAGCACAAGCGACAAATATAAACGTCATTAAGTCGTTTGTAAAGATTCTCACCTCATTTTCAAAAAGTTACGCTTTTGAAACATAGCACAAAAATATAATGCCTTTAGAATTCCAAAACCAGGAATCCTCGTCCCTCCAAAGACAGTTTATCACCCAAGGTCACCGTCTGGCCCGTGAGCACATTCTTGGCTGTGCGTGAAGGCAGGATTTCGGCATAGCGCTTCAAGTCGATCTCCTTCTCCTCTGCCGTACCATTCATGAACACCGTGACACGCTGTCCTACCAAGCTGCGGCTATAGGCATAGCAGCCATTCTGCAAGGCAAACTGAGTGAGGAGTCCTGTGTGCAAAGCTTTGCAGGTGCGACGCCAACGGAGCAACTTACTTGCAAAATCGAAATATTCGCTTTGCAATGCATTTCGGCCCGAAGCCTTGAGCACCTCGACAGGGAGATCCTGGCGCATCCGCCCATCACCCCACTCCTTATGTGCAAACATGCCAATCTCATCGCCATAGTAGAGCTGAGGGATACCGCGCAACGTCAGCAATAAGAGCAACGCCTGCTTGTAGCGAGCTACGTTCTTGGACTGCGCTTCGTTGGTCTGGAAACGGCTCGTATCATGATTGTCGAGGAAGGTGAGCAGATAATTGGTGTCGGCATAAATGAAGTCGCCCGACAGATAATAGTAGAGTTTCATCAGACCTGAATCATAATCATTGCTCTCCTCATCCACTATCGTATTTAGAAGATTCATGAGCTGGAAATCCATCACACTACGCAACTCGCTATTGAAATCGGAGAGCTTTGAGTCCTTCTGCCAATAAGCGACACTCGGTGCATTGTTGATCCACGTCTCTCCCACAATGACAAATCCCGGATACTCACGGTCGAGCGCCAGATTCCAATCGCGCATCATCTCGCGATCGCAATAGGGATAGGTGTCCTGACGGATGCCATTGATTTTTGCAAATTCAACCCACCAGATACTACTCTGTATCAGATAATCCTTCACGAGAGGATTTCGTTGATTCCAGTCGGGCATCGATTCGGTGAACCAACCGTCGGTAGTATGCTTCAAGTCCCATTGGCTGGCATGCGGATCACCAATCGATGCAGTACGATGAGCACATACCTCAAAAGTGGAATCGAAGTTGAACCAGTCCTTGGCAGGCAGGTCCTTGTATAGGAAGTTATTGACACCGCAATGGTTGAACACCAGATCCATCACCATCTTGATGCCATGCTTGTGGCACTGCTCGACGAGAAGTCGGTAATCTTCGTTGCTGCCCAGACGAGGATCAATGCGATAGTAGTCGGTGATTGAATAGCCATGATACGAACAAATTACATCATTCTCCTGTACAGGTGTGGGCCAAATGGCAGTGATGCCCAGTTCGTCGAGGTAATCCAATGCCAGCCCAATGCCGGCGAGATCTCCTCCGTGGCGACCGAAATCCTCTCTCGCATTGAAATCAACCTTAGGCTCTATCATACCGGGGACATTGTCGAGCTTGGAATCGCCGTTGATGAAACGGTCAGGCATCAGTAAATACAAAACATCCTCGGGACCAAAGGGCACAATAGCCTCGCCCGTACGTTCCTTTAGCTCGAAGGGTTGGTTAAGGTAAGCCTTCTTCTGTCCCGGCTTGGTGAGAGTGAAATAAAAAGTCTGAGATGGGGCATATTGCAGGTCCAGATAAACAAAGAGGTAGTTAGGGTTAGTGACCTTCTCCACACGTATCAACGACACATTACGCGCTTGGGTAAGAGTCACATTACAATCCCCGATGTTATCACCGTGAAGAAGTACCTGCAACTCAGGATTATGCATACCACTCCACCAGTTGAGTGGATGTACATGCTTGAGCTTAGGTGCCGCAGCTAATCCAAACAGGTGTGTAAGTACGGTAAACATAAGGATTAATACAAATCGTGTTTTTTTCATTGTAAAGATAGTTTTGTCGTTTTTCGGCGACAAAGATAGGAGTAAAATCTAAAAATTCCAAATTTTTAGTCAAAAAATGTGCATTTTTTTTGGCAGATTGCACAAAAGGCATTATCTTTGCGTCGAAAAAATAAAAAAACACACTTACATTACATGTTAAGCAAGCCTTCATACCATATAGAGAAATGAACAAATAACATTCATATATGAAAAACATCATCCTTTCCGCTGCATTATTTGCAGCTTTGGCTTGCACAAGTTGTGCAACAAAATCCACTCAGACTGCCGAGGCAGATGCTACGCAAGGCAAGATCGTCATTTATCAGATGATGGTCCGAGTGTTCGGCAATGACAATACTAATAATATATATAATGGTACGCGCGAGCAAAACGGATGCGGGCGCATGAGCGACATCAGCACAGCCGCCCTTGAGAGCATCAGGCGCTTGGGCTGCAACTACGTATGGTACACCGGCATCCTGCAGCAGGCCACCAAGACCGACTGGAGCCAGTACGGATTGCCTCGTCAGACAGCCGCCGTCGTCAAGGGAAATGCGGGTTCACCTTACGCCATCTGCGACTATTATGCTGTGAGTGCAGACATCGCAGATGATGTCAACAAGCGTACCGAGGAATTTGAAGCCCTCATTCAACGCAGTCATGATGCCGGGCTGAAGGTCGTAATGGACTTTGTGCCCAACCATGTAGCTCGAGAGTATCACTCCATCTCTTGTCCGGAAGGAGTAGAAGATCTTGGCGCAAGCGACAAAACAGACGAGGCGTTCAACTTGAACAACAATTTCTATTACTTCCCAGGCCAGACTCTCGTATGGAACGAGGTGAAGGACGAGAATGCCAAGGCGAAGAAGAATGCCAAAAAGGCCGATTCGTACATCGAGAAACCCGCCAAGGTAACGGGCAACGACGTTTTTGGTGCGGTCACCCCTTCTCCCTATGACTGGTATGAAACCATCAAACTCAACTACGGCGTGGAGTACAAGGCTGACGGAACTCGCGTCAAGGCGTGGGAGAATGCCGATGGCACCATCACCATTCCCTCCACATGGATCAAAATGAGCGACATCCTACTCTATTGGTGTTCAAAGGGCGTCGATGCCTTCCGTTGCGACATGTCCGAGATGGTGCCTTATGAATTCTGGCATTATGGTATCGGCCGCGTCAAGGAGCAATATCCCGACGTACTCTTCATAGCCGAAATCTACAATCCTCGTGTCTATGAGGATTACATCGTCACAGGCGGCTTCGATTATCTCTACGACAAGGTCGAACTCTACGACTCCATTCGCAGCGTTGTGGAAGGTCGTCGTCCCGTCGATGCCATCCAGGCTTGCCTCACCCTGCCCACTTACACCAACGATAAGGTCAGCGGCCACATGCTCAACTTCCTTGAAAACCACGACGAGCAGCGTATCGCCTCCGACTTCTTCGGCAAGAATCCGCAAGCTGCCATTCCTGCTCTCTATGTCAGCGCACTCATCAATGGCAATCCCTACATGCACTACTTTGCGGGTGAGTTAGGCGAACCATCGATGGATGCCGAAGGTTTCCAAGGTGCCGACGGACGCACAACTATCTTCGACTACTGGGGACTCGAGCGACAAAAGGCCTGGAAGCAGGCAGGATGGAATGAGAACAAGCTGCCGCAAGAATACCTTGCCATCCGTCGTCGCTATGAAGAAGTGCTGCGACTAGCTCAACGCAATGCAGCTGTCCATGGCACCACACAAGATATCACGACTCCCGAAATGAAGGCAGCTGGCGTATTCGCCTTTGAACGCTCCTCCCCCAAGGATCGAATGATTGTCATTGCCAACTTCAGCGACATTGACTACGTCGGCTCCATCCTTGGCCATAACTTCACCTGTAAGGCACATGACGGAGTGGTTCTCTAAAGAACGCCCATCTTCAAGGTATGTCAATTACACCGACCATGTCTGGTCGGCACACTATAGAAATACAACACAAAAACTGTAATACTCATGAAACTCAATTTCAAAATCAACTACCGCACCGTTTGGGGAGAGTCCATCGGTGTGATGATTGCCGACAAAGTGGTTCCCCTCAACACCACCGACGGCGAAATTTGGGAAGGCTCCACCGACATCGAACTACCCAAAGGCGGTCTGCCGCTACTATATCGCTATGGAGTCTATCGTGACGGCTTCTGCACACGTCAGGAGCGCAATAGTATGGCCCACGTCATCGAGAACGTGGCTCCTGGCAAGAAGCATCTTGACCTCAACGATATCTGGCACGATGCTCGTCGAGTAGCAGGTGTAGCCATGCCCATCTTCTCCCTGCGCAGCGAAGGAAGCTTTGGCGTGGGAGACTTCGGCGACCTCAAGCGACTCATCGATTGGGCCGTATTGACACACCAGACCGCCGTGCAAATCCTCCCCATCAACGACACCACCATCACTGGCACTTGGACGGATTCCTATCCCTACAACTCCATTTCGATCTATGCCTTCCATCCGCAGTACCTCGACCTGCGCCAACTTCCGGCCCTCAAGGACGAGAAGAAGGCAGCCGAATATGAGGCAAAGCGTGTCGAACTAAACGCCCTAAAGCAAATCGACTACGAACGCGTCAACAATACGAAGCGTGCATACATACGCGACATTTACGAACAGGAGGGCAAGAAGTGTTTCCGCACAGTAGGCTTCAAGACCTTCTTCGAGGCCAATGAGGATTGGCTGCGCCCATACGCCGCCTTCTCTGTGCTCCGTGATGCCTTCGGCACCCCCGACTTCACTAAGTGGCCCAAATATAAGGTATATAAAAAGGAGGAGATCGATTCGCTCACCGACTCCAAGTCGCCCGAGTATCATTCGGTATGCTTCTACTACTACGTCCAGTATCAGCTTCACATACAGTTACTCGACGCATCGACCTACGCCCGTGAGCACGATGTAATTCTCAAAGGCGACATCCCCATCGGTATCAGCCGTGCATCGGTTGAGGCTTGGGTTGAGCCGTTCTACTTCAACATGAACGGTTCGGCAGGTGCTCCACCCGATCCATTCTCGGCCAACGGCCAGAACTGGGGCTTCCCAACCTACAACTGGGATGCAATGCTCAAGGACGGCCTAAAATGGTGGCTCAAGCGTTTCCGCAAGATGCAGGAGTACTTCTCTGCTTATCGTATCGACCATATCCTCGGCTTCTTCCGTATATGGGAAATCCCTACCCACTCTGTCCATGGACTATTGGGCCAGTTCGCACCCTCCCTGCCCATGTCGCCCAATGAGATCGAAAGCTATGGAATCGCTTTCCAAAAGGAATTCATGACCGAGCCGTTCATTAATGATGACCTGCTGGAGCAGCGTTTCAGTCCACTTCGTCACTATCATGACGAGGATCCCCGCTGGCTCGATGGTAAGGACCCCGTTGCATACGTCAAGGATACCTTCCTCGACCATTACCACGACGACGTCTGGCGCATGAAACCACAATTCGCCACCCAGCGTCAGGTCGAGGGGTTCTTCTCAGGCAAGAAGAAACAGCGTAACTTAGACCTCAAGGAAACCATCTACAGCCTCATCAGCAACGTTCTCTTCCTCGAAGACCACAAGACCAAGGGAATGTACCACCCGCGCATCTCTGCGCAACTCGACTACACCTATAGCCGTCTGCAGTGGTGGGAGAAGGAGGCTTTCGACCGTCTCTACAACGATTATTTCTATCGTCGTCACAACCAGTTCTGGTACGAGCAAGCCATGTTGAAGTTGCCAGCACTCGTCAACTCAACACAAATGATTGTCTGTGGAGAAGACCTTGGTATGGTACCCGATTGCGTACCTTGGGCTATGAACCAATTGCAGATTCTTTCGCTCGAGATTCAGCGCATGCCAAAGAGTCCTCAGGACAACTTCGGACACGTCCGCTGGTACCCGGAACGCAGTGTCTGCACCACTGGCACCCACGACACCGAGACTCTCCGCCAATGGTGGGAACTCGACCCCGACCTTACCCGCAAATTCTACTACGAGGAGCTTGGTGGCAAGGGTGAATGTCCAACAACGGCGACTCCTGAGATTTGCGCTCGTATCGTAAATGATCACCTGACTTGTCCATCGCTGCTCTGCATCTTGCCTTTCCAGGACTGGCTCGCCATCGACAGCGACATCCGACTGGCCGATGCCAATGCCGAGCGCATTAATATCCCGGCCAACCCACGTCACTACTGGCGCTATCGCATGCACCTCAGCCTTGAGGATCTCATGAAGAGAGATGCCTTCAACCAGCGCATCGCCAGCATGATTGATGCAGCTAATCGATAATTTCCATCTAGATAATCTAGCTCCTCTAGCCAATCTAGATTATCTAGACCAAAAAATAAAACTCCTATGGCAAAACAACTACCTGACTTGAAATTCAGTCAGTTGATCAACATCAGTTTCGGATTCTTTGGCGTACAGATAGCCTATGCACTCCAATCCGCCAATATCTCGCGCATCTTCGCCACCCTCGGTGCAGATCCTCACTCCCTTTCCTTCTTCTGGCTCCTGCCTCCCATCATGGGTATGATTGTCCAACCTCTCGTTGGCAAATATTCCGATCGTACCTGGACCCGCTTTGGACGTCGTATTCCCTATCTGTTCATTGGTGCCATCGTAGCTATTCTCGTGATGTGCTTCCTACCGAATGCCGGATCTCTTGGCCTGTCGGTAGGCCAAGCCATGGTGTTTGGCGCAGTGATGCTCATGCTGCTCGATACCTCCATCAACATGGCTATGCAGCCCTTCAAGATGATGGTGGGCGACATGGTCAACGAGAAACAGAAGACCACGGCATATTCCATCCAGTCGTTCCTCTGCAACGCCGGTTCGGTTGTCGGCTTCCTCTTCCCATTCCTCTTTGCCACCTTCGGCATCTCGGGCACTGCTCCTACTGGCGTCGTACCCGACACCGTGAAATATGCCTTCTATATCGGTGCAGCCATCCTCATCCTATGCGTCATATACACATCGATAATGGTGAAGGAGTATCCACCCAAGGAGTACAACGAGTATCATCCTGTCGATCCGAAGGAGCATGAAGAAAAAGAACCAGGCATGCTCGAGTTGCTTAAGAAGGCTCCTTCCACCTTCTGGACCGTCGGATTGGTACAGTTCTTCTGCTGGGCAGCCTTCATGTACATGTGGACCTATACCAACGGTACAGTAGCACATGGTGCCTTCGATGCGCCCACCAAGATCACTGAGGCTGGAGCCGTAGTCCTCGACACTGCCTCCCAGCAGTATCAGGATGCAGGCAACTGGGTAGGCATCCTCTTTGCCGTCCAGGCCATTGGTTCGGTATTCTGGGCCACTATCATCCCACGATTCAAGAGCAACAAAGTCGCATACACCGTCTCACTCATCATGGGTGGCATAGGCTTCATTTCCACCTATTTCATCCACAGCCAGTATGGGCTGTTTGCTTCGTTCCTGCTCATCGGTGCTGCATGGGCTGCTATGCTTGCTCTCCCCTTCACCATCTTTACCAATTCCCTTAAGGGTGGCCATGTGGGCACTTATCTCGGCCTCTTCAATTGCACCATCTGCGTGCCGCAGATCATTGCAGCTGCTATTGGAGGTCTAATCCTCAAAGTATTTTTCACTACGCCTGGTGTCCTGACACCCGAGGTCGATATGCTCGTTCTTGCCGGTGTTCTGCTTATCCTTGGCAGTCTTGCCGTCTGGCTCATCAAGGACCACGAATAAAACTTAATGAAGGGTGAGGGATGCTACCCATTCCCTCACCCTTTTCGTCTCCATGCCCCCCTGAGAGATTGACTCTACCCCACACCAATTACATGAAAGCCATTTATTTATCATTTATCATCTCTCTCTTTTGGGCAAATTTTTCTTCTCTCCAAGCACAAACCGACGAGGAACAATTGCCGGTTGCGGAGCTTTTGGAACGTCTTGACGATGTTATTGCCCACAAGGAAGATTATCAGCAGCTGAGGTTTGAGCGAGCCGACAGCTTGCTGAAATTTGCCTATAGCCGCAAGGGTGACGAACGCGTTCAGGCGTTGGTAGCCCTTTATGACATCTATTTGCATTTTCAGACCGACAGCGCACTGAGTACTCTCGACAAACTGCGCAACCTGCCCGAATACGCCACCGACCGTCAGCTGCAGATTCGTTGTCAGATGGACGAAGCACGTGTATATGGCATGATGGGATTATATCACACCGCTTTCACAATGCTCGATGAGATCAACCTCAACGAATGTGATGCCTCTTCACGCTTGCGCTACTACAATGTGCAGCATGCCGTAAGGGGCTGGCGTGCCGACTATGCGCTGCACACCGTCCCAAGTATCTGGCCCCAGATGCACCGTGAAGCACGCAACTGGCACGACTCGATTTTGCTCTACGAACCCAACGAAGTCAACCGCACCATCATTCGCACCAACAGCTATTACGACTATGGCGAATACCAGCTCTGCATCGACTCACTGCTTGAGCTAATGGCCAATTGCAATCCCGAGCAACGCACTTTTGCTTATTCCCGTCTCTCCGAGGCATACGGCAAAACCAACAAACCCGCCTTGCAGCTTCGTTACCTTATTCTGACAGCAATCGCAGATATCCGCTCCGGCATAACCGAATATATGGCATTGCCAGCACTTGCAGCCCAGCTCTTCCAATTAGGCGACATCGATCGAGCCTATAGTTATCTGTTCTGTGCCCTTGAAGATGCCAACCTTTGCAAATCGAATCTGCGTACCATAGAAGTATCGACCATCTTCCCGATTATCGATGAATCGCGTCATGAACGACTCGAACATGAAAAACGCGACACCCGTCTGATTATCGCCAGCCTGCTTTTGATTGCACTCATTATGACGCTCGTGATAATTGCACTCATCAGGCTCAATCGAAAACTCCAGACCACTCGAAAACTACTGGCACAGGCCAACAACGACCTCAAAATCTCCAATCAACAACTTCAAAAGGCCAATAGCGACCTGCTGCTTTCCGACCATATCAAGGGGGATTATCTGATGAACTATCTAAGCCGTTCACACAACTATCTCGGTTCCATTGAGAGTATCCAACGGCAGATGTTAAAACTCGTGCAAAGCCGTCAGATTGATGAACTCACCAAGAAGCTCAAGTCAACAGACTTCGTGGAAGAGGAGTTGGAGAAATTCTATGCCGACTTCGACCATCTGTTCCTTACCCTTTATCCCAATTTCGTCGAAAAGTTCAACGCTTTGCTCAAACCCGAGGCAGCCATCCTGCCCAAACGAGGCGAACTGCTTACAACCGAGCTTCGTATCTTTGCCCTTATACGCATGGGAGAGACTGACAGCTCGAAAATAGCCAACTTCCTTAACTACTCCCTCACCACCATCTACAACTACCGTTCACGCGTGCGCAACAACGCGTTGGGCGATAAAGAGACCTTCGAACAAGAGGTCATGAAGCTATAAACCTGTGCCCACGCACAATTTTATAATGTATCACTATTAAAAACTAAACGACATGAAAAAGTATGTATGTGACATTTGCGGCTACGAGTATGATCCCGCAGTTGGTGACCCCGACAACGGCATTGAGCCAGGCACTCCATTCGAAGAACTCCCCGAAGACTGGGTCTGCCCCCTCTGCAGTGTTGGAAAGGATGAATTCAGCCCTGTTGACGAATAAAATCATTCAAACTAATAAATTTGCGCAGCCAAACTTTCACTTGGCTGCGCAAATTTTTTCAATACAAACCTTCGAAAAACTCGGGAACTCCTTCGAGATAAGTATAGCGGCGCTCGCGGGAATCGCTGCTGTTGGGAGTACCGTCGCTGTGGCAATTGGTGCAGAAATAACTCAGTTCGACACCACCCCTGACGAAAGTGGGCGAAAACCGCTTGACCTTCACCCATCGGTTAATACCATGGACCTTCATAACGTCGCCCACCTGGGGACAATCATTGTCGATGGCATATTGGCGAAGGAGGTCGTCCATTTCCTGTTCCTGCTGCTTTCGCAATTCGTCGAAAGCGAGGCGCTGCTTATTATAAAGTGAAATGATGCTTTGGCGGGTGATCATGGGTCAAGTCGAATTAAGAGGAGTTATAAAGGGTTAATCAAATGTTCAAATCCACAGCCTTGCCAAAAGGGGCAAGGGAAAGTTTGGCGAGCTTGAAATGCTGCTTGCCAAAAGGTATGCCAATGACAGTAATGTAGAGCAACAAGCCAAATAGCACATGCATGAACCAGGCAAAGAGTCCTCCGCAGACAAGCCAAATGATATTGAGTGGTATTCGGATACAGCCAGTAGGACTCGAAGTGCTTCTCACCTTCGAACCGAAGGGGAAGAGGCACAAGAGACCAATCTTGAAAGTCTGCCATGCCACAGGAAGACCTACAATGGTACACGCCATCGCCAAACTGCCCGTGAAGTACCCGAAAGCAGCCTCCAATCCTCCGAAAATCCACCAAATGATAGTGCCAAGAAAATTCATAAAGTCCAAATAATAATTAACAATTTACAATTAACAATTGATTGTCGAGGTCATAAGAATCAACTGTCCAATTCGACCACGGTGATACCTGCACCACCAAACTGAACATGTTCGTCGTGATAATCCTTGATACCCGGCAGCGTGCTGAGATACTGACGAATAGCTTGTCGTAGGGCTCCAGTACCCGTACCATGTAGAATACGCACCTGGCTCACCGAAAGCAGAATAGCATCGTCCATATAATACATCACGGCCTGCAATGCTTCGTCGGCACGCATACCACGCACGTCGAGTTGTTGTTTGAATGTCGAACGTCGGCTCGACAACACTTCGACAGGCGTCTCGGAGTCCTTGAGCAAAGCTCCCATGCCATTGGTGTAGGTCTGCTCCTTCTTGAGTTGGTTGCGGCTGACCTTTTCAAGTCGCGACATATCCACCACCGATTTGATCATGCCAAAGGCCACCTGTACCTGGCGTGCATTGACAGCAATCACCTCTCCCACCGTCTGTTGACCCTTCAGACGAACATAATCGCCTGGAACGAGCATATCCTGTCCTTGAGTTGGTGAAGTTGCCGGCTCATCACGACGCTCTTTCTCCGTAGATCGATGCTGCTCTTTGGACTTGGGCTCTTGCAGTCGGTTTTCCTTAAAATGCTCGTGTTCCTTACGGATCCTTCGTGTAGCTTCCTTTTCTGCCTGCGCCTCCTTGATGTCGCGAATGGTTTTCTCAATTCGTGCGTTGGCTTGCTGTAATAGCAGGCTGGCTTCATCGCGTGCCTGCTGCATTACCTCCTGGCGCTTCGTCTTCAGTTCGCGAGACTTCTCATCATATTCCTGCGACTTCTGTTCAAGCTCCTTCTCCTGCTGGTGCACCTTCTGGCGTTTTTGCTCCCAATATCGTTTGTCACGGCTGATGTCCTGCAGATACTTGTCCATATTGACATAATCTGAGCCCACTATTTCCTTGGCATCGTCAATGACATCGCGAGGCAGACCAATCTTGTGAGCAATCTCGAGAGCAAAGGACGAACCTGGCCGACCCACTTCAAGGCGGAACAAAGGTCGCATCTCGCCACGATCATAAAGCATAGCGCCATTGACGATTCCTGGAGTATCGTCGGCAAACAACTTCAAGTTAGTGAAGTGGGTCGTAATGACCCCATTCACCTGTAGGTTGTTGAGTTTCGAAAGAATGGCCTGTGCAATGGCACCTCCAATCTGCGGTTCGGTACCAGAGCCGAATTCATCGATAAGCACGAGTGTACCTCCTGAACCTATGAACTGTCCGTGGGCACGACGATAGCCATGCGCATTGCGAAGCATGAACTTCATGTTCTGCAAGTGGCTCGAGTAGGTTGAAAGATCGTTGTCGACGCTTTGCTCATCACCAATATCCATAAAGATATGGTCGAAGATGGCCACTTCGGAGTTTTCCTTCATTGGCACCGGTAAGCCGAGCTGCAGCATATACTGGACAAGGCCAAGAGTCTCAAGACATACAGATTTGCCGCCCGCATTCGGCCCTGAAATTAGCACGATGCGCTGTTTCTTATGATCGAGAAGGATATCGAGCGGCACCACTGTCTTGTCCATTTGCTTGTAACGCAGATAGAGCAAGGGATGACGCGCCTGTACCCAATCTGTGATATTCTGCTCCGACAAACGCGGCACTACGCCATCAATCTCATGCGCAAAACGCACTTTGGCACGAAGATAATCGACCTCACCGAGGAAATCGTAACTACCCAACATTTCATCGATCTCTGGACGTATTAGGTTGGCGATTGCCGTGAGAATGCGGACAATCTCTTGTCGCTCATCACTTTCGAGTTCGCGGATGCGATTGTTGGCCTCCACCACTTCGGCAGGTTCCACGTATAGTGTCTTACCCGTGGCCGATTCGTCATGGACAATGCCACGCAGTTTGCGCTTCGATGACGGAGGGATAGGTATGACTAGGCGCCCGTCACGCATGGTGGGCATGGCATCTTTATCCACATAGCCCTCGGCCTGTGCATTGCGCAGAATGCCACCAAGCAGTCGTCCGATGGAAGCGAGATTGTGCTGCTTTTCACGACGAATCTCAGCCAACTCGGGACTGGCATTGTCACGTATCTCTCCATTTGGTGTCAAGGTCTGATCAATCTTGCGGACAATGGAAGGAAAAGTGACAACATCTTGTGCCAACCTATGAAGAAGGGGGAACTGCTCGGAGAAACACACAGCAGCTACGCCTCCATGAAGGTGATCAGCCGTACGTATTTCCTCACCATCCTTGGGATTGAGATAACGCACAAGCGCCTCGATGGTACCCAAGCTGCGCATCAAGTCAAAGAGCTCATCGGTTTCCAAGAACATGCCCACCACACGGATACGCTTGAGGGCAGGAGTGAGGTCGAAGAAGTAATCGGTGGGCAAGGGTTGGGACACCTGTTCCATGAGACGCTTCATCTCGTCAAGCAGAGATAATTCATGTTGCAAGGTACAGCGGTCGGTGAGGAATTGCATCTCATCGACCTTGCGTGCTCCCAGGGGACAGAGTGTTGCTCCCCTGACCATACCCCGAACCTTGTGGAATCCGAGTTTCTCTTCGAAATTTTGAGGATAGATCATTATTCCTCCAATTGTCCCACACCCTGACGAAGGACCTCAGGCTCGTCACCTATCAGATTAATCACCGTCGAAGGCTGTTCTTCGCCATAGCCACCGTCGATAAGCACATCAGCCTGATTCTGGAACGCCTCTTCAATAAGGAATGGATCAGTCATGTAACTGATCTCGTTGTCTTCGTTACCATCTTCTACCTGCACCTTCAACGATGTAGTAAGTAGCGGACGGCCTAGTTCCTCGAGCAATGCGTGCAGAATGGGCTGGTCGGGGATGCGAATGCCCACAGTGTTGCGACTGCGGAACACCTTGGGCAACTTCGATCCAGCCTCCAAAATGAAGGTAAAGGGTCCCGGTAGATTCTTGCGAAGCAGCTTGAACTGACGATCGGAGATGCGCACATAATCGGCAGCCTGAGCAATATCGCGACAGATAATCGAGAGGTGTCCGTTCTTTTGTTCTTCCTTACGGTACTGATAAATCTTTTCTACCGCACGCTGGTTAAGTGCATCACATCCGATAGCATAAACCGAATCAGTGGGATAGATAACAATGCCACCATCGCGCACCACCTGAGCGATATCTTGTAGGATGCGGGTATTTGGGTTATTGGCGTAAAGTTTGTAGGTTTGCATAAATCATACTATTTAGCGGGCACAAAGGTACGCAAGTTTTTCCTAAACTCCAAAAAAAGCAGGAACTTTTTGCAAAAAAAATAAGGCAAGGGATTCTACCCTTGCCTAAAACCTATCATAGTTAAGCAAATCTTGAGTCAGTCTTACACGGAGCCTCGCGGCTCGGTTTTCTTGTAATGCGTTGCAAAGATAGGTGAAAGTGACAAAAAATGGTTACGAAATTGTAAAAATATTGAGTTTTTTACAAATTTGGATTATATTTGTATGAATTTACTCCCTTATTGTATTTTTCTTCAAGTAATATTATTGTGTATCAAAAATAAATCATTATATTTGCACCATGAAAACTGCAATCATTGGGGCAGGTGCAGCCGGTTGTTTTTGCGCCACAATCCTTAAACGTTTCCTCCCGGAAGCTCAAATCGACATGTATGAGAGTGGTTCTAAACCGCTTCAAAAAGTGGCCATTACAGGAGGTGGTCGCTGCAATCTAACTAACAGTTTCACGGATGTAAAGAGCATAAATCAGGTTTATCCGAGAGGATTTAACCTGATGAAGCGCCTTTTCAAGCGTTTCGATCACCAAGCCACCATGCGATGGTTCGAGGATGAAGGCGTAAAGCTAATGATACAAGAAGACCATTGCGTTTTCCCAAAGAGCCAAGATGCGATGGAGATCGTTTCAATCCTGTTACGAGGTTTGCAAGGTGTAAAGATTTTTACCAGTCAACGTGTGAAGGAAATCCTTCCATGCAATAGTTCCAGTTATAGGATTAGTACCGACAGTCACAGTGAGGTCTATGACTACGTGGTGGTGACCACAGGAGGGTCACCAAGGGCTTCGGGACTCGACTTTCTTTCTGATCTGGCGTTAGAGATTGTTCCACCGGTCCCCTCTCTATTCTCTTTCACTATCGCCGAAAAGGATGATACGACTTCTATTTCGAAACTTATGGGTATTGTGGTGAAAGACGCAGAAATACGACTAACAGGCACCAAATTTAAATCGGTTGGTCCATTATTAATAACCCATTGGGGCATGTCGGGACCTGCCATCCTCCGTCTTTCAAGTTACGCGGCGCGTTGGTTGGCCGAAAGGAACTACGAGGCCTCCCTTTCAGTAAACTGGTTAGGAGGCATGATTGAGGAGAATGTACGCAAGATGTTACAGCAACAGATGGATGACAATCCCAAAAAGCAAATTGGCTCCATACATCCGCTTACACAACGGCTGTGGCACTATCTTTTGCTAAAAAATTGTATAGATCCAGAACGTCGATGTGCAGACGTGAGCAGCAAACTGCTCAACAGACTAGTTGCCTCAGTATGCAATGACATCTACCATATATCTGGGAAAAATCGTTACAAGGATGAGTTTGTCACTTGCGGAGGCATATCAATTTCGAACATCGATCCGAACACTCTTGAGTGCAAGAAACATCGCGGCTTATATTTCGCTGGTGAAGTGCTGGATGTTGATGCCGTGACGGGTGGTTTTAATCTACAAGCCGCATGGACCATGGGGTACATCGTGGCGCAATCCATCATTCAAAGACATGTCACCCTTCTTAACCCAAAATGATATGTAGAGATTGCTTTGAATACTTTTTACTTGTCAAAAGTATGAAAAGTGGAAAAGGCTCAAAGGATATTTGGTGATAATTTACTATCTTTGCACCGTTCTAGTGTGCAAATGCACAAGAATTAATAACTCGAGAATTGAACATAGACAGTTCCTGCCTAAAGCCTGTCTGATTGTTGATCTTTGGGATCATGACATCAATTATTGATGAAAGTCCCCATTTTTATGAAAACCTCCCACTATTTTACAATATTACTACTATGAAAAAGCTTTTTTCCATCGCAGCCGCTTTAGCAATCGCGCTGCCGGTTTGGGCCGAAGAGCCTGAAACCAACGTGACTAATGCCAATGAGACTTCCTCGGCAATTACGTCTGAGGACGAGCCATCGGGGTTCTTTACCTCGATGCTTAACGATGCCATCGAAAACACCATGGATCCTCAAGGCCCAGGACCTCGCCGAGGACATAGACATCCTGGTGGACCCGCTCCGAAAGAGGACGAACCACACTATGGCCGCACCGTTACCGGCTTTGCGTCAGCTCCCAAGTTTGGCGGCTATTATATCGGTCGTTATTCCTACAGTGACCAGGAAGGCTCGCACGGCGGTGCAGGATTCAACCAGCGCCTCATCCGTGCCTACGTTGACGGCTCCATCTTCAAAGACTTCAAGTACCGCATCCAGGTACAGGTGAACAACGCTTCGTTCCACATGAAGGACGTGTTCATCGAATGGGGTCGCTACAGCTTCTTCAAAATCAAGGTCGGACAGTACAAGCGTGCCTTTGGTTTTGAGAACCCCATGAATCCTTGGGACATCACCGCTGGCGACTACTCACTATTCACCAAGGCGCTAACCGGACATGACGACTACGTCAAGAAGGCTGCCGGCGTGGCCTCCGACTCGGATGGCGGACGCGACCAAGGCGTTCAGATACAAGGTGACTTCGGTAAGATGAAAGGTGGTTATGACCTCATTCATTACCAGATTGGCCTATGGAACGGCCAGGGTATCAATGTCAGCGATGCCGACGGCAAGAAGGACCTCATCGGAACCATTCAGGTACAGCCCATCAAAAACCTCTTCATCGGCTTCTTCGGCTGGCATGGTGACTACGTTTACAATGGCGATGAACACAGCAAGAACCGTTATGCCTTCGGCCTGAAGTATGACAACAAGGGTTGGACTCTGCGCGGCGAATGGGGCCACGGACAGTCCGACCTCGGCAAGGCTGATGCCTGGTACGTCATTGGCGGCATGCCAGTGAACGACTGGTGGAAGATTGCTGCTGAATACCAGTGCTACCGACTGGGCAAAGAGTGGGGACGTTCACAAAACATGTACTCGTTCATCTCGAACTTCCAGCTTCACAAGAACCTCATGTTCCAGATTCAGTACAACTACAACAACAAACGCGCTGCTGCCGATCCAGACTATAATGAGATCTGGGGCGAATTCTATTTCCGCTTCTGATCATACGTAATATTATTCCAAAACAATTAATGATGACCGCAAAAGAAATCCGCGAGAGCTTCCTGAAGTTTTTTGCTTCGAAAGGTTGCACCATTGTCCCATCGGCTCCGATGGTGCTCAAGGGCGACCCCACCCTGATGTTTACTAATGCTGGAATGAACCAGTTCAAGGATATCATTCTCGGCAATGTCGAGAAGAAGTTTAGCCGTGCCGCCGACAGCCAGAAATGTCTGCGTGTTAGCGGCAAGCACAACGACTTGGAAGAAGTGGGCCACGACACCTACCACCACACCATGTTCGAGATACTCGGCAACTGGTCGTTTGGCGACTACTTCAAGAAAGACGCCATCGCCTATGCCTGGGAATACCTCACCGAAGTGGTGAAGATCGACAAGGACCGGCTTTACGTCACCGTGTTCGGGGGCGATGAAAAGGACGGGCAACCCGCCGACATGGAAGCCTACGGCTATTGGAAGGATCATGTA
>JAFZBE010000020.1 GCA_017561935.1 Bacteroidales bacterium | reverse complement strand
GAGGAAGCACTCTGACGCGCGACAGAATGCTTCCTCTTTTTGCGATAGCATTATGACGCGCGACAGAGTGCTTGCTCGATTGGATAGAGCATTATGACGCGCGACAGAGTGCTTGCTCGTTTGGATAGAGCATTATGACGCGCGACAGAGTGCTTGCTCGTTTGGATAAAGCATCGTGACGCGCGACAGAGTGCTTGCTCGTTTGTATAGAGCATCATGTCGCGCGACAGAATGCTTGCTCGATTGGATAGAGCATTATGACGCGCGACAGAGTGCTTCCGCGATTGGATATAGCACTATATCGCGCGACATAATGCTTGCTACGTTTTCAGCTTCTATATTGTACTACCAGCGACTGGCAAACCATCTGCAAGACGGAATAAGTGTAATTTGTTTGGTCAATTAAATAAAAAACACGGCTTCAAACTACATTATTTTGACAACAAGCAGAAGGGAGAAGTCGATTTCCTTATCGATGATTTCGTTCGATTGAAAGCGCTTGCCATCGAAGTCAAATCGGGAAAAGATTATACCCAACACAGTGCCCTTACCAAGTTCCTCGACACTCCCGACTATGGTATTGATCAGGCAATAGTATTCTCCAACGAACGCTCAGTATCGAAGAAGGGTGGCATCACCTACCTCCCAATCTATTACTGCATGTTTATTCAAGGCCACCAGCCAAACGAGACCGTAATACTTCCTGAGCTCGAATCCCTTTGATTTTAATAATCTCTACGGACTCTTGGGACTTTAGGGACTATTAGCTTGGAGTCACACTGTCCTTTTTGTCCTTTTAGTCCGTAGAGAAAAAGAAAAATTTGAGAATTGGTGTGGACAAAAAAGAGTTTTCGGATATTTCGTCTTTTGGGGAATTTTTCGGAATAACCCCAAAGTACTTTCGGGAACCCGAAAAACATTGTTTAAGGATTCCGAAAAGGTCCGAAAACACGAAAAGGTCCTAAAACGTTTTTTTCTGTGACCTTTCGATAATTCAGACACAGGTCTATAAGAAAAGTCGAAAACCTATTTCAATGAATAACTGTCGATGAGCTTTGAGTGTGTAGTCTCTTGAAAACAAATATCCTATGCAAAAAGTGATGAAAAAATTTGCAAGGCCCGATAAATGCCCCTACCTTTGCAGTGTGAAAATGATTCACGAACGGAATCAGATCACAAAGAACTATAATACTAACAATAAAAAATATACTACTATGATCGCAATCGCATTCTTCGCCACGACTATCCTCGCTTCCATCGCATTGAGACTCGGAACCATGTTCATGAAGCGTCGTTGAGTTTTGATTATCGAGTGATTAACAATTGATATTAAGCGAGGCCGCAGATGTGATGTCTGCGGCCTCTTCTATCATTAATAATATAATCGATTAAGCTTCGAGGATCTCCTTGGGGAAGACGGGGGTGGCACCTTCCTGGGTGCATACGAATGCACTGGCCTTGACGGCGATGCGATGGGCATCCTGTATGCTCTTGCCCTTGAGATACTGGGCGACGAAGGTGGCGGTGAACGAATCGCCTGCACCAACGGTGTCGGCGACCTTTACCTTGGGCGTATCGACGTAGGAGTTCTCGTTCTCGGTGAAGACATTCGAACCGATGGCACCGCAGGTGAGGATGACGATCTGAAGGGTGTCGAACATGCTGATGAGCTGGCGGCAACGCTCTTCGGCCGAGCCCTGCAGGTGGAAGAGTGCGCTGACAATCTCGATCTCCTCCTCGTTGAGCTTGAGGATGGTGGCACGACGCAGACTCTCCTCGATGACCTCCAGGCTGTAGAAATGCTGACGGAGGTTGATGTCGTAGATGCGCTCGGTGTCTTCGTCCATGGTGTCGAGGAACTTGAGGATGGTCTGACGGCTCACCTCGCTGCGCTGTGCCAGCGAACCGAAGCAGACGGCGCGTGTGCGCTTGGCAATCTGCTCGAGCTCATCGGTCCAGGGGATGTTGTCCCAAGCCACGTTCTCGCAGATCTCGTATGCGGGGATGCCGTCACCGCTGAGGGTTACCTGTACGGTGCCTGTGGGATAAGCCACGCGTGCAATACGATTGTCGAGCTTGATATTCTTGATGATGTCGATAATCTCGTCGCCGAGTGCGTCCTGGCCAACTGCCGAGATGACCATGCTGTGCCAGCCAAACTGACCTGCGTGATAAGCAAAGTTGGTTGGAGCACCTCCAAACTTGCGGCCTTCGGGGAAGCAATCCCAAAGGGCTTCGCCAATTCCTACGATAATGTCTTTTTTCATAATTTCATGTTATTATGGGACTGAGGGGTCTATTTGTTAATTCTTGATATTCTTGATATAGGTGAAGAGGTAGATGACACCGACGGCCATGACGGCGACAGCACCGGCCTGGCCCATGGCATCGCTCATGAAGCCCATGATGAGGGGGAATACGGTGCCACCGAAGAGGCCCATAATCATCAGACCGCTGACTTCGTTCTGCTTTTCGGGAACGGAGAGCAGGGCCTCGGAGAAGGACATCGAGAAAATGTTGGAGTTGCCGTAGCCTACGAGGGCGATGGCAGCATATAGCATCCACTTCTCGGTGCCGAAGAACATGCCGCACATGGAGAGAGCCATCAGGATGACACTGATGATGAAGAACCAGCGCGTCTTCATGATGCGAAGGAAGAACGATCCGGTGAAGGCGCCGATAGTACGGAAGATGAAGTAGAGCGAAGTGGCAAAGGCGGCATCGTTGAGCGTCATGCCCAGACGCTCCATGAGCAATTTAGGCGCAGTGGTGTTGGTGCCCACGTCAATGCCTACATGGCACATGATGGCGAAGAACGACAGGAGCACGATGGGCTTCTTGAGCAGTGCCAGGCAGTCCATGAACGACGATGACTTGCCGCCGCTAATCTCCTCGTAGATGGGAGTTGCCCAAAGCAGCGCTGTAGAGAGTACACCTACCACGAAGTAGATCATGAACAGCACGCGCCAGTCGTAACCAAACGACGGGATGACGTGCGTAGCACCCCACATGGCAAGATAAGGAGCCAGGAATGAGGCGATGGCCTTGACGAACTGTCCGAAGGTCAGCGTCGATGCCAGATTCTTGTCACCTATCACCAGCATGGCCAAGGGATTGATGCTGGTCTGCATCAGGGCATTGCCGATACCGAGAAGCGAGAAGGCCAAGAGCATCACGACGAACGACTTGCCGAACAAGGGAATGAACAGCGAGATCACGGTGACGATGAGCGAGAGCAGCACGGTTTTCTTGCGGCCGATCTTGTTCATCAACATGCCCGTAGGAACACTGAAGATGAGGAACCAAAAGAATACCAGCGAGGGGAATATGTTGGCCACCGAGTCGGACAACTGGAGGTCCTCCTTGACGTAATTGGATGCGATGCCGACCAGATCGACGAAGCCCATACAGAAGAAGGCGAGCATCACGGGGATGATGGCAAGAGCAGAGGTCTTTTTCATAAGTTTGAAGGATTTGAGGGGTTCGAAGGGTTTGAGGGGTTCGAGGGGTTTGAGGGGTATTTAAAGCTCCACGGAGCAGACCTTCACGTTCGAAAGGCCGGTGCCGGTGAGGGCGTTGTAGGGAGTCTTGGGGAAGACGAGGTTGGTCATTGTGGCGCGGCCACCATCGACATACATCTCGATGGAGCAGATGTCCATCCAGAGCTGGACGTGGTAGGTGTTCTTCTTGCCACAGAGCTGCTCAACGGGGATCCAAGTGCCGCTGGTTGTTCCCATAGCTGGTTTGGGATCGTAGGTCTCGGGAGCAAAGGCATCGTTGGGGATGATACCCGAACGTGAGCGGTCCATGATGAGACGGCCGGCCTTGCAGGCAAAGAAGACTTCCTCGCCCTGGTCATTGGTCAACGAGAAGGTGCTGCCGTTCTTCACATCCATGTCGATGACGAGCTGTGCCTTGCCTTCGCCAAGCTTGACCGTGTTGCCCTCGGTGGTGAACTCAGCAGGTTTCACCTGAGCCAGAATCTCATCGACGGGCTTCTGACCCACGTAGATCTCCTTGCCCTGCTTGTAGGCGAAGAGCTGGCGAGGCATACCCATCTGCGAACGATACTGACGGGTGGGGAGGTCGTTGGCATACTGCCAGTTGCTCATCCACGGGATGCTGACGACGCGGCCCTTGGGCTCACCCGAGAAGGTGACGGCAGCATAATGATCCTTGCCCCAGTCGAGCCACTTGACCATCTCCTTGCGGCTGTCGCACTTGAAGGAGGTGCCGTCGAAGTCGCCTACGAAATATTCACCGGCAGAACCGCCGAACCAGCAGCCTGGGTTCACGTTGACGATCATCACGTACTTCTTGAGGTTGGTTCCTTCGACAGGAAGCTCGAAGAAGTCGGGGCACTCGAACTGACGGGGCTGTACGCCATAACCGTCGCCGAAAGCGCTGACGTAGGTCCAGTCGTGCAGGTTGTCGGAGCGGAAGAACTGCATCTCGTTATCGGCCGAGATGATTACATAGTAGTGACCATCGTAGGCGAAGAGCTTGGGGTCGCGGAAGTCGCGACGGCCATCGGCGGGAGTGATGCGCGGATTGTCGGCAAACTTGGTATAGGTGCGGCCGTTGTCGGTGCTCCAGGCACCTGCCTGGATCTGTCCGTTCTTGTCGGAAGCCGAAGTGTAGTAGCTGAAGATGGTGTCACCCTTCACGATGCTCGAGCCTGAGAAGATATGACCGAGCGTGTCACGGGCGATGGCGGGCGGGAGCTCTGTCCAGTGCACCATGTCGGGGCTCACGGCGTGTCCCCAGTGCATGTTACCCCACTTGCTGCCGTAGGGGTTGTATTGGAAGAAGAGGTGATATTCGCCGTCCTTCCACGTCATGCCGTTGGGATCGTTCATCCAGCCATAGGCAGGCGTGAAGTGATAGGCGGGGCGATAGTATTCGCGATTGGTGGTGTCGAAGGTATCGCTGAGCTGCAGACGGCTCCAGGCGAGGGCATTGGCGGGGAGGTCGCGAACCTCGACGCAGGCCTTCGGTCCGGCAGGCAGTGCCAGGGGTACATAATAATCGACGGTATCGACAGCCAGACGGATGTCCATCCAGGTGTCGGCGGCATCGCCAGTGTTGACGCGCACCTGTACCTCGCCCTTGTCCTCCTCGATGGGGAGAAGCAGGTAGCGTGACTCGCCCGTTACATTGACGATGGTCAGGCCGTCGTCCTGTTGTGTGACGGTAAACGAGGGTTCGGCCGGCTGGCGGTTGCAAGCTGCAAGCATCATGGCTGCAGTCGCCAAGGTGAAAAGAGATTGAAGTTTCATTGCGTGTATTATTTTAGATGTTTATGTTTCAGTCTTCGATTTTGACGGTGCAAAGGTAGGGACATTCCATGACCTGCAGCGAAAATTATGTTGCAAAAAGGAATAAATTTGTTGCAAATCACATTTTTCTCATCATTTCATCCATAATATGCAACATTTATCCTAAGAATGGAACACAAAAGCTAAAAAATTCGGATTCCCTCACGATAAAGATGCAAGGAATGGTCCTCTTCGATACGAAAGGACACCCCCCTCTCAAACCTCTCAAACCCCTCAAACCCCTCAACCTTTTCAATCCCACTGCCTTGTCCCTGCAAAGGGTCAAGGGTCCAGGCCTGGGCCGATACCACCTGTGTGTTGGCCTCGGTGAAGAGCTCAACGCCCGAAGCGTCGGCATCATTGCAGAAGACGCGGATGGAAGTGGCGTAAGAATCGTTCACGAAGATGTCAAGGATGGAGCCATCGAGGAAGACGTGAAGCTTCACTTCGGAACCTGTGGCTATGCTGACGGGCAGTGCACTCTCGTACTTGCCGGCAAACGCAGCGCCATCGTTGACCGTGCGATGCAAGCTGGTGAGATCGACCGTAAGCGTCGAGCCGCTCACCTTGATCTGTGCCTGACCTGTGGCATTCTTCAGCACATTCACGCCAAAGGCAGCATTGCCTGCCTGGAAGGTGGCAAGGACTTCGACCTGACGACCTGCAACGGTCGGGATGGTCTCGGTGCCATTGAGCTGGAAGTTGGCTTTGCTGTAGGCACCTTCGGCCTTTCGCATACCAGTGAGTCCGCTGTACGGTTTCTGCACGAGCAGATTGTCGGCATCGAGACTCCATTCGCGTGGCAGGCTGTAGCAGTGCGCCCAGCCGAGGTCGTAGTTGACCGACGAAGCCACCTTGTCGGGCACGATGCCGAGGGCGATGGTCTTGCCATCGTGCTGATAGATGGTGGGCGAAAGCATGCCGTAGCCGTCGCGAGTCATGCCGCTGAGCTCGATGGTGCGGGGCCATGTGCCGCTGATGGGCTGGAACTGTCCGTTGGCGTCTATCTTGCCCACCCAATAGAGTGTGCGCACGCCGAGGCTGGTGCCTAATGGAGTGACGGTGAATAGATACAG
Organism: Bacteroidales bacterium; assembly: GCA_017561935.1. Taxonomy (GTDB): domain Bacteria; phylum Bacteroidota; class Bacteroidia; order Bacteroidales; family UBA3663; genus Liminaster. The sequence continues at coordinate 28,441 of JAFZBE010000020.1, read as the reverse complement.
GTCGTCGCCCATCGGGGTGACGTTGGGCATCTCCCAGAACGTGCCGTGCGACGATGCACTGGTGCCCTGGAAGAAGAGGGTGCCGTCGTTGCTCCAGGTACCTGCACTTTCGTTGTACTTGTGCAAGGTGCAGCAGCCGATGCCGGCCTTGCTCGAACCTACGATGATGTATGCACCGGTGGAGGTGCGGAAGAAATAGGGGTCGCGGAAGTCGTCGGAGAGTCCGGCAGGCTTGCCGTTGATGCGCGGGTTGTTCGAAGCCTTGGTCCAGTCGAGGAGGGTGGCATCGGTGGGCGAAGCGAAACTGATCATGGCCTTGCCGTAATCGACACCCGTGTAGATGATGCCGGGATACTGGCCGAAGATCGTCTCGTCCTCAACTACGCAACCCGACCAGCAGCCCTTGATGTCGTAGCTTTCGGCTGGTTCGATGGCCGTCTTGACTTCGGTCCAGTTGTAGAGGTTCTCGCTCACGATGTGGCCCCAGTGCAGACGGCTCATGTAAGGGCCATTGCCGTTCTTCTGGAAGAACACATGCCACAGGCCATCGGAGTAGGCCATGCCGTGGCTCTCGTTGGTCCAGGCGTGGCTGGGCATGCCATGGAATCTGGGACGAAGCAGCTGGTCGGCCCAATAAGCTGCGGGATAAGAGAGCTCGGGAGCCGCAGCAGGCAGTGAGGCACTGTAGGCCGATGCCACCTCTTCAGCGCTCCAGGACGTATTATATACATTGATATCATCTACTATTCCGTTGAGGGTGTTGAGCAGGAACTTGTCCTGACGGACATCGGTGGTGTTCTTGCCCACAAGGAAAGCGGCCGAACCGCTTGAGAAGGTGGCACGGCGTGCTGTGGTGCCTGTGCCGACCTGCTGACCGTTGAGGTAAAGCGTTACCGAGCCACGGCCACTCTCGGGAACCGTGATGGTGGCAACGAGGTTGTTCCACGCATATTTGGGCAACTTGCCTTCACCGGGAACGATGATGACAGAGTTGTTGACGTAGCACTTGAACTGGTAGCTGCCACGGTTGCTGACTTCGAAAGCCATACCCGTCTTGGCACTCTCGTCGATGTTTCCGGCGATGCTGGTATATTCCTCCTTATCGACGTCGATGTTCATCATGGGATAGGTCTCGAGGGCTGTCCAAAGACTGAAGGTCACATCGGACGTGCAAGCCGTAAGGTCAGCCGACTGGCTCAGATACTGGCTGTAGCCGTCGAAACGAACGGCATTGCCCGACACACCTTTCACGATGAGCGGAGTGAGGGCTCCGGTAATGTGGGTAGCGTAGTCCATAGGAATGGTAAGAACCTGGGCCTGGCCCAAAGTGAGCAGGCCCAGGGAAGCTACGAAAAGGGATGTTCCAAGCTTTTTCATAATCATGATTTTAGAAAAAGACTGCGGGGTCGCGACTCCCCGCAGTATAGTGATTACTTCATCAGATAATCGATGGTGTTTCTGGTGAGGAGCTCGACATTGGCCTGATAGACATTGCCGCCCTCCTGGTTGAATTCGTAGGCTGACAGACCGTTGCAGATGGCGCTGCCGAGGAACTCACCTTCGGGATGGAACTCGACGATGCCTGCACAGCAGTAGTCCTGCACGTGTCCCCAAGTGGCGAGGACGGTCGAGTTGGTGGCCTTCTCCCAGTTGGCAACGACGTTGGGATCGCCCGTGAAACCGTAGGCGTTGAGATCCCACATGCAGTTGTGGTCTTCGCGCAGGCCGGGGCCTTCGAGCGGGAAGTTGGGGAAGCCGTAGCCGTTGGGGTCGGTGAGCTCGATGCCAGCAAAGATGTCGTGGCCCGAGTGGTCGTACTTGGTGGCTTGACCGCTGCCGATCACGTTGTTGACGCACCATACATCGTCGCCCGAACCGCCATTGCCGTCACCGAAGATGCCGGGAGCATAGTTGTCGGCAATGCGTGCGATGCCGCTGATGAGCTGGGTGGCATGCTTCGAGAGGTAGAGGTTGCCGCCGTCGCGCATGTAATTGTGCAGAGCGGTGAGTGCATCAGGGTCGAATGGCAGGTTTTCGTAGCCGATACCAATGCCGATGCGGTCGATCTGAATCCAGAGGACGGGATACTCGTTGATGTCGAGACCTGCAATCTGAGCGGGGGTTACAAAGGCACCCTTGCCGGCATCAACGTATGTCTGCTTGAACCAGTTGGCGGCAGCCGCCTCGTCGTCGTCGGGCAGTTCGTCGATACTGTTGGCTGTAAGCACATAGGCAGCCTTCGTCGAAACGGCACCACGCAGGTAGTCGAGGGTGTTGGCCGTGAGACGGTTCACATTGCTCTGGTAGATGTTGCCGCCCTCCTGGTTGAACTCGTAGGCCGAGAGACCATTAGCGATGATCTTGCCGAGGAATTCACCTGCGCCGAGGAACTCGACGATGCCTGCACAGCAGTAGTCCTGCACGTGTCCCCAGGTAGCGAGGACGGATGAGGTGGTGGCTGCCTCCCAGTTGGCTACGACGTTGGGATCGCCCGAGAAACCGTAGGCGTTGAGATCCCACATGCAGTTGTGGTCTTCGCGCAGGCCGGGGCCTTCAAGCGGGAAGTTGGGGAAACCGTAGCCGTTGGGGTCGGTGAGCTCGATGCCAGCGAAGATGGCATGGGCGGTGTGGTCGTACTTGGTGGCCTGACCGCTGCCGATGACGTTGTTGACGCACCATACGTCGTCGCCCGAACCGCCATTGCCGTCACCGAAGATGCCGGGTGCGTAGTTGTCGGAGATACGACCGATACCATTGACGAGCTGGGTGGCATGCTTCGAGAGGTAGAGGTTGCCGCCGTCGCGCAGATAATCGTGGATGGCCGACAAGGCTGCTGCATCGAATGGGAGGTTCTCATAACCCTGGCCGATACCCACGCGATCGATGTGGATCCAAAGGGCCGGGCAATCGGTAGGACTGAGGACGCCGAGCTGTTCGACAGTGATGAAGGTGCCTTCGTTCCTGGCCACATAGTTCTCCTGGAACCACTGGGCGGCTGCCACCTCATCGTCGTCTGGAAGGGCGTTATAGTTGTCGGCGGTGAGCAGATAGCCTACCAATGTAGCACCACCCTGGGGTTTCGGAGGAGCGGGGATAGCATCGACGTAGATACTTTGTCCGAGAGAGACGAGGCCATTGGCGTCGATATACTTGACGGTGTAGGTGAAGGCTGTCTCGTAGGGACAGAGGGTCGTATAGGTCGTCTCGGTGGTCTGTGCCACCAGTTCGCCATTGCAATAGACGAGATAGCCGACGGCTCCAGCCACGGGAGACCAGGTGAGCGTGAGCTCGCGACCTTCGACGCTCTGCGATACACTTGCCACTGTGCTGAGGTCCTTGTTGGCTGCTTCGGGAATCTCCACATCGCTGCAGGAAGTGAGGAATGCGACACCCGAGATGAGGGCAGCTGCGATATACTTGTATGATGTTTTCATTGTTTTTTTGGATTTACCGGATGATTTATTTTATCGGAGTAATCGGAATATTCGGAGTAATCAGAGTATTCGGAGGATGATCAGTACTTATTCGTAGAGACCGTAGCTGTTGTTGACCTCATCGTAAGGAATGGGGAGGAACTTCTCGCTGGCATCCATCGAGGCTTCGCCATAATAGCTGTGGAACTTGGATTCCGACTGGAAGTAGGCGTTCATCACGTCAACCACCGTGCCCCAACGGCAGAGGTCGAACCAACGCTGGCCTTCCATGGCGAGTTCCAGACGGCGCTCCATGCGTACGGCCTTGCGAGCATAATCCTGTGTCCAGCCGCTGGCAGGATACTCCTGCACGAAGTAGTCGGCCTTGTTGACATCGAGATCGACGGGGGTGTAGCTGCTGGCCTGATCGGCGGTGCGGATGGCCTTGGCACGTATCTGGTTGATGAGGGTGCGGGACTCGTTGAGTCCGCTGTTGTCGCCCAGCTCGATGAGCGCCTCGGCACGAAGCAGGAGGACGTCGGCATAGCGGATGAAGATGAAGTTCAAGGGCGAAGAGTAAGGATAGGTGTGGAGACACATCGGGTCGTCGGGGCTGATGCACCACTTCTTTCCGCTGTATTCGCCATAGACATCCTTAGCACGGCACCAGGCATCGCCATAGATATAGGCGCCTGTACCATTGTCACGCCAGGGGTAACCCACGCGACCTACCGTATAGTCGAGACGGGGATCGACAGAACCCGAATAGTTCTCGCTGACATTCTCGGCCGGAGCATCGTTGTTGAGGTATGGCAGACCAGTGTCGGGGTTGGTGCGGAAGGCGTTGACCAGGTTCTGCGAAGCCAGGAAGAAGTCATCGCCATTGCCATAGAGGTTGCCTTCGCTATAGGTGACATTGAGGAGGTTGCTCCAGTTGATGTGCGAGTTGTCGTTCACATTCGAGCACTGCAGTGCAAAGATGGACTCCTTGGTGTTGTTGAAGCTGATCTTCGACATGTCGCCGAAATTGTCGTAGAGCGAATAGACATTGCTGTCGATGACGGCCTTGGCATAATTGGCCACCTCGCTCCAACGGCTCTCGTAGGCATTCACACGGGCCAGCATGGCAGCAGCGCCATACTTGTTCACGCGACCGGCAGCTGGCTGAGAGGTAGGCAGGTTGTTGTAGGCCTCCTCAAGGTCGGCGACAATCAGCTGGAACATCTCATCGCGGGTGTAGCGGTCGAAACGAATCTCGTTGGCATTGTCCTCCTCGGTGAAATAGGGGAAGCGCTCGAAGAGGCGATAGAGATCGAAGTAGTAGAAGGCGCGGAGGAACTTCAGTTCGGCGAAGTAGGTTGCCTTGGTTGACTCGCTGAGGCTCGATGCGCCCGACACTGCGTTGATGGCGGTATGCACACGGCTGATGGCATAGTAGTTGTTCTGCCACTTGTAAAGACAGGAGGGGTTGGTCGAAGTGAGGTTCGAGATCTCAAGCTGGTGAATGTTGCTCTCCATCGAGATACCACCGCCACCCTTCAGGGCATCGTCGGAACGAACGTCGAAGATCCAGTTGGTGGATGGACCGGAGAAGGCAGGGTTGTTGCCGAAGAAGTGAGCCTCGACGCCAGCGTAGGCAGCAGCTATCAGACCTTCGATGGCATCATCGTCGAGTTGTTCGTCGGTGAACTGTCCGTAGGGCTCGGTCTCGAGCATGTCATCGCAGCCGACTAGGAAAAGAGAAACAGAGCAGAAGAGAACTGCAGCGATATTCTTGTATATAGTTTTCATAATGTGGACGATTATTTAGAAGGTTACATTTACACCAAGTGAGAAGGTACGCGAGCGTGGATAAGCGCCATTGTCTTCGCGGCAGCCGTAGCCACCGAGGTTAAGTTCGGGATCGAGGCCAGTGTAGTCGGTGATGGTGAACACGTTCTCGAGTTGTGCGAAGACGTTGAGCGAAGAAGCAGAGATGTACTTGCAGAGCTTGGGCTGGAGGTCATAGCTCAGTTTGATGTACTTCATCTTGACATACGAGCCATCCTCGACGAAGTAGGTTGACATGCGCTTCTCGTCGTTGTTGTCGGAGAAGGACACGGCGGGGATGGTAGCCGATGGGTTGTTGGGGGTCCAAGCATCGAGGATATCGACACCACGGTTGGTGTAGGTGTTGCCGGAGCTCATAAATTCGAGCTGACGCTTGTTGGAATTGAAGATGTCGAAGCCAAACTCACCCGTGAAGAAGGTACTAAGCGTAAGTCCCTTGTAGTGGAAGTCAAGGTTCAAGCCGCCTGTCCAGTCGGGGTTCGGATCGCCGATGATGCACTGGTCGGACTCGTTGATGATGCCGTTGCCATCGAGGTCACGATACTTGATGCGACCTACGCCCTTGCCTTGCTGCACGGCATAGTTGTCCACCTCATCCTGAGTCTGGAAGATGCCGTCGGTCACATAGCCGTAGTACACGCCCATTGGCTCGCCTTCCATGAGTCGGATTTCCGATCCGATGTAGCTGACGTTGTCTGAAAGCTTCACTACCTCATTCTTGTACTTGGCCACATTGAGCGAAGCATCCCAGCTGAAGCCTCCATATTCGGGAGAGTGGTAGCCGAGGGTGAGCTCGAAACCGCTGTTCTTCATGTCGCCGGTATTGCGGTAGGTGGCTGCATTTTCGCCTGCTACCGAGAGCACGGGAGGAATGGTGATCATGTCGGTGGTCTTCTTGACGTACCAGTCAGCACTGAGGCTGAGGGCACCACGGAAGAACTGCGCATCGACGCCGACGTTGGTCTGTGTGGTGGTCTCCCACTTGAGGTCCTTGTTACCGGTGGTGGCCACCTTGATACCGGTTGTCACGTTGGTGTTGGTACCGTTGAGGTCGTAGGACGAGTTGCCGGCATCGTAAGCGTAGGTGCTCCAGTAGGCGTAGTTGTTCGAGATGGCCGAGTTACCGTTCTGTCCCCAACCAAAACGAATCTTGAAATCGGAGAGGAAAGTATTTTCCGGCCAGAAAGCCTCGGCCGTGGGACGCCAAGCTGCAGTGAAGGCAGGGAAGATACCGGAGTTGTTGTCCTTGTAAAGGCGGCTGGTGGCATCACGACGGATGGTGAAGCTGGCCAGGTAGCGGTCGGCATAATTGTAGTCGGCCTTGAAGAAATAGCTGAACAGTGCCCATTCGGACTTGCCGCCGCCATTGGTCTGGGTTCCTTCGCCAGCATCGAGCACCATGTAGTTGACATCCTCGAAGGCAAATCCCTTGCGGTTGGCCGACATGCCATCGTACTTGTAGTCGATGGCCTCGACACCTGCCAGGCCGACGAGGTTGTGGTTGCCCCAGTTGCCGACATAGGTGGCGGTGTTGGTCCAAGTCCAGGTGTCGCCCTGACCATAGCTGCGCGATACGGAGTTCTCGTCGGTTTCGAGGGCCTTGCGACCGAGTGATGAGCTGTTGAACTGGATGTGCTCGATACCGATGTTCGACTTGAGGGTGAGTCCCTTCACAGGCTTCCACTCGGCGTAAGCATTGCCGAAGATGCGCCAGTTCTCATTGGAGTTGTCGCGAGCGTTCCAGAGGCTCTGCATGGGGTTGGCATAGTCGGACGATGCGATGAGCATCGGGCTGCTGAACTTTCCATCGGGCTGATAGGTGGGGATGCCTGGGTGCTGCAGCATGGCAAGCGATGCGATGCCACGGTCGCCGCGCGAACTGTCGTAGTTCTGCATCCATTTGGCCACCATGAGGTTCTCGCCTACGCTGAACCACTTGTTGATGTTGTAGGTACTGTTGACACGTGCACTGTAGCGCTCGTAGAAGGTCTCCTTCTGAATACCATCCTGGTTGATGTAGTTGAGCGAGAGCATCATGGTGCCCTTCTCGCCGCTGTTGCTGACGCTGGCGCTGGTATTGTGGGTCCAAGCGGTGCGGTAGATGGCATCCTGCCAGTCGTTGTTGGCCAGTGTATAACCATTGGCTGTGGCATTGAGGTTGCCGCTGGCATCGTAGAGCAAGGTGGATGGCATGGAGCCGTCGTTGGAAGTGGCCTGCAGATAGACCTTGCCCCACTGGGCGGCATCGAGAAGATCATACTTCCGTGCGATGGTCTGCATCGAGGCGCTGTAGCCCACATTGACGGTGAGGCGGTCGCCCTTGCCACGCTTGGTGGTGATGATGATGACGCCGTTGGCGGCACGCGAACCGTAGATGGAAGCGGAGGCTGCATCCTTCAGCACCTGTATGCTTTCGATGTCGGAGGGGTTGAGGGAGTTGAGGTTCTCGGTGGTGGGCACTCCGTCGATGACGTAGAGCGGGTCGGTGGAGTTGACGGTGCTCATACCACGGATTCGAATGGTGGAGCCGCCGCCACCAGGAGCTGCGTCGGTGGTGACATTGACACCAGGCAGACGGCCCTGCATCGAGTTGACCATCGAAGCGTTGCCCTCCGAAGTGGGCTGCTTCATATCCATTACAGATACGGCGCCGGTGAGGTCAGCCTTGCGCTGCACGGTATAACCGACGACTACAAATTCTTCGAGCATCTCGGCATCTTCGCTCAGCACGATGTTCATCTGTGCCTGAGGAGTGAGCTGCTGGGTCTGGAAACCGATGTACGACACTGTGATTGACTCAGTGCCTTGGGGAACGTCGAGGGTAAAGTTACCGTCGAAGTCGGTCATCGTGCCAGTGGTGGTGTTACCGGTCACATAGACCGAAGCGCCGATGATTGGCTCACCGTCGGTCTTCGAGGTGACGGTGCCATGTACAGTCAATGTCTGGCCAATGGCCAAGGCTGTGGTGAGGATCACCATGACTGCGAGTGAAAGGAATCGTTTCATTTGCGTTTGGTTTTATATTATTAATGTGTTTGAGAAGTTCGAAGGGTTCGAAAGGTTGCTCCCGTTGGTCGCGTCCGAGGGAAGCGAGGGGTTTGAGGGGTTTTCGATTTCGCGGTGCAAAGATACGGGCATTTTCTTACGCACAATGAAACGAATGATGCACAAAAAAGAAAATTTGTTGCAAATCGAGGATCTGCAACAAATCTTTTATCAAATGAGCGAAAAGTGTTATTTTTGAAACAAAATTTTGGGATAAAAATGTCTTTTCATCCCTTTTTCTTCACCAATTCGTTGGGCATGTGGCCGAAATAATCCTTGTAACACTTGGTGAAATAGCTGGGAGCAGTGAAACCGACGGAGTAGGCGACCTGTGAGATGGTCTCGTCGCCCTTAGCAAGCATCTGCTGGGCGCGTTTGAGTCGCATGTTACGTATCAGCTCGACGGGCGAATAGTTGGTCAATGCCTTGGTCTTACGATAGAGCTGGGCGCGACTCATGCCGATCTCATCACCCAATTGTTCGACACCGAAGTCCGAGTCGGCAAGATTCTTCTCGATGATGCTGCGCACCTTGGTGAGGAACTTGTCGTCGAGGGAGGGGGTCAATGGGGTTCTGAAGGGTTCTGAAAGGTTCGAAGAGTTCGAGGGGTTCGAAGGGTTTGAAGGGCTGTCGGTGCTCCACGAACCGAAGAAGTCGCGCACGCGGCGGCGGTTGTCGATCAACGTGCGCAGCTGAGCCATGAGCACGTCGGGATTGAAAGGTTTCGACATATAGGCATCGGCGCCGCCCTCGGTCAGGCCTTCGATGCGCTGCTCGTCCATGGCATTAGCGGTGAGCATCAGTACGGGGATGTGGCTGGTATTGACTTCATGCTTCAACCTGTGGCAACAGGTGATACCGTCCATCACGGGCATCATCACGTCGCAAATGATGACATCGGGCACTGCACGCATGGCCTTTCCTATACCCATCTGTCCATCGCTGGCGGTGATGACGCGATAGTGGTCGCCCAGCAGCATCTGCATATAGTGGCGCAGGTCGGCATTGTCGTCGATGACGAGCACCACAGGGAGGGTCTCGTCGGCCGATACCTCGTCGTCGTCGATGGCATCGCCGAGCTCGGTATCGACGGCAGCTGCATCGATCTGCAATTCGGGAGATACGACACTGATATCGGCAGGCACTTCGACCTTGGGGATCCTGACGGTGAAGATTGCTCCTGTGCCGACGGACTGGTTCTCGACTTCGATGGTACCGCCATGGAGCTCGACGAAGCTCTTGGCCACGGCGAGTCCGATGCCCGACCCTTCGTGCCGTACGGAATCGACCTGATAAAAGTTCTCGAAGATGCGCTGGATGTGCTCCACGTTGATGCCAGGACCGGTGTCGGACACTTGGAGGACTATGTTGTTGAGGGGTTTGAGGGGTTCGAGGGGTTCGAGAGGTTTGAGGGGTTTGAGGGGTTCGAGGGGTTCGAGAGGTTGGAGGTTAAGGGTGACGGTGATGCGGCCATTCTCGGGGGTGAACTTGAAGGCATTGCCCATGAGATTGAATAGTACACGCTCGAGCTTCTGGACATCGGCCATGGTGCTGAAATCTCCTTCACCGACCATTAGTTCGAGATGGATATGCTTCTTGTAGGCCAGTCCCTTGAAGGACTGGATGCTGGTCTGGATGGCCTGGCGCAAATCGACGGGCACGGTATTGAGCTCGAGCTTTCCGCTCTCGAGCTTGCGGAAGTCGAGCACCTGGCTGACGAGGCGCTGCAGTACCTTGATATTCTTCTGTGCCAGGGCGAGCAACTGACTGGCCTCCTCGTCGCGGCCATCCTTTCGGATATCTCCGTTCTCGACCTTCTGTCGGATCTGTTCGAGGGGTGCAGCGATGAGGGTGAGCGGAGTACGGAAGTCGTGGCTGACGTTGGTGAAGAACCTGAGCTTGGCGCGTGTGGCCTCTTCGACCTGCTGACTGAGCTGCTTGAGCTGTTCGTTGCTCTCGACCAGCTGGTCGCGCTGCGCCTTGAGCATCTGCTTCTGACGGTTGAGGCTCTCGTTGAGGCGGTGCTTCTGACTATAGTTGCGCCAGACTACGACGAGGAAGATAAGCGACATCGCGAGGAAGGCGAGCAACAGTCCCATCAACGTACGTTCGAGGTTGTGCTGCTGCCAGAAGTAATCGACGCGCTCCTGCAGCATTCGTACGGTCTCGGTCTGATGATTGACTTCCTTATATATATTATTAATGAGTGGTGCAGTGTTCTGGTCGATGAGATATGATTCGAGGTCGATGTCGCGCTCGAATGGTTCGCCACGCAGTATCTTCATGGCCGTCTGGATGATGATGTCGCCGCCTGTGTCGTAGGTTGCCGAAACGTCGATGATCCCTCCGATGATGGCTTCGATACCGTTGTCGGGACCCGTAAGGCCATCGACGCCCATGATGTGGATATGGTCGATGCCGAGTCGTGCGACGGCCTGGCTGGCACCGATGGCCATCTGGTCGTTTTGTGCAAGGATAACATTGATGCTGGGGTGTTCGCGCAGCATTCGTTCGGCCTCGGCTTCGCCCTGCTGGCGATTCCAGGCACCCATGCACTGATAGATCTGATAGCGGGATCTGACTTCACCGATTGATGCCTCGAAACCTTGATGACGAAGTTCCTCGGGCGTGGAGCCAATCAGCCCAAGCAGCTCGAGCACCTCACCCCCTTCGGGCAAAACCATCCGCAGATACTGGCCCTGCAGTTGACCCACCTCGAAGTTGTCGCCTCCCACAAAGGCCGTATATTTGTCGCCCGTAACCTTGCGGTCGGCCACAATGACAGGGATGCCCGCATCGTAGGCCCGCGATACGGCGGGGGTGAGCGAATCAGCACGATTGGGCGAAACGATGAGCAGATCGACTTTCTGATCGATAAAGTAGTCGATATCGCGTGCCTGACGTTCATTGTCGTCGTCGGCCGAACGCACCTCGAGTGTCACCCCAGGGTAGAACAACAACTCGCGTTGCATTTCCTCATTGAGCTTGGTGCGCCAGGCATCGTCGCTGCACTGCGAGACACCGATGCGTAAGGCTGCCGTCTTATCTTCCCCGCAGGATGTGAGCAGCAGAATACCTGTCGAAAGAAGTATGGCCCGTATTAAAAAGGATATGGGTTGATTCATGGTTTATAAATTATTAAAGCCAATTTAATATCCATTTATGCATTGAAAGGAATCAATGATTTACGAGTGCAAATATAGTCATTTCCTCTTCTTTTTCCAAATTTTTCGTCAGATTTATGTAAATTTTGAATCAAAATATGCAACAAATGTTGTATTTTCTATTCAATGAACGAAAATTGCTATTCGGAATCGAAACTATCACCTATCTTTGCACCAGTAAAAGTGTTAGTTAATTATGTATATGTGTGTGTAACAATGAGGCAGGCATCGTCCGTGAGGATGGTGCCTGCCTCGTTTGCACCAGGTGACAACTTTTTTTATGCGAAAATTTGGAGGAATAGAAAAAATGGTATATCTTTGCGGCATCAATTCCCCATAAACCATCAACCATGGACCATAAACCACATTATCGCATCACCTCACTTGTCATGCTTGCTTGGCTGGCACTGCTCGGCTCGTGCTCCCTCATGCAGGGTGACGATGCCCAGCGTCGGGAGGAGTTGGCTCGGCTTCGCCTCTCTCGTCTGCAGGATGAGAGCCGATTGGTATTTGTCGAATATACGCTCAAGGAGATCTGCGGCAGCAAGGACCAGACCGTCTGGCGTGTCCTCGGCGACAAGGAGGTGCTCTACAGCCTTACGGCTCACGTCACTGCAGGCATTGATACGCGCAAGATACAAACCGATGCGCTCGTCATCGCAAACGACAGCACCGCTGTGCTCACTCTGCCCCACTGCCAGGTGTTCGACATCGATATCCCCAACAGCGAGGTACGCCACGTCTATGAACGCATCACAGGCATCTCGAACGACCTTACGGCTGCAGAACGCAACGCTGTGCTGGCACGTGGCGAGAAGCAGGTGAACGCCACCATCAAGAAGCTCGAGATCATCCCGCAGGCCGAAGCCAAGGCGGAGATATTCTTCCGTGCCATGTTGTCGCAAGCAGGTTACAATCCTGCCCGTTGTAAAATTGTATTCGAATAAGCCATGAAACGATTACTTAAAACGATAGGCTGGATCATTCTCGCGATATTCATCTTCTGGGGCATTCTGATGTTACGTGGTGTGGATTCCCCCTTCAGCCGACTGGGACGTCAGATGTCCTCCACCTTCGTCCCCCAGCAGACCATCTGGACCGACACTCCCATTGTAGAGAGCATCCGAGGGATGCGGCAGTTCGTCACAGCCTCGTTCTACGAGGAACTGCCCATCGTGAACACCAGGGATCGCCAATGGCCCATCCCCGACGATGACCTCGTGATCATCTATAACGTCACCATCGAAGCGGGCTTCGACCTCGGCAAGCTCGACGACAACGACATTACGCTCGAAGGCGACAGCGCCATCACCGTCTTTCTCCCCGCCCCTGGGATCCTCACCCGTCGTTGCAATCCGAGCGACAAGATTGTCTTCCACGACAGCAACAAGTGGAGTCAAGCCGAACTCGACAGGATGCATCAGGAAGCTCTCGACAAGGTGGAACATAATGCGAAGCGCGACGGGCTGATGACCAATGCCATCACGAATGGCTGCCAATACATGTCGCGACTGCTCTGCTCCTTCGGCTTCAAGCAAGAGAATGTGCATGTGCATATACGGGATTAGAGGAAACAGGATATGTAATAACGGCAAACAGGTGCGGCCTCACGGTCACACCTGTTTTCACGTTTGTAGTAAACATTAATTTTGCTTATCTATTAGGAACCATACCTTGTAGTAAAAAATGAGATTCTGTGGCCATTATAGCCTAACAACTGGCACAAAGATAGGGCAACTTTTCTTTCCTTCCAAATTTCAATCCACTTCATCCAAAAAAAATGACGAAAAAAGCGGTTTTGAACTTATTTTAGTAATTATAGATGTCAATTTTCCCATCTTTGCATATCAAAAAATAAGAAATCCTTGATATTTTCGCCTGTTGCTGAAAGATTCTGCGTAAAAAACTTGTATATTCTTGCAGAATCAGCTAAATTTGCCATGCTTTCACGAAACACTTAAGTCATACTACCAATATTTTTGACCACACACCAAAATGGAAAACCGCATCATCGAATGTGTCCCTAACTTCAGCGAGGGACGCGACATGAATGTTATCCGTGCCATACGAGCCGAAATCGAGGGCTGCAAGGGCGTAAAACTGCTCGATGTAGATCCTGGAGAGGCCACAAATCGCACTGTTGTTACCTTTGTCGGAGATCCCGATGCCGTCTGCGAAGCTGCTTTCCGTGCCGTCGCTCTGGCTGGCCGCCTCATCGACATGCGTCATCATCACGGGGCCCATCCGCGCATGGGTGCCACCGATGTGTTGCCCCTCATTCCCGTAGCGGGCATCACGCTTCAGGAGTGTGCCGATCTGGCACGCAAACTGGCTCAGCGCATCGCCGACGAACTGCGAATCCCCACCTATTGCTACGAGGCCGCTGCATTGCGTGCGGAAAGAAAGAACCTCGCCGTGTGCCGTGCGGGCGAGTATGAGGCTTTGGCCGACAAGCTCGCCAATCCAGACACCGCACCTGACTTCGGAGCACGTCCGTTCGACGAAGCCGTTGCACGCACGGGCTGCACTGTGGTTGGTGCCCGTGACTTCCTCATTGCTGTCAACTTCAACCTCAACACCACTTCGACACGCCGCGCCAATGCCATTGCCTTCGACGTGCGCGAGAAGGGACGTCCGCAGCGCGAGGGCGGATCCCTCACCGGCAAACCGCTCAAGGATGCCAATGGACAGCCTCTGATGATCCCAGGCACGCTCAAAAGCACGAAGGCCATCGGGTGGTATATCGACGAATATGGCATTGCACAGGTGTCGATGAATATCACCGACATCAACGTCACCCCACTCCACGTAGCCTTCGACGAGGTGTGCCGATGTGCCAACCTCCGAGGTCTGCGCGTCACGGGGACCGAGATTGTAGGCCTCATCCCCAAGCGCACCCTCATCGAAGCTGGCCGATACTTCCTTGCCAAGCAGGAACGCTCGACAGGCATCCCCGAGGACGATATCATCCGCATCGCCATCCGTTCGATGGGCCTCGACGACCTCAAGCCCTTCAACCCGCGTGAGAAGGTCATCGAGTTCCTGCTCGAAGACGAGAAACGTCAGCGTCGCCTCGTTGACCTCACGGTCAAAGGTTTTGCCGAAGAGACTTCGCGCGAATCGCCTGCACCAGGAGGTGGCTCCATTTCCGCCTATATGGGAGCACTCGGTGCCGCCCTCGGCGCGATGGTCGCCAACCTTTCGAGCCACAAGCGCGGCTGGGACGAACACTGGCGAGAGTTCAGCGACTGGGCCGACCAGGGACAACAGGTCATGAACGACCTGCTCGTCCTCGTCGATCGCGACACCGATGCCTTCAACGGCCTGATGAGCGCCTTTGGTTTGCCCAAAACAAACGATGAAGAGAAACGTGTGCGCAGTGAAGCCATACAACGTGCCACCCTCTATGCCACACAGGTTCCCCTCGAAACCATGCAGACGGCTTTCCGTGGCTTCAGCATCTGCCGAGCCATGGCTCTGACCGGCAATCCCGCCAGTGCCTCCGATGCCGGTGTAGGGGCTCTCGCCATCCGAGCAGCTGTGCGTGGTGCCTGCCTCAACGTCAAAATCAATGCCGCCTCGCTCAAGGACCGAGAAACTGCCGAACGTCTCGTCGCCGAAGCCAATGACCTCGCTCACCGTGCCGACCTCGAAGAGACCGCCATCACCCGTATTGTCGAAGAAAAACTGTAACCCCTATGACCCTCCAAGAATTCCAAGCCGACATTCGAGCCGGCATCCCCGACTATTTGCCCGAACCACAGGCTTACGACCCCGAGATCAATCATGCGCCCAAACGCAAGGACATACTGACACCCGACCAGAAACGCCTTGCCCTGCGCAACGCTCTGCGTTACTTCCCCAAGAAGTTCCATGCCGTACTCGCACCCGAGTTTGCCGACGAACTACGCACCTATGGTCGCATCTACATGTACCGCTACCGTCCACGCTACGAGATGAAGGCTCGTCCCATCGGCGACTATCCGCATCGCAGCGAACAGGCTGCTGCCATCATGCTGATGATCCAGAATAACCTCGACCCGCGTGTAGCTCAGCACCCCCACGAGCTCATCACCTATGGCGGCAACGGTTCGGTCTTCATGAACTGGGCACAGTATCGCCTCGTGATGAAGTACCTCAGCGAGATGACCGACCAGCAGACTCTCGTCATGTATTCCGGTCATCCCCTCGGTCTGTTCCCCTCGCATCCTGGTGCGCCGCGCGTCGTGGTGACCAACGGCATGGTCATCCCCAACTATTCGAAGCCCGACGACTGGGAACGCGACAATGCCCTCGGTGTAAGCCAATATGGACAGATGACGGCGGGTTCCTATATGTATATCGGTCCACAAGGCATCGTGCATGGCACCACCATCACCGTGCTCAACGCGGCACGGCGTGTCATGCAGGGACGTGACCAGAAACCTCTCTTCGTCAGCTCCGGTCTCGGTGGCATGAGTGGTGCCCAACCCAAGGCCGGCAACATAGCGGGCGTGGTCAGCGTCGTGGCCGAAATCAATCCGAAAGCTGCGCAGAAACGTTACGAACAAGGCTGGGTCGATGAACTGCACACCAACCTCGATGAACTCATCCCCGCTGTGCGCAAGGCCGTTGCCGAACGGCATACAGTCTCGATGGCATACGTCGGCAATGTCGTCGATCTATGGGAACGCCTGGCCGAAGAAGACATCGAAGTGAACCTCGGCTCCGACCAGACTTCGCTCCACAATCCGTGGGCTGGAGGATATTATCCTGTGGGCCTCACCTTCGAAGAAAGCAAACGTATGATGGCCGAAGACCCTGCCGCGTTCAAAGAGCACGTACAGGAGTCGTTGCGCCGACAAGTGGCTGCCATCAATCGTCTCACCGCTCGCGGCATGTACTTCTTCGACTACGGCAACGCCTTTCTCCTGCAGTCAAGTCGCGCAGGTGCAGATATCACGCTGCCCGACGGACGTTTCCGCTATCCCTCCTACGTGCAGGACATCATGGGACCCATGTTCTTCGACTATGGTTTCGGACCGTTCCGCTGGGTCTGCACCTCCTGCGATCCGCATGATCTGGAAGTCACCGACCGACTCGCTGCCGAAGTGCTCATGGACGAGCGCCGTCATGCCAGCGCCGACATCGCAGGACAGCTCGACGACAACATCCACTGGATACGCGAAGCCGGACGCAACCACCTCGTCGTGGGCTCAGAAGCCCGTATCCTCTACGCCGACTGCGAAGGCCGCACCCGCATCGCCCTTGCCTTCAACGATGCCGTACGTCGCGGAGAACTCAATGCCCCAGTTGTGCTGGGTCGTGACCATCACGACGTTTCGGGCACCGACTCGCCCTTCCGTGAGACATCGAACATCTACGACGGCTCGCAGTTCTGCGCCGACATGGCTATCCAGAATGTCATCGGCGACAGCTTCCGTGGTGCCACCTGGGTCAGCATACACAATGGCGGCGGCGTAGGTTGGGGAGAAGTCATCAATGGCGGCTTCGGCATGGTCGTCGATGGCTCAGAACAAGCTGAACGCAATATCCGCCAAATGCTTTTCTGGGACGTCAACAACGGCATCACACGACGCGCCTGGGCCCGAAATCAGGGCTCGATCGATGCCATTCGACGCGAAATGCAACGCACCCCCGACCTCCAGGTTACCCTCCCCAACCTCGTCGATGACGAGATAATCGATACAGCTATCCTCTAGAGCCTCTAGAATATCTAGAATACCTAGAATATCTAGAATATCTAGAAAAAAACAAAATAATCTATGGCCTTAAAAATACACGAAATCAGCGCCGGCCACCTTACGCTGAACAAAGTTTCCGAAATCATTCGCTTAGGTTACAAACTCCAGCTTGGCGAAGACTCGCGACAGAAAATTGTGCGCTGCCGCGAGTACCTCGACCAGAAGATTGCCGACACGAAAGACCCCATCTACGGTGTCACTACAGGTTTTGGTTCACTCTGCAACATCAATATCGACAAGGACCAACTCTCGCAACTGCAGATCAACCTCATGATGAGCCATGCCTGCGGCTGCGGCGAACGAGTGCCCAACGACATCGTGAAGCTCATGATCCTGCTCAAGGTACAGTCGCTCAGCTACGGTTACTCGGGCGTACAGCTCCACACCGTCGAACGCCTCATCGACTTCTTCAACGATGACATCTTCCCCATCGTCTATATGCAAGGTTCCGTGGGCTCGTCGGGCGACCTTGTGCCCCTCGCCCACCTTTGTCTCCCCCTTGTCGGACTTGGCGAAGTGGAATACCAGGGTCGTCGAATGAGTGGTCGTGAACTGCTCAAACTCAAGGAGTGGGAACCCATCAAACTCGACTCGAAGGAAGGCCTCGCCCTGCTCAACGGCACACAGAACATGGCAGCGTTCTGCTGCTGGTCGATCATCCATGCCACACAGCTCAGCAACTGGGCCGACTACATCGGTGCCCTCTCGCTCGATGCCTACGACGGACGAATCGAGCCCTTCCATCGTGCCGTCCACGTGGTGCGTCCGCACAAAGGGCAGATGGATACCGCCGAAAACATTAATCACATCCTCGAAGGCAGCGAACTCATCAAGCAGCCCAAGAAACACGTGCAGGACCCCTATTCCTTCCGCTGCATTCCACAGGTGCACGGCGCTGTGAAGGACACTGTTCGCTATGTTCAGACGGTCACCGATATCGAAATCAACGCCACCACCGACAATCCCACCGTCTGCCCTGACGACGACCTCATCATCTCGGCAGGCAACTTCCACGGCGAACCCATCGCCCTGCCCATGGACTTCCTTGCCATCGCCATGTCGGAATTGTCAAACATCTCCGAACGCCGCATCGACAAGCTCGTCTCGGGCACACGCGGCCTTCCCAGCTTCCTCGTCGCCTATCCGGGCGTCAACAGTGGCTTCATGATCACGCAATACGCTGCTGCCTCCATCGTCAGCCAGAGCAAGAGCCTTTGCATGCCCTGCTCAGTCGATAGTATCCCCACCTGTCAAGGACAGGAAGACCACGTCAGCATGGGCGCCAACGCCGGCACGAAGCTCTATCAGGTGGTGCTCAACACCGAACGTGTCCTCGCCATCGAACTATTCAATGCATGTCAGGCACTCGATTTCCGTCGTCCCCTCAAGACATCGCCCATCCTCGAGAACCTTTATAATGAGTACCGGCAAGTTGTCCCGTTCATCGACACCGATACTGTGATGTATCCCTATATCGCCAAATCGGTTGAGTTCCTCCGCAACTCGAAAATCGAGAACCTCTACAAGGCACTATAGTTCTTTATCATGAAGAGAATACTCATCCGAAACATCGCCCACCTCTACGGCATACTCCCCGCTGGTGTCGAACGTCTCCAAGGCAAGGAGATGGCACACGTCGAAAAAATCGATGATGCATGGCTCTCCATCGAAGGAGGCCACATCATCGACTTCGGACCCATGTCATCGCTGCCAGATACCATGTTCGACGAGGTGATCGATGCCAAAGGTGGTGCCATAATGCCCTGCTTCTGCGATCCGCACACCCATCTGGTCTATGCAGGCAGTCGCGAACAGGAATTTGTCGATAAAATACAGGGGTTAAGCTACGCCGAGATAGCGCAACGTGGTGGAGGCATCCTCAATTCCGTCGATCTGCTGCATCGTCTCTCCGAGGAGGAGCTCTTTGAGCAAACCATGCGACGAATGGCAGAGATTGAGGCCAAGGGGACAGGCTGTATCGAAATCAAGAGCGGCTACGGACTCTCCACCGAGGACGAACTGAAGATCTTGCGCGTCATCCGTCGCATCGGTCAGTCGTCGCGTGTCAAGGTCATCTCCACCTTCCTGGGTGCCCATGCAGTGAGCCGCGCCTATCGTGGACGACAAGGAGATTATGTCCGTCTTGTCATCGATGAGATGATACCTGCTGTAGGTCGTGAGCAACTGGCCGACTACATCGACGTCTTTTGTGACCAAGGTTTCTTCACTCCCGACGAGACAGCCCGCATCCTCGAAGCTGGTGCACGCTATGGTATGCGTCCCAAGATACATGCCGACGAGCTGGCTCCTTCGGGGGGCGTGCGTGTTGCGGTGGAGCACAATGCTCTTTCGGTTGATCATCTCGAAAGCATGCCTGATGACGAGATCGATCTTCTGCTCGGCACAACGACCATGCCCACCTGTCTCCCCGGTACATCGTTCTTCCTCAATATGCCCTATGCACCCGCACGCCGCATGATAGACCGAGGCCTCGGTATCGCCCTCGCCTCCGACTATAATCCGGGATCTACTCCATCGGGTGACATGAAATTCGTCTTCTCGCTAGGCTGCATCAAACTGCGCTTGCTGCCCGAAGAAGCCTTCAATGCCGTCACCATCAATGCAGCCTATGCCATGGGACTGAGCCAAGATTATGGCAGCATCACTCACGGCAAGGCGGCCCACCTTATTATCACCTATCCAATACCATCACTCGCATTCATCCCGTATGCCTATACCTCACCCATCATCCGACAAGTGATACTGTAAGATGTTTTATAGTAATCGTGCGTTGACGTGGTCGAGTAAAGTCTGTTTATAACTGTCGCCTATGGGGATTTGGACATCGCCAAAAATGATTCGCTGGCGGCTGATTTCGGTGACACGTCGGAGGTTGACGATATAGGAACGATGGACGCGCATGAAGTGATCGGCAGGGAGTATCTCCTCGATACGCTTCAAAGAAAGGAGAGGCATGAAGGGGCGGGGCTGACCCTCGACGAAAATACGTATGTATTCACCCATGCTTTCGACATAGTGGATGTCGTCGATATTGATACGGGTGATGCGATAGTCACACTTTACATAAAAGAAACCATCCTGCTCGATGGCGCTAGTGGGCTGAGGCACGAAGCCGTAAGCGGCGGTCTCGCTTTCGATGCGCTGGCGAGCACGTTCGGCTGCGGCCTCAAGATCCTTCAAACCGAAGGGCTTGAGGAGGTAATCGACGGCTTGTACCTTGTAACCATCGATGGCATAGTCGCTATAAGCGGTGGTAAAGATGACTTTGGGCGGGAATTCGAGCGAACGCACGAAGTCAAGGCCGTTGAGGTCGGGCATGTTGATATCGACAAACATCAGATCGACCTGGGTCTGTTGCAGAATTTCATGTGCTTCTTGAGCGCCGCGGCAGCGTCCCACGAGCTCAAGGTAAGGCACTTTGTTAATGTAAGATGCGATTTGTGCGAGCGCCAAAGGCTCGTCGTCAATAGCTATGCAGCGGAGCATGAGGAGGGAAGGGGGTTGAAGGGTTTGAGGAGTTCGAAAGAGACCCCCTCGGTCCCCCTGCTTAGGGGGAGGACTGCTTGTCGGGAGCCAATTTCTTCCCCCTAAGCAGGGGGATTAGAGGGGGTCTGGGAATTCTAAGAGAGGGGGAGCCACAGGTCAACGGTAAAGTCTTTCTCCGTGGGGACTATGTTGAGGGCATAGCGTCCAGGGTAGATGAGCTCGAGGCGCTTACGGACATTGTCGAGACCTATGCCACCTGGCTGTTGGGGCATGCTGTTGGCACTAAAGTTACTGTTGATGCAGTGGAAATGAAGCTTCGGGCCTTCGATGGCGACACTGATGTCGATGAACGATGGTTCGCGGTACGAGATGCCGTGTTTGAAGGCATTTCCGATGAATGGAATGAGAATCAGGGGTGGTATGTTGGCATTGAGGCCAGGAGCGTTGCTTTGCGGCTCGGCGTAGGTGAGGGATACTGACTCGTCGCACCGTAACTTAAACAGATCGATGCATTGACGAATGAAGTCAAGCTCGCGCCGGAGGGGCACCATGGGATGGTCGCTTTCATAAAGAATGTAGCGCATGAGGTGCGACAACTCTATGATGGTCTGCTTGGCCAGTTCGCTATCGATATCCACAAGGGCATGAATATTATTGAGAGTATTCATGAAGAAATGCGGATTGATCTGATACTTCAGATGAGTGAGTTCTGACTGAAGCTGAGCAGCCTGCTGCTCCTTGAGCATGAACCTGACCTTGCTCGATCGGAAAAAGGCGGCGCAAGCAAGACTGGAACCAAGCATGAGTAACGCCATGAGCAACCTGGGGAAAAAAGGCCCTCGCAGATATGATTTGAAGCCGAGACGCGGTTCAATCATGCGATTGTCCACAGGCTCTTCGTCGATGAGCAGAATGTCAGTAGGCTGGTTGGACAATTTAGGGTCACTTCTCTGCTCGACGTATATCCGGGGGCGATAGGCTCTTGGGGGCAAAAAATAACCCGAAACGAGAAGCAGTACTACCGCCGCAACGAATGAGATAATGAAGAATGCCGTCTGTTTTTGCTTGAAGAATAATTTGGGCTCTAAGACGAGCTTGCAAAGCAAAAAGAGAAACAGGAAGGGCAGGTAGCGAAGGTAAACGAAGCACAAACTGCGCCAATCAAAATGGTCGGTGATATCGACCAGATAGTCATAGACCTCAGCAAAAGCAGGGATCAACAGCAAGATGCCCCAAATGACAATATAGAATGTCGCCTCGGGCGAAAAGCGATTCCTCATAACCTTAACTTTGTGCCAGCTTTGGGATTGTCGATGGCTTCGGCCTGGGTGATGATGACCTCACGCACTCCATCATGGATGGCGCTGAAGGCATTCTCGAGCTTGGGCAACATGCCTCCCGACACCACACCCTCGGCGACAAGTGTGGGGAACAGATCCTGCGTGATGAGAGGGATGACCGAGTCGTCATCATCGGCATCGCGAAGCACACCTCGCTTTTCGAAGCAGAAGACGAGCGTGACTTCGAACATGGAAGCCAACGCCTTAGCGACTTCGGCAGCGATGGTGTCGGCATTGGTGTTAAGGAGCGTACCATGAGCATCATGTCCGATGGGACTTACCACGGGCACCACACCCTTGGCGATGAGGTCGGCCAAAAGGTCAGCATTGACATGGTCGATGTCGCCCACATAACCGAAATCGACAAGTTGGGTATTTCCATCGTCCAAGCGAACGCTCTTGGGCGGACGGCGATGACTTTGAATCACGTTCATGTCGGCACCTGTGAGACCCAGGGCATTGATGCCACGGGCTTGCAGTTGCGCGACGATGTTCTTGTTGACGAGACCAGCATAGACCATTGTGACCACGCGGAGCGTCTGGTCATCGGTCACACGACGCCCAGCCACCATCTGCTGTGGCAAACCCAGTTGCGCGGCAATGCGGGTGGCACTACGCCCGCCACCATGCACCAGGACCTTGTGGCCCGGGATCCTTGCGAACTTGTCGAGAAGGGAACAGAGCGAATCGGAGTCCTCGACAATAGCGCCACCGACTTTTATTACCGTGAGATTCATAACCTTTCGAACCTTTCGAACCTTTCTTAACCTTTCAAACCTTTCTTAACCTTTCCCCCCTAGTGCCAATCCTTGATATGTTGCTCGGCATCGAGATGGCAAATGAGAAGAGTGCCGTTGTGCTCGGCGACAATACAATCCTTGAGACCCTGAATGACGACCTGTTTGCCTTGGGGCATACGCACCATGCAACCCTCGCAATCGATGAGTTTGACACCGTCGCCAATGATGGCATTACGGTCGTCGTCCTGTGGTGTAAGGGTGTGGAGACTACCCCACGTGCCGAGGTCACTCCATCCGAATTCGGCGGGCATGACGTAGGCAATCTGTGTCTTCTCCATTACGGCGTAGTCGATCGAGATCTTTGGGCAGGTGGCATAAAGCTGATCGACCATGGATTGTTCACGCACCGTGAAGAAATAGGGTGCAAGACGATCCATAATGCTGCTAATCTCGGGCTGGTACTTACGAAGTTCATCGACGATGGTACGGGCCTGCCAGAGGAACATCCCGGAATTCCATGTGAAGTTTCCTGAAGCGAGATACTTTTCGGCCGTCGATAAGTCGGGTTTTTCGCGGAATCCCGCCACCTTGTAGATGGAAGCAAGGGGATTGAGAGGTTCAAGAGGTTGCTCCCGTTGGTCGCGTCCGAGGGAAGCGAGGGGTTTGAGGGGAGCAGGTTCTCCTTGCTCGATGTAGCCGTAACCGGTTTCGGGACGTGTGGGCTGCATGCCGAGAGTGAGGATACGGTTGCCCGCCTCCACGAAGTCAATGCCCTGAGCTATTACACGACGAAACTCATCGACACCAGTGACGATGTGATCAGATGCTGCTACAACGATAGTCGCCTCGGGATCTTCGGCGAGAATCTTCCAACTTACGTAAGCCACACAGGGCGCCGTATTGCGCATACATGGCTCCAGCAGGATGTGATGGGGATTGATGCCCCCCAGCTGATCGCTAGTGAGCTGGGCGAAATTCTTCGAGGTAACAACCCATACGCGCTGCAAGTCGATAAGGCCACGGAAACGATCGTAGGTCTGCTGAATCATGGTGCGACCTGTTCCCATGATGTCGAGAAATTGCTTTGGGCACTGTGGTGTTGACATGGGCCAGAAGCGGCTACCGATGCCGCCGGCCATGATGACGAGATGAATCATATATCAAAAAATAGTTTACAATAAATAATAATTGATTATTGACGATTGGGAAGGAAGCGGCAGATGATGTTACTTCAATAGGCGATCATATCCGAGGGAACGCATGCCTTGGGCTACGCTCCTGGCATTGCGTTGTGCACCGAGGAGGCTGGTGTGGGTGTGGTCGTGATTGTAATATGCACGAGCGGCCTCCTGTCCGATGCTGTCGAGGAAGTCGGCGGTGATGTTGTGCACATCGATGAAGGGTACACCTGTGGCTTCGACCACCTGACGATACCAGCGACCATAGGTATCGTTGCGTCGCTCGACCTTGCCGTCGGGCCACTCGTTGCGTGGCGTGAGACTGAGCAGGATGGGAATGGCTCCCTTTTCACGGGCATCCCCGATCATCTTCTTCAGATACCATCCGAAGCTATAGACGGCCTCGTATTCACCGGTGGTTTCGAGCTTGAAAACCTTGGTCGAATCGGTGCCCAAGGCTATTTCACCACGAGCCTTGCCTTTCTCGATGTCGCCCACATCGTTATGTCCGAACTGGAGGAACACGATATCTCCGGGCTGGAGGGAGTTATAGACCTTCTCCCAACGCCGCTCATTGAGGTAAGTGCGGCATGAACGACCAGCCATGGCCTCATTGCGGAAGATGACGGCAGCCGTATCAAAAACGGTGTAGGCCTGACTACCCCAGCCCCACATACCGTTAGGGTCGTTGTCGGAGTTCTTGCAAGTAGAGTCGCCGCAGAGCCAAACCACGGTCTTGCCTGGCACACGATTCACATCGACATGAATGGGGGTGAGGTCCTTGAGATATTCCTTGAGCGGGCAGTTCTCGCATTGCTGAATGGCCAAAGCTGCGCTGTAGGCATTGTTCTCGGCGCCAAAGCGCGAAGTGTGGATCTTATCGACGTAATAGAACATGTAATCGGTCTTCCAATGGCCGAACTTTTCAAGGCGCGAAGCGCTGACGCCTTCAAGATCAATCCATGGCACATTCATCTCTTCGGCCACCGCCTTGCCCCATGGGGTGAAAGTAGTCCACTTGCGGGTGATGGTAGTCTCGTTGTCCCACGAATTGCGTGGGGTGAGTGAAGCGATGAGGGGATAGGCTCCCTTGGCACGCACATCGTTGATGAACATGCGCATATACTGCCCATAACTATAGACAGTCTCCACGCGGCCATTCCAATCCTTCGAGCGGCAATCGTGAAGCGTCACCGTGGCGCAGGTGTCTGGGTCGATGCCAGCGATGCTGTTGCGGGCCGTCCAGGTGTCGAGCGGGCCATTGTCGTTGTGGCCTAGTTCGATGAGAACATAGTCGCCAGCCTGTACCCCTTTGAGTACGTCAGGCCAAAGCTGGTTGTAGAATGTGCGGCTCGACGTGCCGCCGAGGGCATGGTTCTCGACCGTGATACGCTCCTCGTCGAAATACTGTGCAGCAAAAGCACCCCAACCCCATTGGCCGTTGTTGCCATTGCCCTTGGTACCGGTACGCATCGTGCTGTTACCGACGAGGAAGAGCACAGGGTTATTGCCCTTGCGGCTCGAACCAGGCACGGGGCGTGCATATTTCGAATCGACATCCTCGGTCGGCTTGTAGTTATCGACTGTGGTATCGTTGATGCCGTTGGCATCGCGGATTTGAGCTCCGCAGGTGAAAAGGATGAAGAAAGTGAAAAAGGAGAAGAGAGATTTTTTCATTATTTTTGCCGGTTTATTCCGGATCTTCTAGAAGTTCTAGTTTTTCTAGAGAATCTAGAGATTCTGGATTATGGGTTCAGTTTCCGTCAGGCTTGGTCATATCCACAAAGGGGCAGTTGTTCCAATGAAAGGTTTCGATTTCGTCGGGATGTGACGGATCGAAATGGCTGAATTCGGGGAGGACAAACCCGCCGATGGGCATTTCGGATTGAGCAAGAGCGGCTGCCACCATACGGGCAATCTCGTAGGCTCCGTAGGGATTGAAGTGCGTATTGTCGGCCAAGGCCTTTCCCTGATCGGGCCACGTACCGGCAGGGTAGTGCACAAAGGCACGTTTTGACTCCTCCTCTCCCATCGCCTCGTAGAACTTACCAGTCATCGACTGCAGATCGATGCAAAGCAGGCCTTCGCGCTCGGCGATGGCACGAATAGCTTCGGGATAGTCCTTGTGGGTATTCTGGTTCACACCATTTTTAAAGCTACGGCGCATGGTGGGCGTGCAGAGGATGAGGGTAGCTCCCTTGGCACGACATTGGTCCAAAATCACTTTCACCTGATGGCTGAAGGCGTAATAGGCACCGTTGCCGGGACGGTCGTCGGTCTTCTGGTCGTTGTGGCCGAATTCGAGCATCACGTAGTCACCTTCGCGAAGGAGGCTATGAACCTTGGCCCAACGGTTCTGGCCAATGAGCGTGGCAACAGCCAATCCGCTCTCGGCATAATTGGCCACAGCGAGACCTTCGTTGAGGAAACGTGGAATCATCTGTCCCCAACTGGCCCATGGCTCGTTGCTCTGATCGACCACGGTGCTGTTGCCCAAGAGATACAAAGTGGAGATCTGCTCGTCACGCACAATCTCGATGCGCTGGATGGCAGGAGCGTCGCCATTGATTTCGAAAGTAAGTTTGCGGTCCCAATGCAACTTCCCCCCCTCTCCCGGCTTCAGCTTCACCTTGTCGGCCTTTCCTTTGTCATTGGTGAAAAGGGAGTCGCGCTTGTTGACCACGAATGTGCGCGTCACCAGTTCGCTTTTTTTTGTAGCGAGGTTTTCGATATAGAGGCGACGGCTCTCGCAACGGATGGTGGTTACAGCTGCACGTCGTTTGCTGCCGATGGTTACGGTGACGCGGTAGTTGCCATCGGGCACATTGACGCTGAAGAAGAAAGGAGTAATGGCACGTCCGTCCCAGGAAGTGTTCAGGTCGTAGCCATAACCTATGGCCTCGCTATAGGTCGCCACCTTGGGGAAATCAACCGTCAGTTCAGAAAATTCTTCGGCATACAGAAAGGAACATCCGAATAGAAAGGTGATTAGTAACAAGAAATATCTCATTGGTTTTTCAATTAACGGTGCAAAGATAGCAAATAATGGAGAAACAAGCAAATAATGGGCGACAAACCGCAGCTTTTTTTGCGCTATTTATCAATTTATTGTCATTTCGTTTACCAATTTGCAAAATTATTTGGAGTTTTTTACAAAAAGTCTTATCTTTGCACCGTCATAATCAGAGCTTCTACAGACACTAATTGTTATACAACTCAATACTATACTCAAACAATCTAAAGCTTATGAAACAGGTTCTACTTACTTCTGTTTTGGCTCTTGGCGCTGCTATCGCTTTTGCTGAGACCGAGACCAATCTCAACCTCGTAGAAGGTCACACCCTTCTCGTTTCCGAAATCGACGGCCTTGGCGCTGCCGACACCGACCTCGTTCGCTTCTATATCAACAACAACTCAGGTGCAAGCCGTGAAGGTTGGGGCATTGGCGGCTTTGCCAATTCCGACAACTGGACACCCATTGTCGAGTGGGTTGGCCAGGCTGGCACTAACTGGACCTACGAGTACACTGTAGCTAAAATCAAGGAAGTGGCCGGCACCACTCCTGGTGAATGGCATGACGTGGGTATCACCATCAACATCTACAACGACTGTGCTGTCGATCACGTGACGCTTGTGGGCGATATCGCACCAGTCACCGAACAAAGTCTGTGGGAAGGCGAATATACCTTCGACGAGAGCTGGAGTGGTTCGGTAAGCATCGGCAAACTCAACGTAAAGGCTGGAGACAAACTCGTCATCACTGCCGAACCAGTACAGGCTGTTAGCTGGCAATGGGGCAGCCAGGTCTTTGTCAAGTCGCTCGCCGATGGATGGGGTGCCATAGCTCCTACCATCAACGTCAGCCAGGCCGACTCTTATACAGTGGCCATCACCGACACCGATATCACCGTTGAGCCTTACAACCTCGATCCCTACACCTCGAACATGGTCTATGAACTCAACAACTATGGGCTCGTCCTTCAGGGTATCGATGCCAAGGTCACCAAAGTAGTGCTCGTGAAGAGCGGAGAAACTTCCATCAGCGAAGTTGAGGCTGCACCTGCCGCCAATCACGCCATCTACAACATCGCCGGCCAAAAGCTCAACGCTGCCAAGGGCCTCTGCGTGGTGAATGGCAAACTTATCATGGTGAAGTAGCCAGCTTACGAAAGGAATTTCTTTCCTTCTTCCAATCCCTCAGTACTCCAAAGCAGTATTGAGGGATTTTTTTGTGACGAGCACTCTGACGGCCATCAGAGTACTTCTTCCATCGTAGCAAGCATTATGTCGGCCGTCACAGTACTCCATCAAATCGCGGAAGCACTATGTCGGCCGTCACAGTACTCCATCAAATCGTGGCAAGCATTATGTCGGTCGTCACAGTGCTCCATCAAATCGCGGAAGCATTATGTCGGCCGTCACAGTGCTCCATCAAATCGCGGAAGCATTATGTCGGCCGTCACAGTGCTCCATCAAATCG
>JAFZBE010000019.1 GCA_017561935.1 Bacteroidales bacterium | reverse complement strand
GGGGTTAAGAGGGGTTAAGAGGGGTTAAGAGGGGTTCGAAGGGTTTGAGGGGTTTGAAGGGTTTGAAGGGTTTGAAGGAGACCCCCTCGGTCCCCCTGCTTAGGGGGAGGACTTGCTTGTCGGGGCTTGGTTCTTCCCCCTAAGCAGGGGGATTAGAGGAGGTCCGGGGTTAGTTTTATTTTTCGCCTACGACTTGGCCATTGAACTTGACGTTGATGGTTTTGTAGAAGTTCCAGCCCTTACGGGGGAGGACCTTGTCGTAGAATGTTCGTACGTTGTCGAGTTTTCGGTGGATATCGTCGAAGGAACCAACGAGGATGGTGTGGTCGCCGACGCGCGGGACGAGTTCGGCATCGCCATTTTCGCGGATATAGATTTGCGTCACTTCGGCCGACCAGAAGTCATCGTTCTTGAGGTGGAGGGCGAAGTCGTGAAGGGGCATGATATGGCGATTCTTGACGAATCCCGTGACGAGGGGCAATTGGATGGCTGTGCCGAACTGGGCGGGCATCATGGCTCCATCGCGATCGATGTAGAAGTCGGACATGGAGTGCCCGTCACCGGCGTTGACGGGTGTGGAACTCTTGACGCGGATGATGGGATTGCGCTGCTCGATGTCGATGCGCAGGAGACTGTCGGGTGTGTGATAGCACGCGACATGACGCACCAGACGGTTCTTCTCCTCGATGTATTTGGCGAGTTCGAGAGTGTTGACTTCGGTGTATGGCTTGCCTTTGTAACGGAATCCCGGTTTGCCTTCGACGAGCTGACGGATGCTGGCCTCGGTGACGAAGTGGGCATCGTCGCTTGGATAGTCGATGGTGATGTGCATGCCACGATAACGGGGTTCGCTGCGCCAGAAGCCATAGAGATAGCCGGCTCCCAGCAGGTAGCCTAAGAGGAGGAGGACGCCTATAGCCTTGAAGATGGTTTTGACCATAAATAATATTTATGTGGCAACTATTTACAAATCGGCGAGGGCCTGGGCAGTAGGTGCTACCTGGCGCTCGATATCGACGCCGGCTCCCATCATGACGAGGACGTCAAGCTGGTGACTCTTGCGGAGGGCAACGAGATGCGGGACGAGCTCGGACGTCTCGACCAGGCACTTGTCGGAACTGTCGATCTTGCTGAGGAGCCACTGCGAGGTGACACCGGGCATGGGTTGTTCGCGTGCCGGATAGATGGGCAGGAGGATGGTGCGGTCGGGGATGGCCAGTGCCGAAGCAAAGCCATCGACCAGATCGTGGGTGCGGCTGTAGAGATGGGGCTGGAAGCAGAGCGTCAGGTGACGCCCTGCAAAAAGCTGACGCACGGAATGGAGCGACGCACGGATCTCGTCGGGATGGTGGGCATAATCGTCCATGACCACGAGGTCGGGGCGCTTGATATAGAAGTCGAAGCGCCGCTTGGCCCCACCGAAGGTCTTCAGTCCATGACGCAGTTCGTCCTCGGTGCAACCATTGAGCCAACAGATGGCCAGGGCAGCCACGGCATTATCGACATTGATGGGTGCGGGAACACCTGGCTCGAGGTCGCGGAAGGTGATTTGGCCGTCCTTGATGACAAAGTCGAAGAGGATGGTGCCATTGCCGATACGGACGTTGGTGGCGTAGAAGTCGGGCAGTTCGTCCTCACCGAGGTTTGAAGCATCGGGCACGATGTCGTATTCGGCATAGCGCACCTCGGGATGCTGACGGCAGTTGACCTTGATGCCACGATGTTTGAGCAACAGACCACCGGGACGGATGAGCTCGGTGAAGTGGGCAAACGATTCGCGATAGGCCTCCTCGGTACCGTAGATGTCGAGGTGGTCGGGGTCGCACGAGGTGATGACGGCCATGTAGGGCGACAGGGTGTGGAACGAACGGTCGAACTCGTCGGCCTCGATGGCTACGAGGTCGCTCGTGTCGCTGAGCATGAGGTTGCTGTCGTAGGGCTTAAGGATGCCGCCAAGGAAGGCGTTGCAATCGACGTGGCTCTGCTTGAGCAGATGGGCAATCATCGAACTGGTGGTGGTCTTGCCATGGGTACCGGCCACGCAGAGTCCGCGCTTCTGACGGGTGACGATACCGAGCAGCTGGCTGCGCTTCATCACCTGGAAACCGTTCTTCTGGAACCAGCAGAGCTCACCATGTTCGCAGGGAATGGCGGGCGTATAGCAGACGATGCATGATGCAGGGTCCTTGAAGGCAGGATCGACGGCCTCGATATTGTCTTCGAAATGGATGTCGATGCCTTCGCTGATAAGGGCATCGGTGAGGGGTGAGGGCGTCTTGTCGTAGCCTCCCACCTTATAGCCGTTGGCATTGTAGTAGCGCTCGAGGGCGGACATGCCGATGCCGCCGGCGCCTATGAAATAGATGGACTTCATGAATTCTTGGCTTCGTTGATTACAATCGCTGCCACTGCATCGGCAGCACCGAAGTGTGCCATAGCGTGGGCGTTCTTCTCGATCGTGGCGATGCGCTGCTTGTCGGCAACCAGCTGGATGGCCTCGTTGACGAGCCGTGCGGGTGCCTCCTTGTCGGGAATGAGGATGGCAGCATCACGGTCGGCGAGAGAACGTGCATTAGCCGTCTGATGGTCTTCGGCAGCTGTTGGCAACGGGACGAAGATGGCGGCTTTGCCAATGAGACTGACCTCGTTGACCGCACCCGCACCGGAACGCGAGATGACGATGTCGGCAGCACGATAGGCTTGCGCCATATCCTTGACGAAGACGGTGGGATGGATGTGGACGGGCACTGGAGCACCATCGGCACCGACGGGATGCATGGCAGCCACTGCACGTTCCCACTTGTCGCCATCGGCCTTGCCCGTCTGCCAGAGCACCTGCACACCTGCCTCCTGGAAACGGTCGAGTCCGGCGCAGATGGCATTGTTGATGCTGCGTGCACCGAGACTGCCACCCGTGACAAAGATGGTGGGCAGGTTGGGGTCGAGACCGAAAGCTCGGCGAGCCTCTTCGACGGTAGATGTACACTCGAGGAGCGATTGGCGCACGGGATTGCCTGTGACAACGATCTTGTCGGCGGGGAAGAAACGCTCCATGCCGGGATAGGCCACGCAGATGCGGCGTGCTCCCTTGGCCAGCTTCTGGTTGGTGACACCCGCAAAGCCATTCTGCTCATGCAGGATGTAGGGCACGTGGAGCGCCGTGGCAGCCTTTAGGGCTGCGGCACTGGCATAGCCCCCCACACCGACAGCGGCATCGGGCTTGAACTCGCGAATGATCTGTTTGGCCTTGCGGATGCTCTTCCACAGGTCGAGCAGCACCATGAGGTTGCCGGGATGGAAAAGCGGACGGATGAATCCGCGTACCGGAAGGCCGATAATCTTGTAGCCCTCAGCGGGCACCTTCTCCATCTCCATGCGACCCAAAGCACCGATAAAGAGAATCTCGGCATCGGGCTGGGCCTTGCGGATGGCATTGGCTATCGAGACAGCGGGAAAGATGTGGCCACCTGTGCCACCACCGCTAATGAGGTATTTCATTCGTTTTCGGTATTATTGTTGACGGATAATGCTTCTTCTTCGGAGATGGTGGCTGTTTCGGCAGCCAGTTCGGCACGCTCCTGCTGTTCCAATCGGATGAGACGGCTGAGGGCAAGAAGGATGCCGAAGGAGATGCTTGTACCGATGATGCTCGAACCACCACGACTGATGAGAGGCAGAGGCTGACCAGTGACGAACATCGCCCCGGTGCAGACGCCGATATGGATGAGGGCCTGGATGACGATAATGAGCGGCAAACCCAACATCATGAGCCGTATGTAGGGACTCTCGGTGCGCCGCGACAGCACATAACATCGGATGAACAGAACAAGATAGAGGAGCAGGACAAGCAAAGCCATCACGGGACCGCCCTCTTCGAAGATAATGGCGAAGATGTAGTCGGAGAAGGCTTCGGGCAGGAAGTCGCGCATCTTGCTGTTGCCGATGAATCGACCAAACGGATAGCTGTTGGCAATGGCCATGTGGGAATAGATCTCCTGGCTCTTCTTGCCACTCATGTCCTCTTCCCAAAGGGGCTTGTCGGAATGGTCGTAGATACGATTGGCCCAAGTGATGACACGGCCAAGCACCTTGTTGTCGGTAATGCCACTTTCAGCCTGCTCCATTTCGGCAGTTCGGGCATTCTGTTCGCCACCACGTGTCTCATAGACGACACGCAGGGCGGCCAAGGCAATGATGGCGGCGATGACGGCAACAATGATGGTCCACCAAAGGTAACGGCCATTGACTCCACCCAGGAACATGATGCCTAACGATGCCATGCAGATGATGAGGGCGCTGGAAAGGTTCTGCGTGGCGATGGGAAGGGCCACCAAGCCGATGATGAACAGATAGGTCCAGAATCGGCGAACCCGTGTGCGAGTGCGGTAGAACGGGATGATATGGAACGTGGCATCGCGAGCGGTGACAAGGGCACAAAGCACCATCGTGACACCAAGTTTGCAGAGTTCGACAGGCTGGAGACCTGCGATGGAACGTGCAGCACCTTTCTGCTCGGTGCCCACGAAGATGGTGGTGATGCAGAGGCAGAATCCGAAGAAATAGATGAGCTTGTCCCAGGCACGGATGGCGGGCAGACTCATGCTCTGCGAAATGAGCAGGAAGACGGCGCCAGCCAGCAGGAAGGTGACATGACGAACCGCAGGGTCACTGGCGTAGCCCCCTCGGAAGGTGAGCTGGCTGGTGGCACTGAAGATTTCGACCACAGAGATGCAAAACAGGAATACGTAGATACCCCATATCCAGTAATCGCCTCTCATGATGCTGCCCAAGAAGTCATATTGGCTATTTGTTGTGACGTTGGCAGTGTCTTGTTCTTGCATTAGAGATGAAAATTGAAATTATAGATATTAATGCTGCCAGGCTTTTACGATGGCCTTCATCTGGTCGCCACGGTCCTCGTACGACTTGAAGAGGTCGAAGGAGGCACAGCAGGGCGAGAGCAGGACGACGTCGCCTGGACGGGCGAAAGTGCGACACTTTTCGAGGGCCTCCTGCATTGACAGGGCATCGGCTACTGGTTTACCCATACCATCGAAGAAGGCGTGGAGCTTCTCGTTGTGCAGTCCCATATAGACGAGAGCAGTGCACTTGTCCTTGACGAGCTTCTCGATCTGCGTATAGTCGTTACCCTTGTCCTTGCCGCCCAGAATGAGCACGGTGGGTTTCTTCATCGACTCGAGGGCATACCAGCAGGAGTCAACGTTGGTGGCTTTCGAATCGTTGATATACTCCACACCATCCACGTAGCCGAGATTCTCGAGGCGATGTTCGACGCCCTTGAAGGTGGCGAGTGCTCGACGTATCTCTTCCTTGCGGATGCCGCTGAGACGTGCCGAGAGGGTGGCTGCCATCGTGTTGTAGAGGTTGTGCGGACCGGGGAGAGGCAGTTCGTCGAGCGGTATCTCGGTGGTGTCGGCTGCAAGAGCAGCATCAAGGACATTAATGACGAGGTTGCCATCTTTGATGTAAGCACCAGGGACGAGGGGCCTGCCACCCATTTCCTTCAGACTCAATCCGGTGAAGGGAACGAGCTGTGCCTTGAGGGGTTCGATGCGACCGCTGAAGGGATAGATTTGCGAACCATCGGGGTAGCGCATCTCGGGATGTTCGTTGTTGGTGCCCAAATATATTTCACCGGACTTGGGAGCACGGAGACGACGTTCGAGTTCGCGCATCACCGTCTTGTCGCCATTCCAATAGATGACATGATCGGAGGAGGTGAGGTTCTGGACGATACGGAACTTCGAGTTGATGTAGTTCTGCATCTCATGATCGTAGCGATCCATGTGGTCGGGGGTGATATTCATGATCACGGCGATGTTGGCGCGGAACTTGTACATGTTGTCCAACTGGAAGCTCGAGAGTTCGATGACGTAATAGTCGAAGTGCTCGGTGGCCACCTGCAGGGCAAGTGATTTGCCCACGTTGCCTGCCAGTCCGACATTCAGACCACTGGACTTGAGGATGTGGTAGGTCATCATCGTGGTGGTGGTCTTGCCGTTGGAGCCTGTGATACAGATCATCTTGGCATCGGTGTATCGGCCTGCGAACTCTATTTCCGAGATGATGGGTGTGCCTTGCTTCATGAGCTGGACGATGAGCGGAGCCGTGAGTGGCACGCCGGGGCTCTTGATCACCTCATCGGCATTGAGGATGAGCTCCTCGGTGTGAGGGTGACCATCCTCGTAAGGAATCTCGTACTGCTGGAGCAGTGCCTTGTATTTGTCCTTGATGGGCGACATGTCGCTGAGGAACACGTCGAAACCCTTGACTTTGGCCAGAACGGCAGCACCTGTGCCGCTTTCTCCGGCGCCTATGATGGCTATTCTTTTCATTGCATTAAGTTATCGAACCTTGAGAGTCATGATGGCAAACGACGCCAGGATGATGGTGACAATCCAGAAACGGGCAGTGACCTTATTCTCGTGGAATGAGCTCTTGGGCCACTTCAACAGAATCTTGTCCATGGTGCGCAGCTGTGCCAACTGTTCGGTCTTCAGACGGAAGGCATCGTGGATAGGTGCGCGATTAACGAAACGGTACTTCTTGCCGATAGCATTACCTCGGCGTGCGATGAAATTCTGCCCCATGACCGAGATGCTTTCGATGAGGAAGATGAAGCAGATGATGGGCAGGAGCAGTTCCTTGCGGATGATGACAGCCATCACGGCGATGATGCCGCCGATGGGCAGCGAACCCGTATCGCCCATGAAGATCTGGGCCGGGAAGGCATTGTACCAGAGGAAACCAATCAATGCACCGACAAACGCTGCGCCGAAGACTACCAGTTCCTGACAGCCTGGGATGTTCATGATGTTGAAGTAGTCGGCAAATCCGGCGTGGCTGGAGAAGTAGGCCAAAATGACGAGCGCGACGCTCATGATGGCAGAGTTGCCGGCACAAAGGCCGTCCATGCCGTCGTCGAGGTTCGAACCATTGCTCACCGCCATGATGATGAACGTAGTGACGCAGACGAAGAAGACCCAGCCTGCAGCCTGTTGCCAATTGCCGAGAAAGCCGAAGAATCCTGCATAGTCGAGGTTGTGGTCCTTGACAAAGGGCAGCGTGGTGAGGGTGGACTTGATGAGATGACCACCTTCGCGCATCACGGCATCGGGAGCAAGCCAAAGAGTGAGCCCTACACCCAGTCCGAGCAATGCCTGACCAAGCAGTTTGACTATGGGTCGCATGCCATTCTTGTTCTTCTCGCGATACTGGGGCGTAGCGCCACTGAATTCGCTGATGAACTGAAGCAGACGTGGCATACGGTCATACTGCTTGCTGTGCCCTTTGAGGTAATCGTCGAGGAAGCCGAGCAGGCCAAGCCAAAGAGTGGTGAACAGCATCAGGAGCATATAGATGTTGCGCAGACGTCCCATCAGAAGGCAAGGAACGACAGTGGCCACGATGATGATAATGCCGCCCATGGTGGGGACACCGACCTTTTCGACACCATAAGGATCAATCTCACGATTGCGCTGTGCCTCAGTCCTGTTCTTGCGACGCATATAGCGGATAAACCACTCACCGAACGACATGGAGATGATGAGTGCCAGGATGAGGGCTGTGATGGCACGTGTCGAAACGTAGGCCCACATACCGGCACCAGGCAGGTCGAAGGCTTTGTTCAAGTATCTGAAGATATAATATAGCATTTGAAAGAATGTTTATCAAAGTTTCAATAAGTTGCGGATACCATTTATCACGGCTTTCAGACCATTGGGAGACAAGCCCATGGCTTCGCGCACCACTTCATGGTCGTCGAAGTGATGCTTCACGCCCTTGATGATCTGATAGTCCTCGTGTCCCTTGCCGGCTACGAGGATGACATCGTCGGTTTGGGCCATCATGACTGCCGTGCGGATGGCTTCGCGACGATCGCAGATGGTGATGGTCTTCTGGCGCAGCTCATCGCTATCGAGACCGGCCTGCATGTCGTTGAGGATATCCAAAGGGTTTTCGTCACGCGGATTATCGCTGGTGAGAATGAGGCGATCGGAATGGAGTGCCGACTCGCGGGCCATGATGGGACGCTTGCCCTTGTCGCGATTGCCACCGCAACCCACCACGGTGATGATCTGGCCTTTCTTTTTGGCATCGAGGATTTCGCGGATGGTACCAAGCACATTGACGAGGGCATCGGGCGTATGGGCATAGTCGATGATGGCCGAGAAGCCTTTGGGTGAACGAATTGATTCGAAGCGCCCGTTGACGGGGACGAGTTCCGACATCTTGACGAGCAGGTCCTGATGGGTGATACCTGCCGTGAGCTTTCGTACGTTTTCGTTTTTGAGGATTTCGCAGGCAGCACCATAGACGGCAATGAGGTTCGACGCATTGAAACGTCCCACGAAATGGGTCTGCACTTCCTGTCCTTCGATGAGGAGCGACATGCCTTCGAACGATTCTTCGATGATCCGTGTCGTATAATCAGCCATGGTTCGCACACTGTAACTACAATGACGGGCTTTGCAGTTCTGAAGCATCACCTCGCCATTGCGGTCGTCGAGGTTGGTGAGAGCAAAGGCATCCTTTTTCAGCCCGTCGAAGAACGTCTTTTTGGCATGCAGATAGTTCTCGAACGTCTTGTGGTAGTCCAGGTGGTCGCGTGTCAGATTGGTGAAGATACCGCCATCGAAGTCCAGACCGCCGATGCGTTGCTGATCGACAGAGTGGCTCGAAACCTCCATGAAGACGAAGGCACAACCGGCATCGACCATCTGCCGAATAAGGCTATTGAGCTCCCGAGGATAGGGAGTAGTGAAAGATGCGTGGACAGGGCGGTCGATGACATAGTTGCAAACGGTCGAGATCAGTCCGCAAGGGTATCCCAACTTGGTGAAGAGCTTGTAAAGGAGGGTGGCGATGGTTGTCTTGCCATTGGTACCAGTCACACCTACAAGGGTCAACTGTTCAGATGGGTAACCATACCATGCTGTTGCAAGGATGGCACGGGCCAGGTTGCAGTCCTCCACGATAATGAAAGTGGGAGCCTTTTCGAGCGAAGCAGCCAGTTGGGAACCCTCGGCTTCCCACCAAGCCTTGTCGCCGACTACGGCAACAGCACCATTCTTGATGGCCTGAGGAATGAACGAATGTCCATCAACGGTAGTACCATGCACGGCTATGAAGAGAGAGCCTGACACAACCTTTCGATTGTCGGTCTCGACAGAACTGATTTCGATATCTGTTGTCCTGGAACCTTCAAGCTGATAGGTGAGGCGTTCCAGTAATTGGCTGAGTTTCATTCTGGGAATAATGATCTAATTATTTCAAAGTAATACTTATTGTTTGACCTTTGGTAATTTTGGAACCAGCGACGAGCGACTGGCTGATGACCTTGCCGCGTCCCGATAAGTTGACACGCAGACCTGCATTTTCGAGCATGAAGAGCGCATCGGCAGCACCCATGCCTTCGACATCGGGCACTACCCCCGGCTTCACGTCATTGAGGTTCACGTTGCGAATGTCCATACTGAAGAGCACACTGTCCAGCCCCAGTTCGTTGGTCACCTCGGCAGTGGTCAGCATCGGGCCGCGTTTGGCCTTGGGATACATGCCGTTATTGGCTACATTAGCCGAGTCGGGCTTGATGTCATTGACGGTTCGATAGATGCTGTTGGCATACACTTGCTCGGCAAAGTTGCGGAACACCGGTCCTGCCATGTAACCTCCACCAGGACGGCCGAAGTTGCCACCCGGGCGTGCATCGATAACAACGAAGCAGGTATATTGCGGATTATCAGCCGGGAAATAGCCTGCGAATGAGACATAATGTCCGTTGCCGGCGTACGAATGGTTGGCATAACGCTGGGCAGTGCCCGTCTTGCCGGCAATCTTCACTTTCTTGGAGTATGCACCGGGCAACCATGCATTGCCATGGGCTGTACCTCGCTCGACGACCCCTTCGAGGGCATGACGCACAGCCCGCAGTGTGGAATCGGAGCAAATCTTTGGATTGATCACCTCGGGCTCGCGATGATAGAGCACCTGGCCGTCCTTCACCACACGATCGACGATATAGGGACGCATCAACGTGCCATTGTTGGCAATGGCGTTGTAGAAGTTGAGCATATACATGCCGGGAATGCGCGTTTCGTAACCATAACTGATCTGTCCGAGCGACACCTTGCTCCAAGTGGCATCGCCAACCTTGCGGTTGCGGGGACGTTGAGCGCCCTGAAACTCGACTTCAAGATGCATATCCTCGAAGATCTTCATCTTGTCTATCAGGTCGAGGTAACGTTGCTTGTTGTTTTCGTATGCCCCTGTCGTAAGTTTGGCCAGCGAGATGTTCGACGATTGTACCATGGCCTCGTCGGCTGTCACCTTGCCTACAGGATGGTCGTCGCGTATCTGTTTTCCATGGTAATTCCAGGAATTCGGATTCGCGACGGTGTTGCCGGTATCTACCCAAGTGTCGGGTGTGATTTTGCCATCGTCAAGCAGGACGGTATAGCTGACTGTCTTGAACGTGGACCCCGGGTCATAGAGGTCCATGACAAAGTGGTTGTAGTCCTCGACACAGTAGTCGCCTCGGCGCTGCAGGTTTGAGATGGCCTTGATCTTGCCGGTCTTGGTCTCCATCACAGCAGCCCAGCCGCCTGCAGCATTCAGTTCGAGGATGCGCTTGTTGAGCTCGAAGTCGAGGATGCGTTGCATCTCCATATCGAGCGTCGTATAGACATCGGCACCATCGACAGGTTCCTGCTGCACGATGGTTTGACGATAGAGTTTCACCTTTTGTGTGAATCCGATGCCGGGTTCGCCATTCAGCAGGCTGTCGAAGGTTTGTTCCAAGCCGTTGCGCCCATGGCCCTTCATGTTCCGACGCACTCCATTCACAATGCGGAAAGTGTCGGTAGGGAACACGCCGCCGATAGTAGAGGCTCCCATGCGACGTTCACCGTATGGACGTTTGCGGTTGGGGCGGTCTTCGGCGAACATGCCGATATGGTTGCGGTTTTTCGAAAAGAAGGGTGCCGAGTTTCGGAGTTCCTTGTATTCGAGGTAGGATATTCTTCGTAATGCGAGGTAACGATGATTGCCTTCGCGGTAGGCTTTCATCATGCCGAGGGCATGTTCGGCAGCGGTCTTTCTGGGATTAAGCTTGTGCATCCATTGAGCTGCAGGACCATTGGCACCGAAATAATAGTCCATCGTATCCTTGGGCAGCAGGGTGGTGGAGACTTTGATTTTTTTGTGCTTCGTCGAATCATAGACTGACTTGAACCATTTCTGGTCCTTGTTTCTGAAGTCGAAGAAGATGTCGTATTCAGGAGCCGAAGCAGCAATCATGTCGCCCGTTTCACTATAGATCACGCCACGAATCTGCGGGATGCTGACACTGTCGCGTTTCAGGTTGCCGATGAGTTTCTCATAGTGTGGACGATCGACCATGAATGTTTTTGTGGCGCATGCAATAATGGCCAGGACGTAAAGTAATAGTACGCCCAGCACGATGCCGAACCTTGTACTGAAGGCTGGCGTCCATCCAAAAATGTATTTATTGATTAGCTTCTTGATGAAACCCATGACTTATTTTTTGATGATTACTGCAGGTTCGTCACTTTCGATTAGGTTCACATCGCTGTCGGCCACCTTCTGTTTGATGACTTCCGGACGATTGCGTAGCGTCAGGTCGCCCCATTTTTCGATGCTGGTATAACGCACATCATTGCGCTCGTTTTTCAGACGGGCGATGGCGATGATATGGTCCTCATATTCATAGCGCAGCTGGATGTAGCTGATCAGCAGAATGATTACGATGAGAATCTTTTGGAAATGCTGCTCGTAGAACTTCTTGCTGAAGAGCGGGCTCTGGTCATCGCTGATGACCTTTCCAGCTTCGTCGATGATGTTGAATTTCTTTGCCAAAGTCTTTTGTAGTTAATTGATTGCTAATCTCTCTGCGATGCGGAGTTTTGCGGAACGTGCTCGCGGATTGCGCTCCACTTCTTCTTCCGATGCTTCGATCACCTTGTTGTTGACAGCCTTCAACGGGGCAATGATCTTGCCGTAGAAGTCCTTCTGTACCTCGCCGTCGGTTTGCCCCGAACGTATCATGTTCTTGACAATGCGGTCTTCGAGGCTGTGGTAGGTCATCACGACAAGTCGTCCTCCTGCTCGCTTCCCGGAAGCTGGTCTCAGCAGTCCGATGGCCGCCTTCAGCATTTCTTCGAGTGCATCCATCTCGTGGTTCACCTCGATGCGCAAAGCCTGGAAGGTTTGTGCGAGTTCCTTCTTCTCGGCTTTCGGACTGATCATAGGCTTGATGGTCGTCAGCAGGTCTCCCGTGGTGAGGATGGGTTGCAACGCGCGGCGTTTGACGATGGCTTGTGCCATGCGTCGTGCTTGTCTCAACTCTCCATAAAGGGTAAATATTCTCGTCAATTCCCTATCATCAGCATCAGCCAGCAGTTCGGCTGCCGTGCGTCCGGCACGTGTATTCATTCGCATGTCAAGTGGCGCATCGAAACGGAAGGCAAAGCCACGTTCGGCATCGTCGAGATGGTGGCTCGAAACGCCGAGGTCGGCCAACAGTCCGTCGATATGATCCACGCCGTAATATCGCATCCAGTTCTTTAGATAGCGGAAGTTGGAGCGTACGAAAGTGAAGTTTGAAGGCGTGCCCTCGATGTTTTGTTCGGCATCCGGATCCTGATCAAAACTGAAGAGATGTCCTTTGGGCCCCAGCTGTTCAAGGATGGCGCGGCTATGTCCTCCTCCACCGAATGTAACATCGACATAGATGCCATCTGGGTGGATTTGGAGGCCTTCCAGACATTCTTTCAGCATTACGGGTACGTGATATCCTTCTATATTCATTTATTTGCTTCACATACGCGCGAATACGCGATTTTCGAGGCGCTAAATTACACTTTTTTTTCAACTAAAGCAAATATTTCACAAAAAATCAATCAAAAATTGTACTTTTTTTCAATATTCTCACGCATTTTGTTGTTTGGAACGAAAATTTTTGGTATTTTTGCAGCCATTATTTAGCGTTTTCATCTCTTGTCTGAAGCCTTTTTGAAATGAGTAAAAAAACATCTGTCAACCCGGGAACCTCTCGCGCTACTTTCGGCACCCGATTGGGGGCCTTGGCCGCTGCTGTGGGCTCTGCTGTGGGTTTCGGTAATATCTGGCGATTTCCTTACATGACGGGTCAGAATGGCGGTGCTGCCTTTCTGGTCATTTATGTTGTCAGCGTGTTGATGTTGGGCGTTCCCTTGCTGATTGCCGAGTTTTGTATCGGCCGTTCGTCGCATCGCAATGTGGTGGGCGCTTTCCGTAAGGTTGCCCCAGGCACACACTGGTATCTGGTGGGCATCCTTGGACTGGTTGTTGCCTGTCTTATTCTCGGATTCTATGTGGTCCTTTCGGGTTGGACTTTGCACGCCACCTGGCAAGCGCTGACCAACACGATGTCGGGCGACGACTTCCATCGTTTTGTCAGCAGTCCTGTCGAACCTCTTGTGTGGACCATCCTGGCTATTCTCGTCAATGTGGCAATTCTTTTGGGCGGTGTGCAGAAGGGCATCGAACGTGCCTCCAACATCATGATGCCCATCCTTGCTGCTGTGCTTCTTATCTTGGTGGTCAACAGCTTCTTCCTGCCTGAGTTCCGCAAAGGCATGGAGTTCCTTTTCGTGCCCGATTGGAGCAAGGTGAGTGGTCGCACTTGGATCGATGCGATGGGTCAGGCATTCTTCAGCCTTTCGGTAGCCATGGGCATCATGGTGGCCTACGGTTCCTATCTATCCGACAATACCAAGATTGGTCAGACCGCCCTTCAGGTTGCCACACTCGACACGCTCATTGCCATCCTTGCCGGCATCGTCATCTTCCCCGCCTGTTTCTCGTTTGGTGTAGCTCCAGGCGAGGGTTCGGGACTGGTCTTTGTCACCCTTCCGCAGGTCTTCAACTCCATGCCATTGGGCTGGATCATGGGACTGTTGTTCTTCATTCTGGTCACCTTGGCAGGACTCACATCCTGCATGAGCATCTTCGAAGTGCCTATCTCCTTCATGCAGGAGGAGTGGCACATTTCTCGACGCAGGGCTGTGATCATCAGTGCCATCGGCTCTCTGGTGCTCGGCATCGGCTGTTCGTTGTCGATGGGTCTGTGGAGCGGATTCACGATTGGTGGCGATGTGCTGTTCGACTT
The DNA here is from genome assembly GCA_017561935.1 of Bacteroidales bacterium. Taxonomy (GTDB): domain Bacteria; phylum Bacteroidota; class Bacteroidia; order Bacteroidales; family UBA3663; genus Liminaster. Next base: position 1,587 of record JAFZBE010000019.1, on the reverse strand, counting down.
CTTCGACCATATCACGGCACGTTACATGATGCCTGTCTGTGCATTCCTGACCTCTCTCTTTGTGGGCTGGTGGCTCGAAAAGGAGATTGTCCGCAATGCGATCACCAACTGGCGAAACGACTCGGGGTGGTATCTGCGTCCATTGCTTCTTTTGCTGCGCACCTTTGTTCCTGTCTGCATTCTGCTCATCTTCCTCAGCGGTCTCGGATTGCTATAAAAGTGTTGTTTTATCAATCTTCAGTAATGACCGATGAGTAACGAACGAGCATTATTTGTGACCAAACTGGGAGGCATCCTTGCGGCTGTCGGTTCGGCTGTCGGACTTGGCAACATCTGGCGTTTTCCCTACGAGACGGGTCAGAATGGCGGGGCCGCCTTTCTGTTGGTCTATGTGTTGTGTGTGCTCATGTTGGGTACTCCGCTGATGTTGGCCGAACTCACTTTGGGACGTGCCTCACATAGCAACGCTGTAGGAGCCTTTCGTCGTTTGGCCCCTGGCTCCTATTGGTGGCTCACGGGCATCCTTGGGGCGGTGGGCGTGCTCATGATTGTCGGCTTCTATTCTGTGGTAGCCGGCTGGACACTTCACTACACGGCCATCTCGGTGCTCGACAAACTCTCCGTCGGGGATTTTGCTGCCTACTCCCAGGGTGCCTTGCTGCCCTTCCTCTATATGACAGGATTCGTGCTACTCAATACGCTGATTCTCATGGGTGGTGTGCAAAAGGGCATCGAACGATGGTCCAATATCCTCATGCCCATCATGGGAGCGCTGATGCTCGTGCTTTGCATCAATTCCCTGTTGCTCCCCGGTGCGGTCGAAGGCTTGAAGTTCCTCTTTCATCCCGACTTCAGCAGGATTTCTGGTAAGGTCATCCTTTCGGCCATGGGTCAGTCGTTCTTCAGCATCTCGATGGGTGTGGGTACGCTGCTCATCTATGGTTCGTATCTGCCCAATAGCACCAAGATGGGCAAAACTTCGCTCTTCATCTGTCTGGTCGATACGCTGATTGCCATTCTGGCCGGCATCATTATCTTCCCTGCCTGCTTTGCTTATGGCATTCATCCCGATGCAGGACCAGGCTTGGCCTTCATCACCCTGCCCAGTGTTTTTGTGCAGATGCCTGGTGGTTATGTTTGGAGTATTGTGTTCTTTGTTCTGTTGGCTATCGCTGCACTCACTTCGAGCATCTCGATGATGGAGTGTCCCATTGCCATTCTGCAGGAGCAGTTCCACGTGAGTCGCCTACGTGCTGTCCTCATTGTTTCTGTGATTGCGTGGATTCTTGGCACGGGCTGTTGCCTGTCGTTCTGTCCCGATTTCGCCGAGTGGCTGACCTTCGCCGGCTATTCCCTGTTCGACATTTTTGACAAAGTGACAGCCAACGTCATCCTGCCACTCGGAGGACTGCTGATGGCCGTCTTCCTGGGTTGGCGAATGGACCGCAAACTCTTGCACGACACGCTCACCAACTTTGGCAAGGACAAGGGTGGCTATATCCCGTTGTTCATGTTCGTAGTCCGTTACTTCGCTCCCATCTGCATCCTGCTCATTTTCCTGAGTGGCCTTGGAGTGCTGTAATTGGT